>JBBSBQ010000010.1:0-99405 GCA_038251095.1 Hyphomicrobiales bacterium
AGCATGGCTTCCGCCAACAGCTTCTTCAGCTTGGCGTTCTCGTCCTCCAACGCCTTCAGCTTGCGGGCATCGCTCACGTCCATCCCGCCGAACCTCGACTTCCACTTGAAAAACGTGGCATTGCTGATCCCGTGTCTGCGGCAGACGTCAGCGGTCGATACCCCGCCTTCCTGCTCCCGCAATACACCGATGATCTGCTCCTCGGTGAACCTTGACTTCCTCATCGTCCAACTCCTTCCTCAGGCCGTTGGACTCTACTCAATTTTGGATCAGTTTGCGGGGCTCAGGTCATTGGCTCCCATTTTTCTCAACCTAGTAATTTTCAATAACCATCTTAAAATCTAAGAATGTAATGTTTGAACAGTTGCGGAAGCATCAGAGCTACACTTATGCCCTTTCGGCACAGATGTAACTCGATTGTTTTTGCGTTTAGCAACCAATCGCCACAGCGAATAAGAATAACCTCAGATGAGGAAAGAGCGGTTGAGCTGTCTCCTTTTAAATTCTGCTTAATCAGCGCTGCCCTAGCCGCGCCTTGCGGCGCTTGGTAGCCTATTCGCCGACATCCAAAGGCATTGAGGGTCGCAAGTGTTGGCGTTGCCCTCTCGTGGTCACGTTCAGATCGTCTCCGAAATGCGTGACCTTGTAAAATCATAATGAAAAAAATTGATACTCAGACATGCCATAGAGTCAAAGCGAAATGTCGCTCTCTAAACATCCACCGTCAGTGGGTAGTGGCAAGCAGACGATCCCCACCGGATCGGGTTCCATCGATATCCATCATTGCCATGGGCGAAGGGGTGCCGAGATTGACCCACTGCCTCCAACCCTTCTTCTGTCACTTTCCACTGATTACGCTTAGCGACTTTTTCCATTTGGATCTCCTAAACTTAGTATCGTATGAAACGCGTTGCTCTCAATGAGTTCAATGAGACTGATTCTTCCAGTATGGTGACGGCAGTTTATTCAAAGTCTCCGTCAGATACTCTTCCGTTGGCTGAGGCCTGAGCGGTGACCATTGACGAGGCGTACGTGCAAAAGCATTTAAGTGATTTGGCGAAGAACGCGGACCAGTCGAAATTTATTTTGTAGGGTTATGTCATCCGAGTGGCGATGTAGCCTTTCTTTTTAAGCAGGAATTTTCGGAGCAAATCCTTGAAATTTGGTACGACGGCATTTGCAACTGACGGGCGCGCCGCAAGTGCCGTCCGCCAAGTCTGTACTTTTGGCAGGCCGTCAAATATGCCGAGATCGAGAATCCTGTCGAAGACATCGAAATACCGGAACACGGGAGCAAAGACGGCGTCGACGATGCTGAATTTTTCACCGGCGAAATAGGGCCCGGTGTTCATTTCATTCTCAAGCATTGTGAATTTCTCCTTGAGCAGTTTCACCTTGGCGCGAAATGCCGCTTCGTCGGATGTCGTTTCAAGAGTCCAGAAGTCGGCCAATATGGCGGAGCCAAATTCCATCCAGGCCCGGTGGCGGGCCTTGCTCAGAGGCACTTGCGGATGCAGCGGATTTGGCTGGGTATCCTCCAAGTATTCCACAATCACGCTACTTTCAAAAAGCACCTCGTCGCCAACCTTAAGTAGCGGCACCTTGCCCGTTGGCGAAATGGCCTTGAACCACTCGGGCTTGTTGGCGAGATCAACATTGATGCGCTGGAACGGCACTTCCTTTTCGGCCAAGACAATGGCGGCTCTCTGCACATAGGGGCAGAGATCGTATGAAACGAGAGTGAGGGCAGTCATATCACTCACCCCAGACGTAGTAGAGCGCGTCACCGTCGACGCAGGTTGAAATCGACATCAATTTGCTGCCTTTCGGAGCCGGGCCTTCCAGCCGTTCGCCTGTCGAGATGTGAAAGCTGGCATTGTGCCAGGCGCAAACCAGTTTTCCTTCCTTGCATTACAGCGGCCCGCCGAAATGCAGGCAAACATTTGCCACAGCCTTTGGCTTCCCATCGTTCAGGTAGACATGCAGCTCGCGTCCGAAAAATGGAACGATTTTTGAGCCCGAAGTCGGTATGTCTTTCAGTTTGATCAGTTTGTGTTTCATGGGGAAGTTTCCTTATATCAATGCAATTGCATTGATATATATGCAAATGCATGTAATTGTCAAGCTTGATGTAGTTGCATGAATCGCTATGATGCCGCCGATGACTAGCAAACCTTCCGACATGACAATCACCGCTTGGGCGCGGCTGCTCAAGGCGCAGGCCAAGGCACTGGAAGCAGTGGAATCTGACCTCAAGGCAAAGGGTCACCCGCCCCTGGCCTGGTATGATGTGCTGCTCGAATTGAAGCGGGAAGAAAATGGCACATTGCGACCGCTCGAACTCGAGAAGCGCTTGCTACTGAAGCAGCATAATGTGTCGCGCCTGATTGACCGGATGGAGCAAAAGAACCTGCTGAAGCGCCTGCCCTTTGCCGAGGATGGCCGCGGGCAGCTGGTGGCGATCACGGATCAGGGCCAGGAATTATTACGGCGGATGTGGCCTACCTATCGGGCCTCTTTACAGGACCATGTGGGTTCGAAGCTGAATGATTCCGAAATGGCCAAACTCGCGGCTCTTCTGCAGCATCTGCTGTGATGGCCTTTCTTGTAAGATCGAGTTGCCACGTCTCACCAATAAGATCCTTGCCAAACCTATGGTGAGGTTCCTGTTTTACGAGTTTGTAGCCCTCCTGCACAATGAGCTTGTGCGCCGCCCTCGGCGATCTTTGCGTCCACAGCACGATGCGCTTTGCCAAGGCATTGGTTCCAATTACCAAAGGCAGGGCTTGAAGCTATCGAAGCTTTTCAGGCCCTATGATCCGAGCATGGGGTGAGGGACTGGACGGACTTCTCATGGTCCTGCTTCTCCCTCACCGGGAACAACTAATGGCAGCGTGAAAAGTGGTAGCTCGGTTCCTCTAATTTCATTAGTTTTCTATTTCGCTCGACCTTGAGCCAGCCACTGGGCACAGGCGACGCCGAGTTCATTCACGGCTTTGTCTTCATACGCTGCAACTTCTGAGGCACTTAAGGTGTCACGCCAACGGCCGTTAGTCCCCTTGTTGATGAAAGTCTTTGCACCGCCATTCCAAAGTGAACCACCGAGTGGTGCTGCCAGTTCAGCATGAGCTTTCATGTAATCAAAGGTGCAGTGCTCGGTGATTTTGTCCAACGTCGCCTTATCCAGTTTAATTCCAAGAAAATCTGCAATCTGCTCGATGGATCCCTTAAGGTCGCTCTTCAAGTCGTTGAAATGGATTAGCTTGACATTTGGCAAATTGCGGATTGCCCACCAGGACTTGATATTTTTCCAGAAGGGCCAGAAGGGATGGCCGTCTTTTTCAATCCAGTCATGGTAATATTGATGAATCGAATCCGGCGGTGGCTCAATGGGCGGACCCACCAGTCCAGGCGTATTGTTCAGTGCGTCATACCACATTTGATTGGCATTGGCATGATGGTTATACATGCTCCACACTGCGTCACGGCCATCCCGTCCGATGTAGATGTATTTCGCTTTGGGTGAGAATACGAGCGCATCAACCGGAAGATGTGTCTTCACAAACCGCCGGTGCGGCAACTCTTCAAGCCCGGCAATTGCCTCTGGCGGCATGATGCGCAGATCGACCCAGGGTGAAGCGTGGGAAACATCAACACCTTCGGCACCCTTGAAAATCAGTTGCCCAACGATCTGCTGCATCCAAGTTGTGCCCGATTTTGCATAGGTTGCAATGACAACGTCATCGTCTCGGAATTTGAATGTATTCCATACCGTTGAATTGAAGTGGTGATTATGTAATTCACGGGTCTTTTTAGGCCATGTTATTCGCGCCTTGGAGACCCTAGATTTCTGGGCATTGGGCTTAGTCGCTTTAGGCTTTCTGGCCTTTACTTTGGAAAGTGTCGATTTGGCAGAGGTGGTCTTCTTCAAGCTCTTAGGGTTTGCCGATTTCGACTTAACTGACTTAGATTTGGTGGCTTTAGCGGATTTACGAGTACCGCGCTTCTTAGCCGTAGACGCCTTTTTCCTGATCGCCATCTTGCTTGTCCTCCCCTGAAATTGCTTTCTGCCTGTTGACCGGCTCAATTGGATGCGAAAGCTGCCTCAATGCGATGACAAACACAAGTGCATGCAGCCATAAGGGACTTTCCGAACCAGCGGCAAGGCCTGAAGCTGTCAAAGCATTTCAGGCCCTACAATCCGAGCAAGCGGTAAGGGGCTGGACGGGAGCAATGGCTCCGACTAGCATCAGGCATATGCGGGCGTAGTTCAGTGGCAGAACGGTAGCTTCCCAAGCTGCATGTCGTGGGTTCGATTCCCATCGCCCGCTCCAAAATCCAGTGTCGATTTTTTTACCGCACGGCTTGTTCTTGCATCCGTTCCCTATTCTGGACTTTTTGCCTCAATCATCCAGTCACTAATGCGCCATTTCCATTTTTCCAGCTTGGGCAGATTCTCCAAGGGAAAATTCACGTTAAACGCCCGGGCTTGACCCGCCGGTATTCTTAGAAAGTCCCGGCGCGCAACGCCAATACCCACAACAACGCAATTGCTTTCGGAAGCGTCGCAATTTGTAACTTCGATCGTGAGGGCTATGCTTTCAATCTCATAGCTGGAGTTATTCTTGATAACCCCATAGATGTTCCACAAAGTCAGCCCCGGGTAGGACGGCGGAGACAGCCTGGAGTCGGTCATTTCCAGGTCGGTTGGCTTCACCAGGCTCCTGGCAATCGTGAGCCGGCTTTCATTGTCAGCACTTTGCTTTTCCGATTGCAGGTACCAGAGGTAGCCCACCGGAAGTGCAGCGGCCAACACGGCAAAGAGAAGAATGCGGAAGCCGGAAGAAACCGTGGCAAAATAGATGATGACCAATACTGCGATTACGGCAACTAACAGGCCCATTTTTGTGCTTCCGCTTTCTTGCGCCCGAGGATTTGACCGAGAGCGGACCATTATACAGGAATTGAGAAGCGCCAGTAGATCAGTAATCGTACTTCGCATTTTTGCGGTTGCGGGCACTTTCGAGCACTGTTCGAGGGACCAAACGACGAGCCCAACCGGTTCATGCGTGATGCCTGGCAAGTAAATTGTTCACACGTCACCAGTTCCGGAGGGCGCGTGGCTACGCCTTCATCCCGTCAAGGAAAAGCGAGATGGCGCTGTCGATTACTGCTTCCTTGCCTATTTTGTCGGCCATGCTTTCGACGCCAAAGAGGCAAGGCTTGGTAACGCCGGATTGCACGAGATCGACAAACTGCATGGCAGTGAGGCGCGGGTCGCGGCGTTTCAAGGTGCCCTCTGCCATTTTGCGTTCGAGATAGGTGGCGATCTTGTCAATGGCATAGGCGGGGCCGGCCTCATAGAAGCTGCGGCCAATTTCAGGAAATTTGGCAGATGCGGCAACCACCAGCCTGACATAGGCAAGGGACTCCGGGGTCTGGAAGAGGGTGACTAGCTTCAACGCGATATCACGCAGCACCTCGTCCACGAGCCGCGTTTCATCGCCAAGCACGGCGGTGCGTTCGGCGTGCCGGCGCTTATCCTCAAAGACCATGGTGGCAAAGAGTTTTTCCTTGGAGGGGAAATAGGCATAGACCGTGCCTTTGGAAACGCCCGCCTCATTGACAATGTCGTTCACGCTGGCGCCATCGAAGCCCTGTGCCAGAAAACAGCGTCGGGCGCCGTCGAGGATCTGCTGGCGCTTGGCTGTGTCATTTTCACTGACGGGAATAGAAACGGCAACTTCAGACACTTCGACCTCCGAGAGATATGGTAACAGCAGGGCTGTACCGAACGGTTTAGTCTTGACATAATCCAGATCCGAGCTAAATACAAGTAATACTGAACGGTTCAGTTCAATATTTAAGCAGTTTTGTAGGTAAAGATGTCAAATTCAGCACAGGCCACCGTTGCCCTCCCCCTTGAAGGAGCCCAGCGCCCCCTGCCAAAGCTCGCTCTTGCTCCCACGGCCGAAGCAACCCCCCAGCCCGCCGCGGCGCCGGTCGAAACCAAAGCCAAGCGCCCGCCCATGATGCGGCGCGCCATTCTGGGGGCAGTTATTTTGGCGGCCCTGTCGGGGGCCGCCTATTATGGCCACCACTGGTATGTGCTGGGCCGCTTCCAGGTTTCAACGGATGATGCCTATGTGAAAACCGACATGGCGCAACTCGGCGCCAAGGTTGCAGGCTATGTCACGCAAATTCCGGCGGCGGAAAACGCCGCGGTAAAGGCTGGTGATATCATCCTGAAGCTTGATGACGGCGACTACAGGCTGGCGGTTGAGGCTGCCAAGGCCCGCATAGAAACGCAAAAAGCGGTGATTGATGGTTTTGCCAGCCAGACCGAGGCCCAGAAGGCCCAGATCGCGGCGGCTGAAGCCAGGCTCGCGAGTGCTCAAGCCGAGGAAGGCAATACATTGGCCGCCCTCAATCGCGCCACGGCGCTCATCAAGGCAAAAGTTGTAAGCCAGCAGACATTGGACGACTCGACCCTTAAGCATGATTCGTCGGAGGCTTCGGTCAACGAAGCGCAGGCCAATATTCTGGCGGCAAGAGCCCAAATAGATGTGATCGCCGCAAACCGTGTCGAGGCCGAGCGGACACTCACCGAACTGAACACAACACTCGCCAAGGCGGAGCGTGATCTTTCGTTCACCAGCGTTCGCGCCCCCTTCGATGGCACCGTGGCAAACCGCGCGGTCGAACCCGGCCAGTTCGTGCAGGGCGGCACGCGCCTTATGGCGCTAGTGCCGGCGGACGGCGCCTATATCGAAGCCAATTTCAAGGAAACCCAGTTGGCCGATCTGCATGCGGGCCAAAAGGCTGAAATCAGCATTGATGCTTTGGACGGTGAAATATTCGAAGGCCATGTCATGAGCCTGGCGCCAGCTTCGGGTTCAGAATTTTCACTGCTGCCTCCGGAAAACGCCACGGGCAATTTCACCAAGATCACGCAGCGCGTTCCTGTGAAGTTGTCGGTTCCGGCGGAGCTTGCGGCAAAATTGCGTCCCGGTCTTTCGGTGACTGTCACCGTCGATACGCGCGGCGCCGCACAATAACATCATGGCCGCCACCGCCACCATATCCGGCGCTTTGCAGCCTCCTGCAAAAGCCGGCTTCAACAAGCGCCACCTCGCGGCGTTCCTGTTCATGGTGTTCGGCATGTTCATGGCTATCCTCGACATCCAGATCGTTTCGTCGTCTCTGGCTGAAATCCAGGCGGGCATTTCCGCAAGTGCCGATGAAATTTCGTGGGTGCAAACCAGCTATCTCATCGCCGAAGTGGTGATGATCCCGCTTTCGGGCATGCTGTCGCGCATTCTGTCCACCCGCATCCTGTTCACCGCATCGGCCATCGGTTTTACCGCCATGAGCTTCATGTGCGCCATGTCAGGCTCGATCAACGAGATGATTGTGTGGCGGGCGCTGCAGGGCTTTGTCGGGGGGGCGATGATTCCCACGGTGTTTGCCGTCACCTTCACGGTGTTTCCGGCTGATAAGCGGGTGATCATTACACCGGTCATTGGCCTTATCGCCACGCTGGCGCCCACAATCGGACCCACCGTCGGCGGCTATCTCACCGAGCTTTTCTCATGGCATTGGCTCTTCCTGATCAATGTCATTCCGGGTATCGCGGTCGCCATCGGCGCATGGCTTCTCATTGATTTCGACAAACCGGATTTCAAGCTGGCAAAAACTTTTGACTGGGCGGCGCTGGCGCTTCTTGCCGTATTTCTCGGCACGCTGGAATATGCGCTGGAAGAAGGGCCGTCGGAAAACTGGTTCGAAAGCCGCCTGATATTTTTCCTTACGCTCACCTGCCTGATTTCAGCTGGGATTTTCTTCTGGCGGGTTCTCACCTCGAAATATCCGCTCGTGGATTTCACCGCTTTCAAGAACCGCAATTTCGTTTCCGGCTCGATCTTTTCCTTCACCATGGGCATTGGGCTTTACGGCCTCACCTATCTTTATCCCGTCTATCTGGCCCGGGTGCACAACTACTCCGCCCTGCAGATCGGCGAAACCCTGTTCGTCACCGGCGTTGCGATGTTTCTCACCGCACCGATTGCCGGGCGGCTTTCAGCCAAGCTTGATCCGCGAATTATGATCGGCGTTGGCTTTGTGGGCTTCGGAATCGGCACGTGGATGGCGTCTGCCATCACGGTGGAGTGGAGCTATTCAGAATTGCTCATCCCGCAAATCCTGCGCGGTGTTTCACTGATGCTGACCATGGTGACGATCACCAACGTCTCGCTCGGCACGCTATCACCCATCCAGCTGCGCGGGGCCTCCGGCCTGTTCAATCTCACCCGCAATTTGGGCGGCGCGGTTGGATTGGCGATCATCAATACGGTGATGAATGACCGCATGGACCTTCACCTGGCGCGTTTGCATGACGCCGTATCGTGGGGCAGGCCCGTTGCCGAAAGCACGCTCAACAACATGACTGCGACGCTTGCACCCTTGGGGTCAGATGCGGGAGCGGCCGCCCTATCACGGCTTGCCGGCATGGTTCGCCACCAGGCCATGACCATGGCCATTGCCGATGTGTTTCTGCTGCTCACCGTGCTGTTCTGCGGCATCATCCTCCTGCTTCCTCTGATGCGCAAACCTTCGGCAGGCGCGGGCGGCAGCGGCCACTAGGCCTGAAGCTTTGACAATCCGTGTTCGGTCTTGTTCCATTTGAAGCATTTGAATCTTGCTGGTGCTGCAAGGCGGGGTATCGACCGCTGACGGCTCCCGCAGCCATGGGGTTAGTAGTGCCACGTTCGTCAAGTGGAAGTCGAGTTGCGGCAGGATGAACAGCCAAATTGGAATGAATTTGTGTTTTCCATTGCTGGGCCGAAGACTGGGCGCAACGTTCACTCGACCTTGTTGCATGCGTAGGCAAACTTCAGACTATGTTTCTGCTGGTGCCATTTTTGTATCTCTAAGTTCCAAACTGGCTCAATGAACTGCATTGGACCAATTTTGGATTGCAACGACTGAAGAAATGATACTTCTGCGGAGGCATTAGCGTGTCTGAGATCGCAAGGGACGATTTCCATATGCCTCAGCCCTTGGGAAGCTACCGTTCTGCCACTGAACTACGCCCGCATATGCCTGATGCTAGTCGGAACCGCATCTCCCGTCCAGTCCCTTACCGCTTGCTTGGATCGTAAGGCCTGAAATGCTTCGACAGCTTCAGCCCTTGCCGCTGGTAATTGGAGCCAATGCCTTGCCCATAAACCTGTGACGGCACTTCGGTGAGCGGTTCATAGACCAGCCGCCCAATGATCTGCCTGTTTTCCAGGATAAAGGGCACTTCGTGCGAGCGCACTTCGAGAACGGCCCGCGCCCCTTCGCCATGGCCGGAGCTATGGCCGAAGCCCGGATCGAAAAATCCGGCGTAATGCACGCGGAATTCGCCCACCAGCGGATTGAACGGAACCATCTCCGCCGCGTGCGTTGGCGGCACCCGCACCGCTTCCTTGGAAGCGAGGATATAAAACTGGTCGGGATCAAGCACGAGGGAATCGCGTTGCCAAATGGGCTCCCAGAAATCGGACGCCTCCAACCCTGCCTTCTTGTCCACATCGACAAGGCCCGAATGGCGCTTGGCGCGGAAACCCACCGGATTGTCCGCATCAGCCCCCGAGAGATCAATGGTGAGCGCCAGGCCATTATCGATATTGACCTGTCCTTCCGAAATCAGGCCCTCATGGGCATGGAGCGCGCGGATGATGTCATCGGACGCCAGCGAGGCCCCGGCGCGAAAACGGATCTGCGAAAGGCGGGAACCCGTGCGCGCCAGAATGGAAAAAGTGCGAGGCGAAATTTCCGCATAGAGCGGGCCTTCATAAGCTTCTGGAATACTGTCGAATTCCTGGGCGTAATCGGCAATCACCCGGGTGAAGATATCAAGTCGACCCGTGGAGCTCTTGGGGTTGGCCGCGGCCGAAACGCCCTTGAGCAACTTCAGCGATTCAAGCAGGGGCACGATGTAAACGCAGCCCGTCTCAAGGACCGCCCCTTCGCTCAGATTGACCCTGTGCAGGACAAGGGATTTCAGCCGCTGCTCGACCGTTGAATTCGGGCCGGGCAGGAATGAGGCCCGCACCCGGTAAGCCCATTCGCCCAAGCGCAGATCGAGGCTGGCGGGCTGAATCTGGTTATCATCAAGGGGCCGGCCCGGATTTATCAGGCCCTTGCTGCAATAATCAGCGATTAACCGGGCGGGCAGGATGCCCTGTGGGGTGGTCAAGGTGCGTGTCATGGGTCTATTGTCGGGTTTCCATCATATTTCGCAAGGGGGTAACTCATATAGTGGAAAACCGCCCGCAGTAAGCTACATTGTGGCCCATGTACAACCGCACGACCCGCCATATCCGCATTCACGTGCAGCCGCAATTTCTCGAAGGCCAGTCACGGCCCGACGAGGCAAAGTTCGTCTGGGCCTATACCATCACCGTTGAAAACCAGGGGGCGGAAATCGTAACATTGTTGTCACGCTATTGGAAAATCACCGATGCCTTCGGGCGCATTCAGGAAGTCCGTGGCGACGGCGTGGTGGGCGAACAGCCAACCCTCAAGCCCGGCGAGAATTTTCAGTATACCTCGGGCTGCCCGCTTTCCACCCCCAACGGCTTCATGGTAGGCAGTTACCACATGAAAAACCAGCACGGCGAAACCTTCGAGGTTGATGTTCCCGCCTTCTCCCTCGACAGCCCCTATGGCGAACACAGCGTGAATTGAAAAAATGAAAAATGATTATTCGGCGCAGGCCATGCTGGCGGAGCTCGTGCGCTTTGATACCACCAGCCGCGATGGCAACATTCCCCTGATCAAGTTTGTTGAGGACTATCTCGATAGCTGGGGCATTCCCCATTTCCGTGTGGACTATGAAGCGGACAAGAAAACCAATCTCTTCGCCACCATCGGCCCCGATATCGCCGGCGGCATTGTGCTCTCGGGCCACACGGACGTGGTGCCGATTGATGGCCAGGCATGGGCGAGCAACCCCTTTGAACTCACTGAGCGCGACGGCAGGCTCTACGGCCGCGGCACCTGTGACATGAAAGGCTTTATCGCCGTGGCTTTGGCACTGGTGCCGCAATTCAAGGCCGCCAATCTGAAAACCCCGATCCATCTGGCGCTCTCCTGCGATGAGGAAGTGGGTTGCAAGGGCGTGCGCCCGCTGGTGGCCCATATCCGCGACCACATGAAAAAGCCTAGGGCCGTGATTGTCGGCGAACCAACCTCCATGCAGGTGGTGAATGCCCATAAAAGTGCTGTAACGTTTTCAACTGAAGTGACGGGCCATGAAGCCCACTCAAGCCTCACTGACCAGGGCGTTAACGCTATCATGGTGGCAGGCGAGCTGCTGGGCGAGATCAGCCGCATCCGCCAAGACTTGACGGCCCGCGGCGATCCCTCTCATCGCTTCAATCCGCCCTATTCAACCATCCATGTCGGCGTCATCGAAGGCGGTACCGCCAAGAACATCATCCCGCGTAAATGTTCCTTTGAGTGGGAAACGAGACTCCTGCCGCTCGCTGATCCCACGGAAGTGCCGACGCGCTTTGAAAAATTTGCGAGTGGCCTGGAGCTAGCGATGAAAAAAATCGCAGGTGATACAGGCATCAACAACCAGCAGACCAACATCGTGCCCGGCTTGGCGCCCGAGGACAATTCACCCGCCGAACATCTGGCGCTCAATCTCGCCGGCGCCAATGGCACCCATGCGGTGTCCTATTGCACCGAAGCAGGCCTCTTCCAGCAGATCGGCATTCCCGCCATCATCTGTGGGCCGGGTTCCATCGAACAGGCCCACAAGCCCGATGAATACATCGACATCTCGGAAATGCAGAAATGCGAGGTGTTTATGAAGCGGTTGTTGGAGCATTGCCGCTCGTGAGCGGCTCGAGCGTCTCCGGGTCAAAGCGATAGGCGGTCGAGCAGAATTCGCAAATGACCTTGATCTCGCCATTCTCGATCATGTCCTTGCGGTCCTCATCGGAAAAACCTTTCAGCATCTTCTGCACCGCATCAGGAGAACAGGTGCAGTGCCGGATGATGGCGCTCGCAGGATAAACCGTAACGCCATCCTCATGATAAAGCCGGTACAGCAATTCTTCCGTGGTCAGCGTGGGATCAAGCAACTCATGGTCTTCGACCGTATCGAGCAGCAGCTTGGCTTTCACCCAGTTGTCGTTTTCCGGAACCTGCTCCTCGCCTTCCGGATTGTCACCCGATGAAAACGGGATGGGGCTTATACCGCCCTCCGCCGGCAAGTGCTGCACCATGATGGCCCCGGCCCGCCAATGGGTGGTTTTCTCGCCCCGCGCCAGCAGCGGCCCGGAAACCAGGCGAAGCCGCGTGGGGATCTGCTCCGATTGCTTGAAATAGGTATCCGCCGCTGAAGCAAGCGTTGTCCCGTCAAGCGGCACGATGCCCTGGTAGCGGTCCATGTCCGAGCCCTGGTCAACCGTCATCGCCAGATAGCCCTTGCCCAGCAGATCTTGCTGGGTGGGTGCGGTGAGCGCCTCCAGCTTATTCCTGTTGAAGCGCGCATAGCCGCGCACACCGTCGGGCGACATGAAATCCGCCACGATCATGTCGACGGGGCCATCAGTCTTGGTTTGCAGGATGAACTTGCCTTCAAATTTCAGCGTGGCACCCAACATGGCGGTGAGTGCTATGGCCTCAGCGAGCAGGGCGGAAACCACCGGCGGATAATCATGGCGATGCACGATGTCATCAATGACAGCGCCAAGCCTCACAACGCGCCCGCGAACCCCAAGAGGCTTGATCTCGAAGGGCATGACCGTATCCTGTGCGCGCGTCATGTCAGGCCGAAACAATGCAGGAGAATGGCTTTTTGCGCATGCAGGCGGTTCTCGGCTTCATCGAACACGACAGACTGCGGCCCATCCATGACCTCGGAGGTCACTTCTTCGCCGCGGTGCGCCGGCAGGCAATGCATGAAGACGGCATTTTCGGCAGCCTTCTTCATCAGGGCCGCATTGACCTGATAGGGCTTCAGCAGATTGTGGCGGTTGGCGCCATCCGCGTCATGCATGGAAACCCAGGCATCAGTCACCACGCAGGTGGCGCCGGCGACGGCGACGTCAGCGGATGTTGTGACCGTAATGTCCGCGCCGTTGGTCCGCGCCCATTTCAGCAGGTCAGGGCTGAGCGAAAGCGCGCTTGGTGTGGCCACGCGCAGCTTGCCGCCAAGCTTTGTTACTGCGTGAACAAAGGAGGCCGCAACATTGTTGCCATCGCCAACCCAGGCAACGGTTTGCTCCGCCAGCGGCCCCACATGCTCTTCCAAAGTAAGAATGTCAGCCATGATCTGGCAGGGATGGGACTTGTTGGTGAGGCCGTTGATGACAGGAACCGTGGCATGCTTCGCCAGTTCCATGAGGTCATCGTGGTTCTTGGCCCGGATCATGATGGCATCCACAAAGCGCGACAGCACCTTCGCGGTATCGGCAATGGTTTCGCCCCGGCCCAATTGCATGTCGCCCGCCGAAATCAGCAGGGATTCACCGCCGAGCTGGCGGATGCCAACCTCAAAGGAAACCCGGGTGCGGGTTGAGGGCCGCTGGAAGATCAAGGCAATAACTTTCCCGGCAAGCGGCGCGGCTGTCTCATGCATCCCCTTGCTCAGGCCGGCGCGCGCCTCTTTCAATTCCTTCGCGTCTTCAAGAATGGCGCGCAAATCAGCGCTCTCGAAATCCGAGAGATCAAGAAAGTGTTTCGGCGCGTCGCTCATCTCGCCTTCGCTTCAAGGCTGCGGCAGGTCATTTCAAGCTTATTGACAGCTTCGGTAATGTCGTCATCGGTGGCAATCAGCGGCGGCAGAAGGCGGATGACATTGTCGCCAGCCGCAATGGTGAGAAGCCTGTGCTCCATGGCTTGGGCCTGGAACTCCGTATTGGGAACCTTGCACTTGATCC
Source organism: Hyphomicrobiales bacterium (assembly GCA_038251095.1). GTDB lineage: Bacteria > Pseudomonadota > Alphaproteobacteria > Rhizobiales > Aestuariivirgaceae > Aestuariivirga. The sequence continues at coordinate 13,944 of JBBSBQ010000010.1, forward strand.
CCATCATCAGGCCGGATCCCCGGATATCTTCAATGACCGTAGGGTGCTCATCCTTGAGCCGCGCGAGTTTCTGCTTCAGGCCCAGTGAGCGCTGCAGCACGTTGTCCAGGAAACCCTCTTCCAGAACCACATCAAGCACCGCATTGCCCACCGCCGTAGCCAGCGGATTGCCGCCATAGGTGGAGCCATGGGTACCGGCCGTCATGCCCTGCGCCGCGTTTTCGGTGGCAAGGCAGGCGCCCAGCGGAAAGCCGCCGCCAATGCCCTTGGCCACCGCCATGATATCCGGCGTGATGCCGGCCCATTCATGGGCAAACAGTTTGCCCGTGCGGCCAACGCCGCATTGTACCTCATCGAGGACTAGCAGAATGCCGTGCTCATCGCAGAGCGCCCGCATGGCCCGCAGGTCTTCCGGCGGCACCGGGCGAACCCCGCCTTCTCCTTGAATGGGTTCAATCAGGATGCCCGCAGTCTCAGGTCCGATAGCCGCCTTCAACGCTTCAATATCACCAAAGGGAACTTGGTCGAAACCTTCAACCTTGGGACCGAAGCCTTCCAGGTATTTCGCCTGGCCGCCCGCCGCAATGGTTGCCAGTGTGCGCCCATGAAACGCGCCTTCAAAGGTGATCAGTCGGTAACGTTCCGGATGTCCCTTGGCCGCGTGATATTTCCGCGCCATCTTGATTGAGCACTCCAGTGCTTCCGCACCGGAGTTGGTGAAGAACACCGTATCGGCAAAGGTTGCATCGATCAGCCGCTGCGCCAGTTTCTCCTGCCCCGGCATCTGGTAGATGTTCGACGTGTGCCAGATCTTCTGCGCCTGATCGGTCAATGCCTTGACCAGATGTGGATGTGCGTGTCCACAGCTTGTGACCGCAACGCCGCCGCCAAAATCCAGATAGGCTTCGCCTTCGGGCGTGAATACGCGCATGCCTTCGCCGCGCTCAAAACTGATTTTGGCGCGATTATAGGTCGGGAGGACGGCTGCAATCATCGAAAGAGTCCTTGGTGCAAAGCAAAATGCGCCGCTCAGGGAACGGCGCAAGTAATTTTTTCTCACTATAAGTGCATGATTGCGCTCGGTCAATTGCGTGGTGTGCGGCGCACTCATCAACATGAGTCAAAACAGCGCATGGACCTCTGATTCCCGATGGCGGTAAGGTCTTGTTAACCAAGCGGCGACGCGTGATTAGCTGGGGAAAACATAAAAAACACGATGCCGGATTCTTGAAGTCGAGTCACCGCGTATAGTAGTGTCCGCTCATTAGAGCTACGATATGTAGCGTTCCAAAGTCAATTATAGCGTCAACACGCTGAGAGGTCATTTCAGCGCTAGATGGGGGATTCAAAATTGAACGAGATGCCAACACAAGTTATCGGCAACGAAAAAATGCCCTGGACGGACGAGCGGGTGGAGCTTCTAAAGAAGCTCTGGACCGAGGGCCACAGCGCCAGCCAGATTGCGGCCCGCCTCGGCATGGGGGTCACACGCAACGCCGTTATCGGCAAGGTGCACCGCTTGAATCTGTCAGGCCGTGTCACCCAGCCGCGCTCGACGGAGCCTCGCGCCCCACGCAAGACCCGCGAACCCAGCCATCCCGGCCGGCCCGTGGGCTCACCCTCCATGCCGAGCACCGGAAACGCCGTGCTCAAGACCTTTGTTCGGGTGGAACCCATTCAACGCCAGATCGCCCTGCCGGAACCGCAGCCGCTCCGCTTGGTGGACCTGCCCAAGGGCGGCCGCGTCACCATCCTTCATCTTTCCGACAAAACCTGCAAATGGCCGATCGGCGATCCAGGCTCGGAAGATTTCTGCTTCTGTGGCCACAGCCCACGCGATAAGTCGCCCTACTGCGAGTACCACGCGAGGGCCGCCTATCAGCCCATGCAGGACCGCCGGCACCGGAAGTTTGGGTAATTCACTTTTTCCATTTTCTGATCATGCCCGCGCTTGACGCGGGCATCTTCTTTTTCGGCAGTGGAGAAGATGACCGGATAAAGTCCGATCACGATGAAATAAGGGCTCAGGCCGCGCCAAATCTCTCATCGAAAGCATAGCCCATACTGCGTACTGTGCGGATGGGGTCGCTTTCGCGGCCGCGCTGCAGGGATTTCCGCAACCGGCCCACATGCACATCAACGGTGCGTTCATCCACATAGATGTCGCGGCCCCACACGGCATCGAGAAGCTGCGTGCGCGAATAGACCCGGCCCGGATTCTGCATCAGGTGCTCGAGCAGGCGGAATTCCGTGGGCGAAAGTTCAATGTCGCGCTTGGAGCGCGTTACCCGCCGTGCCCGCCGGTCGAGCGCGATATCGCCCGCCTTTAAAATCTCGGCCACCGCATCGGGATTGGCGCGCCGCAGGATCGTGCGCACCCGCGCCAGAAGCTCCGGCACCGAGAACGGCTTCACCAGATAGTCATCGGCGCCGGTGGCAAGACCCCGGACCCGCTCATTTTCCTCGCCGCGCGCCGTCAGCATGATGATCGGAATGTCGCGGGTTTCAGGGCGTGTGCGCAGCAGGCGGCAAACCTCGATGCCGGAAATGCCGGGCAGCATCCAGTCCAGCACGATAAGGTCAGGCCGCTCTTCATTCACCAGGCGGGCCACGTCTTCACCCTGCGCCGTGGCGCGAACCCGGTATCCCTCAGCCTCAAAATTATAGCTGAGAAGAATCTGAATGGGTTCTTCGTCTTCAACAATCAGGATCGAAGCAGACATCGCCCTCGTCTCACGTGGTCAGGTTATAGTTGGTGGTGCTGGTCGAATCTTTTTTCGGTCTTTCTTCGACGATGGTCTCGCCATGCACGAGGAAATAAATGTTCTCGGCGATATTGGTGGTGTGGTCGCCAATGCGCTCCATGTTCTTGGCCCCAAACAGCAGGTGAGTGCAAGGGCCGATCATGCGCGGATCTTCCATCATGTAGGTGAGGAGCTCGCGGAAAATGGAATTGTAGAGCGCGTCTATGTCTTCATCCGAACGCCAAACCATAATGGCCTTCTCCGCGTCGTTCTGGGCGTAGGCATCCAGAATGTTCTTGAGTTGCTCCTGGGCCAGGTTGCCCATGCGCGTGAGGCCCGACACCAGCTTGCGCGGCATTTGCTCGGAAATGGCGTGGGTGCGCTTGGCGGTGTTCTTGGCCAGGTCGCCGATGCGCTCAAGGTCCGCCGAGATCCGGATAGCCACAATGATCTGCCGCAGATCCTGCGCCATGGGCTGGCGCTTGGCGATGGTGAGGATGGCCTTTTCTTCGACCTGCTGTTCAAGGGCATCAATCCTGTCATCATCGGCGATTACCCGGTCCGCCAGCTTGGTATCACGCTTGGTAATGGCGTCGATGGCTTTGGCAAGTTGCTCTTCTGCCAGCCCGCCCATCTCCGCCAGCATCTGCTTGAGGCTGGCCAAATCGTCGTCGTAGGATTTAACTGTGTGATCCGACATGAAGGTCTCCGTTATGGGCTCAGCCGAAGCGGCCAGTGATGTAATCTTGCGTGCGCTTGTCCTTGGGCGTGGTGAACATCTCGTCCGTGTCGCCGAACTCAACCAGGTCGCCAAGGTGGAAAAAGGCCGTGAGCTGCGAAACGCGCGCTGCCTGCTGCATCGAATGCGTGACGATGATGATGCAGTAGTTCTGGCGGATCTCGTCAATAAGCTCTTCAATGCGCGCCGATGCAATGGGATCAAGGGCCGAGCAGGGCTCGTCCATCAGGATGATTTCGGGATTGACCGCAATGGCCCGGGCAATGCAGAGGCGCTGCTGCTGGCCGCCTGAAAGACTGGTGCCGGAATGGTCGAGCCTGTCCTTCACTTCTTCAAAGAGGCTGGCCTTCTTCAGGCTGCCCACGACGATCTCTTCCAGATCGGCCTTCGATTTGGCAATGCCGTGAATGCGCGGACCGTAGGCCACATTCTCGAAAATGGATTTGGGAAAGGGATTTGGCTTTTGGAACACCATGCCGACCCGGGCCCGGAGCTGCACGACGTCGAGATCGCGGTCATAAATGTTCTTGCCGTCAACCAGGATGTCGCCCGTCACCCGGCAGCCGTCAATCGTGTCGTTCATCCGGTTGATCGAGCGCAGGAAGGTGGACTTGCCGCAGCCCGAGGGCCCGATGAAAGCCGAAACGGCGCGGTCGGGAATGTCAATGGACAGATGCTTGATGGCATGCTTCTCGCCATAATAGACGTTCACATCCCTGGCCACGATCTTGGTGTCGCGCGCCGCCAGAATGCGGGGGGTATTCGACAGCGTGATTTTTTGGGGCGAAGCGTCCATGATTTTTCCTTGTTTCCTACCAGCGCCGCTCAAAGCGCTTGCGCATGAAGATGGCTACGGCATTGAGGCAAAAGAGAATGACGAGAAGAACAATGATGGCCGCCGCAGTGCGCGACTGGAAGGCAACTTCCGGCAGGTCCGACCAAAGAAAGATTTGCACCGGCAATACGGTTGCGGCTTCCGTGAAGCCCTTGGGAGCATCGACGATGAAGGCCACCATGCCGATCATCAGCAAGGGCGCTGTTTCGCCCAGGGCGCGCGCCACGCCAAGAATCGTGCCGGTAAGGATGCCGGGCACCGCCAGGGGCAGCACATGGTGGAACACCGCCTGCTGGTGCGAGGCGCCGACGCCCAGGGCCGCCTCCTTGATGGAAGGTGGAACCGCCTTCAGGGCGGCCCGTGTGGCGATGATAATGGTGGGCAAGACAAGAAGCCCCAGCACCAGCCCGCCCACCAACGGAGCCGAACGCGGCAGGCCGAAGAAATTGATGAACACCGCAAGGCCAAGCAGGCCGAAGATAATGGAGGGAACCGCGGCCAGATTGTTGATGTTGACCTCGATGATCTCCGTGAATTTGTTCTTGGCTGAAAATTCTTCCAGATAAACGGCTGCCGCGATGCCCAGCGGCACGCTGAGAGACAGCGTCATGATGAGGGTGAGAAGCGAGCCGGCAATGGCGCCGCGAAGGCCGGCAAGCTCGGGTTCGCGCGAGTCTCCGTTGTTGAAAAAGCGCCACGCAAAATGCTTTTCGATGGCTCCCTTGTCGCGCAGGGATTCCAGCCATACCACCTGCCGGTCATCGATGCGCCGGTCAGCTTCCAAATGGGAAAATGATAGGATGTCCCAGGTGCCGGGGGCCAGGGTATTGAGGGTCGTGGTCGGCATGATGGTTTCAGCCTTGGCGAGGCCCGCCTCGACGCTCGCAATGCGCAACGCCCCCCCATTTGCCCGCACAATCTGTCCGGCAACCAATTGCGAAAGATCGCCCGTGAGGATGATTTCTTCGCCCGTCTGGGCCATCTGCACATTGGTTGTTCCGGGTGTTTTGACGGTGTCGGTCAGCATCCCCTTGAGATAGAGGTCTGCATCATCGGCAAGCAAGACGCCTGTCTTTACGGTGGTGCCGATGCTGGACGGGTTTGCCACGGTTTGCTGCCGGAGGTCGTCTGCTGCACCAACTGACAGGAGCGAGGTGAGGCTCTTCAGGTCGCGCCGTGTTGTCACGCCGGGAAAGCTGCCGCGGAAAGCCCTTTTCACAATGCCTTCAAAATCACCTTTCTGAACGTCAGCGGCGGGAATTTTGCTGGCATCAAGATTGACCTCAAGGACCGCACGATGTTCAAAGTAGCTGGGCCATGCCTTGATGCCGATGTCTACGATCAGGTAGACCAGAAATAGGACCGAAATCGCCAGCGCCGCGGCGCCATAAGCCTGGAACCGCCGCTCGCTTGCGTATCGTTTGGCAATTAAGGCCGCATTTCCCTTGACTGATTTGTCAGTCATATTGTTCACGGTATCTCTGCACAATGCGAAGCGCGATGTAGTTCAAAACCAGGGTGAAGCAGAATAGCACGAAGCCGAGCGCAAAGGCCGAAAGGGTCTTTGCCGAGTCAAATTCCTGGTCGCCGACCAGGAGCGTTGCGATCTGCACGGTGATGGTAGTGACCGCCGACAGGGGGTTGAAGCTCAGGTTGGCCGCAAGGCCTGCGGCCATGACCACGATCATGGTCTCGCCGATGGCCCGTGAAATCGCCAGCATGAAAGCCGACACTATGCCGGGCAGGGCGGCAGGCAGCACCACCCGCTTGATGGTTTCGGATTTTGTAGCGCCCATGGCATAGGAGCCATCACGCAGCGCTTGCGGAACCGCGTTGATGATGTCGTCGGAAAGCGAGGAGATGAGCGGCACGATCATCATGCCCATCACAAGGCCGGCGGCGAGCGCCGATTCCGAGGCAACGACCAGACCAAAGCTCTCGCCGGTGTTGCGGATGAGTGGCGCCACCGTAAGGGCCGCAAAAAACCCAAGCACCACGGTTGGCACACCGGCGAGGATTTCAAGCACGGGCTTCACCACACCGCGCATTTTTTTACTGGAATATTCCGCCATGTAGATCGCCGACAAAAGCCCAAGGGGGCCAGCAACCAGGATGGCAATGAAAGTGATCAGCAGCGTGCCGACGAGCAGGGGAATGAGGCCGAAGGAGGGAGGTGTGGAAGTTGGCGACCAATGGGTGCCAAACAGGAATTCAATGGGCGAGACTTCCTTGAAGAAAGCCATCGTTTCGAAGAGGACGGAGAAAACAATGCCGATGGTAGTGAGAACTGCGACCGCCGAACAGGCAATGAGGACCAGCATTATAAAGTATTCAAATCGGTTGCGGGCCCGGAAATCCTTGGTGATCAGCCGGTATGATGCGGCAATGGCGCCCGTTCCCAAAAGCGCCACCGCCGCCGGCATGACCAGGGAATCGGAGCCTGCTACGAGAGCCGCGACAAGCGTTGTGAGGCCCGCTGCGGCAAGGGCCATGGAGGCCATGAGGAGCCCGTGATAGGCGGGAAGAGAATGGAGGCTGACGGTGCCGGCGTTGCGCAGGGCTTGCGCCCGTGCCTGGCCAACAAAAAATCCGATGGTGGTCAACGCGGCAATGATCAGTAGCGTCCAAGCAGTCATGAACTCTTTGGTCCCTGTCTAATTCTCATCCACCTCTCGCGGGTGAATTATGATCGAATGGGGCGGCTTGGTACATCCGCAAAGACCACCCCATTCGCCTTGTCAGGTCTTAATTACTTAAGACCATCAACCGTGAGAACAGTCATAGCTGTCGCATTGGCACGTGACTTTTCAGCATCAGCGCCTGGCAGTGTGATAAGGCCCTTGGTGCTGAGGTAGCCATCGGCACCCAAGGCTTTTTCGGAAACATATTCTGCCACGAATTCAGCAATGCCGGGAACTACACCAACATGCTGCTTCTTGACATAGATGAAGAGGGGACGCGACATCTTGTAGTCGCCGGAAGCAACGCTTTCATAGGATGGAATTGCGCCGTCGATTTCAATGCCCTTGATGCTGCTGGCATTCTCCTCAAGGAAGGAAAATCCGAAAATGCCAAGCGCCGCCGGATTGGCCTGCAGCTTCTGGACGATGAGATTGTCGTTCTCGCCGGCTTCAATAAAGGCACCATCTTCGCGCATGGACTTCCACACAGCTTCAAAGGCCTTGGCGTCAGACTTCTTGAGAGCTTCAAGCGACTCGAATTTTCCAGCACCCGGTTCCATCGCCAATTCCATGAATGAATCGCGCGTTCCCGATGTCGGAGGAGGTCCGAGGACCTCGATTTTTTGTTTAGGCAACGAAGGGGCGATGTCGCTCCACATCTTGTTGGGATTGGCTACAAGCTTGCCATCCTTGTCCGGAACCTGCTTGGCCAAAGCCATGAACAGCTGCTGCTTCGTCAATTTCATGTCGGGTGCATCCTTGGACGCAGCAACCGTCAGGCCATCGAAGCCAACCTCTATTTCAACGATTTCGGTTACGCCATTCTTGACGCAATCCTCGAATTCGCTCTTCTTGATGCGGCGCGAGGCGTTGGTCATGTCAGGCGTATCTTCGCCAGCGCCGGCGCAGAACAACTTCATGCCGCCGCCGGTTCCGGTTGATTCAACTACCGGGGTTTTCATGTCGGAGGTCTTGCCGAAGTTTTCGGCAACCGTTGTCGTAAAGGGATAAACCGTTGAAGAACCAACGATACGGATTTGATCACGGGCCAACGCGGGGCCAGCGAAGAGGGCAAGCGCACTCACGGCCAATAGAACTTTTTTCATCACTTATGTCTCCTTGTGCATAGAACAGGGCGGAACCTAGAAACCATTAATGATGCTTATGCGACGGTTACATCACACTTTTATGACAATTTAATACACTGTTTTATAAGGGTTTTTAGGCAGAAGGAAGACGGACAGTGAATTGACTTCCATGACCCAGCTTGGAGGTTACCAGAAGGCGGCCGAGATGCCGGTTGAGTATGTGTTTCACGATTGCCAGGCCAAGTCCGGTTCCGCCGCGCGACCGGCTCTCCTGCACACTGATACGGTAAAAACGTTCCGTGAGGCGTGGAATATGCTCTTCAGCAATTCCGCGCCCTTGGTCGATCACCGAAAGGGTGACGAACCCGGTCTTTGCTTCGCCTTCAATCTTTACGGTTTTGCCGGGCTCCGAATACTTGATCGCATTCTCGACGAGATTGACCACCACCTGAACCAGCTCATCCCACTCGCCCGCGACTTCGAGTTTTGAATCCAGATTGATCTGCAGGGCAACTTTTTCCTCCTGCGCCATGCTGGAGAGGAGATCGCACACATGGCGGGCCACTTGCGCCAGATCAACTTTCGCCGAAGGGCGCAGATGAACATTCATCTCGATACGCGACAGTGAAAGCAGGTCGTCGATAAGACGCTTCATGCGTTCGGCCTGGCTGCGCATGAGGTTCAGAAATTTTTCGCGCGCCGTCTCGTCATTGCGGGCCGCACCTTGAAGCGTTTCAATGAACCCGGAGAGCGAAGCAAGCGGCGTGCGGAGCTCATGACTGGCGTTTGCCACAAAATCCGAGCGCATGCGTTCGATCTGCTGTTCGCGCGTCAGGTCCTTGAGAACCAGGAGAACCGCCGGGCCGTCCGATTGGGCCGACATGATGGGCGATACATAGACTTCAAAATTTCGTGCGAGGGGTCCGCGCACCTCGTAATCGACACTCGCGCTGCTGCCCTGCGATATCGCGCGTGTTACGGCTTCAAGCACTGCGGGCGCGCGAATGGTCTGGCTGAGATGCAGGCCCACCGGCAGCATCTCCAGCATTTCTTTCGCATTGGCATTCGCCTTTATGACAATGCCGTTGCTGTCGAGGACCAGGATGGGATCGGGAAGGGCATCAACCAGATGATCCACGGCATCAACCATCGCCGATTTCTGATCCGGCGCTGCGGCAAGCTCAGGGTCTTTTCTGTTCCACGGCCATTCCATAGTTGCAAATAGACTTCTTGGGGTCATTTATGCAAGTCTGGCCGAAAATAATTACAGCAGTGCAACCGTGATGACTCAAGCTATCGATGAAGGCATGCTCGCTTTCTACAAGGAGCTGTCCAAGCATTCCCCGCCGGAAAGCGCCAACTGGCCCTTGCCGGAGCAGCGCAAAGCCTGGGACGATGTCTGCCGCCTGTTTCGCGCGCCGCGTCCGCAACGCCTTTTTGTCGAGGATATTGATGTGGACGGCGTTCACATTCGCGTCTTTCGCCCGCCCGGTGAAGCGCCAAAGCCCGCGGTGATTTACTTTCATGGCGGCGGCTGGGTCTTGGGCTCCTGCGAAACCCACGATGACATGTGCGCTGAAATGGCAGATCAGGCCGATTGCGTGGTGGTGCTGGTTGATTACCGCTTGGCACCCAAACATCCGCATCCCGCCCAACTGGAGGATTCGCTGAAAGTTTTGCTCTGGATGCGAAGCTCCGGCCGGGCCTTCGGCATCGATCCCGACCGCATTGTCGGCGCTGGCGACAGTGCAGGCGGGCAGATGACGGTTGGCTTGGCGCTGGTGCTGCGTGACCACGGCGCACCGCAGCTCCGGGGCCAGGTCTTGATCTATCCGGTTCTGGGGGCAGACGTGAATACGCCCTCCTATATCCGTAACGCCCATGCGCCGTGCCTCACCAAGCCCGAGATGATATATTATCTCGATTGTTTCTTGGGGCCGAAGGGCAATCCCAACTGGTTTGATCCCCGGGCCATTCCCAATCTGGCCTATGATGTCAAAGGCCTGCCGCCCGCCTATATTTCCGTGGCCGCTCATGACCCGTTGTATGATGACGGCGTGATTTTCTATGAAAAGCTGCGGGCCGCCGGAATTCCGGCGATTCTGAAAGAAGAGCCCGCCCTGGCCCATTCCTTCATGCGCGCCCGGCACGTGAGCGAGCCCGCAAAAAAAGGCTTCAACGGGATCGTTGAAGCCTTAAGAAGCCTGGGTCACAGGGAAGTCTTGCCGGATTAGAGCACCGTTACGGTGGCACCCTGCTTTACGAATTGATAAAGCTCCGACACATCTTCGTTCAGCATGCGGATGCAACCCGACGAGGCAGACTTGCCGATGGAGGTTGGCTCGTTGGTGCCGTGGATGCGATAGATGGTTGAACCAAGATAGATGGCGCGGGCGCCCAGGGGATTCTTTACGCCGCCCTCCATGTAAGCCGGCAGTTCCGGATGACGGGCGCGCATTTCTGTCGGCGGGCGCCAATCCGGCCATTCCGTCTTGAAGCTCACCTTGTTGGTGCCGGACCATTCAAAACCCTTGCGGGCCGTGGCAACCCGGTACTTGACGGCCTTGCCGTTGCCCAGAACGTAGAACAGCACATTCTGCTTGCTGTGAACGACAATGGAGCCGGGGGCCATTGCGGTTGAATACTTGACGACCTGGCCGCGCTTGAATTTCGGCTTGGCGAATTCGCGCAGGCCCTGTGGCTGGATTTCATCCATAGGAACGGCGGCGACCAGAACTACGCCTTCAAAAGGCTTCTTGGACTGGGCCTGGGCGGATGTGGTAAGCAAACCGGCAAATACGGCGACGGCGGCGATTTTGGTGATCAGGTTAGACATTTGGGCTTCCCCTCGAAATCAGTTGATGCTGACGGTTTACGGGAAGCCGTCTGAACTCATCCTGAGCGCGGCATTTAGCTGCCGTTCATTTTAGGGGCTTTGCATAAGCTTACCGGGAAGGTAGTCTGCCGCCCCATGCCAAACTCCCTTAAAATCAAGCATTTCCGACAAAAAACCGCTGAAATACCGACCATCCGAGGACCCCATGACCATCAAAACCGTTAAGAAATTTCCTCGAAAAATTAAGGAAGTGGAGAATTTCTGGATACCCCTGTCCGATGGCGTGAAGCTGGCGGCCCGCATGTGGATTCCCGTGGATGCCGAAAAGAAGCCGGTGCCTGCGGTGCTCGAATATCTTCCCTACCGCAAACGTGACGGCACCATCGTCCGCGATGCGCTCACCCATCCCTATCTGGCGGGCCACGGCTATGCCGCAATCCGCGTCGACATGCGCGGCAATGGCGACAGTGACGGCTTCATGCTCGATGAATATGCCAAGCAGGAGCAGGACGATGCGCTCGAGGTCATCGCCTGGATTGCCCGGCAGAAATGGTGCACGGGAAAGCTGGGCATGTTCGGCATCTCATGGGGCGGCTTCAATGCACTTCAGGTTGCAGCGCGCAAACCCCCGGCCCTGAAAGCTATCGTCACCCTGTGTTCCACCGACGACCGCTATGAGGACGACATTCATTACAAGGGCGGTTGCCTGCTCAACGAAAACCTGGGCTGGGCCGCAACCATGCTGGCCTATTCCTCGCGCCCGCCCGATCCCAAGATCGTTGGAACGAAGTGGCGCAAGTTGTGGCTGGAGCGTTTGAAGGCCGAACCCTTCCTGCTCATTCCCTGGCTGCAGCATCCACACCGCGATGCCTATTGGAAGCATGGCTCCGTGTGTGAAAACTTCTCGGCCATCGACACGCCCGCCTTGATCGTCGGCGGCTGGAACGATGCCTACTCCAACGCAATCCCCCGCCTGATGAAAGGCCTGCGCAGCACGCGCAAGGCCATCATCGGGCCGTGGTCCCATAAGTATCCACATTTCGCCGTGCCTGAACCCCGAATTGGTTTCTTGCAGGAAATGCTGCGCTGGTGGGATCAGTGGTTGAAGAACGAAGAGACGGGTGTTTCAAAGGACCCGGATTACCGCGTCTATGTGATGGACGCCGACAAGCCTGGAACCTCCAAGGCCCGCTTGTCCGGGCGCTGGATTGGCGATTCCTTTTGGGGCTTCGGCAATACGGACGCGAAGAAATGGTTTTTGACCGGGAGTGGCATTTCAGGAGCGCCCGGCACGGAAAAAGCCCTGACGATATTATCGCGGCAAACAACCGGTGCGGATGGCGGCGAATACTGCATCATCTGGCTCGGCCCGGAGTTCCCCGGCGACCAGAAAAATGATGACGCACAATCCATCACCTTCGATTCCCCCGCGCTTCAAACAGATATGGATATTGTGGGCCAGCCCCAGGTTGAGATTGAGTTTTCAGTCGATAAGCCTGTAGCCTCTGTGGCGGTTCGCTTGAATGACGTGTGGCCCAGCGGTGAGGTGTCCCGCATCACCTATCATCTGCAAAACCTGTGCATGCGCGACAGCCGCGAAACGCCAACCGCTCTGGTTCCCGGCAAACGCTACACGATGAAAATCAAGCTCGACGACATTGCCTGGCGGGTGCCCAAGGACCACAAGATCCGGGTTGCGATTTCAACCAGCTATTTTCCAATGATGTGGCCGGCTCCTGAGCCGGTCACACTCACGGTCTATGCCGGCAAATCAACGCTGCATCTGCCCGTGCGCAAGGTGGTCGAGAATGAAACGCCCGTCGTGTGGAAGCCCGAAGAAGCCGCCGAACCTGTCAAACTGAAGGAGATCAAAAAGCCCTGGCACAAGCGCGACGCAACGGTTGATCCCAAGACCGGGGAATGGCGTCTGGCCATTGTCGATGACTTCGGTTCCAACGAAATTCAGCCGCACAAGCTCATCACCTATTCGGTGGGCCGCGAAAACTATTCCATCCTTCCCGATGATCCGCTGTCGGCCAAAATGGAAACCCATTGGACCGAGGAATTAAAGCGGGGCAAATGGCATGCGCGCACCGAAACCTATGGCCGGCTCACCGCCACCAAGACCCATTGGCTGGTCTGGGGAAAAATCGATGCCTTCGAGGGCAAGAAGAAAGTCTTTACCAAGGAATGGAACGAGCAAATTGAGCGGAAGCTGCAGTGATCCGAAAGCCACTGGCTTGCGTATATGCAAGCGTAGGTCCGTCGGACTCCGCGTATGATTGCCGTGTTGCTGCGAATGGCTGAGAAGACCCATATTCCTCTCCGATCTGCCAAGCAGGAAGATTTTGCTGCTTTGCTTATTCGCGTGGCGATTGGGCGGGATCGTGCCGCCTTCGCAACAATTTTCGATCACTTTGCTCCGCGGGTCAAAAGCTTCATGATGCGCAAAGGGGCTTCCACCGAAGTGGCCGAAGATCTGGTGCAGGAAACCATGATTGCGGTCTGGTCCAAGGCCGCTCTCTATGCGCCCGAAAGGGGCGCTGCGTCGACCTGGATATTTACCATAGCGCGTAATCTGCGCATTGACCGCCTGCGCCGAGAGTCTTCGGCATATTTTACCGATCTTGAAGATTTTGATGCCCCGTCCGACGACGTGCCCGGTGACGAGGCCTTGAACCGCAGCCAGGAAGACAGCCAGGTGGCCAAAGCTTTGGCGCAAATTCCGCCCGAACAGCGCGAGCTACTGATCCTTTCCTACGTGGAAGACGTACCACAAAGTATGATTGCCGAAAGATTAAACCTGCCCCTTGGCACCGTGAAGTCCCGCATGCGCCTGGCCTACAGGCGCATGCGGAAGCTATTGGAGGTGGTGAATTGACCATTGTTCACCATTTGGATGATGCCACCATCCTCAGCTATGCGGCGGGAACCTTGGGTGAAGCCCTGAGCGTTGCTGCGGCTTGCCACATCAGCATGTGCGCGGAATGCCGGACTGCGGTTCGCAAAGCCGAAGCATTGGGCGGCGAGATACTGGATGATCTGGAAGCCACCGCAATATCCGAGGCGCGCCGGGCTGCGACGCTTGCCAGCCTTGATGACGCGCGCGTCGCTAAACCGGTCGTGGTGAAAAGCGATATGCCAGCGCCCCTTCAGCGCCTCCTACAAGGCCAGGGCTTCGCGCAATTGCGCTGGCGGAAAAAAGCCCCCGGTGTTGCCGTTTATGAATTGCCCCTGTCCAAAGGGGCGAAGGGTTCGTTGAAGCTGCTCTCCATTGCCTCCGGCATGACCATGCTGGAGCACGGCCATGGTGGCGAAGAACTCACGCTGGTCTTGGAGGGCGCCTTCAAGGATAAGGTCGGCAGGTTCGCTCGCGGTGACATTGCCGATCTCGATGAAGAGACCGAGCATTGCCCGGTCATTGAGAAAGGCGAGACCTGCATTTGCCTTTATGCAACGGAAGCGCCCTCGCATTACAAGACGCTTCTCGGTCGCCTCTTGCAGCCGTTTCTGAAAATTTAGTTATGCCGGCTTCCGCAACTTGTAGATTCCAACATCAACCACGGACTCAGCAAAGCCCGCTTCGCAATAGGCCAGATAAAGCTTCCACAGCCGCCGGAATTTTTCATCAAATCCAAGCTTGGCCACTTCCGGCCACACCGCTTCAAAACGCTCATGCCACAGCCGCAGCGTGGTGGCATAGCTTTGCCCAAAGGTTTCGACCCGCTCAAGGACAAGGCCCGCCTTGGCCGCCTGCTCCTTTAGGATGGATTTGGTCAGCAGCATGCCGCCGGGGAAAATATAGCGCTGGATGAAATCCACCCCGGAGCGATAGGCTTCAAAATTGGCTTCCGCAATCGTAATACCCTGGATGGCGGCAATGCCGCCGGGTTTCAGCCGGTCATAAAGAGTGCGGAAATAAACCGGCCAGTGGGGTTCGCCCACCGCCTCGATCATTTCAATGGAGGCAATTCCGTTAAAGCTGCCCTCGGTATCGCGGTAGTCTTCGAAATGAAAACTGGCATTGGTCCCAAGACCGGCCTTGGCGATCCGTTCCTCCGCATAGGCCAATTGTTCGCGTGACAGGGTTATGCCCTTGACCGTGGCTTTCTTCCTGGCAGCTTCTTCCGCAAACCCACCCCAGCCGGAGCCGATTTCAAGAATGTGGTCGCCCCTCTTCAGTTCCAGCGCCTCCATGACCTTGGCGTATTTGCGCCGCTGGGCCGCTTCCAGGCTGTTTCCCGACCTATCAAAAACCGCCGATGAATAGGTCATGGTCTCGTCAAGCCAGAGCTTGTAGAAATTATTCCCGAGATCGTAGTGGGCGGAGATGTTTACCTTCGAGCCCTCGGCATTGTTGTCCCGCGCCCGGTGCCACAGCTTGTCAAACCAGCTTGCGGAAAAAATGCCACTGGCGGCCCTGTCCAGTGCCGCCCGGTTGTTCAGATAGAACTGGAAAAATTTCGTTGGGTCTTTGCTTTCAACATCGCCGGCCATGTAACTTTCGAAAAAACCGAGCTGGGCCCGCCTGACGCTGGCCCAAATGACCTTGAAATTGCGCAGCGTCAAATCGGCTGCAAAGCCTTCCACTGGCGTTCCCAGCACGACCTTTTTTCCCGACGGCAGAGTGAGCTCAAGGGAACCCTTGAGGGTCTTGGGCAACAGCCGCTTTCCAATTCTGACAATAAGGTTGCCAAGGACTCCTTCGTTTACGCGAATGGCAGTTTCCTGAACCACGGCTGCAACCTCCCCCTGTCTGTCCAGTCTAAACCTTAAATCCGATAGCCGGAACTGTGAAGGGGCAAAGGTCTAAGGCGCTCTCCCCGGATTTTTAGTCGCTTTTGTGCATTGGATGAAGTGGTTTTGGTTCAATCAATTCACCTGTTTGGGCGCCCATAAGCCATTGACGTATTTGTATTTGCGTGAGAGGTTAGTAATTCTAAAGGGACAATCAAAAATCCCTATTGAATAATAAGAAGACGGGGAACGGCTAAGTTAATGTGCGGCACAGGGTTCGCCGCAAGGCTGCTAATGCCCAGCTTTCCTTCTTCTCCTGCCCAAGAGCTATCTGGTCACCAATGGAGAAAACACATGACCGAATTTGAAATGAAATTGAAGCAGGTTACCCAGGCTGTGCGCCGGGGCAAGCTGTCACGCCGCGACTTCATGAGCTATGCCACGTCCATCGGCATCACCGCCGCGGCCGCCAACACCATGTTTGCAACCGCCGCCCGCGCCGAACCCAAGAAGGGCGGCACCTTTAAGTTTGCTTCCGGTCACGGCTCCACCACCGACTCGCTGGATCCCGCCACCTGGACAAACGGGTTTAATTTTCAGTTCGGCAAATCGGTCATGGGCGCGCCGCTGGTGCAAATCAATCCCAAGGGCGAGTTGACCATGCATGTTGCCGAGTCATTCGAACCATCGGATGGCGGCAAGAATTGGGTCATCAAGCTGCGCAAGGGCATTACCTTCCATAATGGCAAGGCCCTGACCGCGGACGACGTGGTTGCCACCATCAACTATCACATCGGGCCGGACTCGAAATCGCCAGCCAAGGAATATCTCCCGGGTGTGACGAGCGTCAAGGCTGATGGCCCGGACACGGTAGTTATCGAGTTGAGTGCAGCCAACGTCGATCTTCCATGGGGCTTTACTGACTACCATCTGTCGATTTACCCTGCCACGGATGGCAAGATCGAATGGGAAAAGGGCATCGGCGCCGGGCCCTATATTCTCAAGTCCTACGAGCCCGGCGTGAAGCTGGTCGGCGAACGCAATCCGAACTACTTTACGGATACCTGGTTCGACGCCATCGAGATGCTCACCATTTCCGACGTGGCGGCCCGCACCAACGCCTATCTCTCCGGCGAAGTACACTTCATCGACCGCGCCGATCTCAAGACCATCGACATGCTCAAGGGCGCACCGAACACGGAAATTTACAACCAGAGCGGCCCGACGCCCTATACCGCGCCGATGCTCTGCGATGCGGCACCCTTCGACAATCCTGCCGTGCGCCAGGCGGTCAAATACGCGATCGACCGCCAGGAACTGGTGGATAAGGTGCTCTATGGCTACGGCAAAGTGGGCAATGATAATCCTATCGGCTCGCAAATGAAGTATGCCATCGATCCGCAGCCGCAGCATACCTACGATCCGGAAAAGGCCAAGGCGATTCTGAAGGAAGCGGGCATTGAGAATCTGAAGCTCGATATCTCCGTTCCGCCAAACGCCGCGTTCCCCGGCGCTTTAGACGCAGCCCAGCTGATGCAGAATAGCGCTAGAGCGGCAGGCATTGAGATCAACGTGCTCCGCGAGCCCGATGACGGCTATTGGTCCAACGTCTGGCTCAAGAAGCCCTGGAGCATGTGCTATTGGGGCAGTCGTCCGACGGTGGACACGATGCTGTCCATCTCGCTTGCCGAGAACGCACCATGGAACGACACGCACTTCAAGAGCCCGCGCTTCAATGAACTTCTCACTCAGGCTCGCGCTGAGCTTGATGAGGCAAAGCGCGCGGTCATGTACGCCGAATGCCAGCAGATCGTTCATGATGACGGCGGCCAGATCGTTCTGATGTTCTACAACTTCGTCGGCGCCTTAAACACCGCGGTTGCCCACGGCGAGCTGAACTCCGACCAGGACAGCGACGGCGGCTACATGGTTGAACGTTGGTGGATGGCATAATTCACGCACGGTCATTTTGATAATGGGCCTCGCCGGAAATCCGGCGGGGCCTTTTTGTTAGGGACATTTCCCTCTTTTCATCATGCCCGCGTCAAGTGCGGGCATGATGAGAATTTGAAATATTGAATTCGTCGCTCAACTGTCGCAATGAGTCGCATGGCGACATTTGGTTTTTTTGTGGCGGTGATTTACCGTTCTGCTAGGGTTAAAAAAACGGGGCCAAAAAAGAAGCCCAAAAAGGGGGATGAATGCATCCAGTTCTGAGAACTGTTCTGCAACGTTTGGGCTTGGGCATCGTTACGCTGCTTGCTGTCTCGGTGATCATTTTCTCATCGCTTGAGATGTTGCCGGGCGGCTACGCCGAAAATATCCTGGGCCAGAGCGCCACGCCGGAAACCGTGGCGGCCTTCAAGCGCGAACTCGGCCTCGACCGCCCCGCCACCGTCCGCTATTTTGAATGGATCGGCAAAGCCGTGCGGGGCGATTTCGGCTCGTCCTACTCCGGCCTGAGCGGCAGCATGAAACGCGATGTGTCTGCCACTATTGCGCCGCGCCTCTACAACACGTTCTTTCTGGCGGCCATGGCGGCCCTTATCGCCGTTCCGCTCTCTTTGATCTTGGGGACCATGGCGGCGCTTTACCGCAATTCTTGGTTTGACCGCATCGTCAACTCCGTCACCTTGACGACGATTGCCATGCCGGAATTCTTCATTGCCTATATCCTGGTTTATGTTTTCGCCGTGAAGCTGAAGTTGTTTTATCCCAACTCCACAGTCAGCATCGGAACCCCTTTCGTAGAGCATCTCTACCGCGCCGCGCTGCCGGCCATCACCATGACGCTGGTGATCATCGCCCACATGATGCGCATGACACGGGCGGCGATCATCAATCTGCTGGCAAGCCCCTACATTGAAATGGCGCAGCTCAAGGGCGTCTCAAAATCCGATGTCATCAGGCACCACGCGCTTCCCAATGCCTGGGCCCCCATTGCCACCGTTATTGCCTTCAACCTGGCCTACCTCGTGGTGGGCGTGGTGGTAGTTGAGGTGGTGTTCGTCTACCCCGGCATTGGCCAGCTCATGGTTGATGCCGTGTCCAGCCGCGACATGCCGGTTGTCCAGGCCTGTGCCCTGATATTTGCCGCAACCTACATCCTGCTGAACCTGTTGGCCGACATCGTCTCAATTGTAACCAATCCAAGATTGTTGCA
The DNA here is from genome assembly GCA_038251095.1 of Hyphomicrobiales bacterium. Lineage (GTDB taxonomy): Bacteria > Pseudomonadota > Alphaproteobacteria > Rhizobiales > Aestuariivirgaceae > Aestuariivirga. The sequence continues at coordinate 32,767 of JBBSBQ010000010.1, forward strand.
TCCAAAATGAATACAGCCACAACGCCTGTCCGCACCATCAAGGCCCGCCGCTCCGTCATCGAGAATATCCGGCGCAACCTCAAAACCGCGCCGTTGACTGCGTGGTTCGGCATGATCGTGATTCTGCTCTATGCAATATGCGCGGTTTTCGCTCCCTTGCTTGCGCCCTACGGCGAGTCGGAAATCGTTGGCAAGGCCTACCAGCTTTCAAGCCCGGAAAATTGGCTGGGAACCGACCAGATAGGCCGTGATACGCTCTCGCGGCTGATCTTCGGCGCACGCAACACCATCGGCATTGCCCTCATCACCACTCTCCTGTCTTTTCTGATCGGGGGGTCACTGGGTGTGCTCGCCGCCCTGAAGCGCGGCATTCTTGACCAGGGCATTTCACGCGTCGTTGATGCGTTCCTTGCCATTCCCGTGCTGATCTTCGCCCTAATGATGCTGGCCGTGGTTGGTAAAAACCTTATCAACCTCATCATCATTCTGGCACTCCTCGATGCCACCCGCGTCTTCCGCCTGTCCCGCGCCGTGGCGCTGAATTCCGTGGTGATGGATTATGTCGAATCCGCCAGGCTGCGCGGCGAAGGCATGGGCTGGATTGTTTTCAGGGAAATCGTGCCCAACATTCTGCCGCCGCTCATCACCGAGTTCGGCCTGCGTTTCTGTTTCGTGTTTCTCACCATATCCGCGCTCTCATTCCTTGGTGTCGGCATTCAGCCGCCTACCGCCGATTGGGGCTCCATGGTGGCCGAGAGCAAGTCGCTAATCAGTTTCGGCAGGCCGGCACCGCTCTATCCGGCCGCCGCCATCGCGCTTCTGACCATTGCGGTGAATTTTGTAGTTGATTGGTTCCTCCATAAAACAAGCGGGCTTCGCGATGGTCACTGATAAGAAACGCGTCAAGGGCGAAACCCTCCTCGACATCAAGGGCCTCAAGATTGACGGCTATAGCGATGACGTCTGGAACCCCATCATCAAGGGCATTGACCTGACCCTGAAGCGCGGCGAGGTTCTTGGCCTTATTGGCGAATCCGGCGCGGGCAAATCCACCCTTGGGCTTGCCGCCATGGGCTTTGCCCGGCCGGGCTGCCGCATCAGCGGCGGCTCCATCATGTTTGACGGCATGGATCTCATTGCGGCGTCGGAAGAACAGCGCCGCGCCCTGTGGGGTTCGCGCATTGCCTATGTGGCCCAAAGTGCCGCCGCCTCGTTTAATCCGGCCCACCACATCATCGACCAGACCGTTGAAACCGCCGTGGCCCACAACATCATGACGCGCGAGAAGGCCGAGGCCGATGCCCGCGATCTCTACAAGCGCTTGCAGTTGCCTAACCCCAATACCATTGGTGATCGCTTCCCCCATCAGGTGTCAGGCGGCCAGTTGCAGCGCGCCATGACGGCCATGGCCATGTCCTGCCGCCCCGACCTGATCATATTTGACGAGCCCACCACCGCCCTTGACGTCACCACCCAGGTGGAAGTTCTGGCCGCCATGCGCGACATCGTGGAGCAGTTCGACACCGCGGCGATCTACATTACCCATGACCTCGCCGTCGTGGCCCAGATGGCCCACCGCATCATGGTTCTGCGCTACGGAAATCTGGTGGAAGAGGCGACAACGCGCGCCATGCTGAAGTCCCCGACCCAGGAATACACCCGCTCGCTCTGGGCCGTGCGCAAATTGCAGAAACCGGAATCGATCAGCGACGACATTGCGCTCCGCATCCATAATGTCGATGCAAGCTACAGCGGCGCCATCAAGGTACTGGACAATGTCACGGTTCAGGTTCCGCGCGGCCGCACCGTGGCGGTAGTGGGGGAGTCGGGCTCGGGAAAATCGACCCTTGCCCGCGCCATCACTGGCCTTCTGCCGCCTTCGCGCGGCGAAATCTATTTCAATGGCAAGCCCCTGCCGCGCACCTTGGCTGAACGTGACAAGGATACGCTGCGCCGCATCCAGATGATCTATCAGTCGGCGGACACGGCGCTTAATCCGCGCCAGAAGGTGCGCGATATCATTGGCCGTCCGCTGGAATTTTATTTGGGGCTCAAGGGCGCCGACCGGGACCGGCGCGTAGTCGAACTGCTCGAGTCCATCGAACTCAACGAAAGCTACATCGACCGGCTTCCCGGCGAAATGTCCGGTGGCCAGAAGCAGCGCATTTCCATCGCAAGGGCTTTGGCGGCGGAACCGGAAATCATCATCTGTGATGAGGTGACGTCAGCCCTTGACCAGATCGTCCAGGAGGAAATCCTCTCGCTACTCATGCGCCTGCAGAAAAAAACCAACGTGTCCTACCTCTTCATCACCCATGACATCGCCACGGTGCGGGCCATTTCCGATGAAATCGTGGTGATGCACCAGGGCAAAGTGGTCCAGCAGGGGCCGAAGTCACAGGTCCTGTCGCCGCCATTCCCGGCCTATACGGAATTGCTCCTGTCGTCCGTGCCGGAAATGGATCCGGACTGGCTGACCGGCCTTCTCGCCAAGCGTTCGAAGAAGGCCAAAGTCAGCGCCTGATTTGCAGCCATGACGCGGCCCGTGATCATGTGGTTCAGGCAGGATTTGCGGACCCGTGACCATGCCGCTCTGAATGCCGCCGCTGCGGCGGGTGAAGTGATCTGCCTTTACGTTCTTGATGACGAAACACCCGGGCAATGGCGCTGGAGCGGCGCCAGCCGCTGGTGGCTGCACCGCAGTTTGCAAAGCCTTTCAAAAGACCTGAAACTTGTTTTGCGGCGCGGCCGGGCTGACGCGGTAATAGCCGATGTGATCAAGGAGTCCGGCGCGGGCGCTGTCTATTTCACCCGCGACTACGTCCCATGGGCGCCAGGCCTGGAACGCAGGGTGAAAGATATCTGTGAAAGTGCGGGTGCAACGTGCCATCGCTTTGGCGGTTATCTCCTGCATGAACCTGAATCCATCCGCAGCGGCAGCGGCGAACCCTACAAGGTCTATACGCCATTTTCGCGCGCCTGCTTTGCCAAGGGTGAACCACGCCTGCCCGCTGCCGCCGCAAAACCCGTGATGTGGCAGGGCGATGTGAACAGCGAAAATGTGCAGGATTGGAATCTGCAGCCCAAGCACCCGGAGTGGTCCAAGGGTTTTGAAACCGGATCGCAGCCAGGCGAGGAGGGCGCAAGAGCCGCGTTATCCCGGTTTATCGAGCACGGCCTTGCACATTATGCCGAGGGCCGCGACCGTCCGGACCAATCCTTCACCTCCCGCCTCTCGCCCCATCTCCATTGGGGAGAACTGAGCCCGGCCCAGTGCTGGGCCGCGGTACGCGGCGCCATGGCGCAGGCGCAAGGCAAGCTGGACGTTGCCGGCGAGAAATATCTGAAGGAAATTCTCTGGCGGGAATTTTCGTATTCTATCCTGCACCACTGGCCGAACCTGCCGGACGCTCCCTTTCGTCGGGAATTTGCTGACTTCCCGTGGCGCAATGATCCGGATGCCTTGAAGAAATGGCAGCAGGGCATGACGGGCTATCCCATCGTTGACGCTGGAATGCGGGAGCTTTGGGCAACTGGGACCATGCATAACAGGGTTCGCATGATTGCTGCCTCATTCCTCACCAAGGATTTGCTGGTGCCCTGGACGGAAGGGGCAAAATGGTTCTGGGACACGCTGGTTGATGCGGACATCGCCAGCAATTCGGCAAGCTGGCAATGGGTTGCAGGTTGTGGTGCCGATGCGGCGCCTTATTTCCGTATTTTCAATCCGGTCCTTCAGGGCGAAAAGTTTGATCCGAAAGGCGCCTATGTACGGAAATGGGTGCCCGAACTCTGCGATCTACCATCGAACCTGATCCATCGTCCATGGGAAGCGCAGCCTGAGCTCAGAAACGGCTATCCTGCACCGATGATTGATCGCGGTTTTGCCCGTAACAGGGCTCTCGCTGCCTTGAAGCAGCTTAAAACCGCATTCGTTTAAAACGTGACTCCAGAAACTGCTGGAAAAGCCGGGACGAATTGGTTTCGGACCGTTGTGGAGACGTGGCCAAAACAAGATTTAAGGGTTTCGGTTCAAAACCATCAAGCAATTGCACCAATTCATTGCGCTCGATTTGACTCCCCACGAGGAAGAGGGGCAGCAGCGCAATGCCTTGCCCGGCTAGGCACAGGATTTTCAAAGCCTCCAGCCGGTTCGAGCAAAACTGCAGTTTAGGCTTTTCGCTGAGGCCACCGCGCAGGTTCCAGCTCTGCTGGCTTGCCAGATAGAGGGCCCGATGCACACCGAGGTCGGCAGGCCCCCGGGGCCTGCCATGGAGGGCGAGATAGGCGGGCGAACTGAACAGCCCCACTTCCATCTGCCCCAGGCTGCGCAAATAGGGCGTGGATTCTAGGATTTCATCGACCCGCACGGCCATATCATAGTCCTCCTCCAGAAGGTTTATGGCCCGGTCCAGGAGATCGAGCTGGATTACCACATTGGGCTGCGCCGCCATGAAATCGGCCACAGCAGAAGCGATGAGGGAAAGGCCAAAGGCTGTTGGCGCGACAATCCGGAACCTTCCCGCCGCTGGCGTGTTGGGCTGCTTGAGGTTCCTGTTGGTTTCTTCAAGCTCCGTCAGAAGGCTGCGCACCCGTGTGAGATATTGCGAACCCGCCTCGGTAAGCTCAACACGCCGGGTTGACCGCTTGAGCAGGCGGATGCCAAGCTCAGTTTCAAGGGCTGCGACTTGGCGACTGACAACAGACGTTGAAATGCCCAGCAGCTCCGCAGCCGCTGAAAAACTGCCCGTATCGACCACCGTAATAAACAGCCGAAGCGCCGAAAATTGTTCCATAGAGCTTTATTGTTGCAAATTTAGCAAAGATAAAGAAGAAAAATAGAAATTATTGCTGAAATAGGGATAATAATGAAAATTATCGGGATAAGCGGTTCATTGCGCAAGGCCTCCTACAACACGTCCCTGCTGCGCAAACTCATATCATTGCAGCCCCAGGGCATGGAAATTGAACCCATCCGGCTGAATGGCGTTCCCGTCTATGATGGCGATGACGAAAAAGCCACCGGTAAGCCCGCCGCCATTCTGGAGCTGGATGAAAAGATCCGCGCCAGTGACGGGGTTATCATCGTCACGCCGGAGTATAATTTCTCCATCCCCGGCGGCCTGAAGAATGCCGTCGACTGGCTGTCGCGCGGCTCCTCGCCCCTGAAAGGCAAGCGGGTTGGCATCATGGGCGCCTCCGACGGCCCCATCGGCACCGCCCGCTCCCAATATCACCTGCGCCAAACCCTCCAGTCCCAGGAATCCATCGTCATGCCCCGGCCCGAAATCTTTGTTGGCAATGCCAGCAAGAAATTCGACGATCAAGGCAGCCTTACCGACGATGATACGGCACAGCGCCTGACTAAATGGCTGAAAGCTTTCGCTGATTGGGTGGAGAACAAGCCCTAAGCAGAAATACTGGAAGCAGCCCCGCGCAGTGCCTTGATGTTGGCGGCGTAGTCCGTGCCTTTGAAGATGGCCGAGCCCGCCACCAGCACATTGGCCCCGGCCTTGACCACCAGTGGGGCGATTTCCGCCGTGATCCCGCCGTCAACTTCAATATCGATATTGCGGCCGCGAGTCATTTCCCGGACCTCGGATATCTTGGCCAGCATCGCCTTGATGAAAGCCTGCCCGCCAAAGCCCGGGTTCACTGTCATGATCAGAATGAGATCGAGCCGGTCCAGAACATGGGCGATGGCCGAAGCAGGCGTTGCAGGATTGAGCGCCACACCGGCCCGCTTTCCCAGAGCCCGGATGCTTTGCAGCGAACGGTCGAGATGCGGTCCCGCCTCCGCGTGAACCGTGATGATGTCAGCTCCTGCCTTGGCGAACTGCTCGAGATATGGGTCGGCAGGGGCAATCATCAGATGCACATCGAACAAACGCTTGGTCACCGGCCGGATGCTGGCCATGACCGGCGCGCCGAAGGTGATGTTGGGCACGAAATGTCCGTCCATCACATCAACATGCACCCATTCGGCCCCGCCCTTGTCAATCGCGCGCACATCGTCGCCGAGCTTCGAAAAATCCGCTGCCAGAATGGACGGCGATATGATCAGGGGCCGCGTCATCGGCTAGAGCAGTTTGCCCATGGCCGCGGCCGTGTCGCTCATCCGGTTCGAGAAGCCCCACTCATTGTCATACCAAGTGAGGATGCGAACCAGGGTTCCTTCGATCACCTTAGTCTGGTCCATGTGGAAGGTCGAGGAATTGGGATTGTGATTGAAATCGATGGACACATTGGGTTCCAGCGTGAAGCCCAGAATGCCCTTGAGCTTGCCTTCGGCGGCCGCCTTGATCGCCGCGTTGATTTCCTCGACCGTCGTGGCGCGCTTGGCGACAAACTTGAAATCCACGCACGAAACGTTTGGCGTCGGCACGCGGATCGAGGTGCCGTCAAGACGCCCCTTGAGTTCCGGAATGACGAGGCCAATGGCCTTGGCCGCACCGGTTGATGTGGGGATCATCGACATGGCGGCGGCGCGCGCCCGGTACAGGTCCTTGTGCATCGTATCAAGCGTCGGCTGGTCGCCTGTATAGGCATGGATCGTGGTCATGAAGCCCTTGTCAATGCCGATGGCGCCATGCAAAACCTTGGCAACCGGCGCCAGGCAGTTCGTGGTGCACGATGCGTTGGAGACGATGATATGGTCCTTGGTCAGCTTGTCGTGGTTCACGCCATAGACAACCGTGAGATCGGAATTTTCGCCGGGCGCTGAAATCAGCACGCGCTTGGCGCCAGCCGTCAGATGGGCCGAGGCCTTGTCCTTCGCGGTGAAGATGCCGGTGCATTCCAAAGCGATGTCAATGCCCAGTTCCTTCCACGGCAACTGCGAGGGATCCTTGACCGCGGTGACCTTGAATTTCTCCGTGCCGATGTTGATCATGTCGCCGGCAACTTTCACCTCATGGGGAAAGCGGCCATGCACGGAATCATAGCGTAAGAGATGGGCGTTGGTTTCAACCGGGCCCAAGTCATTGATCGCCACCACATCAATATCCTTGCGGCCCGATTCAAAAATGGCGCGCACGATATTGCGCCCGATACGACCGAAACCATTCACCGCGACACGAACCTTGTCCATTACTGTCTCCGTTCTCTAAATTTGGGATCGCGGGTCTTATAGGCTATTTATCGCTCGGGGGAAGAGGTACGCACATCAAAAAATGGCCACCATGCGGATATGCAGGGCGGCCATGAGTCTCCGGGAGAATGAGGGAAAAAATTATTTCTTCTTGGGAGTTTTAGCAGCGGCGGTTTTTTTCTTTGCTGGCGCTTTCGGCGCCATCTCGTCAACCAGAACGGCGGCCCGCAGCCAATGGGCCTCGGCCCGGCCTTCGGGGCGGCCGTCCTCTTCCCACATGCGATAGGCAAGATCGGCAATGCGCTGGTCACGCCCAGCAATCACGTTGTTCACAAGTGTCATGGTCACCACCATCGGACTGAAATCGAGCAGATGAGGCCTTATGCCATAAAATGGTGCAACGCACAACAGTGCAACCTGCGATGTTGCGTCGCAATATCAAACTTTTGTCCATTTCCCGTTCTTCGCCGAAGATTTCACGCAGGCCTCGATGAAGGCCATTCCGGCAACACCATCTTCAATGCCCGGAAACTGCACGTCCTTGTCCGGCTTTTTGCCGGCGCGACTGGCTTTAATGGCGCGCGCCACTTCCGTATAGATATTGGCAAAGCCTTCGAGATAGCCCTCTGGATGTCCCGGCGGTACGCGCGTGACCCGCGCCGCCGCCGCGTTTGAGCCGGCCCCGCCCCGGGTGATCAGCCGCTTCGGCTCGCCGAAGGGCGTGTACCAGAGATAGTTGGGATCGGCCTGGACCCATTCCAGCCCGCCCTTGGTGCCATAGACCCGAATTTTCAAACCGTTCTCATGGCCCGGCGCCACCTGGCTGGCCCAGATCATGCCCTTGGCCCCGCCCTTGTAGCGCAGCATCACATGGACGTTGTCGTCCACCCGTCGGCCCTTCACGAATGTTGTGAGGTCGGCAGAAAGCTCGTCGAGCTTCAGGCCCGATACAAAACAGCCGAGCTGATAGGTGTGCGTGCCGATGTCGCCAACGCAACCGCCCGCGCCCGTCCTTTTGGGATCGGTGCGCCACGCCGCCTGCTTCTGCCCGGATTTTTCCAGATCGGTGGTGAGCCAGTCCTGCGGATATTCGCTCTGCACCACGCGGATGTCGCCAAGTTCACCGACGGCTACCATGGCCCGCGCCTGGCGGATCATCGGATAGCCGGAATAATTATAGGTGAGGGAGAAAATCACGTTTTTGTTTTTGGCCAGAAGCTTTTCCAGCGCCAAAGCCTCCTTGAGATTGAGCGACAGCGGCTTGTCGCAAATCACATGAATGCCCGCCTCGATGAAGACCTTCGCCGCCGGGAAATGCATGTGGTTTGGCGTGACGATGGAAACCGCCTCAATGCCATCAGCCCGCTTGGCCTCGGCCTTCGCCATCTCGCGAAAATCCCCATAGATACGGTCAGGCGCCAGGCCCAGTTCTTCGCCCGAGGCTTTCGAACGCGCCGCATCCGAAGAGAGCGCCCCGGCGACAAACTCGTAGTGGTCATCCATGCGCGCCGCCAAGCGGTGCACCGCGCCGATAAATGCCCCTTGCCCGCCGCCCACCATGCCAAGCCTGATGCGGCCCGTTTTCTTTTCACTTGTTCCGGTGATAGACATGTCTTGCCTCCAATTCGTGTTTTGCCCCTCGAGGCTCCGCTTCGCTTCGCACCTCAGGACGAGGTTTATTGTAATTCCTCACCCTGAGGTGCCCGCCTGAAGGGCGGGCCTCGAAGGGCCTACAGTCCCAGCAGCCGGTTGACCTGCGCCTGATCGGTCTTGCCGCCGGCAAAATCATCAAAGGCCTTTTCCGTCACGCGGATGAGGTGGCTGTCGATGAAGGGCGCGCCTTCCGCAGCACCCTGTTCCGGATGCTTGATGCAGCATTCCCATTCCAGCACCGCCCAGGATGCATAGCCATATTGCGAAAGCTTGGAGAATATCGCGCCGAAATCAACCTGCCCATCGCCCAGCGAACGGAATCGTCCGGCCCGGTTGATCCATGGCTGGTAGCCCGAATAAACCCCCTGCCGCCCCGTGGGGTTCAGCTCCGCATCCTTCACGTGAAAGGCGCAGATGCGCTCGTGATAGATGTCGATGAAGGAGAGATAGTCGAGATGCATCAGCACGAAATGCGAGGGATCATAATTGATCTGGCAGCGCTTGTGGCCCTTGAGGGCGTCCAAAAACATTTCAAAGGTCGCGCCATCAAACACATCCTCGCCGGGATGGATTTCATAGCCCACGTCAACGCCCGCCGCGTCATAGGCATCGAGAATGGGCTTCCAGCGCTTGGCCAATTCGCTGAAGGTTGTTTCAATCAGACCCTGCGGGCGCTGCGGCCAAGGATAGACATAGGGCCAGGCAAGCGCCCCCGAAAATGTCACCGATGCAGTGAGCCCAAGATTTTTTGAAGCCTTGGCGGCCAGCATCAATTGCTCGACCGCCCATTTCTGCCGCTCCTTCGGCTTGCCATGAACGGCAGCCGGCGCAAAGGCGTCAAAGGCCTCGTCATAGGCCGGATTGACCGCCACAAGCTGGCCCTGCAGATGCGTTGAGAGCTCGGTGATCTCCACGCCATTGGCCCTGGCGATGCCCTTCACCTCGTCGCAATAGGTTTTCGATTCCGCCGCCTTCTTGAGATCGAAAAGCCGGCCATCCCAAGTTGGAATCTGCACCCCCTTGTAGCCCAGCGAAGCCGCCCATTTGGTAATTGGGTCCCATGAATTGAACGGCGCCCCTTCGCCTGCAAATTGCGCCAGGAAGATCGCCGGGCCTTTGATGTTCGTTGCCATGTAACAGCTTCCCTAAATGTAAGAGTTCAATACGCCTTCGAGATATTCCTGGCGGCCGGATTTTGGCTGTGGATCCAGCTCGGACGTGTGCACCCGCGCCGCGATTTTATCCAAACTTTCCTTGCCCGCAAGCATCGCCTGGTTCGCGGGCTCTTGCCATTTGCCGTAGCGCTTGGCCACCGCCTTTTCCATCTTGCCGTCCTTCATCATTTGCGCCGCGATGAGAAGTCCGCGGGCGCAGGTATCCATGGATGTCACATGGGCATGCAGCAGGTCATCGGGATCAATCGACTGGCGCCTGATCTTGGCATCGAAATTCATGCCGCCGGTGGTAAAGCCGCCGGCCTTCAGGATTTCAAACATGGTAAGCGCCACTTCCGGAATGTTCGTGGCGAACTGGTCCGTGTCCCAGCCCAGCAGATAATCGCCACGGTTGATGTCAAGCGAGCCAAACACCCCAAGCGCCGCAGCCAAAGCAATTTCATGCTCGAAGGTGTGGCCCGCCAGAATGGCATGGTTCTGTTCGAGATTGAGCTTCACATCTTTCTCAAGTCCGTAGAATTTGAGCAGGCCATAGATCGAGGCCGTGTCGTAATCATACTGGTGCTTGGTCGGCTCCTTGGGCTTGGGCTCTATGAGGATGGGCCCCTTGAAGCCGATCTTGTGCTTGTATTCGACAACCAGCGACAGGAAGCGCCCCGCCTGTTTCAGTTCCTGCCCAATATTGGTGTTGATCAGCGTTTCATAGCCTTCCCGCCCGCCCCACATTACGTAGTTTTCGCCGCCCAGTCCCTTGGTCACGTCAAGGCAATGCTTCACCTGCGCCGCGCAATAGGCGAAGACGTCCGGGTCAGGATTGGTGGCAGCACCGGCCATGAAGCGGCGGTTGGAAAACATGTTGGCCGTGCCCCAGAGCAGCTTCTTGCCGGACTTCACCATCTTGCCTTCAAGGATATTGGCAATGGCCGTCACATTGCTGTTGAACTCCTTCAGCGACTTGCCTTCCGGCGCGATGTCGAGGTCATGGAAGGTGAAATAATCGACGCCAAGCAGCCGGAGTGTCTCAAACATCATGTCGGCCTTCATGGCCGCCGCTGCCATGGAGTCCGCCATGTGATGCCACTGGCGGTTGAAGGTCTCAGCCCCGAACGGATCGGTGCCCGGCCAGCACAGGGTGTGCCAGTAGCACACCGCAAAGCGCAGATGCTCCGCCATGCTCTTGCCAAGCACCTTCTGTTTCGGGTTGTACCAACGATAGGCTAGGGCATTTTTGGAATCCGGCCCCTCATACTTGATGGGGTCGGTGATCGAATAAAACTTCGTCATGAGCGGTTGATCTCCTTGATCGCTGGATAAATTTTCTGGTAGCGCACGTAGGCATCTTGATACGCGGCCCGCGCCTTGGCCTCGGGCTGGATGGTCCGGGCAATTTTGGGCGGCGTGCAGACCGACCTGTAGGAAGCGCCGGTTGCCGCCATCAGCCCAAGGCGGGCAGCACCGAACGCCCCGCCCACATCGCCGGATGCCGGAAGATCGACCGGAACTCCCAGCGCCGTGGCGATGATCCTGAGCCACAGCTCGGACTTCGTGCCGCCACCCACCGCCATCACGCGCTTTATGTTTGTGCCCGCATCCTGCAAGGCAACAAGGCTGTCGCGGAAGGCGAAGGCCACGCCATCGAGCACCGCATGGGTCATGGTCTTGCGGTCAGTTTCATGGCCAAGCCCCATCATCAGGCCGCGCACCTGGGCATCGCCCACCGGCGTACGCTCGCCGGAAAGATAGGGCAGGAACAGCGCCGACGAAGGTCCGGATAGCTTTGTGCCCAAGGCCTTGGTGAGTTGCGGCGCGGGCGTTCTCAATACACCTGCGAGCCATTCCAGGCTGGCCGTTGCCGAAAGAATGACTCCCATCTGGTGCCACGTATCCGGAACCGCATGGCAAAACGCATGAACCGCCCGGGCCGCATTGGGGCTGAACTTGTCGTTGGAGACGAACATGACACCCGATGTGCCGATCGACACAAAGGCCGCCCCGTCAGTAACCGCGCCAATGCCGCAGGCGGATGCCGCGTTGTCGCCGCCGCCGCCCGCCACCACAGGACGCTTCGGCATGCCCCAGGCATTGGCCACGGCGGCCGTGAGCCTTCCCGTTGCATCGGTGCCCTCGCAGAGGCGGGGCATCTGGTCCCGCCGCATGTTAGAGGCCCGCAGCAGGTCATCTGACCATTGGCGCTTTGCGACATCGAGCCAATAGGTGCCCGATGAGTCCGACATGTCGGAGGCAAATTCCCCCGTCATGCGGTAGCGGATATAATCCTTGGGCAGGAGAACCTTATCGACCGCGTCAAAAATTTTAGGCTCGTGTTTCTTGACCCAGACGAGCTTGGGCGCGGTGAAGCCCGCCAGCGGGATGTTGCCGGATATCGCAAGGGCCCGGGGCTCGCGCGCCAGAATGTCCTTGCACTCCTCGAAGGAGCGTGCGTCATTCCACAGGATGCAAGGGCGAAGCACGTGGCCCGCCTTGTCAATCAGCGTGGCGCCATGCTGCTGGCCGGACAGGCCAATGCCATCGACAGCGGCAATGGCCTTGGGCTTTGACTTGCGCAGGGTTTTGACCACCGCATGGGCCGCCTTCCACCAGTCCTCCGGCTTCTGCTCGGACCAGCCGTCGTGCGGCCGCGAAACCTTCAGCGGCGAACTAGCCGTGCCGATGATCTTCTGCCGGTCATCAATCAGCACGCCTTTGACGGAAGAGGTTCCAAAATCAAGACCAAGATACATGAGGGTTCTTTCTAAGGAAGATTGTCGCGCACGAAGATATCGATGCGAATGTGTTCCATCGCTTCAATGAGGGGAGTCCGGTCGGCCTTGGCCATCAGCACGCGCACCGCGCTGCGCACCTCGTGGCCCGCATTCTGGTTGATGATGACGTCGATGGTGCCGTCAACCAGGGCGCGGCGCGTGTGATCTGTGAGTTCATGGGCAATATAGGTGATCTGCTTTTGCCGCCCGGCATTTTCCAGCGCCGTCACAATGCCGCGTGCGCCAGCGCCCACATTGTAGATGCCAATGAGGTCGGGATGGGCCGCCAGCATTTCGGCCGTTACTTTTTCAACCCGTTGCCAGTCATCGCGCGATTCCAGCACCGGCAGAATGGCGAGATGCGGAAACTCTTGGGCCAGAACCTGCTCGAAGCCGAAGCGCCGCTCGATATGATCCCGCAGCGAAAGCGACCCGGCGATCAGGCCGACCTTGCCTTTTTTGCCGCCCAGAAAACGTCCCATCAAGGTGGCAGCTGTGCGCCCCGCGCTGGAATTATCGATCCCCGCATAGTGCACCCGCTTGGAACTCGGCACATCGGACACAAGCGTCACGACCGCCACGCCGCGCTCCACCAGCCCGTTGATGGCTTCCCGCACGCGCGGATGATCCAGCGCCACCACGGCCACGCCCTCATAAATATCCCCGATGCTGTCCAGTGTGGAAGCCAGCGTTGCCGCGTCAAACACATCGGTGAGCCGCAGGTCAATCTGCACCCGATCGGAGACCAGATGCGAGGCGATGGCGCGCACCTCTTCGCCAAGCCCGATCATGAAGCTGTTGTTGCCTTCCGGCAGCACGAAGCAGAAGCGGTATTCCTGGCCCTTGGCCAAACGTGCCGCCAGCCGGTCGGGTTGATAGTTAAGTTGGCGGATGGCTTTTTCAACCCGAAGCGCGGTTTGCGGCCGCACCGCCGCGCGCCCGTTCAGCACCCGATCCACAGTTGCAACACTGAGGCCTGCCTCGAGGGCCACGTCTTCAATGGTAACTCTAGCCATGACCCATATGGACTCCGCGCCGGAATTTTGTCAATTCCTGATAGGCGTCTATCAAGGCTGATTCAGCACGGTGAAATGCCGTTGACGGCGAGATAGGCCGAGTAAAGTGAAGTGGTCCCGCAGATGAAGAGACGGTTGAGCTTAGCGCCGCCGAAACAGACATTGGCCACCAGTTCCGGAATGAGAATCTTGCCGATCAATGTGCCGTCGGGAAGATAGCAATGAACCCCGTCGCCGGCGCTGGTCCAGATGCGCCCGTCCCGGTCCAGCCGGAAACCATCAAACAGGCCCGCCGTGCAATCGGCATAGACTTTCGATTTGCCTAGCGACTGGCCATCCGGAGATACCTCGAAGCGGCGGATATGCTTGTTGCCGTCCTGCTTATGGCTGGCGCCCGTATCGGCAATGTAGAGATATTTTTCATCAGGTGAAAAGGCCAGGCCGTTGGGCTTGTCGAAGTCGGTGCAGACGGCAGTCACTTTGCCGCTGGTGGGGTCGACCCGGTAAACATTGGCGCTGCCGATTTCGCTGCGACCCTTGTCGCCCTCATAGTCGGTGAGATGGCCGTAAGGAGGATCGGTGAACCAGATCGAGCCATCGGATTTCACCACGGCGTCATTGGGTGAATTGAGGCGCTTGCCGTCAAACGTGTCGGCAATGACGGTAATCGAACCATTGTGTTCCGTTCGGGTCACCCGCCTTGCCTGGTGTTCGCAGGTGACCAGGCGCCCCTGGCGGTCGACGGTATTTCCGTTGGAGTTGTTGGCGGGACTACGGAAAATCGACATCGAGCCGTCGGTTTCATCGTAACGCATCATGCGGTTGTTGGGAATGTCCGAAAAGACGAGATAGCGGCCCGCCGCGAACCAGGCCGGCCCCTCCGCCCAGCGCGCCCCGGTCCAAAGGCGCTCCACCCGCCCATGGCCGGTCAGGCATTCGTTGAAACGCGGATCAATGGCCTCAAAGCCTGTGCCTTCCGGCTCCCCATAGAACATCTGCAACTCCCATTTATTTTTTTGTCTATTGTACATCATTGATAACAAACTAAATTCGGAAGTCAAAGTGCTGGTCTGACGAAAGTTTTGCCTTCCCCGTGCCCATGGCGCCAGTGCAAAAGTTATGGCAACTAACCCAACGGGCTGAAAGCCGGAGAGTAATGAGGGTCAATGTTCAAGGACGCTGTCATTGTCATGGGGGTGACGAGTTGCGGCAAAACGAGCGTGGGTGAAGGCCTGGCTGCGGCATTGAACTGCCCCTTCATCGAGGGCGACAGGCTTCACCCCGCATCCAACATTGCGAAAATGTCCGCCGGAACGCCGCTGACTGACGCGGACCGCTGGCCCTGGCTCGATATCATCGGCAAGGCTATGAAATTAGATTGCGATAAGGGGCATGGCGTTGTCGCCTCCTGTTCGGCCTTGAAGAAAGTTTACCGGCAAAGACTTGCCGAAGCCGTGGAACGGCCCATTACCTTCATCCATTTGTATGGCAGCCGCGATCTGCTCGCGGCGCGGATGGCCGACCGCAAGGGCCATTTCATGCCCACCTCCTTGCTCGACAGCCAGCTTGCAACCATTGAAGTTCCAGGCCCCGGCGAAAAAGTGCTTCATCTCGACGTGATCCTGCCAGTTGACGAGTTGGTGAGACGCTCTAAAGCCTATTTGACCACTAATAAGGACTGAGGACCTGAATATGTCACAAGCTGAAATCGGCCTCATTGGCCTTGGCGTCATGGGCTCCAACCTTGCGCTCAACATTGCGGAAAAGGGCAACCGCATCGCCGTGTTTAACCGCACCACCGCCAGGACCGATGCCATCATGGCTTCAGCTGGAAATCTTGCCGCAGACCTCATTCCGGCAAAAACCATGGAAGACTTCATTGCCAGCATCAGCCCGCCGCGCCCCGTGATCATCATGGTGAAGGCCGGCGAGGCCGTGGACGAGCAGATTGCCGCCCTGAAAAAGCTCATGGCCAAAAATGACATCATCATCGATGCGGGAAACGCCAATTTCAGGGATACCATGCGCCGCTTCCAGGAGCTTGAAGGAACCGGCCTGACCTTCATCGGCATGGGCGTATCGGGCGGCGAGGAGGGCGCGCGCCATGGCCCCTCGATCATGGTAGGCGGTACGCCCGAGTCCTATGCGCGGGTTGAAAAGATTTTCACCGCCATCGCGGCAAAATTCAAGGGCGAGCCCTGCTGCGCCTGGCTCGGCCCCAATGGCGCCGGCCATTTCGTTAAAACCATCCACAACGGCATTGAATATGCCGACATGCAGATGATTGCCGAAATCTATGGCGTTTTGCGCGATGGGCTGGGCATGAAACCCAAGGCCATTGGCGAGGTCTTCGCCAGGTGGAAAAGGGGCAGGCTCAATTCCTATCTCATCGAAATCACCGCCGCCGTGCTGGCCGCCGATGATCCCAAGACGGGCACACCGATTGTCGACGTGATCTTGGATTCTGCAGGACAGAAGGGCACGGGCCGCTGGGCCGTGATTGAGGCGCAGATGATGGGCGTTCCGGCAACCGCCATTGAAGCGGCCGTTGCGGCGCGCAGCCTCTCCGCCATGAAGATGGAACGCATGAATGCTTCCAAGGTGTTTTCCAAAGCCAGCTCGAATTCATTGGGCGATCCCAACTCCCTCATCGACAAGCTGGAGCTTGCCCTTTTTGCCGGAAAAATCGCCGCCTATGCCCAGGGCTTTGCGGTGATGGAGGCAGCCTCAAAGGAATTCGCTTGGAGCTTGCCCATGGCCACTATCGCCCGTATCTGGCGCGCCGGCTGCATCATCCGCTCGCAATTCCTCGATACCATCGCCTCGGCCTTTGATCAGAACAAGGGCCTCAGCAATCTTCTGCTGGCCCCGGACTTCGTCACCATGATGCAGGGTGCGACCCCCGCACTCCGCCATATCGTGGCCCGTGGCGCCCAGGAAGGTCTGCCGCTTCCGGCTCTGTCCTCGGCGCTGGCCTATTTCGACAGCTACCGCCAGGCGCGGGGAACCGCCAATCTCATCCAGGCCCAGCGCGATTTCTTCGGCGCCCACGGCTTCAAGCGCCTGGACGCGGAAGGCGATTTTCATGGGCCGTGGGGCAGCGGCAATTGACAGGTCAAACTGCCTCGTTCATGACGGGGCACTGGTTTCGGAGTGATCAATGTCCCTGCCAAAACGCCTTCTCGATGGCTATGCGAATTTCCGCAAAGGGCGCTACGCCTCCGAATCCGAGCGCTATCGCAAGCTCGGCGAGGGCCAGCAGAAGCCGACCATCATGATGATCGCCTGCTGCGATTCCCGCGCCGCCCCGGAAACCATTTTCGATGCCGGCCCCGGCGAAATGTTCGTGGTGCGCAACGTGGCCAATCTCGTGCCGCCCTATACGCCCGACGGCGGCCACCATGCCACCAGCGCTGCGCTGGAATTCGCGGTTCTCTCCCTCGGAGTCAGGCATCTCGTGGTCATGGGCCATGGCCGCTGTGGCGGCATCCGCGCCGCCGTGGGCGATGCCGACCCTCTGAGCCACACGGACTTTATCGGCAGCTGGATGCGCCCGATCAAGGACGTGGCCCGCACCGTTCCCCACAGCAACGATGCAACGCTGCACGAACGCCATATCGAGCGCGCCTCCATCGAACACTCCATCGCCAATCTGCGCACTTTCCCGTGGATCCGCATGAAGGAAGCCCGCAAGGAACTTTCGCTGCACGGCAGCTGGTTCGACGTCAGCATGGGCGAACTCCACGCCTATGACCAGAATGAGGCGACCTGGCAATTGATCGAAGTCTAAGGCCTAGCGAATCATGTAAACCTTGCGGATGGTTTCATGCACCTTGCAGGTGCCGCGCCAGTCCTTGGGGAAGAAGGCAACAGTGTCCGGAACGATCTCGATCACTTCGCCCGACTCATGCGTATAGGTGCAGCGGCCCAGCAGGAAATGGCAGAATTCGTCGCTGGTCACATGGCAGTTCCAATAGCCCGGCGTGCAGATCCAGATGCCGCTCTCGCTTTGGCCATTGGGGCCCTTGAAGATCACCACGCCGCTGGTGCGCGATTCCCCTTCGATCATGGTGGGGATGATGCCCCAGTCCTTGAACGGTCCTTCATGGGTTGCGGGGTTTTTCAGGTGCGGTGCGGAAGATGTCAGGTTCATTTTATCTCAACATGTAAACATTGCGCATGGTCTGGTGAACGGTGCAAACGCCTTTCCAGCCCGCGGGAAACAGCACCATGGTTCCGGCCGTCACGTCAATCACATCGCCGCTCTCATGGGTATAGGTGGCGCGGCCTGAAACAAAATGGCACAGCTCATCGCGCGGAATTTCCAGCGGCCATGAACCTTCCGTGCATTGCCACAGGCCCACCTCCGGCTGGCCGTCCGGCCCCTTGTGCAGCAGCACGCCATCATTCTTGGAATTGCCAGAAATGGGATTGGGCTGATGGCCCCAATCCTTCAGCGGGCCCGCGAATGTAGCGGGCCGCTCCAGGTGCGGCGCCGAACTGTCAAGCTTGGTGGGCATCAGGCAATTTTCCGGCGGGTGAGGCCATCGATGATCTTGGCTGCCTTCGTTGGCCCATGCTCGGCGCGCATCGTCTTAGATGTCTTCTGAAGCTTCGCCTTCATCTTCTTGTCCGTGAGCATGGCCATGATCTTGGCCGCCAGCTCGTCATCGGTCCAGGTATAGCGGTCAACCTTGAAGCCGTGGCCGGTTTCCTCAACCCGCGTGGCGTTGTCATGGCCGTCCCAGACATAGGGCATGATGATGGCGGGCTTGCCGAAATAAAGGCATTCCGTGAAGGAATTGTTGCCGCCGTGGTGGATCACGCCATCGACCTTCGGGATCACCGAGGGTTGCGGATACCACTTGTCGATCAGCACATTGGGCGGAATATCCGTATACTGATCAAGATAGTCGCCGACATTGACCAGCGCCCGCACCGGCGTTTTACCGATGACCTTGATCACTCGCTTCAGCAATTCCGTGTCGCCAGAACCCAGCGAACCATAGCTCACGTAGAGCAGGGGTTTGTCGTTATTCACCGGAAACTGCGGCACCTTGTAGGGCGCGTCTTTCCGCACGCAGCCCTCGAGATACTGGAACTGCTTCGGCGAAAGCTTGTGCCGCCGCTTGAATTTCGCCGCGGTGGGATAGAGCAGGATATTCATGTGGGGGCTCGCTTCAAAGAATTGCCCCAGCGGATATTTCTTCTCGCCCACTGATTTCAGGAAGGCGTTGAAGGCGTCATGGATCGGCTTGATCGTGGCGTTGAAATGCTTGTGGTATTTTGCAAAGCCCTTCTTGTCCATCTCGCCGCAGCCCGAAAGATGCGGCGGAATATCCGGATCCTCGATCTCGTTTTCCGAGCATGAAATGACCCGCACCCAGGGCTTCTTGTTATCGCGGCCATAGCGCTTGATCGCCGGGAACAGGATGACATTGTCAACGCAGATGACATCAGGCTTCACCTTGTCGAGAACGCCGGGCAAATCCTTTTCGGCCCACTTCGCTGTCTCGACAATCATCTCCCAGCAGCCCTTCACGTAATTGTCAATCTGGTTGTAAGGCGACTTGCGGAAATTGGGAATGTGGCCGTTGATGAAATCCACCCAGAACTTGGCCATTTCTTCAGGCGGCATGGGCGCGGAAAGATTAACCGCATGAGCCTCGAAGCCATAGCCCTTGTAAACATCGAGAAAGCCCGGGTCCGACAGGAACACCACCTTGTGGCCGAGTTTCTTCAATGCCTGGCCAATGCCCACCGAATTCAGCGCGGGCCCGAAGGCCGCTTCGGGGAAAAGTGCGATCACTTTTTTGGCTTTTTTTGCCGCTATGGGTTTTTTGGCGGGTTTTTTCAGTTTCGGCGTTTTCGCCATTGCAGTCTCCCTTGAATTCAAACACTTCTAGCCTTCCGTCTCTTGGCTTGACAAGCCACAAGCTAAAAAGCGAACTTGACGTCCAAACAAGAATTGAGCGCATCATGCTGGAACTTTTTTCCCTGACTGACCTGACCGGCACGCTGTCCTATGCCATCATTGCGCTGTCCTATCTGATGACCAGGATTTTCTGGCTGCGCATTGCCGCCGTGATTGGCCTGTTTCTCGAGATCATCTATTTCCGCCTGTCCGGCGGCGATCTGAAAGTCGGCATCGGCTGGGCTCTCATTTTCATCGCCATCAACCTTGTCCAGCTTTTCCTGCTGGTGCGCGAGCGCGCCAGCCTCACGCTGCCGGAGAAAGATGCGCCGATGCTGCGCCAGTCCTTTGCCGGCCTCGATGATGCGCAAATTGCAAGATTGCTCAAGGCGGCAGACTGGCGCGACGCCCAGCCCGGTGAAATCCTGACCAAGCAGGACCATGCGGTGGACTCACTGTTTTTCCTCTGTTCCGGCCGCGCCAGCGTCGAAGTGAACGGCTCCTTCGAAACCTATCTTGAAAAAGGCTCCTTCATCGGCGAGATAGCCTATCTCACCGGCAATCTTGCAACCGCAACGGTGGTGATTGATGAGCCAAGCCGCGTTCTGGCCTTCTCGAAACTGCGCATGGCCAAGGTCACCGACCGTGACAGCCGCATCGCCGGCATCATCTACGAGCTCCTGGGCCGCGACCTCGCCCAGAAAATGCGCCGCTCCAACACCCGCCGCGTCCTCCTGCAGGACGAATCCGACGTGCTTTGAGGTGATGTTCACCGCCAATTTGTCATTCCGACGAAAGCTTACATAATTTCTGTCACCCCGACGCAAGTCGGGGCCCAGACTTTTAGCTATCACGCCTGTACCAAGTCTGGGTCCCGGCGTCCGCCGGGATGACAGAAGTGGGGGTAATTCAATTTTCAATGAGCATCGGGCACAGCTTCGCCCTTGGTGAAAACGGTTATGCCGCTCCCGGGGTTAGGCAAGCGAAGGGTTGCGTGAACGCAGCCTACGCAAAATGCCGGTCGTGACGTCCGGCGGTGACGCACACTGCGTCCACGCTTTTGCGGCGATTTCGGCTTCCGGTTCGTACTTCGGCCCTGTCTTCTTCAGACTGCCTAACTGCCATTCGGCGCGCGGATCTTAATGCCCGCGGAACTAGCCGGAAACTCCCGAGTGCGAGGTGTTCGTCTCACCCCACCCGCAGACGCTACATCCATCCTATCAAAGCAACCGTCGCGACCGAGACCCCTTCCGGGATGAACACATAACGCCTAGCACATAGGAATATAAGTGTCAAGGAATAAAATGCCATAACTTTGATTTTTTAGCCTCCACCGCCGTCGATTTTGTCATCCAGGAAAATTGCTTCCCAGTCGCGGCCGCCGTGGAAGATATTGCTGATGATGACGTCGCCGCCTTTTACGAAATAGGTGACCACAGTCTTGCGTTCGATGGTGAGAATTCTGAGGTCGGTTTTGATGTCATCGCGCGGCGCGCCATGGTTGGGGAAATCCACCAGCTTGAAACAGGCGCTGCGCAACCATTCGGTAAAGCTGAAAGCCGTATGAAAACTGCCGCTGGCCTGAGCGATATAGACATATAGGGCAACAAGATCGGCCTCCGCCTCCTCCCGGAAAACCAGCCGCTTGCTGTTCAAGGCGCGGCTTTCAAATTCTTTTCATGCATTTTTTTGAGGCGGTCAAAAACCTCCTCGGCAGGGATTCCGGGCCTGGGGTCATTCACCGACCGGTCAATGCGCGCACGAAGCGAGGCGAGACGCTCCTCATGCTCGTCCTCCTGCCGCTGCCAGGTTCGAAAGGCTTCGCGCATCAATTCGCTGGCGGAGGCAAACTGCCCCGAAGCCACGCGCTCTTCCAAAACCCGCTTCATGGCGGGTGTGACGGTAATGCTGATCTTTTCGGCGGGTGCGGACATCAGGAACTCCTCAGTAGGATAATATCGTACCGGTATAGTTTCTACAAATATGTATTAGATGCAAAACCGGCACATCTGACTGCACTCGTCTTAGCTATATCATTCAGCTCGCCCTGGGCGCGCTCCGTCCGAACACGTAGAGCCCCGCGCCGACGATCAGGGCGATGCCGACGAAGGTCCACATGTCGGGGATATCGTGGAAAACCAGAAAACCGAACACCAGCGCCGACAGAATCTGGAAATAGGTAAAGGGCGTCAGCAGGTTTGCCGGTGCAAGCGAAAAGGCCTTTGCCATCAGTAATTGCGCAAAACCGAAAATGACGCCCAGGAAAAAACTCAAAATCCAGCTTTCCAGCGTTTGCGGCATCCAGTGCGTGAGCGCCAGCGGCAACCCGACGATGATTCCGATGAGCAAGGTCCAGGCAAGCGTCGTCGTCGGCGGTTCACCCGCCGCACCCAGGTGGCGCGTGAGCAGTTGAAACGCCGCATAGAACACCGCGGCGATGGCCGGAAATATCGTGTATTGCGAAACTTCGGAAAATCCCGGCCGTGCGACGATCAGGACGGCGATGAAGCCAATGACAACGCCCACCCAGCTTGCGGCTCCCACCTTTTCGCCGAGCAGCCAGCCGGAAAGTGCCAGCACCAGAAACGGCCCCGCAAACAGGATGACCGTGGCTTCGGCCAGCGGCAGGTGCCACACGGCAATCACCATCGAGCCGCCGATCACCACCGGAACCATGCCCCGGACAATCTGCAGGAACACCAGTTTGGTATGAAACAGGTTTTTCCACTGGCGAGGCGCCGTGGCCAGCAGCAGGATGGGTAGCGACAGCACATAGCGCGCCAGCATGACCTGGCCGAAGGACTGGGTTTCGATGAGCATCTTGCTGATGCCGTCGACCACGCCAAAACAGGTGACCGAGGCGACCAGAAGCAGGATGCCCCACATGATGTCCGTCAGGCCGGCCGGCTTTTTCATGCGCAGGTTCCATTCCTCAAACGAGATGCCCGGCGTCATTTACATTTGCCCGGGCATTGTGCAAAACCTAGCCTCATTCACCAGCCAGATGTCAGAAAAAATGAATTCATACAAAGATTTTATCGCCTTGAGCCCCGAAACGCTGCCGGCACGTCTTGGCGGCCTTGCCGCGCTGAAGGACCGGATCGGCGCCGAGGCATCCGCCTGGAAAGTGCGCGAAGTGGGCGACGGCAATCTCAACCTGGTCTTCATCGTCGAAGGCCCCAAGGGCGCCGTGGTCGTCAAGCAGGCGCTGCCCTATGTTCGCCTCGTGGGCGATAGCTGGCCGCTGCCGCTGAAGCGCTCGTTCTTTGAATACCATGCCCTGTCCAGGCAGGCTGAACGCGATCCCGGAATGGTGCCGGAGATTTTCCATTTCGATGCGGGCCAGGCGATCATCGTCATGGAATTCCTCTCGCCGCACATCATTCTGCGCCGCGCCCTTATCGCCGGACAGGAACTGCCGAAAATTGCTAAGGACCTGGGCCTGTTCTTGGCACGCACCCTGTTTCGCGGTTCCGACCTCTGCCTCGATACCAAGCTGCGCAAGGCTGACCTCGCCCTCTTCGTCGACAATGTGGCCCTGTGCGACATCACCGAAAGCCTGGTGTTCAGCGATCCCTATTATGATGCAAAGCTCAACCGCCATACCGCGCCGCAGCTTGATGGCATGGTGAAGGAATTGCGCGCCGACCGTGATTTGAAAGTGGCGGCCCAGCGCCTGAAGCACATTTTCGCCGCCACGCCGGAAACGCTTTTGCATGGCGACTTCCATACGGGCTCGGTGATGGTGACGGCGGAGCAGACGCGCGTCATTGATCCCGAGTTTGCCTTCTACGGCCCCATGGCTTTCGATGTCGGCATGCTGCTGGCCAATTTCTGGATGAGCTACTTTTCGCAGTCCGGCCATGAAACGGCGGGCAACCGCGCCGGCATGCGGCGCTATCTGCTCACCGTGACCGTGGACATCTGGGAGATTTTCCGCAGCGAATTTTCCCGCCTCTGGCAAAGCGAACGCACTGGCATTCTCTACCAGCGTTCGCTTTTCGAGGACCAGGGCGACATGCTGGCGTCAGAGCAGGCGCTTGACCTTGTGCTGCACGGAATCTGGGTGGATATGCTGGGCTTTGCCGGTGTCGAGATGCACCGCCGCATTCTGGGCCTCGCCCATAACGCGGATTTCGAAACCATCGCAGACCCCGATCTCCGTGCCCGCTGCGAAACCAAGGCTTTGAAACTGGGACGCCACCTCGCGGTGAACCGCAGCCACATTCACAGCATGGTGGAAGTCAACAAACTGGCCGAACGGCTTGAGAAGGACATCGTCACGTGAAAGTAGGCGCCCGCCATTACCACACCATCTGGCTCAACCCCGATGGCCGTTCCGTCGATATCATCGACCAGCGCTGGCTGCCCCACGAGTTCCGTGTCGTCACCCTGAAAACCGTCGACGATATTGCCACCGTCATCCGCGACATGTGGGTGCGGGGAGCGCCCCTGATCGGCGTCACCGCCGCCTATGGCGTGGCCATTGCCATGGCCGGCGATGCCAGCAATGCGGCTCTCGACAAGGTTTGGGACACGCTGCACGAAACCCGCCCCACCGCCATCAACTTGAAATGGGCGCTTGATGACATGCGAGGCCTCCTGCGCGGCCTGCCGGAAGCCAAACGCCGCGACGCGGCCTATGCGCGAGCCTCTGCCATCGCCGAAGAGGATGTTCAACTCAACCGCGCCATCGGCGGGCATGGCCTCGCCATCATCAAGCAGATCGCCGCCCGCAAGAAGCCCGGCGAGCCGGTGAATGTGCTGACCCATTGCAATGCCGGCTGGCTCGCCACCGTGGATTACGGTACCGCCACCGCGCCGATTTACCTGGCCAGCGAAGAAGGCATTCCGGTTCATGTCTATGTCGATGAAACCCGCCCGCGCAACCAGGGGGCCCAACTCACCGCCTGGGAACTTAATAACCACGGCGTTCCCCACACCCTGATCGTCGACAATGCCGGCGGCCATCTCATGCAGCACGGCCAGGTGGACATGGTGATTGTCGGCACCGACCGCACCACCGCCGATGGCGATGTCTGCAACAAGATCGGCACCTATTTGAAGGCGCTGGCGGCCAGGGATAACAATGTTCCCTTCTATGTCGCCCTGCCGTCACCCACCATCGACTGGACCGTCCGTGACGGCGTGAAGGAAATCCCCATCGAAGAGCGCAACGCCGAAGAAGTCACCTTCGTTCAGGGCCGCGGGTCCGATGGCACGACAGTGCGGGTGCGCATTTCACCCGAGGGCAGCCCCGCCGCCAATCCCGCCTTCGATGTGACGCCCGCCCGCCTCATCACCGGCCTCATCACCGAGCGCGGCATCGCCAAGGCCTCAGCGGAAGGCCTGAAGGCGCTGTTTCCCGAACGCAAATAGAGTCCGGTCAATCTTGTTTTCCTTCTCCCCGGCGGGGAGAAGGCGGGGCCCAAGCGAAGCTTGGGAGGATGAGGGGGATCAGGTGATTCAATTGCGATACCTGTTCCCCCTCACCTTCCCATTGCTTCGCAATGGGCCCCTTCCTCTCCCCCAAGGGGCGAGGAAAAGTAAAGGCCTATTCGGATTCCTTCAGCCGCTGGGCATAGACGTTGATGATGAGCGCGCTGAGCAGGATCAGGCCGCGGATCAGGATTTTCAGGAAGCTGTCGATCTGCACATGGTCGAGGCCGTTGTTCAGAACGCCAAGGACCAGAAGCCCGATGATCGTATTGCCGATGCCGCCGCGCCCGCCGAACAGGCTTGTACCGCCCACCACCACGGCGGCGATGGCATCAAGCAGGTAGCTGTCGAACTGGTTCTGCTGGGCCGAGCCGAAGTAAGCCACCGCCAGCATGCCGGCGATGCCGGAGCACATGGCGGAAATCACCATGACCGAGCCGATGATGAACTTGACGTTGACGCCGGAATATTCCGCCGCCTCGCGGTTGCCGCCGGTCATGTAGATGTAGCGGCCGAAGCGCGTGTAGGTGAGCACCAGATGGCCGATGCCGAGGAACAGGATGGCCACAATGATGGTCCAGCGGATGCCGAATACCGAGCCGGAGCCCAGCGTGGTGATGAGCTCCGGATAGGAATACGCAATCTGCCCGCGCACCAGGAGCGCCGACACGCCATTGGCAATCTGCATGATGGCGAGCGTCATGATGAAGGACGGAATGCCGATCCAGGTGACGCCAAAGGCCGTGATGAGGCCAAAACACAGGGCCGTGAGGAGGGTGAGCACAATGGCGATGATGCCGGGCAGCGGCAGGTTGGCGATGTTCACATAGTCGGGCTGCAGGGTAAAATAGGCAATGGTGATGCCCACCGCATTTGCAACGGCGGCAACCGAAAGGTCAATCTCGGCGGTCAGGATCACATAGGTGAGCCCCACCGCGATCATCGCGGTGATCGAAATCTGCGACAGGATGTTCATGAGGTTGACGACGCTGAAAAACGACGAACTCGCCACCGAGAAGAAAATCACCAGCGCCAGCAGCGTGAACACCGGCGCGATGTTGCGCAGCTGGTCCTTGAGAAAGCTCTTGAGCCGGCTGGTGGGTTGTACGTCAGTCATGCTCATCTCTGCTGCCCCTATGCCGCCGCCAGAAGGTCGGCCTTGTGGATTGTGCCCGTGTTGAATTCTTTTGCAACCCGCCCCTTGCGCAAAACGCTCACGCGGTCTGCGAGCGTCAGGATGGTTTCCGGTTCGGTCGAGAGCACCAGGATGGCAACGCCCCTGTCGCGCAGGTCCTTGACGATGCGGATCACGTCTTCCTTGGCGCCCACATCCATGCCGCGCGTCGGCTCCGAGAGGATGAGCACCTTGGGAAGATGGGTGAGCCATTTGGCCAGCGCCACCTTCTGCTGGTTGCCGCCTGAAAGCGAGCCCAGCATCATGTTGGGATTGGGCGGCCTGATCTGCAAATCCTTGGCGCGGGTGCCGGCAATGCTGCGCTCCGATTTGGGCTTGAGCAGCAGCCGGTGGATGCGGTCAAGAATGGCGATGGAGACATTCTTGTAAACCGGCTCCGTGCGGAACAGCATCATGCGCCGGTTTTCCGGCACAAAGGCAATGCCTTCGCCCCGCGCCGCTGCCGTTGACTTGAAGGATTTCTGCGAGCCGTTGAGCAGGAAGCGGCCATGCTTGATCCGGGTTTTCCCGAACAGGGCGCGGGCCAGCTCGATCTGCCCGCAGCCCATGAAGCCGTAAACCCCGGTGATTTCCCCGGCCCGCAGCTTGAGCGAAACATCGCGAAGCTGCCTGCCATCGCCGATGGCTTCGGCCGCCAGCACCACCGGCTTGGCGTCATCGCCCTTGAGATCGGCGCTTTCACCCATGTGCATGCCGATCGAGCCGCGCCCGATCATGTGGGAGATCACCGCATCCTTGGTGAGCGTGGCGGCGGGTTCGGTGGCAACCTTCTTGCCATTGCGGAACACCGTGACCGTATCGGAAATTTCCAGCACATCGTCGAGGAAGTGGGAAATGAAAATAATGCCGCGGCCATCCGCCTTGATCTTGCGCAGCACATCAAACAGCCGCTTCACTTCCGGCGGCGACAGCGCCGACGTGGGCTCATCAAGGATAATAATGCGGGCTCCTGAAAACAAAACCCGCGAAAGCTCCACCAGCTGCTGCAGGCCCACGGGCAGTGAACCCATCCGGGTTTTGGGATCAATATCAAGGCCGAGGCTGGCAATGAGCCGTGTCGCTTCCTTGTTGATCCGGGCCCAGTCCACCGTGCCCATCTTTGTCAGCGGCTGATGGCCCAGAAAAACATTCTCGGCCACCGTCAGGTCCGGAATAGTCGACAGTTCTTGATGCACCATGCCGATGCCCGCGGCCAACGCCTCGCGGGCCGAGCGAAAATGCACGCGCGCGCCGTCAATGCGCATTTCGCCGTCATAGTCGGGATAGACGCCGGCGATGATTTTCATGGTGGTGGATTTGCCCGCCCCGTTTTCGCCGACGAGGCCGTGAATCTCGCCGGCCTGCAGTGTCATATCGACATCCTTCAGCGCCGCGATGCCGCCGAATGATTTTGAGACCTTGGATAATTCAAGCAGGGGCGGCAAGCCGCCCCCGCTGTCAGTTTGAGCCGTCATGAACAGGTCAGATCAGGAAGTTCTTTTGCAGCCAGAGATGGCCAGGCGCTGTTTCCTTGGTGATGACCGGTCCGTCCGCCAGGATAAAGTTTGGAATATCCGTGCCGGCTTTCTCGCCACCCTGAACGGCCGCAACACCTGCGGCCACCGACCAGCCGTGGATACGGCAGGATGGGTTGCGCACGGTTGCCAGCATGGTGCCGTCAAGCACGGCCTGCACCGCAGGAGGCATGGCGTCCACGCCGCCGATGATGATGCCTTCGCGGCCCTTCTGCTTCATGACCTGATGCGCGGCAAGCGCCATGTCGTCATTGTGGAAGAAGGCACCGGCGATATCGGCGTTCTGCGTCAGGATCGAATCCCAGATGCGGGCGACCTTGGTCACATCCCAGTCGGCTGGCTCTTCGTTGATCACTTTCACATCCGGGTAGTTGGCCACGACCGACTTGAAGCCCTTGGCACGGCCCTGGGCGCCGGAATGGCCAAGCGCGCCTTGCGTCATCACCACATTGCCCTTGCCGCCGATGGCAGCCATGAGCTGTGAGGTAACGGCAGAACCCATCATCTCGTTGTCAGGCGCGATGAAGGTATGGATGGCGATTGTTCCCGGAGGGGCAACTAGCGTGTCCATGGCGATGACCGGGGTTCCGGCATCGATCATTTTCTGGATGGGATCGGTGAGCGTGCCGATGCCGAAGGTCTGGATGGCGACGAAATCCCACTTCTGGGTGGCCATGTTGTCGATGGCGGCGCGCTGCTTGGTGGCTGCGAGCTCGCCGTCAAACCAGGTGATCTCGACGTTCATCAGCTTGCCCCAGGCTTCAGCCGCCTGCTTGCCCTGGGCGCACCAGGATGCCTGAAGACCGGCGTTCGAGAAAGCAGCTTTCATCGGTTTGCCCGATGGCGCCAGGGCCTGCGCCATAGCTGGATCAAATCCCGCATCGGCCAGAAGGGCGCCGGCAAGTGCGGCACCTCCGATGGCCTTGAATACATCGCGGCGGTTTCTTGCTTCTTTGATAAGGTCGTCAAGCATATGAAAATCTCCCATGTGAATTTTATTAGGCAGGAGTGCTTTCTGAGTCCCGTGCTGTTTAAATTTCGATTTTTTGCGCGAGTCTGCCGAACACCCTCCGCCGCAAATCTTGCCGACAACTCCCCAGCCTGTCAAATCCAATCGTCATACAAATGCAAACCGACGTGCCTGGGTTTCAAGCACGGTGATGGCTTGCACGTTAAATGACCGAATTCAGGCATCTCAATCCAATTCGAGGTTGATATTGCGGTGCACCCAAGGCGTGGCGCTCATACGCGCCTAGCCAAATGCGAATTGACGCCAGCTTGATGAAGATCAGGTAGTTTGCGGCGAGCTTGTCATAAACACGTCCGGGCCCGATGCCTTGCCCATAAACCTGCGATGGCACTTCGGTGAGCGGTTCATAGACAAGGGGCCCGATGATCTGCCCATCCTCCAGAATGAACGGCACCTCATGCGAGCGTGGTATTCCATGGACACGCGATAGGCATCCATCAACTACTATTCGCTTCCATTGAACTTCTTTAACCAGGACACCCTCTATCTCTGTTCCGATTCAACCCTCAACTGCGGCCTGGTTCACAAAAACCGATCAAGTCAGGGCCAAGAAGGCGTAAGCCGAAGCGCTCACCCAAGCCCTCACTACTGTGTAGTCGCAGCGGAAGGTTCGCCAGTGGTCGCGCCTGTGTCCGGCGCCAAGGGTAACTCTGTCACTGGGGCAGGAGTCGGCTTGACAGGCTCTTCGGCGATCGGCCCTCCAAACCATACAAGCAACGCCGATACGACCGCCATGGCAATAAGCGCCATCGCCATTTTCCAATCCATAAACTTGTCCATTTTATCCTCGTCCGAGTTCATCGAAGGGGCCCCGCGGCACCGTTGTTTAGTCAAGAAATATGCCCTCAAGATGGCCCGTTGGAATGGCGATGCTCGCGCCTGCAGATTTTGAGCAAGGCCGTGACGACCTAAGCGCCAAAATTTTGTGAGGGCTGCCCGACACTGGATCCCTGAAACCGGTCGATCGCCCGCCCAATAGGACTAGAAAAAGATGGCTCCGATTACTCGGAGCCTAAAAGTTACAAGTAGAAAATTGCAGGACACTACTTGGGGATACTAATTTACTACAAAATACAGACTCACGTTACCAACACACTAAGCCTAAGATTGGGGGATGAGGTGCCGCGTTACACCTACTCGGCCCGCGGGGGTTGCGAGCCTGAAGCCAAGTTACCGCGCGGCCCGCCTCCGCCACAATAGGCACTCCTACCTAGACCCCAAAATGATCTCCCTCATCACTTTCATGCGAGCCCGGCGCGAACATCAACTCCACTATCGTGGACCAATGTCCGGGCGCCGCCTGCCTCTGCTCCATATCAGCAGATTTCCTTGCCTCCAGCACCAAGTCGATCGCAAGCCTGAGCTCTAAATCGTGCAAATTGCATGCGCCCCAGTGTCTTGTTTGGCCATACGTGGAAATCGACTGCGAGAGTATTCAGGTATCGCTATCTCAAGATTAAACAAAACATGAACGGAACGTTCAGCATTGGCTCAGGCAGTGTCCGACACACTCGCGACAACGATCAAGCACGATCGCAAACCTAAGGAGATGAACATGAGCAATAAGCGAAACATAAGCACAATCGCCGCAATTGGAGCTGCTGCAGTTTTTGGCATGTTTTCATTCGGTAACGGCGCGCAAGCTGCCAATAACTCAAGCAACTGCTACGTGTTGAGCACGTATGGCTTGACCTGCTGCGACCACATGACGGGAAGCAGGTTGTTTAATTTAAATGCCAGCTGCCACGAGGAACGCAGGATCTTCCTCAAGCGCAAGCGTCTCCGCCCCAATGACCCGCCACGGGTGGTCCTCGTCAAAAAGCCTGTTTATTTCTATATGAAGAGAGACGAAGGTGGAGATAACGGCGGCGACGGCGATCGCAGCAAAGAAAGCAAGAGCCCCAACAGTCTCCGCTAACACTTCATCAGCAGGAACTACGGAGGGTGATCTCGCGAGAGGTCACTCTCCTCTTGGCTGCAGCTGGATATTGCTCGCAAGCTTGGCGACAAGGTTTTGGTTTAAGCTGAATTGCGTCTCGATCGTAATGGAGAGGATTGCGCGAGCAGCCTTCCTTCATATGGAATTGAGCTTGGTCTGAATGTGGCGGGAGCGATTTTCATGACACTGCCATCTTCGCGCTGCCATCAAGCCCCTGCCCCCGCCACAACACCAGCGTCAGCACCGGTTGGGAGTGCGTGTCCATGGCGTGTCGTTGGTTCGAAGCATGATAGCGTGTTCCTTCCGGCGCTAGTTGCACCGATGGTTCCCCTTGTGAATGAAACTCGGCGCTTCCCCCAAGGACATAGTAGAGTTCTTCCACATCGTGGAGGTGCGCCGGATAGTGGAGGCCCGCACCCCAAAAGGCGATGAAAGCCCGGGCGCTATTCGAATGGAAATGCCCAGTCGGGCCCACAAGTTCAAACCATCCGTAACGGTTCAAGAAATCAGAACCGACCTCGGCCTCTGTGTAGGTTTGCTGCCAGCACACTTCACGAGACGCGGATTTAATACAGTCCAAAATCGGAGAAGTCGCTGGCGTAGTTTGAACTGCGAGCCCCCCGATCAGCGAAATGGCGGGAACAGCCACAGGTTCAAGTCGGAGGGGAAGAAGCTGGTTCGGCCATCGTGCAAAATCGCGGAGCTTCGGCGTGACCCGGACCAATTCTCCAACCCTCTCAAGGAGGTGGTCAAGTGATTTTGCTTTCATGGCATTGTTCTTATCCAGTCCTGAGTTCGTGCCGACTGTTGTTTATGCCCTTTTGGGTGGATGGAGCAATGGGCGGGTGGCCTGCCCGATATTTTGCGCCCATGCACTAACTATGTCCGTTTATGAGTTCACGCCCTAACTCGCCAGCTTGAAGAGAGTCATCAGTTCGTCGGCCTCTGCCGCTGGTTTATCCCATCTGATTCTGGAAATACGGGGAAACCGCATCGCCAGTCCCGCCTTGTGGCGCTTCGAAACATTGATGGCGTCAAAGGCAACTTCAAACACCAGGTCGGGTGCAACCGATCGCACCGGCCCGAAGCGCTGAATGGTGTTTTCGCGGATGAACTTGTCGATCCGCAAAAGCTCCGCATCGGTGAAACCGCTGTAGGCCTTGCCCACCGGCACCAGAACACGTTCGTCTTCTTCCTGTTTCCACACCCCAAAAGTATAGTCCGAATAGAACGACGAGCGTTTCCCGGATCCGCGCTGGGCATACATCAAGACACAGTCTGCGGTGAGCGGCGTTCTCTTCCACTTGTACCATTTGCCTTGCGGACGCCCCGCAATGTATGGGCTTTCCCGCACTTTGAGCATCAGGCCTTCGATGCCGGCCTCCCGCGTCGTCTCCCAAATTTTCCGCAAATCCCCCTTGGTTGCGGGATAGACCAGAGGCGACAGGTCCGTGTAGTTCAATCGCTTTTCGCTGTGCCAGAGTTCCAGACGCTTTCGCCGCTCATCAAAAGATAAGGAGCGCAGATCTTCGCCGTCAAGTTCGAGCGCATCATAAAGCCGGATATGGGCCGGGTATTTTTGGAGCAAAGCCGGGGTTACCGTCTTGCGGTTGAGCCGTTGCTGCAGGTCGGAGAAGGAGGCAATCACTGGCCCATGCTTGACCAGAAGTTCGCCATCCAAGATCCCCCTGAAATTCTGGTTGTCGATGATTTCCGGAAACGCCGCGCCGATATTGTCGCCATTGCGCGAGAATAGCGAAACCACATTTCCCTTGCTTGCAAACTGGACGCGGATGCCGTCCCACTTCCACTCAACCGCCATTTCCGTGAGGTCCAGCGCTTCCCAATCCTTGTCTTCCAGGGGATGGGACAGCATGAGCGGCTTGAACGTCGGCACATCGGCACTCACCGGACGCGGGGCTTTGCCTTCCAGCCACTGAAACAAATCCACATAGGGCGGCCTCAGCCCGTGCCACAATTCTTCAATCTCTTCCGGCTCGTGGCCAAAGGCCTGTGCGAGGGAAAGTTTTGCCAGTCTTGCCGAGACACCAACCCGCAGAGCCCCGGACAAAAGCTTGAGCAAGGCCCAGCGCTCGTTTGTGTTCATGCCATCGAGCCAGTTCGCAATCTGCTCCGCAAGCCGCGGCCCCGCAGTTATTTTGACGGCATCGACAATGTCGCTCAAGCGCAGCGGTAGCCCGCCTCTGCCACTGTCCGGCCACATCAGCGAAAGCGTCTCGGCCGTGTCGCCCACGTAATCGCGTGAATATTTAAAGAGCACCGGGTCAAAGCGCGAGGCCGAGAGTTCAGTCAGAACCCGTCGCAGTGGAATGGTGACCGGCATTTCATCAGTCAGTGCCGCAAGTGCAAAGCCCCGATCAGGGTCAGGCGACGCACGGAAATAATTGCGCAGCAGCGTCAGCTTGCCATTGCGCGAAGGCGTATTGGAAAGAGCGTCGAGAAGTATCGCGAAGTCCTTCATTCCAGATCTTCTTCCCGTCCAATGATCGACAGCGCTTTGGCCTTGAGGCCCAGAAGCGTCAATTCATGAACCAGCGCTTCTTCCCGCCCGTGGGTTATCCACACTTCGCCCGCGCCGGTATCGGCAACCGTGGCAAGCAGGTTTGGCCAATCCGCATGGTCTGAAATCACCAGGGGAAGTTCAGCGCCTCTTTGCCGGGCGCGGGCCCGCACCCGCATCCAGCCCGAAACCAGAGCATGAATGGGCTCGGTGAAACGCCGCGACCAGCGGTCGCCAAGGGCAGAAGGCGGGCAAAGCACGATTTCACCGCCCAGTGTTTCCGTGGCATCGGCGACGAGGCGCACATCACCAAAATCATATCCACGACGCGCATAATAGTCGGTTGTGGCCTTCAATGCGCCATGCAGCCAGACCGGTTTTTCATAACCGGCCTCGCGCAGCAGGGCGATCACCCGCTGGCACTTGCCCAATCCATAGACGCCAACCTGATGGGTCTGATCGGGGAATGCTTCGAGGGACGCGAGAAGTTTTTTGATTTCCTGGGTGGGAGAGTCGAACCTGAATACCGGCAGGCCAAAGGTGGCCTCAGTAATGAAGAGATCGCAGATGACCGGTTCAAACGCCGGACAGGTGGCATCCGCTTGGCGCTTGTAGTCGCCAGAAATCACCGCCCGCTGGCCTTTATACTCGATCACCACCTGTGCGCTGCCCAGAATATGACCGGCGGGGACGAGATGCACGGCCACCTCCCCGAGCTGGACAGCTTCA
This sequence comes from Hyphomicrobiales bacterium, assembly GCA_038251095.1. GTDB lineage: Bacteria > Pseudomonadota > Alphaproteobacteria > Rhizobiales > Aestuariivirgaceae > Aestuariivirga. Next base: position 66,744 of record JBBSBQ010000010.1, read on the forward strand.
TGGTATTTAAGGGCTTGCGTGGTTTTTCCCGCACCGTCCACCAAACTGATTTTCATGATGTCCAGGGTTTCCCGAGTTGCCAAAACGGCCTGATGCCCAGGTCTGGCATGATCGGAATGGCCATGCGTGACGATGGCGCGCGCAACCGGGAAGAGGGGGTCGATGTAGAAATCGCCGGGTTCGCAATAGAGGCCGGAGGGCTCCGGCCGCAACCAGGTTTCGAATTTTTGAGGCGAAGCCATGATTGAATCATTTGGGGAATTTCCCGCCAATCACAAGGGCTTTCTCAATGTGAACCGCAGGCAATCCGGGCCGTCATGTAATTGTGATGTTCATGCCCGAGGGGGTCATTGCCGAAACATTCAAGGGGCAATGATGCGAATCGTGATCGTGACCGATGCCTGGCCGCCGCAGGTCAATGGTGTCGTCCGGACTCTCCAGACGGTTGGCCGTGAACTCGGCAAGCGCGGCCATGAGGTCCACTACATCACCCCGGAGGGTCACCGCACCTGGGCCATCCCGTCCTATCCGGAAATCGAACTGAGCCTGGTGGGGGCCGGAACCATTGGCCGCGAAATTGATGCAATCAAACCGCAAGCCATTCACATTGCAACCGAGGGCCCGCTCGGCTGGGCCGCGCGGCGCGCCTGTCTCCGCCGCGGCCTGCCTTTCACCACCAGCTTTCACACCCGCTTTGCCGAATACATGGAAACACGCCTTCCCATTCCCGGCGTGGGGGGGCTCATGTGGCGGCTGCTGCACCGCTTTCACCGCCCCAGCCGCGCCGTGATGACGCCGACCGCCACCATTGCAAGGGAACTTGAGGCGCGGAAATTCGTGAACGTGAAAGTCTGGACCCGCGGCGTCGAACACCACAAATTCAACAACCTGCCGCGCGATTATTTCTCTTTTCCCCGCCCGATTACGCTTTATGCGGGCCGCGTCGTGAAGGAAAAGAACATGGAAGCCTTCCTAGGGCTCGCAACGCCCGGCACCAAAGTGGTGGTGGGCGACGGGCCGGAACGAAAGCTTTATGAGGACAGGCATCCCGCCGTCGTATTCACCGGCTATCTGCGCGAGGACACCTATGCCCACGCCATGTCTTCCGCTGATGTCTTCGTTTTTCCCAGCCTGACCGACACCTTTGGCCTTGTGATGATCGAGGCCATGGCCAGCGGCACGCCGGTTGCCGCCTTCAATGTGGCAAGCCCCATCGATGTGGTGGAAAGCGGCGTCACCGGCGAACTGGACATGGACCTTTCCATCGCCGTGGCTGGTGCGCTCAAATTGGACCGCGACGGGGTGCGCCGCGGCGCCGCCAATTTTACCTGGGAGCGGGTGGCGGAAATGTTTGAGTCGTGGCTGGTGCCCATTAGGACCACAGTGTGATTGAATTGACCGGACGTGCCGATCTGGTTCAAATCCACTTGCGAAGCGAGGGAATCCGGGTGCCGTGAGGGGAAGACTGGTTCTGGTTGTAGGTCCAAGCGGGGTCGGCAAGGATAGCCTTCTGCGCTATGCCATGGCGCATTTCGCCGGCGATGATCGCTTTGTGTTTCCCATGCGCTGCGTGACCCGCGCGGCTGATGCCGCTGCCGAAGATCATGACTCGCTGGACAGGCAGGCCTTTGACGAACTTGCGGGCCAGGGCGCCTTTGCGCTGATGTGGGAAGCCCACAGCCACAAATATGGCGTGCGCAATGACATCACCACCGAGCTGGAACGGGGATGCATTGTCGCCGTCAATGTGTCCCGCACGATCATTGCCGAAATTGCAGGCCGCTATCAAAATGCTGTCATCGTTGAAATCACCGCGGACCCATCGGTCCGCGAGGCCCGTCTTGCCGCGCGGGGAAGAGAGGCTGCCGATGACATACGCCTGCGCACCCGGCTCGAGGTTGTGACACCAATCCATCCCTTGCCGCTTTACGTGATCAGCAACAATGGCAACATTTCCGACGCCGGGGACGAGTTCTGCAATTTATTGGCGGGATTGACTCACGCCTGATGGGCGCGCCATTCGCGCATGACGAAAATCGTGCGTGTGGTGGCAACGCCCGTGACCGCCTGCACCTTGGTCAGCATCAGGTCGGCGAAGTTCTGCAGGTCCCGCGCGAAGACTTCGAGGAAGATATCCTGCTCGCCAGTGACGACATAGCTGACGTTGACCCCGTCAATGGTCGAGAGCCGCTTTCCCAGCTCTTCGGCCGGGAGCGAGGGATCGCGCGTCACGGCGACAAAGGCCCGGACCGTGAGCCCCACCTTGGCCTGATTGATCCGCGCCCCATAGCCCTCGATGACGCCTGTAGTTTCAAGCCGCGTGATCCGCCGCGAAATGGCGGAATGGGACAGCTTCACCTCCGCTTCAAGCTCCAGATTGCTGGCCCGCGCATTCCGCGAGAGGGCGGCGATGATGCGCCGGTCAAAGTCGTCAAGATCAGGAGTTTGCATGAATTTTGCTTGTCATGAGAAAATTTGCAAAATATTTGCACAAAATGCCAAATTATTGGCGATAATGCAAGGAATTTGATATTTTTTGGGCTGCGCTTACGTATTCGCCAAGCGTGATATTCAGGGATAATGAATCAAGCGCGCCTTTCATCCCTCCGCGATCTGGAACGCCGCGCGCTTTGGCTCGCGACCTGGATGATCCATCACGCCAACCACATCCGTGCTGCCGGTGAAGTGAAGGTTGGCGGCCACCAGGCGTCATCCGCCTCGCTCGCCACTATCATGACGGTGCTTTATTTTGACATCCTCCGCCCGGAGGACCGCGTGGCGGTGAAGCCCCATGCCTCGCCCATCTTCCATGCGATCCAGTATCTCGCCGGAAACCAGACCCGCGGGAAACTGGAAAATTTTCGTGGCTTCAAGGGCGCGCAAAGCTATCCCTCGCGCACCAAGGACATTGACGATGTGGATTTTTCCACCGGCTCGGTCGGCCTCGGCGTGGCGCAAACTCTCTTCTCATCGCTGGTGCAGGATTATGTGAAGGCCCACGGCTGGATGAAGCAGCGGCCCGAAGGCCGCATGGTCGCGCTCATCGGCGATGCCGAAATGGATGAAGGAAATATCTATGAGGCCCTCATCGAGGGCTGGAAACACGGGCTGCGCAATACCTGGTGGATCGTTGACTACAACCGCCAGTCCCTCGATGCGGTCATCCGCGAAGGCCTCTGGGAAAAATTCGAATCCATGTTCCGCAATTTCGGCTGGGACGTAGTGATCCTGAAACATGGAGCCTTGCAGGAAGCCGCGTTCAAGGAGCCGGGTGGTGCTGCGCTGCGTGACTGGATCGGTCGCTGCCCCAACCAGCTTTATTCGGCGCTGACCTTTCAGGGCGGGGCCGCCTGGCGCAAGCGCCTGGCAGATGAGATCGGCGATCAGGGAGCCGTTACGCAACTGATCGACAAGCGGTCCGATGAGGAGCTTGCGCAACTCATGGGAAATCTCGGCGGCCATGATACGCCCTCCCTGCTTGCAGCCTTCGAAAATGCCAGCGAACACGACAGGCCAACGCTTTTTATATGCTACACCATCAAGGGCTTCGGTCTGCCGCTCGCCGGGCACAAGGACAATCATGCCGGGCTGATGACGCCTACTCAGATGGAAGGCTTCCGAAAGTTCATGAAGGTGCGCGAAGGCCATGAATGGGACAAGTGGGAAGGAACAACGCTTCCCGAAAAAGATCTCGAGAACTTCATCGGCAAATCAGCGTTTTTTTCAAAAGGCACACGGCGCCTGTCGAGCCCCGCGATTCCGGTGCCTTCGGCACTCAGCTACCCCGCACCGGGAGCCAAGCCCATCTCCACCCAGATGGGCTTCGGCCAGATCCTCAATGAAATCGCCCGTGACGACACGCTGTTCGCCAGCCGCGTCGTCACCGTGGCGCCCGATGTGACCGTCTCAACCAATCTCGGCCCCTGGGTGAACCGCCGCGGCCTGTTCGCCCGCGATAGCATGGTCGATACCTTCAAGGCCGAGCGCATTCCTTCGACCTACACCTGGGAATTCTCGCCAGAAGGCCAGCACCTGGAACTCGGCATCGCCGAATCAAACCTCTTCCTGGCGCTTTCCGCCTTTGGTCTTTCGCATTCCATTAACGGCGAGCGCCTGCTGCCCATCGGCACCGTCTATGATCCCTTCATCTACCGCGGCGCCGATCAATTGAATTATGCCTGTTACCAGGATGCGCGCTTCCTGCTGGTGGCCACGCCCTCGGGCGTCACGCTTGCGCCGGAAGGCGGCGCCCATCAATCGATCGGCACGCCGCTGGTCGGCATGGCGCAGGATGGGCTCTGCGCCTTTGAGCCCGCCTTTCTCGATGAACTCGCCGTCATCATCAGCTTTTCCTTTGACTACATGCAGCGCAATGGCGAAGGCGATCCCGACGAGCGGACCTGGCTGCGCGACCAGACCGGCGGCTCGGTTTATCTGCGCCTCTCGACCCGCCCGTTGGAACAGCAGAGCCGTGCAATGACGCCGGAACTCGCCCAGAATATCGTCGATGGCGGCTACTGGATGCGGAAACCCGGTCCCAACGCGGAATTGGTTATCGCCTATACCGGAGCGCTGGCACCCGAAGCCATCGAAGCCATAGGCCTGATGGGCGAAGACCGGCACGATATCGGGCTTCTCGCCATTACCTCTGCTGACCGGCTCAATGCCGGCTGGACCGCGGCGCAGAGGGCACGTGAGCGGGGGCAAAAAACTGCGCGCTCACATATCGAACGGCTGTTGGAGAGCCTGCCGTCGGTTTGCCCGTTGATCACCGTAATCGATGGCCATCCGACGACGCTGGCCTGGCTGGGCGCCGTGCAAGGCCATCGCACCCGGTCACTTGGCGTTGAGCATTTCGGCCAGACCGGCAGCATCGCCGAGCTCTACCACCACTACGGCATCGATGCCGAAGGCGTCATGCGCGCCGCCCAGGAAGTGACATCAGGCAAGCGGATCCGCCATTTGAAGCTGGCCGAATGAGCTTTTAGCGTTCGCCTGCCTGCGGTGACCCGAGCTGGAAGGTCTCGGCCACCGTGCGGTTTGCGGCGAGGCTGGATTGCCATTGGGCCTCCTTGGCCAACTTGCCTTCCGCCTCGACAATGAATTTCACAATCGATATGGGATCAAGGCAGGCAAGGCCGTCATCGTCGCCGATGATCAGGTCGCCGGGATTGATCAGTCGCCCGCCGACGACAACACTGCAGTTCACTTTGCCGCGTTCGGCCGACGTAGGCCCCCGCGGCGTGATCGCCCGGCTGAACACCGGAAGATCGCTCCACTTGGCAAGCTCCGCCACATCGCGGACCGCGCCATCACAAACCAATCCGCAGGCACCCAGGCGTCTTAGGTGCCCGCCCAGGATTTCCCCGATCATGGCGGTTTCCGCATGCCCGCCGGCGGCGATGACCAGCACATCGCTCGGTTTTATCGTGTCCAGGGCGTAAAGCACGGCGCCGAAATCCGGCGGCTCGCACAGGGCCGTCACCGCACGGCCAAACAGGCGCGGCTGCTGGCCCGGCGCGCACAGCGGGCGGATAGAACGGTCGATCTGGCATTCCGCATGGCTCACATCCACCGCGACAGCCACCGGCACCTGCCGCCACCGTTCGATGGCAGCCGCGGTGGAGGTATCAGGCTTACGATCTTCAACAATAACAGGCATTGCACTTATCCCTCGTGAAGCGGTGTGGATCTAATGGAGCTGGCTTTTCAATAACTGCCCCAAGGCTGTAATGCCCTTGACGATTGTCTCATCCGGCTGGGTCGAATAGCTCACCCGGGCGTGGTTCGTTTCCTGTTTCAAGGGAAAGAACGTGGCGCCGGGCACATAGGCAACCCTGGCTTTCGGCAGGCTTTGCTCCAGCATGAATTTAGCCGAGTCAAAGCCTTCCGGAAACGTAAGCCATGCAAACAGTCCGCCGCTGGGATCGGTAATCCTCACGTCTTGGGGGAAGGTCTGACGGATCGTATCAAGCATCAGCTCCTTCTTGCGGAGATAGGTCTGCCGGATGAGGCGAATGTGCTGCTCGATGTCGTAGCGTTCCAGAAACAGTGAAACCGCTGTCATGTTCAGGGTGCTGCACTGCGTGTCGACCGCAAGCTTGAGCAGCCCGAGCTTCTGGATGATGTCGGGAGACGCAACAGCCCAGCCGAGCCGCAAGCCCGGTGCCAGTATCTTGGAAAAACTGCCCACGAAGATCACGCGGCCTTCGGTATCCAGGCTCTGCAAGGTCGGCAGCGACTTCCCATGATAACGGATTTCGCGGTAAGGCGTATCTTCAAGGATGATGAGATTGAACCGGTTTGCCAACTCGATCAGGCGCCAGCGGCGGCTTTCGCTCATGGTGACGCCGGTTGGGTTCTGAAAATCTGGAACCGTATAGAGAAGCTTGGCGTTTTTCGTGGCCAGCAGGACGCGTTCGAGATCCTCTATAACCATGCCGTCCCCATCGATGCGGACGGTGGCATAGCGTGGCTCGTAAGGGTTGAAGGCGATGAGAGCGCCCAGGAAGGTCGGATTCTCGGTGATGATGATGTCGCCGCGGTCGATCAGCATTTTGGCGGTCAGGTCAAGGCCCTGCTGCGCGCCCTGAAGAATCAGCACCTCCTCCGCCGTGCATGTCATGCCATCGCGCCCCATGCGCTGGGCAATCTGTTCCCGGAGTTTCGGGATGCCGTTTGAAACCGTATACTGCAGGGAAATCTGGCCATTGCGGGCAATGGCCTCTTCGTAAACCGCGTTCAATTGCTCCAAAGGGAAAATGGAGGCATCCGGATAGCCGCCGCCGAACGAAATGATGCTGGGATCGGCTCCCAAACGGAGCAACTCGCGGATGGCCGAAGGCTGGACGTTTTCCATCCGCCTTGCAAATTGTACATTCATGGTGAAATTCCTGAAATCTCGATGAGATAAAGGCAATTTGACTGTCCCAGATGACCCCGTCAACTGGGCAACTTCTCGGATCATCCGTGCAAGGAACTGATGGCTCAAGGGTATTGAAATTTTCCCCGAACCGTCTACGTTCGGGATTGGCCAGCGGACAGAGAAGCCGTGGGATCCAGTCGGGGAGGTGTGTTGATGGCGTTGCTGCAGGTTAACGCTGTTTCAAAAAGCTTTGGCGCGATACATGCGTTGACGGATGTCAGCTTTTCGCTTGATGCCGGTGAAGTCGTGGGCTTCATGGGCGACAATGGCGCAGGCAAATCCACCATGGTCAAGCTCATCGCCGGAAATTTTCCGCCCACCGATGGCGAGGTCGTCGTCGATGGCCAGGTTTGCCATTTTCACAAGCCCATTGAAGCGCGTGCCAAGGGCATCGAAGTTGTCTATCAGGACCTGGCACTTGCCGACAATCTCACCGCCGCGGAGAATGTTTTTCTCGGCCGTGAAATCAACAAGGGAGTCTGGCCATTCAAGATTCTCGACAAGGAAGTCATGATCAAGCGCGCCGCCGCGCTCTTCAGCGAGCTCAAGTCGGAAACCCGTCCGCGCGATCTGGTCAAAAAAATGTCGGGCGGCCAGCGTCAGGCCGTGGCCATCGCCCGCACAAGACTTTCCAATGCCAAGCTCGTGCTCATGGATGAACCCACCGCGGCAATCTCGGTGCGCCAAGTGGCGGAAGTTCTTGAACTCATCCGCCGCCTCAAGGCCCAGGGCGTTGCCATCATGCTGATCAGCCACCGCATGCCTGACGTGTTTGCCGTGTGCGACCGCATCATGGTGCTGCGGCGCGGCTCGTTGGTTGCCGACAAGGCAACAGCCAAAACAAGCCCCGAGGAAATAACCGGGCTGATTACGGGAGCGATCCTTGCCGCCTAAAGCAACAGAATCAGCGCCCGACCTAAATCACGCCATTCTCTCTGAGGTGGCGGGGATCAAGGAGCAGACGGCGCTGCAGCGGGTTTTTTCCAGCCAGGCCTTCTGGGTAACGGTGGCACTCGCCATTCTTGTCATAGTCATGGCAGTCCAGGAGCCGAGTTTCGGTACTTCGGACAATGCCGCCAATGTGACCCGCAACTTCGCGCCCTTTGGCATTATGGCGCTGGGCATGACGGTGGTGATCATCACCGGTGGTATCGACCTCTCGGTGGGTTCGGTCATGGGACTGGTTGCCATTGTGGCGGGCCTGTTCCTTACCTGGGAATATCCCTGGTACGTGGCCTTTTTCATGGGACTTCTATCGGGGCTGATCTGCGGAGCGGTCAACGGTTTTTTCGTGGCCTATGTCGGCATGCCGTCCTTTGTCGTGACTCTCGGCATGCTGTCAATCGCCCGTTCACTCGCGGTGGTGTTTTCCGCCAACCAGATGCTTTACAAATTCGGCCCCGATGCGCCGATCGTCAAGGCCATCGGCCAGGCAAAATGGCCGACACATATCCCCGAGGGCTGGGCGCCGCACTGGATTCCCCAATTGTCGTCGCACTTCTGGGTGATGGTGGCGTTCGGCCTGTTCGTCGGCTTCGTTTTCAAATTCACTGCCTGGGCCCGCCATCTCTTTGCCATTGGCGGCAACGAGCAGGCGGCGCGCCTCACCGGTGTTCCGGTCGACTGGATCAAGTTCCAGTCCTATGTGTTCTGCGCCTTCACGGCGTCCATCGCCTCGCTTTTGCTGCTCGGCTACAATGGCTCGGCGATAAACGCGATGGGGCAGGGCTATGAGCTTCGCGTCATTGCAGCAACCGTCATTGGCGGCGCCAGCCTGATGGGCGGGGCCGGCACGGCCTTTGGCGCCATTGTCGGCTCGGCTTTTCTCGAGGTCATCCGCAACGCCTTATTGATGGCGGGCATCGATTCCAATTGGCAAGGCGCCTTTGTCGGCGGCTTCATCATTCTCGCAGTTCTTCTCGGCATGCAGACCGGTGGCAAGTCCATCATCACCGCCACGGTGGAAAGGTTGCTGCCGAAGAAGCACCGCTAGAACCGGATTCACTGCGGGATAATCAGTGAGCGTAAAAATGGAGGAAAGACTATGAAGAAAGTTTTATTGACTGCGGCAGTCGCCCTTGGCGCGCTGACCGTGTCGATGTCGGCGGCCCAGGCGAAGTATGTCTTCGCACTGGTGCCAAAGAACATGAACAACCCGTTCTTCGACCAGGCGCGCGACGGCTGCAAGAAGGCCGAAGCTGAGTCCAACGGCGCTTTCGAGTGCATGTATATCGGCCCCGGCGAGCATGGCGGCGGTGACGAGCAGGTGACGATCGTGCAGGATCTGGTGGCCAAGAAGGTTGACGGCATTGCCATATCGCCGTCCAACGCCGCGGCGATGGCCGTGGCGGCACAGGCCGCCAAGGACGCCGGCATTCCCGTACTGACCTGGGACTCTGACCTGTTGCCCGAGAACAAGGACCTGCGGGTTGCCTATATCGGCACGCACAACTATGAGATAGGCACCAACCTCGCAAAGATCGTCAAGTCGGTCAAGCCAAACGGCGGCACGATCTGCATTCAGTCGGGCGGCGCCGCGGCGGCCAATCACAACGAGCGCATGCAGGGCATCCGTGATGAACTGTCTGGTGTCAAATCCGCTGCCTCGCCCGGCGACAAGCTGGCCGGCCAAGGTGGCTGGACGGAAGCCGAAGGTTGCCCTCTCTACACCGATGACGATTTCCCTAAATCTGTCCAGCAGTTCGAAGACTTCATGGCAAAAAATCCCACTGTTGACGCGTTTGTTCCGACCGGCGGTTTCCCGCAGTTCATTCCTGACGCGAACCGCGCCGCGGTTGGCAAATACAAGGACCAGATCGCCTCCAAGGCTTTGGCCCTTGTCGTGGCAGACACGCTGCCTGTGCAGATCGACCAGATGAAGGAAGGCCTTTCGCTTGGCCAGGTTGGACAGCGTCCGTTTGAAATGGGCTACAAGACCATGATGGCCTTGCAGGACATGAAGGACGGCAAAGCGGCACCCGCCGACCCGACTTACACCGGCCTCGATGTCTGCACGCCGGAAACAGCTGACACTTGCATCGCGAAGTAAAATATTTAACAGATTGCTTGGAAAGGCGGGGAGCTTCCCCGCCTTTTTATTGGAGGAAGTCATGTCGAAAATGTTCTCACTGGAAAATCGCGTTGCCCTGGTGACCGGCGCCTCGCGCGGACTGGGCTTGGCCATGGCCAAGGCCCTGAAGGAAAATGGCGCGCATGTCATTGTGAACGCCCGCGATGCGGCGGCCCTTGCCACGGCTGCAAAATCCATCGGGGCACAACCCTTGGCCTTCGACGTGAGCGATGCGGCAGTGGCGCGTCAAGCGCTCGAAGGCATTGTCAAGGAACACGGCCATCTCGACATTCTGGTCAACAATGCGGGCATACAGCACCGCAAGCCCCTGGTGGAATGGGAGGATGAAGATTTCGACCGCGTCATAAGCGTCAATCTCACCTCCTGTTTTCGCCTTGCCCGCGACGCCGCCCGCCTCATGCTGCCGCAAAAATTTGGGCGCATCATCAACACCGGATCAGTGGCCGCAATTCTTGGTCGCCCCACCATTCACGCCTATGTAGCAGCTAAGGCCGGGCTGCACGGGCTGACCCGCTCAATGGCAGCGGAATTGGGCCGCCATGGCATTACCGTCAATGCGCTGGCCCCCGGTTATTTTGCGACGGAACTCAACACGGCTCTCCTCAATGACAAGGCTTTCACCACCTGGGTTGAGGCGCGAACTCCGGCCGGGCGATGGGCGAAGCCGGAAGAACTGGGAGGCGCCGTGGTGTTTCTCGCCTCCGACGCCGCGTCCTACGTCAATGGCCATGTGCTGGCGGTCGATGGTGGACTTTCCGTATCGCTGTGAGCGCAGGGGCGAGGCCCGAGGCAATTTCCGCCGACATGCATTCCCTAAGCAAAATCTTATTTTGTTTTGGGTTGCGAAAGGATAATACCCAAGGGCGGAATTGAACTGCCGGCCTGCGGACTTTCCGTTTAGCTCATTATTGTCCCAAGGTTACAATGAATCGGGACGGATCAAATCTCTTGCCGGCAAAGTAGCGGGGATGGCCGAGAATTTCGACGTCAATGGTCGCGTCAGGCGCCACCCGCTTGATTATCGCAAGAATATCGCTTTGCGGATACGCCCAATTCTTGGCAGCCGTGCGCACCTCGGTTTCAGAAATGTCGCCGTAAATGATTGCGGTCGAGTCGGGCCCGAGAAGGCCAAGGGCATTCGACCAAAAAATCTCAAGCTCACTCCGTGGCACATGTTTCATTACCGCCACGGAATAGACAAAGTCAGGCAAAGCAGAACGGGCTTCCGACAATGATTTTGCGTCAATTTTCCGGAGCAGCGGCTGTTTCGCGGCAACCAGCTCTGATCCAATCAGAGACAAGCCGTCTTCATAGAACCGGTCAGTAACATCCAGCCCCCAGAACCGGAGAGGTGCCTGGGAGCGGATGAAATGTTGGCCAATTCTCAAACTCCCGCATCCGTAGTCCACGATTGTGGCGTCTGGCGACGAAACATACTTTTTGAGATAGTTGTATTTTTCGAGTCCCTCTTTGGAAAACTGGTCGGCCCTGTCACCCTGGCTGATGAAGGCGCTAGCACGGCTGAAGGTATACTGTCCCAACGTCCTATGCGGACGACCACGATCTAATTTGCGTTCTATGCTGTCCGCATAGAATTTGGAAAACGGGGCGTTCGGGTTGGACAGGCGCCAGAACAACCAGGATACATCTTCATCGATAATGGCAATCAAGCGCCCCGGCGTTGAATTCATGATATCCCAAAGAGCGCCACCGGTAGAACCCGGTGTTTCCAGGATTATCACTGTCAGAATGAAAAGGAGGCCGGAAATATAGGTCGCCAATGAAAGCGCCTCAAAACTTTCGTCTACTTTGAGCATTTCCGTTACTGTCGTGTGCGGCATCTGAAACGCCGAACCGTCTCCCATGTTGGCGATGAACGCGATGCTTTGGAAAAGAAGACCAAGCGCCAACAGTATTTTGGTGAATCGTTTCAGATCATCACGCATGAGGGCCGGCAGAATTGTGGCCGCTGTCAGCGCCCAGGCGCACAGGGGAACCACATTGTCTGACATTAACCCCAAGTTGGGGTGGTCGTCGAAATCTACGAATTCTGCGGCGACCCATACCCACGAACCAAGCAAAAGCAGAAGCCAGACGGCTGGCGGCTTGCCTGTCTGATGCCAGCGAAACCCGGTGATTATTGTTAAGCTGAGTGCAAGCAATGCGCCGAGGAGAACGCTGATATTGTCGCCTAAAACATCCAGTCGCGGAAATTGTTGCAGGGCGATGGCCAGAATTGCGATCCCTAAGGGCGGGACAACTACCGCCGCCGTGAAGTTTCCGGACATCGTTTTCAATTTTGTCATGCTTATATGACCCTTCCCGTGGAGAAGTCGTAAGTAACAACATATGGCAGGCAAGTCGACGGCATTGACCCTTAATAATCGGTAATGTCAGGCTGCAAGGCAGGCCAATGCATGGGAACTTGGCAAGCCGGGCGCGGCTCGCATGTGCAACCGAGGGAGACGTCATCAGAAAACAACGGCGTTGACGAAAATCCCTAACGGCGCAATGGTCCATCAAGGGCGGGCCGCAACGGACGGACCCTAACCTGATAAAATGATTCATTTTGGGAGGAATACATGGAACGTCGTTCTTTGATAAAGATGATGGGCGCCGCAACTGCCGCAGCCGGCACCGGCCTGCTCACCAATGCAGCTTACGCCGCCGATCCTGTCACCATCGCCTTGATTCCGGGCCTCACCGCCGATGGTTTCTATGTCACCATGCACAAGGGTGCTGAAGCAGCCGCCAAGGCGCTGGGCGTTAACCTACTCTATCAGGGTGCTGCCGAATGGAACGTCTCCCTGCAGGTGCCGATTCTTGAAGCCATCATTGCCAAGAAGCCCGCCGCCATCCTGATTGCGCCAAACGACAAGGTCCAGATGATCGAACCGCTGCGCAAAGCCTATGAGGCGGGCATCCAGGTGGTGTGCGTCGATACCTTCATCGGCAGTGGCGTTTTCCAGACGGGGGCAGGCGATGTCGATTTCCCGATCTCCTATGTGGCCTCTGACAACGTGCTCGGCGGCCGCATGGCGGCACGTGCGCTTGCCAAGGCAATCGGCGAAAAGGGCAAGGTCTACGTGTCCAACGTGAAGCCGGGAATCTCCACAACCGATCAGCGCGAAGAAGGCTTCAAGCTTGAAATGGCCAACTACAAGGACATCGAAATCCTCGACACGCAGTTCAACGATGATGACGCCAACAAGGCGGCATCGCAATTCCAGGCAGTTCTTGGCCGCGTACCGGATTTGGCCGGCGTCTTTGGCGCCAACCTGTTCTCGGCCGGCGGCGCCGCCAACGGCGCCAAGCAGGCCGGTGTTGCAGGCAAGGTGAAGATGGCCGGATTCGATGCCCCGGAATCAATCGTCGCCCAATTGAAGGATGGCACGTTTGAGCTCACCATTGCCCAGCATCCGGCGGAGATTGGCTACTTCGGCCTCGTTGCCGCCCATGCCTTTGTCACCGGCAACCCGGTTCCAACGGCCATCGGCACAGGCTTCACGGTGATGACCGCCGCCAATATCGATGATCCGGCAATCAATCGCTATCTCTACAAGAGCGAATAGATCTCCTGCAATTGCGAACTGAACCGCTGCCTCGTGAAGGGGCGGCGGTCTGTGTTGACGGCGAAATTGGATATTCATCAATGAATGTGACGCCAACTCAACCTGTTGCCGCCAAGTCAGTCCTCGTGCGGATCGCCGAGCTCAGGGCTTGGATCTTTCTTGTTTTCCTGATCATCTTTTTTGAAATTTGGGCGCGCGCCGCCTACGGCGCGACCTTCGTCTTCAACACTTACAATCTCAAGGCCATTGCGGTTGCCGCAACTGCACCGCTTGTGCTGGCGCTGGGCCAGACCTTTGTCATCATTTCTGCCGGCATCGACCTGTCGCTTGGTTTTGTCATGGGCTTTGCCTCGGTGATCGCGGCTCACATGGCGAACTACGCCGCCGCCCAGCTCGGGCTTCCGCCCTTTCCCGCCATGCTGTTCGGGATTCTCTGCGGCGTTGGAATGGCGGCCCTTCCAGGCCTCGTCAACGGCTGGCTCATCGCTCAGCTCAAGGTGCCGCCCTTCATCGGCACGCTTGGCATGTATGGCGTGGCGCGCGGCGCTGCCTATCTGATCGCCGGCGGCATGACCATTGCGATCAGCAATCCCTGGTACAGTTCGATCGGCAATGACCGCGTGCTGGGGGTGCCGGTCCTCGTCATCCTCGCCGCCGTCTGCTGCCTGGTCCTGCATTACTTGCTCTCGCAGACCCGCTTTGGCCAGCACACCTATGCCATGGGTGCCAGCAAGGCGGCGGCAAGCCGTGCCGGCATCAATGTCAAGATGCTGACCATGAAGATCTACGTGCTGTCAGCCGTCATGGCCGGCATTTCCGGTGTGCTTTACACCGGGCGGTTTTCCGCCGGAGCGCCGCAGGCCGGCGAACCGCTGCTGCTGCTCTCGATTGCCGCGGTGGTGATCGGCGGCGCAAGCCTCTTCGGCGGCTCCGGGACAATTTGGGGCACCGTGGCGGGCGCGCTGGTCATCGCGGTCATCGATTACGGCCTCGTCTTTGTCGATGTGGAGCCCTTCTGGCAGTTTATCGCGGTAGGAATGGTGATCATCATCTCGGTTCTCGTCGATCAGGCGCAGCGCCGCTTTGTGGGAGGGCGCCAAGTTGAATAGTTCCGCACCCATTCTCCAGGCTAAAAACGTATCCAAGCATTTCGGCGGGGTGCAGGCCCTGGACCGCGTCTCGCTCGAGGTTTTTCCGGGCGAGGTGGTGGCCCTCGCAGGCGACAACGGTGCAGGCAAATCGACGCTGATCAAGGCGATCTCAGGCGTCTATCCCTATGAAGAAGGCGACATCTTTCTCGACGGCAGGCGCATTGCCTTTGCCACGCCGCAGGAAGCCCGTGACAATGGCATCGAGACGATCTACCAGGATCTGGCGCTGGCCGACAACCTGTCGATTGGCGCCAACATTTTTCTGGGCCGCGAGCCGATGAAGAAGCTGTTTGGCTTTCTTCCCGTCATTGACCGTCAGAAGATGGCGAGT
The DNA here is from genome assembly GCA_038251095.1 of Hyphomicrobiales bacterium. Taxonomy (GTDB): domain Bacteria; phylum Pseudomonadota; class Alphaproteobacteria; order Rhizobiales; family Aestuariivirgaceae; genus Aestuariivirga. The sequence goes on from JBBSBQ010000010.1 coordinate 81,814, forward strand.
GTCGCACAGGAAACCATGCGGCGCCTCGACTTCCATGTGGACCGGCTCGAAGCGCCGGTTGCCGCTTTCTCTGGCGGCCAGCGCCAGGCGGTAGCGATTGGCCGTGCCATGTATTGGAACGCGCGGCTCGTCATCATGGATGAGCCGACGGCGGCGCTTGGCGTTCCCGAACAGCGCAAGGTCATCTCGCTGATCCAGTCCCTGAAAGCCGAAGGCAAGGGTATCATTTTCATCTCGCATAATTTGCGCGACATTTTCGAAGTTGCCGACCGCATCGTCGTGTTCCGGCGCGGCGAGAATGCCGGAGAGCGCCTGCCGAAGGACACAACCGGCGATGAAATCGTCCGCCTCATGGTCGGCAAGTAAAGGCACCTCGCTCCATGACGAAAATCATGGAGCACGTTGTCCGATCAACCGGTAGGGCCCGCTGGACTTGATCAAGTGCATCTCGTCAGAGTGAACGATGGAAGTCCGTCTTGGGAAGATTGGCAGACACCGCTCAAGGTTTGCTGAATTCTGCCTTTGACCCTGAGCCGGTATCGCGGCCCTCCGTACTGAAGCAGGCGAAATCCACAGTGCAATTCAGACTTGCATGCCCTTCCAAATTGCGTCAAGCTTCAAGCCAAGCCCCGCCAAGCCGAAAAGAGCCGGGAATCGAACTGAAAAGTTCACTAATTGGGATCAACGCTCATGTTAACAAGAATTCGCGTTTTAGCTGCCACCATGGGATTGGCGATTGCCAGTTTTTCAAGCCCGGTCTTCGCTTCTGAGGGCTGTGACTCTGGCGAAGTCGTCATCAAGTTTAGCCACGATGTGGCAGAGACCCATCCAAAGGGCGTTGCCGCCATTGCCCTCGCGGGGCGCATCAACAAGGAGATGGATGGCAAGGCCTGCATGGAAATCTATCCAAATTCCACGCTTTACGACGATAACAAGGTGATGGAAGCCATGTTACTCGGCGATGTCCAGCTGGCGGCCCCGTCACTGTCGAAATTTGAGGCCTACACCAAGAAATACCGCCTCTTCGACCTCCCTTTCCTGTTCAGCAACCTTAACAGCGTGAACAAGTTCATTAGTTCCGATGCAGCGAGCACGCTGAAGTCAGCGGTCGAAGACGTCGGTTTTGAAGGCCTGTTTTTTTGGTCTTCGGGATTGAAACAGTTTTCTGCAAAGAAGCCGCTTCTGCTTCCCTCTGATGCAAATGGGCTCAAGTTCCGCATCCAACCGTCTGACGTCGCACAGGCGATGATCGAGGCAATTGGGGCGTCAGCACAAAAATTGGCGTTTCCAGAAGTGTATGGCGCCCTCCAGACTGGCGTTGTTGATGGCCAGGAGAACTCCTGGTGCAATATCTACACGCAAAAATTCTTTGAGGTGCAGGACGGAATTACTGAAACCAACCATGGCCTGCTTGCCTACCTGGTGGTCACCCAAAAGGAATGGCTGGACGGATTGGCGCCTGAAATCCGCGAGCAGTTCCTTGCAATTCTCAGCGACCAAACCGATCTCGTAAACAACGGCGTCGCCGAAAAGGAAGCAAAGTGCCGGCAGAACATTCTCGATGCCAAGGGCACCATTCGCGAGCTCACGGCCGAACAGCGCCAGCAGTGGGTTGATGCCATGAAGCCGGTCTGGTCAAAGTTCGAGGCCGATGTCGGCAAGGACATGATCGACGCCGCGGTTGGAAGCAACATGTAGGCAGTGATTTCGGCCCCAGCGCACATAATCCGGGGCCACGCGCCTTGAGGCAGCCGTATCTTGGGAGGATCCGATGGCCGTTATGATTTCGTTCATTGCGGCATTGCTTTTATCAGTATTTCTGGCTGAACGCAGGCATCGCGACTGGGTAACTCGAATCGAGGAGAACATCCTCGCGACATTGCTTGGGGTCATAACGCTGGTGTCTTTTTTTCAGGTTATTGCCCGCTACGGATTCTCTACCGGCTGGGGCGGGGCCCTGGAATTTACCCGCATCCTGTTTGCCTGGCTCATCCTCCTGGGAATGAGCTATGCCGTAAAGATCAACAGCCACCTCGGTGTTGACGCGGTGGCCCGCCTCCTCCCCAAGCCCGTGTTCCGGGGAGTAATGCTGTTGGTGGCATGTCTCGCGGTGTTCTACGCGCTCATCTTTCTCTATTCCGATTGGCTGCAATGGTTTGGCGCTTCGACAAAGGGAGGCGCTCTCGATTATTGGGCAAAGATCTATCGCGCCGGCATAGGGCTTGACGATATCCGCAATCCTGACTGGGCACGGGAATTGTTCGGGCTCAAGGAGAGGGTGCCGCGCTGGGTTGCCTATACAGTGCTTCCGGTGGGCCTCGCCCTTTTGGCCTACCGCTGCCTGGAGGCAGTCATCGGAATTATCCGCGGATCGCGTGAAATGATGATTGTGGGCCATGAGGCAGAAGAGCTGATGGCCGAGAAGCAGCGGCCAATAGAGGAATAGGGCGTGGAATCACTCATTCTTTTTGCGTCTGTCATCTTGCTTCTTGCCTTGGGCATGCCGATCGGCATAGCTCTCGGGCTGTCCAGTATCCTGATCATCGCTTTTTTTTCGAACTTGTCGATGTCGGCAGTGGCCCTCGAGCTTTTCACCGCCTCTCAAAATTACACATTGCTCGCCATCCCATTTTTCATCCTTGCCTCGGCTTTCATGTCAACGGGCGGTGTGGCCCGCAGGATCATTCGCTTTGCCATTGCTGTTGTTGGCCATTTTCGCGGTGGCCTGGCTATGGCCAGTGTCCTTGCCTGCATGCTGTTCGCGGCACTGTCCGGGTCTTCTCCGGCGACTGTGGTCGCCATCGGAAGCATTGCAATAGCTGGCATGACGCAAGTTGGTTACAAGAAGGAATTTGCCGCCGGCATAATTGCCAATGCAGGCACATTGGGCATCCTCATTCCGCCTTCGATAGTGATGGTCGTATACTGCGCTGCGACAAACGTGTCGGTTGGCCGCATGTTTTTGGCCGGCGTGGTGCCAGGAATTGTTGCCGGCGCAATGCTGATGGGAACGATCTACGTCGTTGCGCGCGTCATTGGCCTGCCATCCGAGCAATGGAAGGGTTTTCGCGAGATCGTCGCGAGTGGCCGTGATGCCGGGTGGGGCCTGTTTCTCATTATCATTATCATCGGCGGCATCTATGGCGGCGTGTTTACGCCAACCGAAGCGGCGGCAATCGCCGCCGTCTATTCCTTTTTGATAGCGATCTTTATCTATCGCGATATGGGGCCGCTAAAGGGCCGGCCATGGCTCGCGGAAGCGGATGAAAGCACTGCCCGTATTGGTTTCAGGGCGTCGGTATATGGATTGACCTTCTTCCTCGTCTGGCTGACTCTTTCCTTTTTCGTGACAGCGGAGTGGGAATCCGTAACGTTGCGCGGCAGGGCGGCCCTTGGCCTGCTTCTGGGCACCATCGTAATGGCGGCCTATGTGCTGCGCAGAGGCGAGCAGTCTTCAATCTTTGACTTGCCACGCTATCTTGCCAGGGGCGCTTCCATATGGCGCCGCAATCTCGCAATGATGGCCGTTTGCTTCGCAGGCGCGCCATTTCATGACGACACCCGCAAGGTCCTTGTGGACGCTGCCAAGACCACCATAATGCTGATGTTCATCATTGTTAACGCGCTGCTCTTTGCGCATGTCCTGACCTCGGAGCGCATTCCCGAAACGATCACGACCATGCTGCTTGACTATGGATTCAACTGGTTCACCTTCCTGATTGCCATAAATCTGCTGCTGTTGCTCGGCGGACAATTCATGGAGCCCTCGGGCTTGCTGCTTATTGTGGCGCCTGCCGTGTTTCCGATTGCCATGCAGCTTGAAGTCGACCCCATACACCTGGGAATCATCATGGTGGTCAACATGGAAATCGGAATGATCACACCGCCAATCGGACTTAACCTGTTTGTTACATCCGGCATCACGGGCATGAGCCTGATACAGGTCGTGCGCGCGGCCATGCCGTTTGTGGCTGTATTGTTCGTGTTTCTCATCCTGGTGACCTATGTGCCTATGCTCTCAACATGGCTGCCTTATCTGCTGATGGGGCCGGAGTTGGTGGCGCGTTAGGTTTGGCCGCTTGCGGCCCCCGGCTTTTTAACTTTGGAAGGCCGCCGCTTTTGACCCGTTGCGGATATCTCCACCAGGCGCGATAGGTGGAACTGCGCCAAATTGTAGTTCAGTTTTTTGGAAGAGTGCGGGATAATAGATTTCAACCCGACCTTGCCGGCTTCTTTGAAAACTAACGGATTTATTGTAGATCAATCTTATTCAGACGCTCCTGATGGCGATAATCCACATTGCTTCCGGCACCAGGGCTGCATGCATTGAACGATAGGACATAGGGCATCATGCTATCCATTTTTGAGCTCGCTGCGATTCTCTTGACGCTTTCAGCCTTGCTCGGATGGGTTAATCACAAGTTCCTGGCAATGCCCCACACCATCGGCCTGCTTGCCATGAGCGTCGCGTCCTCTCTCATTCTCGTCGCTGTCGATTTCGCCGTGCCTCAACAGCACCTGTTTGATCCGTTGACAAGGGCGCTGGAGCAGATCGATTTCCGTGCTGTGGTCATGGACGGAATGCTTGCTTTCCTGCTTTTCGCCGGTGCGCTCAATGTCGACCTCGGAAGGCTTCGCAGCCGGGCGCTGCAGATCGGTGTGCTCGCCACCTTCGGGACCGTGGTGTCCACGTTGATTGTTGGCCTGATCGTTTGGCAGGCCGCCAAACTGCTCGGCGTGCCGCTAACGCTGCCGTGGGCCATGGTATTTGGCGCACTTATCAGTCCGACCGATCCGGTCGCCGTGATGAGCACGCTCAAGCACGTCAAGATTCCTCCTCAGCTCGAGGTCGAAATGCAGGGAGAGTCGCTATTCAACGATGGCGTCGGTATCGTTATTTTCACAGTTATGGTTTTGTTCGCCACTGGAGCGGATGGCGGCACGGTAACGGCGCCGGCTATCGCGGAACTGCTTGTCGTCGAAGCGGGCGGAGGGCTGTTGATTGGCATCGCGGTCGGCTATCTCGCCTACTGGGCAATGCGACTCATCGATGACTACGGGATCGAGGTTCTGATCACTTTGGCCCTGGTAACCGCGACATACGCTCTTGCCCAGCGTTTGCACATCAGCGGCCCCTTGGCGGTCGTGGCGGCGGGGCTCCTCATTGGACATCACGGGCCGCGCGATGCCATGAGCGACCGCACGCAAACCTATGTTTTCGGTCTTTGGACCCTCATCGACGAGATTCTGAACTCCGTCCTGTTCCTTCTCATCGGGCTGGAGGTCCTCATCCTGCAGTTTGACAGGGATGCGCTTGTGTTCGGTGCAGCCGCTGTTCCGATCGTCATTTTAGCAAGGTTCATCGCCGTGGGTACGCCGGCACTGATCGCATGGTCGAGCCGCTGGATGTCCACCCGCAATGTGCCGTTCCTGACCTGGGCCGGTGTGCGAGGCGGTATCTCGGTGGCGCTCGCGCTGTCCATCCCGGCTGGTCCCGCCAAACCATCCATTTTGGCCGCGACTTACGCGGTGGTGCTGTTTAGTGTCATCGTCCAGGGTTCGACGCTGGGTTTCGTGGCCCGCAGAACTATCCTAATAAAAGATCCGAAAGAACCTGTACCCGCGAAAAAGCGTAAGACCCGGCGTGGTTTAGGTGTCTGACATGGCGTCCAAATGGCCGTTTGGCCCCATGTGCCTCATGCCGGCAAACCCGTTGTGCGCCATTCGGATGTCAGCAAGATCGGCGGGGGTGGCGATATTGCGATTTGCATCGCCAACGATGAGATCGGCATGGCGCTGGAGGGCGGTCGCGCGGGCCGGATCGCGCTCGCAGCTCGCGACAGAGGTCAAAACCACCAGCATCCGGATGAGGACAGCGGGACTGCCAGAGCCGTTCTGGCGGATCATGTGGAGCATGGCGTCTAACAGCCCGTCGTAGTCAATGCTTGGTACGACAAGAGTCAGTCGATCTCCCTTGAAATGCACACCCGATGGCAGATGTAAAGGTGCGAGCTGGCACAGCGCGGCACCGAGGCGGTCAACCACGCTCATCGCGGTGTTGGGATCGTTGATCCCAGGAGACAGCGCCCGGACCGCCACTTCGACGAGGTGCCTGACAGCGAACTCCAAATCAGCAGAGCTGCCGCGCTGAGCGCCGAGCGCAGTTGCATCGCGAATGGCCGCTTCGCTGCCGTCGACGGCCGGGTGGGCCAGGGCGATCGGGGCGCCGGGAAATACATAGTCACCTGGCCTGACCAGAAGGCGAATGACTGTTCCTTTCGCCGCTGCCCATTCTGCAAGCCCCTCGGCGTCGAGATGTTGCAAATAACCGCTCCTTGCGTCGGTCACGGGCTGCGCACCCCGCCAGAATGTCCTCGGGGGAGGCGAAGGCTGCTGGCCTTTGACCGCCAGACGCTGTACCGCATCGCGAAGATCCTGACTGACCAGGCAAATAACGGTGTCGACATTGATGCGATTGGCAATATGCCCGACGAAATAGATCAATGTGCCAACACAGACGAAGGCCAGAACGATTGCGACGGTCAATGAGAGGTGTGGAACAAAAACCCCTTCGTCTTGTGTCCGCACGGACCGCAAAACCACCAGAGCGTAACCAAACGTGCCGAGAAATGTCCCCAGGGTGAACTGGTTACCGCGATCCTCGGTAAAATTGCGGAGCAGCCGGGGGCCCATCTGACCGGCCGCAAGTGAAAGGGCCGCGATGGTAATCGAGAATACCGTGCCTGCTACTCCTATTGTGGATGATGCCACAACGGCCAGTAAGGAGCGTGCGCCGGTTGCTCCCCCATTGTAGATCCAGTTATTTTCGCGCATCCAGACTGGGAGCAATTCGCCTGCATCGACACGGACGAACAGCACTGCCAGCGCAATGCCAAACAAAGTGATGGCGCTAGGCACGACCCAAAAGGTCTCGCGGAGGACGGCGAGGAATGTTGTAATTCTGGCTTTCAATTTCTTGAGCCTCCGGAATTTACCCCGCAACCGCGGCGCATGAGTCTTCGCCGCATCATGCGCCACCGGCGTCTATATTCACCAACCATAGCCTGATCGAGTGTTCGAGATCGCCGATATGCCGACCACGTTCCTCTACGTCCTTCTCGCCTTCGTCGACTTCCTCCAGCAACACGTTGTATCGTGCGCGCAGTTCCGCATTGGTTATCTTGTGATCCAGTGTCAGCGGTCGCGTAAGCTTGAGCTTTGCCTCGGCGTGATCGATTTGGCTGCCAAGTTGCTTCAGTCTTGCGGAGATATCTTGCGATTGATTATTCATGTCATTCACTCCTTCCAGGTGTTCATTGGTTTACTTCACGAAGTGAAGGGCTTGATAAATATGACGACATCGCCATTGAAGGCGATCTTGGACCTCTCCTCCAGTCTTTGGACTGCTTCACTGATCTCGACGGCGCTCGCTGTCGATTCAAGCTCAACCCGCAATGTGGCGACTATTCGGCGGGGACCGACGTGAACCGTCCAGACATCGACGAGGCGCGCGATAGCGGATTCTGCTGCTGCAGCTTCATGTAGCGCCGCAATGAACGCAGAAGAGGCAGGCTCGCCCATTAGCAGGCTTTTGCACTCACGTGCAAGGATGGCTGAAACCAGTGCCAGGACAAGACCGATTGCTATTGAAGCTATGCCATCCAGAACGCCCATTCCGAAATAGGCGGACAGGCTGGTGCCGGCGAATGCGATGGCAAGTCCGATCAGTGCCGCCGTGTCCTCCAGCAGCACGATGAACGATAGCGGGTCCTTGCTGCGTTTGATAGCTTCCCAATGGCTCCGCCCCTTCAAACTGGGCCGAAAATTCTTCAGCGCGATCCACCAGGAAGCGCCTTCGAATAAGAATGACAGGCCGAGGACTATAAAGTTGACATGGGTATCCCTCGGTGGCGAAGGCGATAAAATGTGGGTTATGGCCCTCATAGATGGACAGGCCGGCGCCACCCGCAAAGAGGAGGAGCGCCACCACGAAGGACCAGAAGTAGATTTCCCGGCCATGTCCGAACGGGTGTAAGCTGTCACGAGGGAGGGCGGCGCGATGCTCGCCATAAAGCAGAAGCGCTTCATTACCGGTGTCGACGATAGTATGAATGCCCTCGCTCAGCATCGCCGAACTGCCGGTCCAAAAAGCCGCGCCGAACTTTATGACGGCAACGAGAAAATTTCCCGCGATAGCGACGTAAATTGTCTGTCGGGTCTTTTGCCTGGTCGCCTTCAAAATGGCTCTCATTGTGTGCTTTTGCGGACAACGCTTTCGGAAGCAACACTAATAGAGTTCATCGCTGCGTATCCGCCATGGGGCCGTACAAGACCAGCTTTCTTGGCTCTCGCAAGTCGGCCAGCCCAACGGATTGAATCTCACGGCGTGGCTTGCTCCTGGCTTCCCGCCGGGGCAGCGGGCAGCGCGTAGGCAATAATGGAATCACCGGCCGCGGTTTTGGTAGAGCCATGCCCTCCCGCAACGACGATGAGATATTGGCGCCCATCCGCCCCGAGATAGGTCGAAGGGGTAGCTTGGCCACCCGCAGGCAAGCGGTCCCGCCAGATCTCTTTCCCTGACTGCAAATCATACCCGCGGATATAGTAATCGAGAGAACCGCTCAAAAATGCAACGCCACCGCCCGTGATGATCGGCCCGCCTATTCCCGGCACGCCCATTTTGAATGGGAGCGGTATGGGCGACAAGTCACGCACTGTTCCGTTCACATGCTTGTAAATGGTTTTGCCAGTGGTGAGATCCACACCCGTGACATAGCCCCACGGCGGCGCTTGACACGGCAGACCAAGTGGCGACAGGAACGGCGCCATCTCGGCCGCATAAGGCGCTCCAAAATTCTCGTTGAACACATTGTCGCCTTCACTGGTTATGACGCGGGCATATTCATCAGGGCGAGGAACCAGTTTGGAGGTGAAGGCCAGGTAGACGGGCATGGAAAACATGATTTGACGGTTGGGATCGACAGCCACTGCACCCCAATTGAAGGTTCCGAAGTTGCCGGGATAGATGATCGCACCATTTTCTGTAGGCGGGGTGTAACGCCCTTTATAGTCGAGCTTGCGAAAGGCAATGCGGCATGCAAGCTGATCAAGCGGAGTTGCGCCCCACATGTCTTGCTCCTGCAACGGCTCAGGTTTGAAGGAAATCGCTGACGTGGGTTGGGTCGGGGCAGTGAAGTCTCCTTTTACCGCGCCACTGGGTGCGGGCTCTTCGGTGACCGGCAGGACAGGCACCCCAGTCTTGCGATCCAGCACGTAGACGTCTCCCTGCTTGGTTGGCGCGACAAGCGCCGGAACGCTGACGCCCGCAATCGTGAGAGCCACAAGGCTCGGTTGTGCCGGCACATCCATGTCCCATAAATCATGATGAACCGTTTGAAACACCCATGCCACCTTCCCGGTCCGGGCATCCAACGCCAGAATGGAAGACGAATATTTCTCAACGTTTTCATCGCGGTTTGCGCCGTACTGGTCCGGCGACTGATTTCCCATAGGCAGGTAAATCAGGCCCAGCACCGGATCGTAACTTGACACGCTCCAGGAATTCGGTGCGTTCTCGCTGTAGGTTTGGCCGTTTGGCAGCGGAGCCGTTGCGCCAGGATTCTTGGAATCAAAGTTCCAGACCAGTTCACCGGTGTTTACATCATATGCTCGGATTGCGCCTGAGGGGGAAGTTGTAGCCACGTTGTCATTGACCGTACCCCCGACGATCACGAGTCTGTCTGTGACAACAGGCGGCGAAGTGGCGTAGATCGAACCGGGCGTAATATTGGGCATGTTGGCCCAGAGGTTGACCGTGCCATCATCGCCGCCGAAACCTGGGCAGATAAGGCCAGTTTCAGCGCTTATGGAAATCAGTCGCCCGTCGGAGGTGGGTGCAAAAAGGCGTTTGATGCACGACGCCGCAGGCGTGGTCAAAGGGCCAGTAGCCTTACGATTTACGATAGGATTGGGATCGCCTATTTTGGCTTGCCCGGTGACGATATTCTGCGGCACTCCTGCTGACTGCGTGACCACTTCATCCGCGCTGGCCTTCACCCGCGCAAGCTCGGCCTTCAGAATGTCTGCCCCACTGGAGGCCTCGGCCGGAACATCAATTGCAGGAGTGGCAGATGGGTCTGACTCGCTATTGAAGTAGCTGACGCCGCGGCACGTCAAATGCTGCGTTGTCTGCTTGGCGGTTTGCTTCAGGTGCGGATCGAAGCGCCACTTCTCCTTGCCTGACACCGCGTCGAGCGCAATCACGAGATTGTGCGGCGTGCAAATATATACCGTACCGTCGATCATCAGCGGCGTCACTTCATAGGTCGCTTCACCTGGATCATTGGGCCCGCGTATATCGCCGGTATGATAGGTCCATGCGGTCTTCAATTGGGCAACGTTGCCTGGCTTGATTTGGGATAAAGGCGAGTATCGCTGGCCAGCCGATGTGCGGCCATAGGCCTGCCATTCGCCGGCTGGAACGGCAGATTCAGTATCAACCTCCGCGTTCATCCGCGCCGCCGGAAATTCCCCGTAGATGTCGTGGGGGGCTTGCACCATCGCATACGCACCTGCCACACAGGCCAATGCAAGGCAGGCGGCGAGAACGCCACTCGCGGCGCCATAACGTGCCGGCAAGGCATTTTCCGGACGGAGTGAGCGAACCATCGGAGGCAAGAGCAGCAATGCGCCGATCACGACGAACATGTTCCCCCGTGCGGAAAGTTGCCACCAGTCCAGGCCAACCTCGTTCCATGACCATCCCAGAATTACCAAGACGGTGATCCCATAAAAGACCAGTGCCGCGCTCGAGCGCCGGAGAAAAAGCAATGCGTCAACCAACAGGGCAATGCCGAGAAGAATGTAAAACGGGGAACCCCCAAGCGATACAAGCCTTATCCCGCCTCCAAGCAAGAGAACTCCGATGACTGCCAAAACAATGGAAATTAAAATGCGGTACATGAACTTACTTCTCTTTCCACTGGGGTTCGAAGTGCGTATAGGAAGAAACACTTCAGAAGAAGTTTTGTTCCTTTTGGGCAAATATTGCCTGTTCTCACGCCGCAATTGCCGGAATTGGGGAAAACGCTCGGCCAAGGGCGTTAGTTCACGGCACAGGCGGCACTCACCCTTCCAATTAGCTGTGGGTAGCGGATTGACGGGCCTATCACGCTGTGATTCAACCAGTGCTGTCATGCAAAGTGGCGGCTACCGCCATATGCATCACGAACCTTAGAAGTTACGTGCGTTTCGAGGCCACTCAGTGGGATTGAGCGGCGGTACGTTCAATCCCATGGCCCCGTGTGCGACGATGCTTTCATGAATGCGTATGACCGCATCTGATGCAGCCTTCCGCTATTCCTGTTATGCCCAAGGCCAGTCAGAACCCCATGGCAAGATCGCGGGTGGCTGTAGCCACCGATTCTGAAAATAACCAAAAAATTCTTTAAAATCAAAATTTTAACAGAAATTTCGAGGGATTTCTGCGCGGTGGGCAACGCACCATGTTGGGGCTTTCAAGCTGGCATGCAAGTTGCTCCCAGTAGAACTGGAGGCGCGTGGTGCAGTCAATTTGGTACAAGGACGAATTGCAAAAAGCCATTTTGGGCTATCGGGAAACTATCGCTGGACTTGAGGCAATGAAGCAAAGTTTCAGACCCTGCGACAGGAATGACCTGTGGTGGGAAGAATCGGACGCCCGGATCCTGCATCTGAATCAATCCATCGCATCGCTGGAGAATTTTCTCAGGACACTTTCCTGACGCCATCAGCGTCAGCGTGGCCAAGCTGACCCAACTCCCTTGTCAGCCTCACTACAATTGCGTCAGCAATTTCTTCAATTGATCTGCGGCGGCCAGGCAAGCGTAAATCGACAATGCCTGCCGATGCAGGGATTGTCTTATATATCTTTCCGCGCGTGAAGAATGCCGCCGCCTCGACTCGGCGATCCGCCAGTACGGCATTGCAAATTGCATTTGGTTCGCCATGTGGCGATTTAATGAGGGCCGCGCCAATTAGCGCAAATTTTGATTCTGGCACCGCAACGCCAACCGTAAGCCCCAGATCAGATTTCATTTTCGAGATAAGGGAACGTGCGACCGCCTCAGCGGTGCAATCATCATCCAGCAGGCAGTTCAACAGCGGAATTTGCCGGGCTTGGTGGCGACGCGTAAGTTCGCGCAGAACAAGGCTTCTTACCCGGTTTGTGGAATTTGTACTGGCATCATGCATGTCAAAGGAAGGCCCCTGATTCACCTCGACGATTACCCCGCCAACGTCCTTGTATGACTTGGTGATATCCGGGTGAAGGAAATCAATGCCGCAGATATCGAGTCCGATGAGCCGCGCGATCCGTTCCGCCGCCGCGATGTTATCGGGATGCGCCAGCTCCGTCATATCGACAGCCGTGCCCCCTGTCGAAAGATGGCAGATGCTGCTCAGAGTCACCGTCTGGCCGTCGGCGGGCACTGATTTGGCAGAAAGCCCCTGGCGGACCAGCATGCGCAAAGCATCATCCTCCAGCCTCAAAACCGTATAGGGCTTGTCCTCCTCGTCGCCGCGAAACGGATTCTCGTTGGCCCTCGCCACAAGCTGCTCCACGGTGGATCGGCCATCGCCGGTAACGTGCGCGGTCTGATGCCGTGTGACATGTGCGGACTTTCCGCCAATAACCAGGAAGCGGTGGTCGCTGCCCTTCAGGAACGGCTCCAAAATCACCCTGCTTGAGTAGTGAAACGCGTGCGCCACGGCTGCTGCAAGTTCATCGTCATTGACTATATTGCCGGTAATCCCCCGGCTTTCACTTGAGCCCGTCGGTTTCACAATGACAGGGTAGCCAAGCTGTCTAGCGGCCCGGATTGCGGCGGGAATGGCGTTCACCACAACCTGCGTGGCATGCGGCAGGCCGTGGGCACGCAACAGGGCATTGGTGCGTCGCTTGTCATCGGCAATCCGCGTTGCAATATGGGAGGTAGCGCCGGTCCTCCTGCCACGATAAACCGCCAGGCTGGCGCCGTAGCCGAATTGCAGCAGCGGTCGGTAGTTCCAAAAGGCGAGTTCCTTGGCCGGCAGCCCGCGGTGCCCGGCGATTTCCAGGAGATCCCTGGATGTCGTCATTTCAGCTGGGGGCAGGAGAGGTTCCGGAGATTTGTGAGCCAGCCCGAGGAGACCGGCGATGCGGGCTGCTGCAGCATCGGCGTTTTCTTCCATCCCAACGGCGAGCATGCTTTCAGGCTCGCAAATTCTTTCCATCACGCTAAAGGCTTCGCCGTGCGACACTCCGCCGTCGCCGAACCGGACCGCCAGACGGCAATATTCGACACCGGCACCCAGCTTGGCTACGGCGGAGGCAGGCGCGTTGACAATCAGCGCATCGCAGTCAGGATCATCCAATGCGAGTTCAATGCTTCTCTGCCATTGCTCGGGCACCTCATAGGCGCAGGCTATCCGGGCCTGCTTGCCGGCATCTGAAAACCTCCCTGCAAGGGCATTGGCGAAAGCCCCATTGCCCGCATCGATGGCGTAAACAATGTCGATCCGACCTTCGCCTGAAATCAGGCTTTCGACGATCGCCATGCCGATATCGTGTTTGCCCTCCGGGTCAGCCGCCATATGCACCCTGAGCCCTGGCCGGTAGTTGATTTCGCAGATTGCACCGCCTGCCTCGTAATATGGGCGGCTGATATCTTGCGTAATAAAATCAACGCCCGCCACGTCGATGCCGACGGCAAGTGCAGCCCTGACGGCCATATCGGCATTGTCGGGATGAACGAAATCGGTGAGGTCGGCGGCCGTACCCCCCTGCGACCAGTTCGCCACGGTCCTGAGTTTCGCCACAGTGTGTTCCGGCAGCACAGTGGTGAGGCTGTAACCTTGCCCTGCCAGTGTTTGAGAGAGATCGCGATCAATCTCGATTGGGAGCGCGAGGCCCGACCGCTGCCTTCTGCGTATATTCTCGATGGCGATGAGCTGGTCGATAGTGGATTTTTCGTCCCCGGAAACCTGCGGCGGAACTCGCTTTGCCGCTGCCACAAGTTTGCGCCCGACGACGAGAAGGCGCACGTCTTCGCCCGGGATAAACTGCTCGACGATGACCGACCGCGAAATATTGCGGGCTTTTTTGAAGGCAACGCGGAGTTCATCCGTGCTGGTCACGCCGACCGTGATGCCTTCGCCCTTGTGTCCGATCATCGGCTTGACGACCACCGGGTAGCGGATCTTCACCGCCGCTGCCGCCGCTTCATCGAAATCATCGGTCAGGATGGAAAAGGGGACAGGCAGCGCAGCCTCGCGGAGAAGCTTGTTCGTGATCGACTTGCGGCGGACAATATGAACGCCAACGGCAGATAATTTGCCGGTGATGGTAGCCTCGATCCGTGTCAGGTGGCGACCGTGCCCTAGCTGATAATATCCTATTCCCTCATTCCACGACCAGGGAATGCCACGGTGTTCGGCGGCTTTCAGGGTGACGCTGAGGGACGGCTCGTCGGCTTTCTCGGCAAGTTCGCTGACATAGGAGCGCAGCGCCTCCACGGGATCCTCGCCCGACTTATTGAAAACATCGAGGACAAGGCTAACCGCTCGGCGCGCCTCGGCCTCGTCCGGCCAGGTGACTGCCAATGCGGTGCCGCCGGGCTGGCACGAAATGATTTGCGGCTGGCGCGTATTTTGGATGACGCCGTATGCAAGAACTTCCGCCAGTGCTGCCGCAACGAGTCCCAGCGGCCCCGCCAGGCCGGATGGGCGCGCTTTGATTGCGTAACCTGGAATGCCCGCGGCATTGAGCCTTTGCAGGAAGCGGTTTTTTGATTCATCAGTATGCGCTGCGTGGCTGACAGAAATGCGCAGCCACAGGGCGCTGACTGCCGCGTGCAGGTTTGCGCCGGTGAAATATCTGGTTTCTTCTATTTGCAGCGGCATCGCAGCCGGGCCCGGACTGGCAAGAGCCGGCGCGGCGGAACGTTCAGATGCAGCAAGCATATTCATTTCTGCACATAAACCACGGTTCCGATCCTGACCTGCTTAAAGAGGGCAAGGATATCGGAATTGTGCATGCGAAAACAGCCAAACGAGGCGTCGGTGCCGATTGTCTCGTCCCGGTTTGTGCCATGGATACCGTAGGTTCCATCGCCGAGAACAAGCACCGCTACTCCGAGAGGATTGTTGGGACCGGGCTTGATGAGAGCAGGGAGCCTGGGATTGCTTTTCCGGATAAGGGGCGGAGGCGCCCATGCGGGGTTGAGAACTTTCCGCGAGATTTTCGTTGTACCTGACCATTTTCGCCCGACCTTGCCAACGGCAATTGAATAGGTAAGAACGTCGTCCCGGCCCTCCACATAGAGCAGTTTCCGTTCCTTGGTCTTGATGACAATGCTGCCAATGGCATAGCCGCTGGATGCAAACACAGGTGGCGGTATTGCAGATGCGGGGAAAATAGATGTTCCCAGCAGGAAACAGAAAACGAGAAACCGTGTTGCGATCCATTTTGCCATGATGATGTTACCTATTGAGCCGCTGCCGGCTGCGGGGGTTGCGCTCCACGGGGAGTTGGCGTGTACTGGCGCCCATCCCGGTAAAGCTCCCGGTACTTGAGCAAAGCCATGAGGCCATGCTGAAGGTTATCGATGCGGATTTCGTTGTTGTATGTTTCGGTGCGCAGGGCCCCGATGACCCGTTCCTTCCGGGAAATGTAATAGGCATCAAGTTCGTCGCGGAACTGCAACTGCGCGAGGGAGCGGATACCGCGATCAATTGCCTGCTTATAGGTAGCCGCGCGAACCGCATCGCCGGCTTCGCGCGCGAGAACGAGCGCATCAACAAGCCCCTCCAGATAGACGCCTGTGGAAGAAGCATGGGGCGGGCCGTATTTGGGCTTGTGCGGTGAATAGAAACGGCCCCAGTGATCAGGGTCAACTGAGCCGCCCCACTGTTGGTGCGGCAGGAGCCAATCATTCATTTCAAAGACGAAGTCTCTGATTCCCTGGTCGCCGGTGAGCCGGTAGAGTATCACTGCGGCCTGGCTGTGCCATGGCACAAACGCCGGGTTGGCGTCCTTGTGGAAGTGGCTGCGATAGAAATAGACACTCCTTATCGCCTGGGCAAGCAAGGCATCATCGCGGTTTTTCTGCAGGCTGATGGCCCAGAACAGAAGCGCTTCGCCGGGATAAAAATTCTGGTTGTCGTTTCGGTCCGCGGGGTAGACGAAAGTCCGGAACGCGCCGGAAGGCTGCCAGAGCGTGTTGATCGTCCGGCGCAGCTCGGCCAGCTCGACTTTCCAGGTTTCGGCAAACGGGCTTTCAAGAATGGCCAGCGCCGCCAGTGCCAGGGATCCCAGCTTGGCGCTTCCGTCCCAGGCGATTACGCCCAAGCCGTTTTCAACACGGTAGAAGCGGCGAAAATTGTAATCGAGGTTCTTTCGCGCCGCCACTTTCATGTCCTGACGGTCAAGGGCATGAGCCATGCGGTTGAAAGCCACGCTTGCCATGAATCGGCGAATTGGATTGTCGGAGTCAGAATAGATTCCGGAGCTGGGCCAATACTTGTATGGCAGCCCCCCTTCACCATCCTGATTGGCCATGAACCAGCGGGCAATGCCTGAGATAAGCCTTTCAGAGAGTTTCTCGGGAGTATCGTCGGCGGCGATCACGCGGTTGCCGCGATAGGTCTCGATTGCGGCGGCGGATTTTCCGCACTGGAGAACGAACTGCCTGCATTCGAGCAGATGGAGTTCTCCGCTGCCAGCAAAAAATTCCTCGGGCGTGAGGTGTTTTTCTTCCAGCCGCGCCGAAAAATACTTGGCAAGCACGCGGTTCGTGGCAATTGACTGGAGCGGGGATACGCGGTGTTTGCTGCCGTTATGTGAAACTTCAAGGCCAAACCTGCCGGTTTTCCTGGCCACAAGGGTTTGCTGCCAGAGTTCGGCCGCCACCGGCACTCGGCCCGTGACAACGGTAAGTTGAAATACATCAATGGCCGGGGCTTTGCCCCGCAATTCGTTGATGGCGCGGAAGGGCGATATGCCTTCAATCCATTCACTGACAACCAGTTCGCCCTTCGCGCGGGCGACGAGTTCGAATGGCGCCAGGAAAGCCAAGTCCTGCTGCGGGGTTAACCTTGTTTTCCTGGATCCCGCCAGAAACTCGCCCAGGGTCTTTTCAGAAAGCTCCAGGGGGCCATGGGTCAGAACGGAATGGGACTTACGCTTGCCGGCCCCCAGGCCGGGATTAACAGGAGTTCGGGCGTGCTTTAGTTCTAACATGGCACAGATTCCTTGTGTTCCTCGAAGGATTCGCAAACTCCGTTCCAATCGGAGGCGTTTGCAAAGGCCAACGTCCAAAAATTAAGACGCCGGGCGGATTGCCGCGCGGCGTCTCGTTTTTGGTTAATAGGGCTCGGTTTTATCCGTGCACTGAGACTACGCCGCCATCTTCAGTGTCTCCGTCGCCGTCACCGTCGCCGTCACCGGGGATGTTGTCGCCGTCGCCGTCTCCGTCTCCGTCGCCGTCACCGTCACCGTCGCCGTCTCCGTCTCCGTCGCCGTCACCGTCACCGTCACCGTCGCCGTCACCGTCACCGTCACCGTCGCCGTCGCCG
>JBBSBQ010000011.1:0-90086 GCA_038251095.1 Hyphomicrobiales bacterium
AAAATCGCCGCCGCCATTGAGCGGCGGAGGATTCGCTCTGCGCTCAGCAAGCTTGATGACTACATGCTGAGGGACATGGGCCTTGTCCGCTCCGACATTGAAAGAATTGCCAACCGTACCTATCCGCCGCGCTGGCAATCACCGTCTGCGTAATATTTTCATTCCAAACCAGCAACTCGAAGGAAGACTCAAATGACTACTGCAAATACCAACAAGGGGAAGTGCTTCTGCGGTTCCGTTGAATTCACCGTAACCGGGGAACCGGCCGCCATGGGCTACTGCCACTGCAGCTCCTGCCGGGAATGGTCGGCCGGACCCGTCAATGCCTTCACGCTATGGCCGCCCGAGGCGCTCAAAATCACCAAGGGCGCGGGCAACATTGAGGTCCATCACAAGACCGACAGGAGCCTGCGCAAGTGGTGCAAGACCTGCGGCGGGCATCTCTTCACCGATCATCCGCACTGGAAGCTGGTGGATGTCTATGCCGCGCTCATTCCGTCGGTGAAGTTCAAACCCGGGGTGCATGTGCATTACCAGGAAACCGTGCTGCCCATGAAGGACGGCCTACCCAAGCAGAAGGACGTGCCGAAAGAAATGGGCGGTTCAGGCGTTCTCATGGCTGAATAGGCCCCCAGCTAGCGGAACCGGCGGGAGCCCAAACTGATCGGCTCCCGCCCTTTCCTTCCCTGCTTAACTATGCCAAATAGCGCTGAGGCGGCTGATTGCGGGCCGCAATTCGCTATGATCAGGGAAAATCATGAACGATACGAAAGGCTTGATGGCAGGCAAACGCGGGCTGATCATGGGCGTTGCCAATAACCGGTCGATTGCATGGGGCATTGCGCAGGCCTGCGCGCGGCATGGGGCGGAACTGGCCTTCACCTATCAGGGCGACGCCATCAAGAAACGGGTTGAGCCCTTGGCCGCCGAAATCGGCGCCAAGCTGGTGGTTCCCTGTGATGTGACTGACATGGCGTCCGTCGATGCGACGTTCGCGGCCATTGAAAAAGCCTGGGGCAAGCTGGACTTCGTGGTTCATGCGATTGCCTTTTCCGACAAGGATGAACTCACCGGGCGCTATGTCGACACCAGCGCTGACAACTTCAGCAAGACAATGTTCATTTCCTGCTACAGCTTCACCGCCATTGCGCAGCGCGCCGAAAAACTGATGAAAGAAGGCGGTTCGCTGCTGACACTGACCTATTACGGCGCCGAGAAATGGATGCCGCATTACAACGTGATGGGCGTGGCGAAGGCAGCGCTCGAGGCCTCGGTGCGCTACATGGCGGCGGATTTGGGACCGAAGAACATCCGCGTCAATGCCATTTCTGCCGGGCCGATCAAGACGCTTGCCGCCTCCGGCATCGGCGACTTCCGCTACATCCTGAAATGGAATGAATACAATTCGCCGCTGCGGCGCACGGTTACCACGGAAGAAGTGGGCGACAGCGCGTTCTATCTGCTGTCTGACCTTTCGCGTGGTGTCACCGGTGAGATTCTCCATGTGGATTCGGGCTATCACATTGTCGGCATGAAAAATCCGACGGCCCCTGACATGAGTGTTGCGTCCAACGGTGAGTGAGACGCTGCCACCCATTTATTTCGTGCGCCACGGAGAGACCGAGTGGAACCGTCTTGGCCTGATCCAGGGCTGGACCGATATTCCGTTGAATGAGACGGGCCATGCCCAGGCACAGAATGTGGCGCGGGCTTTTGTGGCCCATCCGGAAGTGACGAAGGGGTGCCGCTTTGTGGTGAGCCCGCTGGGGCGGACGCGGCAGACCATGGCCTATATTTCGGAAGCACTTTCCCTGCCTGAGAGCCATGTTTCGGTTTCGCCGCCGCTCAAGGAGCTTGGCTTCGGCGTGTGGGAAGGCAGGCCCTTCTGGGAACTCAAGGCTTCGCCGATTTATCCCGCTGATCCCGAAACACGCTATTCCTGGCGGCCCGACGGCGGCGAGAGTTATGAGGACGGGCAGGAGCGGCTCAAACATTGGTTGGCCGGCATCCAGGATCCAACAGTGGTGGTTTCGCATGGCGCCATCGGGCGTTGCCTGATCGGGCATCTCACCAACATGACCATGCGTGAACTGGTGCAGATTCGCATGCATCAGGGGCGCTTCTGCAAAATCGCCAATGGCAGCGCGGAGTGGTTTGACGGGACGCCGCCAGCGCCCTAAAACATTTTAATGTCACACAATACCTTCGGCCATCTGTTTCGCATGACGACTTTTGGGGAAAGCCACGGGCCTGCACTTGGCTGTGTGGTGGATGGCTGCCCGCCGGGAATCAAGCTGAGTGTAGCCGATATTCAGGGCTATCTCGACAAGCGCAGGCCCGGCCAGAGCCGCTTCACCACCCAGCGGGCCGAGCCCGATGAGGTGAAAATCCTCTCCGGCGTGTTTGAGGACGAGCGCACTGATGGCCAGGTGACCACCGGCACGCCGATCATGTTGATGATCGAGAATGTCGACCAGCGCTCCAAGGACTACACGGAAATCCGCGACAAGTTCCGCCCGGGCCATGCGGACCTGACCTATCAGGCGAAATATGGCCTGCGCGATTATCGCGGCGGCGGGCGCTCCTCGGCGCGCGAGACGGCGGCACGGGTGGCGGCGGGCGCGGTGGCGCGGAAAGTCATTCCCGGGGTCACTATCCGCGGCGCGCTGGTGCAGATGGGTACGCAGAAAATCGATTACAAGAACTGGGATTGGGCCGAGGTTCACAACAATCCCTTCTTCGCCCCGGACGCCAAGGCAGCGGCGCAGTGGGAAGGCTATCTCGATGGCATCCGCAAGTCGGGATCTTCCTGCGGCGCGGTTATCGAAATGACAGCATCGGGGGTGCCCGCCGGCTGGGGCGCTCCCATTTATGGCAAGCTCGACCAGGACCTGGCGGCGGCGATGATGAGCATCAATGCGGTGAAGGGCGTGGAGATCGGCGCGGGCTTTGCGGCGGCAGCATTTTCCGGCGAGCAGAACGCCGATGAAATCCGCATGCGCCATGGCAAGCCGGAATTCCTTTCCAATCATGCGGGCGGGATTCTGGGCGGCATTTCGAGCGGACAGGACATCGTGGTGCGCATGGCGGTGAAGCCCACATCCTCCATACTCACCTCGCGGCAGACAATTACGGCGCAAGGAACCAATACGGATATTTCCACCAAGGGCCGCCACGACCCCTGCGTCGGCATCCGCGCGGTGCCCGTGGCGGAAGCAATGTTGGCGTTGGTACTGGCGGATCACTTCCTGCGGCACAGGGCCCAGGTGGGGTAGAATATCCTACCTTCTGTCATCCCGACGAAAGTCGGGACCTAGACGTGCATCAATTTACAAGCTGAAAGCCTGGGTCCCGGCGTTCGCCGGGATGACAAGAATGTTAATTTTTCACCGCCGCGATCAAAAATTCCTTGTTGCCGTCGCCACCTTCGATTGAGGCGGGGGTGAGGCCGATGACTTTCCAGTTTTCGGTGGTGAGGAATTCGGAAATTTCCTTGCAGACTTTTTCGTGCTCCAGCGGGTCGCTGACGAGGCCGCCGCGGCCGATGGCGTCGCGGCCGGCTTCGAACTGGGGTTTGATGAGGGCGAGGAGTCTTGCTCCGGAGCCAACGAGGGTGAGCGCCTTGGGAAGGGTGAGTTTCAGGGAGATGAAACTAACATCACAGACGATGAAATCGATCTTGTGTTGGAGGTGATCAGCGGTGAGATCGCGGGCGTTGAGGCCTTCGATGGATGTTATCTTTGGATTTGAGTGAAGCGAGGCATCTAACTGGCCGTGGCCTACGTCAATAGCTGTGACATGGGCGGCACCCTGCTCCAGAAGCACCTGGGTGAAGCCTCCGGTGGAGGCGCCAATATCAAGGCAATTCAGACCTTTAACGGAGATATTGAAGAAACTGATTCCGTTTTTCAGCTTGAGCGCCGAGCGCGATACGTAGCCCCGTGCTTCATCAAGAATTTCTATGCGGCTTTCGGGATTGGTGTTCTGCGCGGGCTTGGCGGCCATGATGCCGTCGACGCTTACGGTGCCGCGGGCGATGGCGTCCCTGGCGCGGGAGCGGGAGGAATAAAGCCCGCGCTGAACCAGAAGTTCATCAAGGCGCTGGCGTGTCACTCCACGTCCAAGGGCGCCGTTCCGGATGGCTTGCCATCGGGCTTCAAGGTGATTTTTTCAATGCGGGCTTCGGCATCCTTCAACTGCTTTTCGCAATGCTCCTTGAGGGCCTGGCCTTTTTCGTAGATGGCGATGGACTGCTCGAGGTCGACCTTGCCTGATTCGAGCTTCGAGACGATTTCCTCAAGCTGTGCCAGGGCCTTCTCGAAGGGCAGCGCGGCGATTTCCGGAAATTTCGTCATGTCTCATCATCCTCGTCATCGTCCTGGTCATCGTCCTGGTCAAGCGCAGCGGTGCCCCGCATGAGGGCCTGCACATGGATGGCAACGGATGCCGCCAGCCCTTGCAAATCATAGCCGCCTTCCAGAACGGACACAACGCGGCCCTCGGCATGGGCATCCGCGGCACCCATGAGTTCCAGCGTGGCCCAGGCAAAATCCTCTTCGCTCAATTGCAGGCTGCCGAGGGGATCGGCGTGGTGGGCATCGAAGCCTGCCGAGATGAGCACCAGATCGGGGGCGAAATCATCAAGGGCCGGAAGGATGATGCTGCGCATGGCGTCGCGGAATTGAATGCTGCCGTCGCCCGCGCGGAGCGGCGCATTGAAGATGTTGCCGACACCGGTTTCATTGGCCGCACCCGAACCGGGATAAAGCGGCATCTGATGGGTGGAGCCATAGAAGAGGTTGGGATCGGACCAGAAGATTTCCTGGGTGCCGTTGCCGTGATGCACGTCGAAATCGACAACGGCCACGCGTTCTGCGCTATGCTTGGCGCGCGCGTAGTGGGCGGCGATGGCCACCTGATTGAACAGGCAGAAGCCCATGGGCTTCCTTGATTCCGCATGGTGGCCGGGCGGGCGCAGGGCGCAGAAGGTGTTGTCCGCCTTACCTGTGAAGACAGCATCGACGGCGGCGGTGGCCGCACCCACGGCGCGCAGTGCCGCTTCGAGGGAACCCGGCGACATCACTGTATCGGGATCAACATATTCCACGCCGTCTTCCGGGGACATGGACTGGATGTGATGGAGATGCTCCTGGGTGTGGGCGCGGAGAATATCCTCTTCCCGGCCAAGGGGCGCCAGTTGGCGTTTAAGATCAGCAAAATGGGGCGATTCGAGGATTTTGTTGATGACCTTGATGCGGTCCACCCCTTCGGGGTGGCCTTCAGGAGTCAGGTGATTAAGGGAGGCGGGGTGGGTGTATAGAAGTGTATTCATGCGCCTGCTATAGAGCGGCTCCCATGACGAATTCCACTGAAATAAATGCGGCCGCCGAGGCCCTGAAAGAAGGCGGGCTTGTCGCTTTCCCGACGGAGACGGTTTATGGGCTCGGCGCCGATGCGACGAGCGACACGGCAGTGGCCAAGCTGTTTGCGGCCAAGGGGCGGCCGAGTTTCAATCCGCTGATCTCGCATGTCCACGCGGCCGAGGCGGCCTTTGCGCTGGGGGTGTTTCCGGCGGAGGCGAAAAAGCTGGTGGCGTCGTTTTGGCCAGGCCCCTTGACAGTGGTGGTGCCGCGGGCGGCGCGCTGCCCGGTTTCGCTGCTGGCCTCGGCCGGACTTTCGAGCATTGCGTTGCGGATTCCCAATCATCCCCTGGCACTGGAATTGTTGCGGGCAGTTGACCGGCCTGTTGTTGCGCCGAGCGCCAATCTTTCGGGGCGCGTCAGCCCCACCACGGCGGCGCATGTGAAGCGCGGGCTTGGCAAGAAGGTGGCGGTCATCCTGGATGGCGGGCCCTGCACTGTCGGGGTTGAATCAACGGTTGTAAGTTTCATGGGAGCGCGCGCCATGCTGCTGCGGCCCGGCGGCCTGTCGCGCGGTGATATTGAGAAAGTGCTCGACCATGAGCTTGGGGTCGAAGCAGATTCGGCGCAGCCCCATTCGCCGGGGCAGATGGAAAGCCATTATGCACCGCAAGCTTATTTACGCCTTGAGGCCACAGCCCCCCATAAGGGAGAAAGCTACTTGGGTTTCGGTGCCCACAACCATGGGCCCTACTCGCTTTCGATTCGGGGCGATGTGATCGAAGCCGCCGCCAACCTCTTCCGCCTGCTCCATGAGTTGGACGGCCTCGGCGTGAAAGCCATAGCGGTTGCACCCATTCCCCGCGAGGGGCTGGGGGAAGCAATCAATGACCGATTACGCCGCGCCGCAGCCCCGAGGCCCAAAACATGACAGCAGAGCTTTTGAACCAATTTGCCGCCATCGTTGGCGAAAAACATGTGATCCGCGATGCCGCCTCCATGGCGGGCTACATGACGGAATGGCGCGATATTTGGGTGGGGAAATCACCTCTCGTCATGCGGCCCGGCAGCACGCAGGAAGTTTCTCGCATCCTGAAGCTTGCCAGCGAAACCGGAACGGCGATTGTTCCGCAATCCGGCAATACGGGGCTGGTGGGTGGGCAGATTCCCTTTGAGTCGGGCAAAGAATTGCTTCTGTCGCTGGACCGGATGACGAAGATTTTGAACATTGATGCGGCTGATAGCACCATGACGGTGCAGGCCGGCGTTACGCTGAAATCAGTGCAGGATGCGGCTGACGATGCGGGGCGGCTGTTTCCCCTGAGAATTGCATCGGAAGGTTCGTGCCGGATCGGCGGCAATCTTTCCACCAATGCGGGCGGGCTCAATGTGCTGGCCTATGGCAATGCGCGTGACTTGTGTTTGGGGCTTGAAGTTGTGCTGCCGGACGGGCGCATCTGGAATGGCCTGCGGCGCTTGCGCAAGGACAATACGGGCTATGACCTCAAGAACCTGTTCATCGGGGCAGAGGGCACGCTTGGAGCGATCACCGCCGCGGTTCTGAAGCTTTATCCGAGGCCGCGGACCCACGAAACCGCGTTTATTGCGGTCACCTCGCCCCAAGCGGCGGTCGATCTCCTGTCGCTTGCAAAGGAGATGAGCGGCAACCGGGTGGTGGCCTTCGAACTGCTGCCAAGGATTGCCATGGATTTCACCGTGAAGCACATGGGAATCAGCAATCCCCTGGTGGAGTTTTCCCCGTGGTATGCCCTGAGCGAACTGGCCGACCCTGCCGCCGGCAGTTTTGAGGCCGTCCTGGAAGAGGCCATGACGCGGGGGCTGGTGACAGACGCCACGGTGGCGCAATCGGAGGCCCAGCGGCAGGCGCTATGGGCGATCCGGGAGTTGATGCCCGAATCGCAGAAGTTCGAGGGGGGCTCGATCAAGCATGATGTTTCGGTGCCGGTCTCAAAGATTCCACAATTCATCATCGAGGCTACAAAGGCGGTGGAAAACTTCATGCCGCAGGCGCGGGTCATGTCCTTCGGGCACATGGGCGACGGCAATCTGCATTTTAACGTGAGCCAGCCCCCTGGCATGGACAAGAAAGAATATCTCGATACGTGGAATGAGATGAACGCTGTGGTTTTTGATGTCGTTCTGAAATTTGACGGCTCGATCAGCGCCGAGCATGGCATCGGGCGGCTGAAAAAACATCACATGACGGAAATCAAGTCGCCTGTTGAATTGCAGATGATGCGCGACCTGAAAAAACTTTTCGATCCCACTAACATCATGAACCCCGGCAAGGTGCTGCCGTGAGTCTCACCTTCTGCGAAGTTCAGGATGTGAATCTGGAAAGCGTCGTACGTCTTTGGAAAACCTGTGAATTAACAAGGCCGTGGAATGATCCGTACAAGGACATTAAATTCGCGCGCGACAGCGCAACATCGACGGTCCTGGTCGGTTTTTCTGAAGAGCGCCTTGTTGCTGCGGTAATGGTTGGCCACGACGGGCACCGGGGAGTGCTCTACTATCTCGCGGTTGACCCGGCGTTCCGGAACCGCGGATTTGGCAAGGCCACTGTTGCCGCAGCCGAGGCTTGGCTGCGCGAACGCGGCGTGTGGAAAATCAACCTCATGGTGCGCAGTGAAAATGAAAACGCCGGGCGCTTCTATGAGCGTCTGGGCTACGCATTAAATCCGGTCCTGAGCTTTGGCAAAAGGATAGATGGCAGCAGATGATTGCCCCTTAAAAGGCAACCTCTGATCAGGCGCAGCGTGTGGAATCAATTGGATGGCCAGATTCAGCAAGAGTCTTGACGATTCCCGGGTGTCCGCCTTGATTCGGGCATGATCTTGCTGTGGAAATGGACTCCGTTAAGGTTAATAATTTACTAACATCCTAGCGGTCGCTGGATTGTTAACGATGTTTATTAGATATTAAGCAAAGTTAACAATCGGGATTTCGGCGGGTTTCGAGCGAAGACAAGTGGACGGCAGTAACTGACCTCGGGGAGAGCGACGTGAATCCACTACCAAGCAAGAATGAACGGGAAGAGTTTGACAAGGCATTTTCCGCAAGATTAACGGGCGAGACGGAGGAAAAATCAGGGGAGCTGCGCCTTGCGGAAAGGCAGGCTCCGGCACCATTTTTCAATATTGCCGGCCAGTTCGGCGCCAAGCTGGTGCAATACGCCAAGCCGGGCATGAGCAAGAAAGTTCTGGCGGCAATGGCGGACGATACGGATCCGGCCGTGGCGATAGCCAACATCCGCAAGCTTCTGGTTGGCCCCACCCACAAATTGCATGATGCGATGTTCGAGGAGGTTATTACCATTCTCGAAGAATCGGACCACGAAGTCCAGCAGGCGCTGCGGGCCCTGGAACGGAAATGGGCCACCCTTTCCCACACCACCGATGAACTTGTAGCAAAGTCGCTGGACAGCAAGGACCAGACCCGCGAGCACGCCGAATTTGTGAAGCAGGAACTGCAGAAGTCAGCCGCCTCATACCAGGAGATGCTGTCGGAAATGTTCCTGGTGATCGATACGAAAATCGACGAATTGACCAAACAGGTCGACCAGAAGATTGAAGCGCTGGCGCACGAAATTGAAGCGGACATGCGTGAGGCTGCGGCAAGCCAGGAGCGCCGGATGCAGGAACTTGAAGCAAAGTGCCTGGCCGTCAACAAGGCGGAGATTGCTCATCTTGAAAGCCGCCTCGCGCGCATTGAACGAAAGTCCAACACCAGCACGGATGACCTGAATGAGGTATTTGCCGGGGGCTTGACAAGCATCGCGGACCGGCTGAAAGCCTTGCGGGACACCCAGGCGAACTGAGCGCGGGCTATAAAAGTGATAGCTGGGCCTTGGGCCTGGGCGGGGGGTGTTGCGCGCAATGATGGTGGGTTCAAACACAAAATAATCGTCAGGCGCAGGTTTCAGGAATTGCAGCGCCTCTCCGGCGCCAACATTCCTGACATCCAGCCACTGGGCATAATTTTCCGGCTGGATGACTGCGGGCATGCGGTCATGAATTTGCGCGACCACGGGATTAGGCTCGGTAGTGATGATGGCGGCGGTTTCAAGTTCCGAGCCATTGGCCCCTAGCCAGTGTTCCCACAGGCCGGCAAAGGCGAAGAGGCCGTGATCGGGCCGGTGGATGAAATGCGGGATTTTCTTGCCCGGCACATCACCCAGCCATTCGTAATAGCCGTCGGCGGGGATGAGGCAGCGGCGGCGCCTGATGGCATAGCGGAATGAGGGTTTTTCCAGCAGCGTTTCGCTGCGCGCATTTATCAGGGGCTTGCCGGGCTTGATTTCCTTCACCCAGGAGGGGATGAAACCCCAGCGCACGAGGGCGAAATGCCGCCAGTTGTTTTCCTCGCGCACGATGGCGATGGGGCTTTGGGGTGCGACATAGGTGCGGGGCGGAAACTCCACCTCCTCCAGATACTGGAGCAGCGATCTTGTTTCTTCCGCCGATTTCCGGAAACTATAGAGGCCACACATGGAGCCAGCCTAACCCGATGATGCCCGCGCAACAATTCCCCCGGTTTGGGGCTTCAGCCTGCGTCTGGAAAGATGGCAAGGTGCTGCTCGTTCAACGCGCCAAGCCACCATTGGGGCTTTGGAGCCTGCCCGGCGGCCATGTTGAGTTCGGCGAAACGGCGGTCGCGGCGGCGGAGCGCGAGTTGCGCGAGGAATCAGGGGTGGCGGCCGATCTCACAGAATTTGTCGGGCTCTATGAAATCATCCTGGAGAAGCCGCTCTTCCATTATGCCATTGCCTGTTACGGCGGGGTGTGGCGGTCCGGCGAGGCGCAGGCCGCGAGCGATGCGCTGGACGCCCGCTGGGTGGCCCCTGCGGAGTTCGAATCGCTTGATTTTGCCCCCAATGTCCGGGAGGCCATTGCCCGGGCCAAGATGGTGCTGGGTCTTTGAATAAAAATGCACTGTTCATATTAACCCTTTTTTAAGGAACGAGTCGCGGAAAGCCATGCCTTTGCTATGGTGAATTAACGAATGCGGGGCTGGTGGAAATGCGCCGTGGGCGGGGACTAATGCCTCAATTGAAAAGACGTTTATGTTGAAATATCGGACAAAACCGCTGCCTGTGACCCATCCGGCGGAGGCCAAGCATTTGGCCTTGCGTTACATCCTCGATGCTTGGGAAGAAGCGATCTATGAGGGGCTTGAACCGGACTGCATCGCCACGGCGGCGATCTTCGCGGCCCTATCCGACATGGTTGCCACCTATGGCGAGGAGCCGGTTGCGGTGATGTGCGCTAAACTGCCCGACCGCATCCGGGGCGGCGAATTTTCGGTTGCCCAGACCAAGCAATAATCAGTCGAAAACAGTCCACAGCAGCAGAAAGCCGAAGGCGGCCACCATAATTCCCGACCAGCGGTTGATGCGGTCGAGGGTTGACGGGCCCAGACGCGATTTAAGCCGGCCAATCAAGACACTCAGCAGCAGCCACCACAACGCGCCGCCCAAGGCAATGCCGAGAAGAACGATGGCGGGCCGAAGGTGTGATTCACCGAAAGCAAATTGGGTGCTCAACGAACTGAATATGGCGAGATAGCCCAGGACAAGGCCGGGATTGGTGACCGATAATGAAAAGGTCAGGCCAAATTTGGCGGAATGGGGCCCGCTGGTGAGATCGCTGGCGGAAAAATGGGTTCGCGCTGTGCGGATGCCCAACACGATCAAAAAAAGCCCGCCGGCAATTTTCAGAATCTTTGCGTAATCAAGAATGAGGTGCGATATCGATTGAATGCCATAGGCGGCAATGCTGGCGATCACCACGTCGGCCAGCACCGCGCCGAGGCCGGCAATGAAGGCCACCTTCAGACCTTGGCACAGCGCGGTGCGTATGACGATGAGATTGACCGGGCCCAGAGGTGCGGCCATGGCGATGCCAATGCCCAGGCCAGCGATGAGCAATGACACATCCATGATCTAGCGAATATCCACGACAATGCGGCCACGCACCTGGCCCGCCACAATATCTGCGGCGACGCGCGGGATGTCTTCCAGCTTCACATGGGTGGTGAGGGCGGCAAGGGACTTGAGATCAAGATCGCGGGCGATACGGTTCCAGGCCTGCTGGCGGCGCGGCAGCGGCGTGGTGACGGAATTGATGCCGATCAATTTCACGCCGCGCAAAATAAACGGCGCCACTGTGGTCGGCAGGTCCATGCCCTGGGCCAGGCCGCAGGCGGCAACGGTGCCGTCATTGTTGATTTGCGAGATGACATTGGCAAGCGTGGTGGAGCCCACGGAATCAATGGCGCCGGCCCAGCGCATTTTGGCGAGAGCCTTGACAGGCACGTTGAACTCATTTCGGTCAATGATTGTCGAGGCGCCAAGTTTTTTCAGGAACTCCGATTCGCCCGGTCGGCCGGTGGAGGCTGCGACCGAGTAGCCAAGTTTGGCCAGCAGCGTAATTGAAACCGTGCCGACGCCGCCGGCGGCACCGGTCACCAGGATTTCGCCATCGCCGGGTTTTACCCCCTGCTCTTCCAAAGCCATGACACAGAGCATGGCGGTATAGCCGGCAACGCCCACGGCCATGGTATCGGCGCAGGTCCAGCCCTTGGGCACGGCAACGAGCCAGTCACCGGAGACGCGAGCCATTTCAGAAAAACCGCCATTGTGTTGTTCGCCAACGCCCCAGCCATTGAGAATGACCTGATCGCCGGGTTTCCAGTTCATGTGGGAAGACTTCGTCACGGTACCGGCAAAATCAATACCGGGGATCAAGGGGAATTTTCGGATGATGGGGGCCTTGCCGGTGATGGCGAGGCCATCCTTGTAGTTCACCGAAGAGTGGCTGACGGCAACGGTGACATCGCCTTCCATGAGATCGGCTTCGGTCAACTGGACGAACTGAACCTGCTGGCCCTGATCGGTCTTGGAAATCTGGATGGCGCGGAAACTGTCGGTCATGCGGGATCCTTTATCGCAGGCAATGCTTCCAGAAACTTAACGGGCTGGCCCCCGGGTTTTCCTAAAATTTGATCTTCCCACATGGCTTTCCGGCCACGCACGAAGGTGCCTTGCGGCCAGCCCGTGACTTCGTAACCGTCATAGGGCGTCCAGCCGCATTTGCTTTCGATCCATTTGTTTTCGATCACGCGCCTTTTCTTGAGATCGACAATAGTAAGATCGGCATCAAAGCCTTCGGCAATGCGGCCCTTTTGCGCGATACCGAAAATGCGCGCCGGGCCGTGGGAGGTAAGATCGACGAAGCGCTCGATGGAGAGGCGGCCCTTGTTCACATGATCAAGCATGACGGGAACGAGGGTTTGCACGCCGGGCATGCCTGACGGCGAATTGGGGTAGGGTTTCGATTTTTCTTCCAGCGTGTGCGGCGCGTGATCGGAGCCGAGGATATCCACCACGCCGGATAGGAGGGCCTGCCAGATGGCGCGCTGGTGCTCTTTCGCGCGCACCGGCGGGTTCATTTGCATCAGGGTTCCGAGCCGCGGATAATCATCGGAAGAGAGGGTCAGGTGATGGGGCGTGACTTCGACGGTTGCCACATCCTTGTTGGCGGCGAGAAGCGGCATTTCATCGCCGGTGGAAATGTGGAGGACATGAATGCGTTTACCGGTCTGCCGTGCAATACGGATGAGACGCTCGGTGCAGAGCCTTGCGGCTTCGGCATCGCGCCAGACGGGATGGCTGGCGGGGTTGCCTGCGATTTGCTCCTTCGCGCGCTGGCGCAGGCGGAATTCATCTTCGCTGTGGAAAGCGGCGCGGCGGTTGGTGTGGGCCAGAATGCTTGCTACCCCTTCATCGTCCTCCACTAGCAATTCTCCAGTGGACGAGCCCATGAAAACCTTGATACCGGCGCAGCCCGGCAGCTTTTCAAAGGCGGCGAGTTCAGCCACATTCTCGCGTGTGCCCCCCATGTAAAAGGCGAAATCGCAATGCATGCGGCTGCTGGCGCGGCGGACTTTGTCGGCCAAGGCAGCGGCGGTGACGGTGAGCGGCTTGGTGTTGGGCATTTCAAACACGCTGGTAACGCCCCCCATGACCGCGGCGCGTCCGCCGGATTCCAGGTCTTCCTTGTGTTCAAGGCCGGGCTCGCGGAGATGCACCTGGCTGTCGATAACCCCGGGGAGGATGTGCAGACCCCTGCAATCCAGGGTTTCGGCGGCGGAGAATGAGCTGACATCGCCCACCCCTACAATGCGGCCTTGGAGAATCGCCAGATCGCGGAGGCCCACCCCATCATGATTGACGAGGGTTCCGCCCTTTAAAATCAGATCAGCCCCGCGCTTCATTCAGCTTCCTTGATTGTGGCACAAAGCAACCGTAAATGGTGCTGATGGCGAATTCTAGCTTTTTAATGCAGGTGCGGCGTGAGCGCGCGGTCCTCGGCCTTGAAGGGGCTGAAACCGAGAATTTTCTGCATAACCTGGTAACGGCGGATGTTCTGGGGCTGGCCGAGGGTGCGGCGCGCTACGGCGCCCTGCTCACGCCGCAAGGGAAAATTCTGTTTGATTTCTTTGTGGTGAAAACGGCTGAGGGCTATTTGCTGGATTGTGCCGCTTCGCAGCTTGAAGAGCTTGCGAAGCGGCTGATGTTTTACCGGCTGCGGTCGAAGGTTGTGATTACCGAACGGAAAGATTTGGAAGTTGGGGTTTCGTCGGAGCGGCCCCAAGGGATGACGGCCTATGCCGACCCCCGCACATCGCTTATCGGGTGGCGGGTGATTGCCGCTAAGGGCACGTTGCCAACGGGCACCGGATATGACGCCGCGCGCATTGCTTTGGGGCTGGCCGACAGCGATGGCGATATTGGCTCTGGCGAGCTGTTTCCCCATGAGGCGAATTTCGATCAGGTGGGGGCGGTGAGTTTCAGCAAGGGCTGCTATATCGGCCAGGAAGTTGTTTCGCGCATGGAGCACCGCGCCACGGCGCGGAGCCGCATTCTTCCAGTGACATTCGAGGGGGCGGCACCTCAACGCGGTGCGGCGATCAATAGCGCCGACAAGATTATTGGCACGGTCTTGTCGTCGGCGGGACATGCAGCGCTCGCACTTCTCCGGTTGGACCGCATGGCCGAGGCCACACAGCCGCTGCTGACAGATGCTGTCAGGGTCCGTGTGCATAAACCTTCGTGGGTAAAATATGATGTGCCATCAAAGGATTACGCCTAGTGCCTGGAGTTCTGCATGAAGACGGGATTTGCCGCTGCAAGTGGTGCGGCACGGATCCGGTTTATGTTGCCTATCACGACACGGAATGGGGCGTGCCGGAATATGATTCACGGGCACTTTTTGAAAAATTGCAGCTCGATGGATTTCAGGCGGGGCTTTCGTGGATCACAATTCTGCGCAAGCGCGAGGCTTTCCGCAAAGCCTTCGATGATTTCAATCCGGAAAAAATGGCGCGCTATACGCCGGCAAAACTCGAGCGCCTGATGAATGACGCGGGTATCGTGCGCAACCGGTTGAAGATTGAAGCAAGCGTCAGCAACGCCAGGGCCTATCTGGCCATGCCGGAATTTTCCGCCTACCTGTGGGATTTCATGGATGGCCAGCCCTTGCAAAACAAGCTGCGTAGCTCAAAGCAGATCCAGGCCTCAACGCCATTGGCGGAGAAAATTTCGAAGGACATGAAAAAGCGCGGCTTCCGTTTTGTCGGCCCCACCATTGTCTATGCCTTCATGCAGGCCTGCGGGCTGGTGAACGACCACAAGACAGACTGCCACCGCCATGAGGCGGTGAAGAAGCTGGCGCGCTGACATGGCGCCGGAACTTCGCGCCTGGCAACGGATGCTTTCGGGCCGCAGGCTCGACCTGCTGGATCCTTCGCCGCTCGACATCGAGATCGAGGACATCGCCCATGGGCTGGCGCGGGTCGCCCGCTGGAATGGCCAGACTAAGGGCGACCATGCCTTTTCCGTGGCGCAGCATTGCCTTTTGGTGGAAGGCATCGCGGCCCATGTCAACCGGCAGCTGGACAGGCCGTCGCGGCTTATGGCGCTGCTCCATGATGCGCCGGAATATGTGGTGGGCGACATGATCTCGCCCTTCAAAACCGCCATCGGGCTGGATTACAAGGCCTTTGAAAAGCGCCTGCTTTCGGCCATTCACATGCGCTTCAGCCTGCCGCCCAAAACGCCTTCTGCATGTGAAGCTGAAATCAAGGGGGCGGACAAAATCTCGGCCTATTTGGAAGCAACGCAACTCGCCGGATTTTCGGTGCCGGAGGCGGAAAAATTCTTTGGCCGGCCAAACGGGCTGAGCGGCGAGGGTTCACGGAAGTTTTTTCAGCTCAAGCCCTTGCCGCCCAATGATGCGGCGGCGCTGTTTCTCAAGAAGTTCAAAATGCTGGTGCAATCATGATCATCGTTTGCGGCCTCAATGCGGTGCAGGATCTGGTGGATAAATATGCGGTTCGGCGGGTGGTGAGCCTTCTCGGGCCCGATACGCCGCACCGGGTTTTCAAAAACATCGAGACGGCGCAGCACCTGAAGCTGACGTTTCACGATGTGGTGGAAATGATGGACGGGTTTTCGGCGCCCAGGGCAACGGATGCGGAGAGGCTGATTGAGTTCATTGAGAGTTGGGACAGGGCCAATCCCCTGCTCATCCATTGCTGGGCGGGCATCAGCCGGTCAACGGCCTCGGCCTATACGGCGCTTTGCATGCTGCGGCCCAAGGCCGATGAAGAGGAACTGGCCCATGAACTGCGCACCGCCTCGCCTTCGGCCACGCCGAACCGGCTGATCGTTTCCTATGCGGATGCGCTGCTCGGCCGCAACGGTCGCATGTCTCGGGCCATCGAGAAGATCGGCCGCGGCGAAAGCGCCTACAAGAGCACGCCGTTTATTCTAAGGCCGTGAATTATTTGCCGTGGGCGTAGGCCCAGTAGAGTTCGCGGGCTTTTGCGGCGACGGGCCCGGGCTGCAGGGTGCGCTGTTCAATGGTGGTGACCGGCATGACCTTGCTGTAATTCCCGGTTGAGAACACCTCGTCGGCGTCGAGCAGGTCCTTCCAGTCCAGGGTACATTCATGGACCTTGATGCCTGCGCCCTTCAGCAAGGAAATAATCCGCTGGCGGGTGATGCCATTGAGGAAGCAGCCGTTCGGAACCGGCGTGTAGGCTTCGCCATTTTTGGCGCACCAGATATTGGCGGTGGTGAGTTCGGCCACGTGGCCCAGCGGATCAAGCATCACTGCATTATCAAAGCCACGGGCCTTTGCGTCACGGATGGCGCGGGCCGAATTGGGATAATGGCAGGCGGCCTTGGCGTCGGTGGGGGCATATTCATTGGATGGCCGGCGGAAGGGCGACAGGGTAATGGACAGGGATGACGCGGGCGTGGGGAGCGGTGAATCATAAACCGAGACCGAGAACTTGGTGGATTCGGGGTCGACATCAACAAAGCCTTCGGCGGCCCAATACATGGGGCGCAAATAGAGTTCGGCGGTTTTCGGGAATTTGGCGATGCCTTCGCGGATGATGGCATCAATTTCCTCGGCGCTCTTTAGAATCTTCAGGTCAAAACTCCTGGCCGAGCGGATCAGGCGCTGGCAGTGGAGATCGAGGTCAGGGGCCACGCCTTCAAAGGCGCGGGAGCCGTCGAATACGCAGGAGCCAAGCCACGGCGCATGATCCATGGCGCCCATGATGGAGGGGTTGCCCTTGTGCCAGGCGTTTTCAAAATAGGTCCAGGCGGTGCCGCTGCTCTCGTTCCAGGCCATGATGCATCCTCTTCCCTTCACTCTCTCCGCAAATAATAAAGGCGCCACCGGGGCGCCACGCAAGATCTAAACGGGAACCTGCTATCACGAATCCGAATAGAAGATATGACGGCCGATTTTCACGATGCGCTTCATGCTGCCCGCCCATTTCGGACGCACATAATCCGCATGGTAATTGGTGGCGGTGCTCATGATATTGGTGCTCTTGCTGTCGCTCATGGCCTTTTGGGCAATGCGCTTGGAGTTGGCCCAGGCGACCGGCTGCTTCACGTCATCGGGAAGGCCATCACAGGCAAAGGAAAACTGGCAGGAATTCCGCTGGCTTGAACCCTGGTACACAACACCGCAAATTGTCTTGGGGTAGTTGGGATCCCGGGTGCGGTTCAAAATTACACGCGCCACAGCAAGCTGGCCAAGCTCCGATTCGGAACGGGCCTCAAAATATACGGCGCGCGCCAGGCAATTTTCCTCGGCAAGGCGAATGCGGCGTTGGGCCACGACAGCCTGCTTCTCGCTGCGCTTCAGCTTGAATGATTTTTCAATTGTGGACGGCGACGGAGCCAGCGCCAGGCGCTTGACCGCAGGCGTCGAAACATCGGCCTTGCCGGAGAGATCGACGGAGGCCGGCGAAATAATCACCTGGTCGCTGGCATTGACGAAATCACCCTTGCCAAGACTTACCACGGTCTGCTTGCGCAGCACGTTGAGGTTCACGATATCGAAATTTTCGCCGTCAGGCAGAAGCGAACCCTTGGCGATAATATTGGTGACGGGTGAAACGATGCTCACCGCCTGCTCGTCCAGCGGCGCATTGTGGGCATTGGCATTCTGGCCCATGTAGTTGCCGGCAAAAGCGAACGCCGCAATCAGCATTACGCCACCAAAAACGAACGGCGCATATTCCTGAACTATTCCACCGCCTTCATCCACTTCAGGATAGACGGGGAAATCGGCCAAGGGCCTATGAGTTGGGCGTTTTTCCTGCAAATCCCCTAGTCCTGCTTAAGGCACTGTCCGCAATATTGTTTCACTAACGGAAACATATACCCTTCGCGTTTAGCATAGGTTAACCATGCCAGCAACCAAAACTGGCCGGTTTTTTGTATTTTTATCAGACAATTCCGATGAGGGTTAACCCGGCCCGGAAGCTAGAAATTATTTAATTATTTCTGATACTTGCCTGGGCCGCGGCAAGCCTCGCTATGGCGATACGAAAGGGTGAACAAGAGACATAATCCAGCTTGATTTCCTCACAGAAACTAATCGAGGCCGGATCGCCCGCGTGTTCGCCGCAAATTCCAAGCTTGAGATCGGGCCTGGCTTTCCTTCCGCGCGTCGTGGCGATTCGCAGGAGTTCGCCCACGCCATCAATATCGATGGAGACGAAGGGATCGGCTTTCAAAAGGCCCTTGGCGGTGTATTCACCAATGAAGCGGGCGCTGTCGTCGCGGCTGATGCCAAGGGTTGTCTGCGTGAGATCATTGGTGCCGAAGGAAAAGAACTCCGCTGATTCGGCAATCTCGCCGGCGCGCAGGGTGGCGCGGGGCAATTCAATCATGGTGCCCACGAGATAAGGAAGTTCGAGACCACTTTCGCGTTGCACCGCTTCGGCCACGGCATCGATGCGGGCGCGGACATAATCGAATTCCAGTTTGCCGACAACGAGGGGAATCATGATTTCGGGAATCGGCGCCTTGCCATATTTCTTGGCGACATCGGCAGTGGCTTCGAAAATGGCGCGGGCCTGCATCTCGGCGATTTCCGGATAGGACACGGCAAGGCGTACGCCGCGATGGCCGAGCATGGGGTTGAACTCCTGCAGTTCGCCGACACTGGTGCGCAAGTAATCCGGCGCAATGGCGAGGGTCTCGGCGAGTTCCAAAATTTCATGCTCGGATTTCGGCAGGAATTCATGGAGCGGCGGATCGAGCAGGCGGATGGTGACGGGCAGGCCCGCCATGATTTCAAAAAGCTCGATGAAATCCTGGCGCTGCATGGGAAGAATTTCGTCGAGGGCCTCGCGGCGCGCCTCCACGGTTTCGGCCAGAATCATCTTGCGCATGGGGCCGATGCGCTCGGCGCTGAAGAACATGTGTTCGGTGCGGCACAGGCCAATGCCTTCGGCGCCGAAATAGCGGGCGGAACGGGCTTCGTTCGGCGTTTCGGCATTGGCGCGCACTTTCATGCGGCGCGAGGCATCGGCCCATTTCAGGATGGTGGCGAAGTCACCGGAGAGCACGGGCTTCTGGGTGGCGATGGGGCCACGGAAGACGCGACCGGTGGAACCATCAATGGTGATCGTCTCGCCCTTCTTCACGAGAACGCCGAGCGACGTCATGGTTCCGGCTTCATAGTCGATGCGCAGGCCGCTGGCCCCCACCACGCAGGTTTTGCCCATGCCGCGGGCGATCACCGCCGCATGGGAAAGCAGCCCGCCGCGCGCCGTGAGCACGCCTTCAGCGGCATGCATGCCTTGAATATCCTCGGGGCTGGTTTCGCTGCGCACGAGGATGCAGGGACGGTTGCGCAGTTTAAGCTGCTGGGCTTCGGCGGCGTCAAACACCACCTGCCCCGATACGGCACCGGGCGATGCGGCAAGGCCGGTGACAAATATTTCGTGGGTTTCGGTTGGATCAAGGGTGGGGTGAAGAAACTGGTCAAGCATCAGCGGATCGACACGCAGCACCGCTTCCTTTTTGGTGAGCAGGCCTTCGCCCACCATGTCCACCAGAGTTTTGAGTTCAACCCGGGCGCTGATCTTGGCGGGCTTGGTTTGCAGCAGCCAGAGCTTGCCCTTTTCCACAGTGAACGTGACTTCCTGAATGCACTTGCAGCGGCGCTCGATCTTTTTGAGCGCCGTTTTGAGCTGGGCCGCCTGCTTCGGGAATTTTTCCATGAAGGCGGGCGCGATGTTCGGGTCCTTCGCGCCGGTTGAAAAATTGCGCGAGGTGGCGACGCCCAGAATGTTTCCGCCATGGACCATGACCTGCACGATGAGGGCTGTGGATTTCTTGCGGCGGTGGGCGGCTTTCACCACGCCCTGCAATTGTTCGAGCAAATCTTGCGGGAAGACGGCGCCGGTCTGCTTCTCGATGAATGACTTATAGGAGGAAATCAGGTCAGCCCCTTTATGGGCGGAAAAGATGTCCTCGAAATCCGCGTGGCGCAGGTTGAAAACATTCACGGCGTAGTTCTGGATGAACTGGCGGTAGAGGTCATAGGCCAGGGGGCGGTCGTCCAGCCGCGCGGCAAGAGCTTCCACCGTTTCGTCGTTCAGGCCGATGTTCAGGATGGCCTCCATGTAGCTGCGGGCCTGGTCGTTCGCGCTGGGGCGTACGGCGAGGAGCAAGGGCTTGGTTTTACCGCCGAGTTTTTTCACCGCTGCGGCAAGTCTTGCAGGGGTCATGCCGGCAGGGTTCGGGACCACGAAACCTTGCGGAACGGCGAGGCCGAGGGCCAGCAGATCGCTCAGGCCAGCCGCCTTCGCGCCCAGCGATGGCGGGCACTTTCCCAGCTCGACTGTCGTTTTGGTCGCCATATTGCAGTGCAGCAAACACGCTGCACGGCGGGAGGTCAAGTGGCCAGATTTTAGGCAGGCGACAGCTTTGGCGTTTTTCGTCCCATAAGCAGCCAGAAGGCTATGGCCATGTTAAGCATGTTCCAGGCGATACCGTGGAGGAAGGCGGCCTGATAGGAGCCGGTGCGGTCAAAGATTTCGCCGGAAAGCCAGCCGCCCAGCGCCATTCCCAGAACCGTTGCGGTAAGTACCAGGCTGATGCGGAAGCCGGCTTCGCGGGCGGGGAAATGGTCGCGCACGATGAGGGCGTAGCTCGGCACGATGCCGCCCTGGGCGAGGCCAAAGAAGGCGGAGACGACATAGAGCGAGGCCAGGCCATCAAAGGGAATGTAAAACAGCAGGGCCAGGCATTGCAGGAAGGAGCCGATGATGAGGGTTTTCACGCCACCGATGCGGTCGGCAATGAAACCGAAGGCAAGGCGGCTCACCACGCCAAAGCCCAGCATGATGGAGAGCATTACTGCGCCACGCGCCGGGCCGTAACCCAGGTCGCCGCAATAGGCGATGATATGGACCTGAGGCATGGACATAGCCACACAGCAGGCGAGGCCGGCGAGAATGAGCAGGCCTTGCAGGGCGAGCGTTCCGTCGAGCGCCTTGCCGCTACTGCGGGCGGTGATGGA
The DNA here is from genome assembly GCA_038251095.1 of Hyphomicrobiales bacterium. Lineage (GTDB taxonomy): Bacteria > Pseudomonadota > Alphaproteobacteria > Rhizobiales > Aestuariivirgaceae > Aestuariivirga. The sequence continues at coordinate 21,290 of JBBSBQ010000011.1, forward strand.
GGGGCTTGGCCGTTCGTCCAGCGAGGCGCGGCGGCGGAGGAACAGCGACAGGGGCAGCATGAGCGATACGGTGAGAATGCCAAGGGCGATGAAGGCATGGCGCCAGCCATAGGTCTGAATTCCCCAAGTGAGGAAGGGCGGCCAGATGGTACCGGCGATATAGTTTCCGGAAGCCGCGACTGCAACTGCGATGCCGCGGCGCTTCTGAAACCAGAGCGAGACGTCAGCAACAAGCGGCGCGAAAATCGTGGCACAGCCCAGGCCGATGAGAACCGCCTGGGCGGCAACATAGATGTAATAGGTGGGGGCAAGGGCCGAGGTGACGAAACCCAGCCCCAGCATGATGGAGCCCAGGAACATCGGCACCATGATGCCGAAGCGGTCGGCCAGCCTGCCCATCAGCAAGCCGCCGAGGGCAAAGCCGATCATGCTCATGGTGTAGGGGAATGACGCGCCGGAGCGATCGACGTGAAATTCAACCTGGATGAAGGGCAGCACCACAATGCTCGCCCAAATGCCGATGCCGCCAATGGTGGAGAGCGTCAGGGAGACGGCAAGACGAAACCAGGAATAGGGGCTGTCCTGATGGGTGGAAGCGGCTGACATGCCGCCTTATGTCACCGGTGGCGGCGATTGGGCAAGGTGGGGCGGTGCATGGCTGATCCGATATGCCGTGAGGCTGAAAGATCATTTCCCTCGCCCCATCGGGGAGAGGGAGGGGCCCGTGCTGCGACGCGAAGCTAAGCAGGATGGGAGGGTGAGGGGGATTTGGTCTAAGGTGTTGGCACCAGCGCCCCCTCACCTTCCCAAACTTCGTTTGCCCCTTCCTCTCCCCCAAGGGGCGAGGAAAACTAGCCCTCTATCTTGGAGAAATCCGCCACCGCCAGCGTTGCCGCGCGGATGCGGTTCAAAAGCTTCAGGCGATTTTCGCGGAAGGATGGATCGTCAGCGTTCACCGTCACCTTGTCGAAGAAGGCGTCGACGGGGCCGCGCAGTTTGGCAATCGCCGTCATCGCCGCACCGAAATCCTCCGCGTCGACGGCCTTGCGGGCATTGGCTTCGGCGGCGGACACGGCGCGGTGCAGGTCGCGCTCCTCGCCCTGGATGAGAAGCTGGGCGTTGGGCAGGCCGTCAAAGGAACGGTTGTCCTTCTTCTCCTCGATCTTGAGAATGTTGGAGGCGCGCTTCACGCCGGCGAGAAGATTCTTGCCGTCATCACTGTCGACGAATTTGGACAGCGCTTCGACGCGACGGACGATCATCAGGAGATCATCCTGCCCGCCGAGCGAGAAGACAGCATCGATCAAGTCGTGACGCGCGCCCTGATCCTTGAGATAGACTTTCAGACGGTCGGCGAAGAAGGCGAGGAGGTCGGAACGATAAATTTCAGCTCCCTTTTGCTCCACCGTCGCGTCTCTATTCTGAATGCTTTTTCCAGAACCAGCAAAATAGGCATGTTGGAAAGTATTCGTCAGACTAATACGCAATTCTTTCTCAAGCGCTATCCGGATACAACCGAGTGCCGCGCGACGAAGTGCGTAAGGATCTTTCGACCCCGTAGGTCTTTCATCAATAGCCCAGAAGCCGACGAGGGTGTCGAGCTTGTCGGCCAGCGCCACAGCCTGGCCGATTTTTGAAACAGGAATGCCATCGCTTGGCCCCTGCGGCTTGTAGTGATCGCGGATGGCTTTGGCGACTTCTTTGTCCTGGCCTTGATCAAGCGCATAGTAGTGGCCCATGAAGCCTTGCAGTTCGGGGAATTCACCGACCATGCCGGTGACGAGATCGGCTTTGGCCAATCGCGCCGCAAGTTTGGATTTCTCGACATCGGCCTTGATCGTCTTGGCGATTTCACCAGCCAAGGCTTCGATGCGCTTGACGCGTTCGCCTTGGCTGCCGAGCTTGGCGTGGAAGGTTATGCTGTCCAGCTTCGGCAACAGGTCTTCGAGCCTGGTCTTGCGGTCCTGGTCCCAGAAGAATTTTGCGTCGGACAATCTTGCGGCGATGACCTTGTTGTTGCCGGCGACGATCATTTTGCCGCCGTCGGTAGCCGCCATGTTGGAGACAAGCAGATAGCGGTTGGCAAGCTTCCCGGTCTTGTCGCGGAGAGCGAAGCATTTCTGGTTGTTCTTGATCGTCGCGACGATGACTTCCGGCGGCACGCCCAGGAAATTCCTGTCGAACTCGCCCATCAGCACCACGGGCCATTCGACAAGGCCCGCCACTTCCTTCAGCAGGCCTTCATCCTCGATCATTTCGAGGCCTTGGGCGAAGGCGAGATTTTTCGCTTCGGCGCGGATGGTTTCGGCGCGGATGCCGGCATCGACGATGACGTGGGCCTTGTGGAGTTTCTGGGCATAGTCCTCGAAGCGGCGGACTTCGATCTTCTTAGCGCTGAGAAAGCGATGGCCCAGCGTGGTGTTGCCCGAGGGAATGCCTTCGATTTCAAAAGGCACGACTTCGCCATCGAAGGTGCAAACGATCGAGAGGAGCTGCCGCACCCAGCGCAAGTGTCCCGCGCCCCAGCGCATGGATTTGGGCCAGGGGAATTTCCGTATGACATCGGGGAGCAATTCGGCCACTACATCGGTCGTGGCGCGCCCCGGCTTCTTGATGGTGGCGATATAGAATTTGCCCTTCTTGTCATCCTGAACCGTGAGCTGATCGAGCTTCAATCCGGTGGATTTCAAAAAGCCATCAATGGCGGGCTTAGGCGCGTCGGTGCGGGGGCCCTTGCGTTCCTCGCGCATGTCAGCGGTCTTGGTGTTGAGGCCTTCGACGGAGAGCACGAGGCGGCGCGGCGTGGCGTGGGCTTGTGCACCTTCATAGGTGAGGCCTGCGTCGACGAGGCCGTTTGTGATGAGGGTGCGCAGATCTTCCGCCGCCTTGGCCTGCATCCGGGCGGGAATTTCCTCGGAGAAAAGTTCGATCAGGAGTTCAGGCATCAGACCCGGCCTCCCGCCGTTTTGCTCCAGGCTTCGCAGCAGCCCTTGGCGAGATCGCGGACGCGGAGAATATAGGCCTGGCGTTCGGTGACGGAGATCACGCCGCGGGCATCGAGCAGGTTGAACATGTGCGAGGCCTTGATGCACTGGTCGTAAGCGGGAAGCGCCAGTTCATGCTTTTCGTCCTTCAGGCCCACATCAAGCAGCGCCTTGCATTCTTTCTCGGCGTCCTCGAAATGCCGCTGCAGTATGGCGGTGTCGGCGTATTCGAAATTATAGCGCGAGTATTCCTGTTCGGCCTGGAGGAAGACATCGCCATAGGAAATTTTCTTCGCGCCTTCGAGGCCGTTGAAATTCAAATCATAAACATTGTCGACGCCCTGGACATACATGGCGAGGCGTTCGAGGCCGTAGGTCAATTCGCCGGAGACGGGGAAACAATCGAGGCCGCCCACTTGCTGGAAATAGGTGAACTGCGAGACTTCCATGCCGTCGCACCAGACTTCCCAGCCGAGGCCCCAGGCGCCGAGCGTGGGGCTTTCCCAGTCATCCTCGACAAAGCGGATGTCATGGAGCTTGGGATCAATGCCGATGGCGGCAAGCGAACCGAGATACTGCTCCTGCAGGTCCGGCGGCGATGGCTTGATGATGACCTGATACTGGTAATAGTGCTGCAGGCGGTTGGGATTTTCGCCGTAGCGGCCATCTTTCGGGCGGCGCGAGGGCTGCACGTAAGCCGCGGCCCACGGCTTTGGCCCGACGGAGCGCAGCGTGGTGGCGGGATGAAAGGTGCCTGCCCCCACTTCCATGTCATAGGGCTGCAAAATCACGCAGCCCTTGGCCGCCCAATATTGGTGCAGGGTGAGAATCAGGTCCTGGAATGATTTGGTCGGATTCAGCGGCATTTGCGGGCGCAAACTAGGGATGCGGGTTTAAGAGGTCAAGGAGATTAGGCCGAGTGAATTCCCCTCCCCCTTGTGGAGAGGGGTTAGGGGCGGGGGTCTGGTGGTCTAACAGCGGAGCGACCCCCACCCTTAATCCCTCCCCTCAAGGGGGAGGGAGATTTAGTTAGAGCCTGCGATAGACGTGAGCTCTCGTGGTGAAACCGGACTCGGTGGGCGAATAGGGCATGGGGTGGTAGACGGGCGTGGTTTCGACAGGAGCCACCAAGCCCTTCCGGCAGAGTTCGTCGAATTTTTTGGCAAAGCCCGATTCATCCCAGACGGCAGTTCCGACGGTGAAGATGAGATGGCCCCCTGCCCGTGTGATGCGCGTGAGTTCGTCCCAGGCATGGGCCGGGCCATGACCCGTGGTGAAGACGCCGGTTGAAACGATGGCGGCCATGCTGCCTTCGGAAAAATCCAGCGGCTCGCCCAGCACGCGGTTGCGGAGATCGGCGTAAATCTTGCGCGCTTTGGCACGGGCCAGCATGCCATCGGACATATCAACGCCGATCAGGTTGCTGTAGCCCAGGATGGCGAGGATCTTGCCGACGGTGCCGGTGCCAACGCCCGCATCGAAAACCGGATCGGAATTATCTGGCACATAGCGGCCGACGAGGCCGGCGATCACCGCAGGGTGGACATAGCCGATGCCCTGCATGTCGGCGTCATAGGTCTCGGCCCAGCCGTCATAAAGGGCGATGAGATCGTTTTTAGTCTTGGCGTGGTAAACGCCTTCAAGCCAGGCGTCGCTGGAATGCCCCGACATCACTCAACGGGATAGTAGATACCCGTGGATGGATCCTGGCGGAGCTTGGTGACCATATTGGGCTGGCGGGGCTTCACGCGGACCTTGGCGGCGTTCAATTCATTCATCAGACGGCGCGCGATGAGAACGGTGAAAACACCGGCAATGATAACAGTCGCAACCTTTGCAAAAAGCATCGTCATCTCCTTGTTCCCGCCACTATAAACCGAATTTCGACCATAATGCACGTGTTTCGATTGCCGCAAGGGCTGAATCAGGAAACTCGGAAATCGTGCCAAAACCAAGGCGGCTGAGGCCCCAGCCCCGCGAGGCTGCGATATTCCTGAGAATCATCTTGTCGCCGAACTTCTGTTTCAGCACCTCATGCAGGTGGCCAATTCCATCGATCAGGCCACGCTCCAGGGCCTGGCGGCCGGACCAGAAGGCGCCGGAGAACATCTCGGCCTCGTCGCCCTTGAGCTTGCCGGCGCGGCGTTCGCGCACCAGGGCCTTGAAGGCACCGTGGACATCAGACTGGAGGGCCAAAAGACGGTCAACATCTTCCCGCTTCTCGGGCTGGAAGGGATCGAGGATCGACTTGTTTTCGCCAGAGGTGTGGACGCGGCGCTCGACGCCCAGCTTGCCGATGGCTTCGACAAAGCCGAAGCCTGCCGAAATCACCCCGATGGAGCCCACGATGGAGCTTTCATCGGCATAGATTTCATCGCCAGCGCAGGCCAGCCAATAGCCGCCGGACGCGGCCACATCTTCGCAGAAGACATAGACCGGAATCTTGTATTCAGCGGCCAGGGCCCGAATGCGGCTGTGGATGAGGGCCGACTGCACAGCGGAGCCACCGGGCGAATTCACCGAGAAGGCCACCGCGGCGATATTCTTGGCAAAGGCGCGCTCAAGCAGCGGACCCACGTCCTTGGCGGTGAGCGGCGGCCGGAGCGGCGAGCCCACGCCAATGGCCCCGTGCAAGCGGACAACATGGACCATTGGGTGGGACTTGCGAAAACGCGCCGGGATCAGCCGGGTAAAGAGTGAAGCTTTAGCCATGACCCTGAGATAGGAACAAAGCCCGGGAGTTGCAAGCTTTAGCGGGGTTTAGCGCAGGCGCCAGGTTGAGCCGTCGCGGAGGACGGCTTCAGCGTCGGCAGTGAATTGCGAATTTTCCGTGTGGAGGATGAGACCCGGCAGGAGCTGCATGGGGGCCTTTGAGCCCTTGATCCCCTGCACGACGACGCGCGAGGCGGCGGTTCCCTCACGGGCATAAAGTGGGGCAATGCGGATATCGCCAAAGCGGCCATCCATGGCACCAAGGATTTTCCCGAGCGTTTCGGCTCGGTGGACAATTGTCATCGTGCCGCGCAGAGCTACCATGGTGTACATGACCTTGATCCAGAGTTCTAAATCTTCCGGGCCGAAGGCATGGGCCTGGGCCTTCAGGATGTTCGGCGACGGGGTTGATTTCCCCTCGTCAAAATAGGGCGGATTGGCAATGGCATGGCTGAATGTGCCATGCTGGGGGAGGTGCGAAAGGTCCTTGCGCAGCGCATCCTTCACATCGGCGTGAATGACGTGGACGCTGTGGCCAAAGCCGTTGCGCTTGGCGTTTTCCTCACAGAGCATGGCGTAGCGCGAGGCAATTTCTATCCCGGTGACATGGATGGAGGGATTGCGGACAATGGCGCAAAGGGCCGCCACGCCGGTTCCAATGCCGGCCTCGAAGATGGTTTCGCCGGCGGCGCAGGGAACCGATGCCGCCAGAAACACCGCATCAATGCCGGCGCGGTAGCCTTTTTCGGGCTGGAGAATGCGCAGCCTGCCACCGAGAAATGCGTCCTCGGTCAACGAGTGCGGCACGGCTGATGGAGCCATGGGCGTCGGTATCGGAGCCGGGTTGACCTGGGCACTCATTTGCATAGTCGCCAAGTATTATTGATTGATGGTTAGCGAATGGTTACTGAGCAGCATTTGCGCCTGTTTTAGCATGTTTTCGGCAACGAGAATGCGGCGTGGTATGGCATTTATCGACCCTTCGACAGCACTCACAAACTCATCCAGGAGCAAATGATCTATTCCTTCCCCGTCTAGCACATGCCTGACAAAAGAGAGATAGACAATATCATTCGTCCGCAGTAATTCCACCATATCGCCAGCCATTCAATTGCTTTAGCCATCACCTGAACTCGCGGCAACCGGTCACGCTTGCTGATCGCAGGCCTTTCCCTCTATTCTGGCCGAGAAAACAGGAGAAGGATGGCAACTTTATGGGTGTGGTCATCCCCTTTGGGGGAAGTGCTGATGCGCCATTGCCGAGCCTCGATGCGCTGGTCGGCCTGGTTGCCGATGACATGGACCGGGTCAATGACGGCATCCTGGCACGGGCCCAGAGCCATGTGGAGCTCATTCCGGAAATTGCCGGACACCTGATCAATTCCGGGGGCAAGCGGATTCGCCCGATGCTGACGCTGGCTGCGGCGCGCATGTGCGGCTATTCCGGCGAGCACCACATCAAGCTGGCAACAGCCGTCGAGTTCATGCACACGGCAACGCTGCTGCACGACGATGTTGTCGATGAAAGCGATTTGCGCCGCGGCAAACAGGCAGCGCGCGTCATCTGGGGCAACCAGGCGAGCGTGCTGGTGGGCGATTACCTGCTGGGCCAGGCCTTTAAGATGATGGTGGAAACGGGTTCGCTGGATTGCCTGCGCATTCTGTCGAATGCGGCGGCGGTCATCGCCGAGGGGGAAGTGCTGCAGCTTTCGATTTCGCAGGACACCTCCACGACGGAGGACGCCTACCTGCAGGTCGTAGGGGCAAAAACCGCGGCGCTGTTTTCTGCGGCAGCGGAAGTCGGCGGGGTGATCGCGGGGCGTCCGCGCGACGAACAGGCAGCCCTTGAATCCTATGGCCGTAACCTGGGCATTGTTTTCCAGCTTGTGGATGACGCGCTGGATTATTCCGGCAAGCAAGCTTCGCTGGGCAAAAGCGTGGGCGATGATTTCCGCGAACGGAAAATCACCCTGCCCGTGGTGCTGTCCTTCCGGCGCGGCTCAAAGGAAGAAAGAAAATTCTGGAAACGCACGCTGGAAGACGGTGACCAGACGGACGATGACCTGATCTACGCGCAAAAACTCATGGTGCGGCACAAGGCCATCGATGACACGATTGAAAGGGCCAACCACTACGGCGACATTGCGCGCGATGCCCTTGCCATTTTCCCCGACAGCGCATGGAAATCAGCGCTGCTCGAAGCGGTGGATTTCTGCATTGTCCGTGCACACTAAATCAATGTAGTCGCCGCCACCCACCAGTCGGGATGTTTTTCCGCAATGGCATCTGCTGCAATTTGCGCGCGCTCCAGGCTTTCGAACAGGCCGAAACACGTGGCGCCGGAACCTGACATGCGGGCGCAAGCAACGTCCGGCCGGAAAATCAGGCTGCCAATCACGTCGGCGATTTCCGGGACAAGGGTTACGGCCGGGGCCGTGAGGTCATTGCGCCAGCTCTCGATATCATAGACGCTGCCGATCGCTGCGCCAAAGGATTGGCCGCATTCCAGGTTCAGCAATTCGAATATCTTTGACGTAGACGCCGGAATGCGCGGATTGACCAGCACAATGCCTTCAGGAAGATCGATCTCAACCGGCTCGATAATTTCGCCGACGCCACGCATGCGGCTGGACTTTTGCATCAGACAGACAGGCACGTCTGCGCCGAGCTGAAGCGCCAGTCCGCTCAAATCCTGCTCTGAAACCGAAATATCAAAAAGCCTGATCAAGCCGCGCAGGGCCGCAGCCGCATCGGCGGAGCCGCCGCCAATGCCGGAGGCAACGGGAAGATTCTTTTCGAGCTGAAATTTCACCGGCGCCAGCGCGGAACCCCGCTCTCTTAGAAAATCATCGAGCAGGCGCCAGGCGGACAGGACACTGTTTGTGCCATCACGGGGAAGATCTCCCGCAAATGGTCCGGTGATATCCAAGAAAATACTGTCTCCGGGAGCAATCGTCAGGACATCCGCCACATCGACGAATGCCACAATGGAATCAAGCTCGTGATAGCCATCGGCGCGGCGCCCCGTGACATGCAGGGCCAGGTTTATCTTGGCATGGGCCTGCTCGCTTACGAGCATGGGATTATCCGTTGGTCTGGCCGGTCTTGTTTTCGGCAGGCTTGGTGACCGGTTCATCAGGCAGGCCGTTCGACAATTTTTCCTCTATGCGCTTCAGGTCATCGGGCTGAGGATCATTGTCCTTGGCGTGCTGCCATTGAAAACGTGCTTCCAGGGTGCGGCCGACGCGCCAGTAGGCATCGCCCAAATGCTCGCCGATAATCGGGTCCGCCGGGTTGAGATCGACGGCGCGCTCAATCAGGGCCGCCGCTTCCTCATAATCGCCAAGCTGGAAATGGGCCCAGCCCAAACTGTCAACGATGTAGCCGTCATTGGGTTTCAGCTCGGCGGCCCTCTTTACCATGCCCAAGGCTTCATTGAGATTCATCTTCTTCTCGATCATCGAGTAGCCGAGATAATTCAACACCAGCGGCTCGTCCGGCGACAGGGCCAGGGCCTGGCGAAAATCTGCTTCGGCCTTGTCCCACAGCTTTTGCCGTTCATAGGCGATTCCCCGATAGTAAAGGATGCGCCAATGTTCCTTTTCAGGCCGGGCGACAAGCGCCAGGGCGGCGGAATAGGTGTCGGAGGCGGGCTTGAACTCCTCATTGCTGCGGTAGATATTGCCGAGGGTCACCAGCGCGTCGTAGTCTGCGGAATCGTGCGCGATAATCTCCTTGAGTTTCTGCTGGGCTTCCTTGGTGCGCTCCAGCCTTTGCAGATTTATCGCGATCTCCGTATCGGCATTTATGCGCAGCGGCGAGCCCAGCGGGGTCTGTTCATAGGCATTGATGGCGTTCTGGTATTGCTTCGTGTCGACATAAATATCGCCGAGGAGCGTCAGCACGACCGGCCGGTCAGCGTTGAACGCCAGGGAGAGCTGGGCATAGAGCAAGGCCACGTCGATGCTCAGTTCGTCGGTCATGGCGGCCGCCAGCGAGAACAGGGCTTCACCGGCGCCGGCGCCCGGCGTAGCGATGAACGGGTCTGGCGCCTTGGCGTCCTGGGCGCGTTTCAGGGCAAGTTTTATCAAGATGTTCTCTTCGCCGCCTTCCAGGAAGGTCTGGTAGATCTTGATTGCCTCATCGCGGCGGTTGTGGCGCTCGAGGAAGTTCCCATAGGACTGCACCACGCGCAAGGAGGTGCCGGCCTGTTCGTAGGCTTTCTTGTAAGAGGCTTCGGCGCGGACGGCCGAGGACAGGTAATCGGCAATCAGAGCGCTGTGATAGGACTTGAAGTTGGCGAATGAATCATTGCCGTCGAGCTTGTTGAGTGTTGCCAGCGCATCGTTGAGGCTGCCTTCGCCGGCAAAACTCCATGCTGTCAAAAGAGCCGAGGTCAATTCGCCAACGGGCGTATAGGAGGCTTCGGCGAAATTCCGGCGGGCATCGGCATAGTGCCGGACGCGGAAGTCACGCAGGCCAAAAACAATGCGGGCCATGCGGTGCTGGCTGTTGAACGACAAAACCTTGGTGGCAAGTTCTTCCGCATCGGGCATGTTGCCGGAAGAGACTTCGAGCAGAAACAGCTTTTCGATGAGAAGCGGATTGTCGGGATCTTCGATCAGGGCCTTGCTGAGGTAATCGGCGGCAATCTCGGTGTCGCGCTCCTTGCCCGCCGAGCGTCCGGCCAGATAGTTGCCCGACAGGCTGGTGGCCTCGTCCATGGAAAACTCGGCTCGCGCAGGACCGGCGGCGACAAGCATCATGATTGCAGCCGCGCTGGCGAGGGGTAAGGCTATTTTGACCATTGGCATCCGTCCCGGGGAAATAGCGGCCGCTTCGGCCGCTTTAGTGATTCATGGGCATAAAATGGGGTTTTTTCGGGAATGCCGCAATAGCAAAACGGCGGGCCAAGGCCCGCCGCTCATTTCTTGCAAATATGGCTTATTTGCTGACGTAAATCGCCTTGTTGAGCACGTCCTGGCCGATGTGGTTGAAAAAGGCGGAAAGATCGGCGCTTGAAGTGGCGTGCTGATAGTTGTCCGCATCGGTGGCGCAAGCCTGCAATTTCGCCCGTGTCGAGCTGGACACGCCGGAACCGAACGACGTGACATAGAGTTCGATGCCCTCATCCTTGGCATGGGTGCAGGCCTCGGACATGGCTTCGTCTAGTTTGGTCATTACGCTTGAGTCTGACGTGGTTCCGAAGCGGTTGTTGGCGAGAGGTTCCTTGCCGCGGCCATAGGCCGTGTAAGTTGTTCCGTTCAAGCTATCCAGGCCGGCGCTGATGTCATTGTCGCCGTCGGTCATCACGACCATGATTTTCAGCCAGCGCGGATGGTGATAGGTCGAAATCGTGTCAGCCGGAAACGAGGCCGAGCCTTCAACTTTTGTGAAGGGCTCGGTTGGCGAAAGAACGCGCCAACCCCAGGATACGCCTTCAGCAATCAGCGTGTTGCCTGCGGCGGTCATGGCGTTAATGCCGGCTTCTACATGCGCCCTGTCGTAGGTCAGCGGCACAACTTCAGTCTTGGCACAGCCTTTCCATGGGCCTTCTGTGGCAGAAGTCAGGGATTCGCTGCCAATGTTCCGGTCTATATACTTATTCACGTTTTCCTGCCGATACTGCAGCATACCAGCCGTAGAGGTGTCGTTCTTTTGCGCCGTAGTAAGGCCGGCAACCTCACTTGGCGTGCCGCTTTCAGGAATATACGATCCACTGAAAGTGTAATTTTTATAGGAACCGTAAGAACTGCTATTGCCGTACGATGGAGTATCCGGTGCAAAATAGGCCGGAAACTGCGTTACACCGGAAGTGGGCGCGACGTCATTCACATTGTAGTCAGTGTTGGACGCAGCAGTGCCACGCATGCGCGCCTCGACGCAGCCATTCCAAGTTTGATAAGCGGTATTGCTCTTTTTCAACTTGCCCCACGCTGTATAGTTGTTCCAGGTGGAATTGTTGAAGTTGACCTTCGACAGCGGATTTGCACCCGTTGTATCAATCCAATTCAGATTGAAATCATAGGCGTTCTTGTCAAGCCTTACGCCAGCAGCGAAGGGAACCAACGCCACGCGCAGGTACTCGCTTTCGGGAAAGGAGGAGAGCGATCCGCCATAAACCGTGTTCAACAAGTCCATGGCGGCAGTCTTGGCACCTGCAATTTTGCCGCTGCTGGCCATGGACCCGGTGGTATCCATGACCAACACCAATTCTATCGGCCGCATGGCCTTCTTGATCTGGGAATGGGCGGACAGATTAATTTCATCGATGCCTGTCAGGCTCATGATCGTTGTGGGGAAGGTGTGGCTGGCGGTCAGGTCAATGGCTTGACCTGAAATCTCTAAATTCACATCCATTTCCTGGCTGCTGCCATATTGCGGCGTGTAGTTCTCGGCCATGTATTTTTTGGCAAATGCCTCGAGCTCGGCAAGGCGGGCGGTCGTTTGAGATTCGTTCAGGCCAGCAAGGCTGGCACGGTCATCGGCGGCCACCGCCAGGGCAGCGGAATCCACCGCGGCGTCAAAAGCAACCTGCTCGCGGTTGATACGGATCGTATCTACGGCGGCACCTGCCGCCAGCATCATGGGAAGTGCGGCAACTGCGGTAATTTGGGTTATTGAACCCAAACAGTTGTTGCGAAACGCTTTCAGCTTCCGGTTTGTCGAGCCAATGAAAGCACCAATTGAATTACGCATTGCGGCCTCTCCCTGAGGAATTGATATGGGAGAGGCTTATTCCATGCCGGTGAAAGACATGTTTCAGGGATCGGTTGCATTTTAGATACTTTGTAGAAATTCGAAAGAAACAGCTTAATGGATAATACGGGCTTAAAACCCTAGCCATAAAGGCATTCGCTGATTTACAAATGTTAAACGGGAACGCAAATTCCGGGAGAGTGGCCGCGCCGGGCTCTCATTGGAACCCGCAGCACGGCCAGATACCAGAACCCCGGCCTATTTGCTGACATAGATTGACTTGTTCAGCACATCTTCGCCGATATGGTTGAAAAAGGCCTGCAGGTCCGCGCTGGAGGTATTGTGCTGGTAGTTGTCGGCGTCGGTGGCGCAGGCCTGCAATTTGGCACGTGTGGCCGAGGAAACACCGCTGCCGAAGGAGGTCACATAGAGCTCCGTGCCAGTCGCCTTGATCTTGTCGCAGACGTCAAGCATGGCATCGTTAAGTTTGCCTTCAATCGAAGAACTGGACGTCGTGCCAAATCGGTTGGTGGCGAGTGGTTCCTTGGCGCGGCCATAGGCGGAATAAACAGTACCGTTGAGGTCATCCAGCCCAGCACTCAAGTCGTTGTCGCCATCGGTCATAAGAACCACGGTCTTCTGCCAGCGCGGATGACCATAAGCGGCAATCGTGTCGGGGGGAATCGAACTGGTGCCTTCAACTTTCGTGAACGGTTCTCCCGGTGACATGGCGCGCATGCCCCAGGCAAGACCCGTGGCAATGAGGGTTGGGCCCGCAGCAGTCATGGCGTCTATTCCCGCTTCGACGTTTGCACGATTGTAGGTCATTGGGACAATGGTGGACTTTGCGCAGCCATACCACGGCCCTGGACTGGCCGATGCAGGTTCCGTTCCAATATTCCGACCATCATATTTCTCCTGATTAGTCTGACGCCGCAACAGCCCCGTGTTGGAAAAGTCTTTTTTTTCGGCACTGCTCAGACCTGTAACCTCGTTGGGATTCGCCGAATCCTCCGGAATATAGGTGCCGGTATAGTTGTCGCCGCGAACAGACTTTGGATAGGATGAGGTTTTCCTGATCGAAGGCGTATCGGGAGCAAAATATGCCGGGAACAGTGTGGTGGGGTTGGCGCTCGTTGGAGGGGCATCATTGACATTGTAGTCGGTGCCCGTGAGTTCGGACCCGCGCATGCGCGATTCGACGCAGCCGTTCCAGGTTTGATGGCTGGAACTGGTCTTTTTCAGCCGTGACCATGCGTTGAAATTGTTCCACGAAGGATCGGTAAAATTGACTGTCGACAACGGGTTGATACCTGCCGTATCGATCCATCCCAGCTCGAAATCATATGCGTCTTTGTCAAGCCTGACGGCAGAGGCAAAGGGCACCAGCGCCACGCGGATATATTCGCTTTCAGGAACAGTCGAGGCCGATCCGCCATAGATTGTGTTCAACAACTGCCTGGCCGCAGCCTTGGCGCCGTCTATCTTGCCGCCGCTTGCCATGGAGCCGGTGGTATCCATGACCATAGTAAGTTCAATTGGCCGCATGGCCTTCATGATCTGGGAATGGGAGGACAGATTGACTTCATCGATGCCCGTCAGGCGCATGATCGTGGTGGGAAAGGTATGCTTCGCCTCAAGGTCGATGGCTTGGCCCGTGATCGTCAAGTCCACGTCCATTTCCTGACTGCTGCCGTACTGCGGCGTGTAATTCTCCGACATGTACTTCTTGGCAAATTCCTCCAGCTCAGCCATTCGGGCGGTCGTTTGAGCATCGCTCAGACCAGCAAGGCTGGCGCGGTCGTCGGCGGCCACCGCCAGGGCAGCGGAATCCACCGCAGCGTCGAAAGCTACCTGCTCGCGGTTGATGCGGACCGTATCGATGGCGGCACCGGCCGCCAACATCATGGGAAGTGCGGAAACAGCGGTAATCTGGGTTATAGAACCCAGACAATCCTTGCGAAAAGCTTTCAATTTCCGGCACGCTGAAACTGCTAAAGCAGCAATAAAATCTGGCATTCCTTCGTCTCCCTAAAGTTGATGCAGGGAGAGGTATGGACGTCCGGGGTGACAGTGAGGCTTCCCAGAAAGATTGCATTTTATCTATATTGCCTAAAACTGAATAGATCACTCACAAGGCTAACAACCCGCTAATCAGGCGGCTAAATTGCGGCGCTTCCGGTTCACATGTTGGGATAGTTGGGCCCCTCGCCGCCCTGCGGCACAACCCACGTAATGTTCCGGGACGGGTCTTTGATGTCACAGGTTTTGCAATGCACGCAATTCTGGTGGTTAATCTGGAAGCGCGGCGTCTTGCCTTCTTCCATTAACACTTCATAAACCCCAGCCGGGCAATAGCGCTGGGCGGGCTCGTCCCAGGTGGGGAGATTTACCGCAATCGGAATGCTGGGGTCCTTCAATTTGAGATGCACGGGCTCATTTTCCTCGTGATTGGTGGCCGAGAATGCCAGGTTGGTGAGCCGGTCAAAGGACAGCACGCCATCGGGCTTAGGATAGTTAATAATCCTTGAATCGGCGGCGGGTTTCAGGGTTGCGCTGTCGGGCTTACCATGTTTCCAAGTGCCGAGGCCGAACCCAAACAGCGTGTTGAGCCACATATCAACGGCGCCGAGAACGACGCCACCCACAAGACCGAGCTTCGACCACATGGGCTTCACGTTCTTCACCCGCTTCAGGTCCTCATAGACCCAGGACTTTTCGTAGGCCTTTTCATAACCTTCTAGCTCGTCGCCGGCGCGGCCTTCGTTCAGGGCGGCGAAGGCGGCTTCCGCGGCCATCATGCCGGTCTTCATGGCATTGTGCGAACCCTTGATGCGCGGCACGTTCACAAAACCGGCGGAGCAGCCGATGAGGACGCCGCCGGGGAAATAAAGTTTGGGCACAGACTGAAAGCCGCCTTCGGTGATGGCGCGCGCGCCGTAGGCCACGCGCCTACCGCCTTCGAGGACTTGCGAGATCAGCGGGTGATGCTTGAAGCGCTGGAATTCCATGTAGGGATAAAGGTAGGGATTCTGGTAATTGAGATGGACCACGAAGCCGATGGAAACGAGATTGTCTTCCAGGTGGTACATGAAGCTGCCGCCGCCGGCCTTGGCGCCCAGTGGCCAGCCCATGGTGTGGGTGACCTGGCCCTGCCTGTGGTTTTCGGGCTTCACTTCCCACAGCTCTTTCATGCCGAGGCCGAATTTCTGCGGCTCGCGGCCTTCCGACAATTTGTATCTGGAGATGATTTCCTTGGCGAGTGAGCCGCGCGCCCCTTCGGCGATGAAAACATATTTGCCCACGAGTTCCATCCCCGGCTGATAGTCCGGCTTGTGGCTGCCATCCTTGGCGATACCCATAACGCCAGCCACCACGCCACGCACGGAGCCATCGTCGCGGTAGAGAACTTCCGAACTGGCAAAGCCAGGATAGATTTCAACGCCCAGGGCTTCGGCCTGGGTTGCCAGCCAGCGGCAGACATTGCCAAGCGAGACCGCATAGTTGCCATGATTGTTCATGAGTGGCGGCATGAGAAAATTCGGCATGCGGAGTGCGCCCTTGGGGCCGAGCAAATAGAAGCGATCATCAGTCACGGGCGTATTCAGGGGAGCACCCTTTTCCTTCCAGTCGGGAATGAGCTCATTGAGGGCGATTGGATCCACCACGGCGCCAGAGAGAATATGGGCGCCGACCTCGGAACCCTTTTCCAGCACGCAGACCGAGATACCGGCGGAGAGCTGTTTCAGTCGGATGGCGGCGGCGAGGCCGGCAGGGCCGGCGCCCACGATGACGACATCATATTCCATCGTTTCGCGTTGAACCTGCTCCACAGACAATTCTCCTCAAAGGGCATGCGTTTCCGTATAGCGCCTGTTATAGTGGCTTGACCCGGCAGACAAGATAACCAATTCGGACATGCAAACAAAGCAAAACGACATGATCCCCCGCGATGCCCAGGCCGCCCTCGCCTGGCTTATCGAGATGGGAGCCGACGAGATTGTGACCGAAGCGCCGGTCAACCGCTTTGCTGTAGCGATTGCCTCGCCGGTCACTGCAGCGCCGGCACTCAAGGCTGCGCCGACCGTTGCAGCCCCTTCTTCGGCGGACACCTGCAATTCACTGGACGAGCTTCAAGCGGCGCTCCTTGCATTGGAAGATTTTCCACTGAAAAAGACCGCGAGTAATTTGTGCTTTGCCGACGGCAATCCGCAGGCCGAAGTAATGATCATTGGCGATGTGCCGGGGCGCGATGAGGACATCGAGGGCAAGGTTTTCGCCGGGCAGAATTTTGTGCTGCTGGAAAAGATGCTGGGGGCCATCGGGTTGCCGGTTGGGTCCACCAGTTCATTCAATTTCATTCCGTGGCGCCCGCCGGGCAACCGCACGCCGACCGATGCGGAAATCCAGATATGC
The DNA here is from genome assembly GCA_038251095.1 of Hyphomicrobiales bacterium. Taxonomy (GTDB): domain Bacteria; phylum Pseudomonadota; class Alphaproteobacteria; order Rhizobiales; family Aestuariivirgaceae; genus Aestuariivirga. Next base: position 38,101 of record JBBSBQ010000011.1, read on the forward strand.
CAGCCCTATATCATGCGCGCCATCGCGCTTTGCCGGCCGAAATTCATTTTCTGTCTTGGCGGCCATCCGGCGCAGCGCCTGTCGGGCAAGAGCGACGGGCTGCTATCGCTGCGTGGCAAGTGGTTTGACCTTGCCATCGGAGACAAAAAAATTCCGGTGCTGGCGAGTTTCCATCCGAGTTACCTGCTAAAGCAGCCGGGGCAAAAGCGCCTGGCCTGGCGCGATCTGCTCTCGTTCAAGGAAGCCCTTGATGCCCATTAGTTATAACGATCTTTTGATTTTCCTGACGGCGGCGCTGAGCCTCAACCTCACGCCGGGCAATGACATGATGTATGTGCTGGGGCAATCACTGAAGGGCGGGACGCGGACAGGAATATCCGCGAGTCTTGGCATTGCGGGCGGTTCCCTCATCCATCTCGGTTTTGTGGCGCTGGGCGTTGCCGTCATCCTGGCGCAGAACCCCATGCTGTTTGATTTCATTCGCTATGCGGGTGCCGGCTATCTGATCTGGATTGCTTACACCACACTCACGTCGCCGACGTCGGTACTTGCGCAGGACAGTGCCGAGCGGAGCACATTTGCAGCTTTCCGCGACGGGGTTCTGGTGAATCTCTTTAATCCCAAGATCATCGTTTTCATGTTTGCTTTTCTGCCGCCATTCATTCGGCCCGAAAACGGGTCGCCCCTCTTGCAGCTTTTCATTTTGGGAATGATTTTCAATATAGACGGAACAATCATCAATTGCGTGGTGGCACTGTTTGCGGGAAAAATTGGTGCGGCGCTTTCCACCAGCCTGAAATTCCGCCGCTGGTTTTCCCGTATCTCGGCTGGCCTGTTTCTGCTGCTGGCGGCGCGCCTTGTGTTTGAGAGGAAATAAATGGCAGAACCCCGCGAATTCCTCCCGCTTAACATTGCAATCCTGACTGTGTCAGACACCCGCACCCTGGCCGATGACAAATCCGGGCAGACTTTGCAGGAAAGAATTGCGGCGGCTGGCCATAGCGTGGCCGACCGGCAGATAACAAAGGACGACATCGCAAAAATCCGCCGCATCGTAAAAGCGTGGGTGAAGCGCGGGAATATTGACGTCATTATCTCAACCGGCGGCACGGGCCTTACGGGGCGCGATGTGACCATAGAGGCGATGCGGCCCCTGTTCGAAAAAGAAATCGATGGCTTCAGCACCCTGTTCCACATGCTCTCGTTTCCAAAGATTGGAACCTCGACGGTACAGTCTCGCGCCACGGCCGGCGTTGCGAAGGGGAAATATATTTTCTGCCTGCCGGGCTCACCCGGCGCCTGCAGGGACGCATGGGATGAAATCCTGAAGTACCAGCTGGATTACCGCCACCCGCCCTGCAACTTCGTGGAAATCATGCCGCGCCTGGAAGAACACCAGAAGCGCAAAAAAGGTTAGGCGAGTTTCTGCTTCGGCATGAGGAAGCCATTGACGATGGCAAGGCCCAACAGCAGGACCGCCGCCCCCAGCAATTGCGCCCCGGACATTCTTTCACCCAAGACAATGACCGCGGTGAGCAGGCCGATGGGCGTCATCAGCAATACGAAGGGCGCGGCTTCGTCCATGCGGCAGCGGCGGAGCAGCGAGAACCAGGCAATATAGGCGAGGTAGAACCCGACGAAGCCGACAAAGGCGAGGGTTGCCCATTCGGTTGATCCTGCCGAGGTAATGGCATGCCACTGGCCGGTTTCAAAAATGGCGGTGGCGAGGATCAATTGCGGAATGGCCATGAAGGAATTGGCCTTGAGCAGCATGATGCCGCTGTCCAGGCTCAGCTTGCGGGCCAGCACCTGGCCGAAGGCCCAGAAGAAACCGCCCAGGATTATGAGTGTGACGGGCAGCAAGGCTGGGCGCTGTTCGGGGAGGCCAATGACAATGGCAACGCCCACAAGGGCAATCATCGTTCCCAGGATCTTGCGCAGGTTCAATTCTTCGTCGGCAACGAGCCAGCCGAGAAAGACCGCCATGGGGACTTGCGTCTGCAGCACGAGATTGGCGGTTGTCGCCTCGACGCCGCGCAGGCCCCAGAAGACGAAGGCGCCCTGAATGGTGACGGAAAAGGCGGAGATCAGCAGTAGCGAACGCCAGGGGGTTTTTATCCTGCCACGCACGGTGATGAGCATGATCACGGCAATGCCGGAATAGACCAGCAGCATCATGAACATGGGCGGGAAATGGGTGACGGCGGGCTTGGCCATGGCGAGCCCGGTTCCCCAGCAAAAGGGGGCAATAAGAGCGAGCAAGAAGGTTTTTTGGTCCATGCCGACAGCCATGGAGTTATTTTCCTGTTTCCACAAGTTTGTTCTTGTTTTGTTCCCAGTTTTGCGTTACATATCAGCCATGCCTACTTTGATTGATAACCGACCCTCCGTTTCCTTTGACCCCGCCGTTACGGGTGCCGGCAGACTCACGGCCTTGCCGCAGCAGATGCGCGGGCGCGGGGCGCGTAACAATGAGAAAAGCCGCTACGAGAAGAACAAGGTTTCCTTCTTCGATGACGGCTGGGAGTCGCTGGCGGAATTTCCGCCGCTCAAAACCACGATTTTTGAAGAGCAGCCCAAGACCATTATCGCGCGCAACCAGTCGCCGGATATTTCCTTTGACCGTTCGATCAACCCCTACCGGGGCTGCGAGCATGGCTGTGTTTATTGCTATGCAAGGCCGACCCACGCCTATATGGGGCTTTCGCCGGGGCTGGATTTCGAGAGCAAACTTTTCATAAAGCCGAACGCGGCGGCGCTTCTCCGGGAGGAATTAACCGCGCCCAATTACGCCCCGCGCACCATTGCGCTGGGCTCCAATACGGATCCCTACCAGCCGATTGAGCGCACCTACCGCATAACGCGGCAAATCTTGGAGGTGTTGTCGGAGTTCAATCATCCCGTCGGCATCGTCACCAAGTCGGCGCTGGTGTTGCGCGACCTGGATATCTTGACCTCCATGGCGGAGCGCGGATTGGTGAAGGTGGCGATTTCAGTGACGACGCTTGACGGAAAGTTGGCACGCGCGATGGAGCCTCGGGCCTCGACCCCTGCCAAACGGCTCGAGGCTCTGCGTGTGCTGTCGGCGGCGGGCATTCCCACCGTGGTGATGATCGGGCCGGTTATCCCGGCGGTGAACGACATGGAAGTCGAGGCCATTCTTAAGGCTGCCGTGGTGGCGGGTGTGAAAGAGGCGGGCTACACGATGCTGCGGCTGCCGCTTGAAGTGAAAGACATATTCAAGGAATGGCTGATGACGGAAATGCCGGACAGGGCCTCCAAGGTCATGGCGCTGGTCAGATCAGTAAGGGACGGCAAGGAAAATGACGCCACCTTCGGGCGGCGGATGAGCGGCACCGGGCCCTATGCCTGGACCATCGGACGGCGCTTCCAATTGGCAGCCGAACGCCTCGGCATCAATGCGAAGCGCACGACGCTTGTCACGGACCTGTTCCGGAGGCCGCCCTGGGCCGGGGAACAGTTGACGCTGATCTGAGGTTATGGCCCATAGGGGCCATGGCGAGGAACGATTCCAGCGCACCCGATTTCAGCTTTGAACTTGCAGCGCAAATGCAGGGTCATTATCCCGTTTGCGGCATTGACGAGGCCGGGCGAGGACCGTGGGCGGGACCGGTCGTGGCGGCGGCTGTCGTTCTTGACCCGAAGAACATTCCGCCGGGACTCGACGATTCAAAAAAGCTCCCGGACGCCAAGCGTGAAAAACTCTTTGCTGACATCATGGCATCTTCGAAAGTTGGCGTCGGCATCGGCGACCACGTCCGCATTGACCGCGACAACATTCTTGCCGCCACCTTGTGGGCCATGGCGGAAGCGGTTTGCAATCTCGACGAAGCGCCGCACTATGCGTTGGTTGATGGAAACCGGGCGCCGAAACTTTCATGCTGGGTGCAAACCATTGTCTCCGGCGACGCGCGCTGCCTTTCCATCGCTGCCGCCTCGATCATCGCCAAGGTGACGCGCGACCGGATCATGGTGGCGCTCCACGATGAATTTCCGGGTTACGGTTTTGCCCGCCATAAGGGTTATGGCACGGCGCTCCACCACGCGGCGCTCAATGAATTCGGCCCCTGTATTCACCACCGCAGAAGTTTTGCGCCGGTCGCCCTACTGCTGACGCGTTAACCACAATCCCTGAATTCGATTCACGCGGACTCCGCAAAGATTCATGATGGCTTTTCAGCATCACGTTTGTTGCGTTGGGTACAGAGTTCATCGATGGGTTTCGAAACAAAGCCGGATATCAGGCCGCTCCACAACCGCGTGTTGGTGGGCGATTGCCTTGCCGAATTGAGGAAGATCCCAACGGGCTCGATTGACCTCGTCTTCGGGGATCCGCCTTACAATCTGCAGCTCGCAGGGGATCTCACGCGGCCCGACCAAAGCAAGGTCGATGCGGTTGACGACCACTGGGACAAGTTTGCGAGCTTTGCCGCCTATGATGAATTCACCCGGGCTTGGCTCACTGAATGCCGCCGCGCACTGAAGCCCAATGGGGCGCTGTGGGTGATCGGCTCCTATCACAATATTTTCCGCGTCGGCTCAATCTTGCAGGATCTGGGCTACTGGATCCTCAATGATGTGATCTGGCGCAAGACCAATCCGATGCCGAATTTCCGCGGGCGGCGCTTTACCAATGCGCATGAGACGATGATCTGGGCCGGCAAGAGCGCCACTTCCAAATACACGTTCCATTACGAAGCGATGAAAATTTTCAACGACGATTCGCAAATGCGCTCGGACTGGACGCTGCCACTCTGCACCGGAGGCGAACGCCTGAAGAATGATGACGGCGACAAGCTTCATCCTACACAGAAACCCGAGGCGCTTCTGCACCGCGTCATGCTTTCGTCCACCAACCCAGGAGATGTCGTGCTTGATCCATTTTTTGGCACCGGAACCACCGGTGCCGTCGCCAAGCAGTTGGGCCGGGTTTTCATCGGCATCGAACGTGAAGAGAATTATGCGCGCTCCGCACTGGAGCGCATCAAGGCTACCGACCAGTTGTCAGAGGAGGCCCTCAGGACAACTACGGCCAAACGGGCGGAACCCCGCATTCCGTTTGGTTCGCTTTTGGAGCGCGGGCTGGTGAAGGCCGGCGATACCCTGCATGACCCGACGGCGCGCGTGGCCGCACGGGTGCGCGCCGACGGTTCCATCGCCTGCAAGGATAACAGCGGCTCCATCCACAAGATCGGCGCCTATGTGCAGGGAGCCGAGGCCTGCAACGGCTGGACCTTCTGGCATGTGCGCCGGGGGGCAAATCTCGTTCCCCTTGATGTGCTGCGCCAGCAGGTGAGGGCGGAGCTGGGAACGGCTGCGTGAGCGACCGCTTTACGCGGGCCGCCACACGATCGGATGCGGCACGGATCGCCGCCATTTACAATCAAGGCATCGATGACCGCGTGGCGACGTTCGAAACGGAACCGCGCGACGCAGAGCAGATTCTCAAGTGGTTCGACGAGGGCTATCCGGTTTTCGTGTCCGGTGAAAATCAAATCGTCCAGGCCTATGCGGCCGCGTTCCCCTACCGGTCGCGGCCCTGCTACGACGGGGTGCGGGAATTTTCGGTTTATGCGGCGCGCGAAGGCCGGGGCCGTGGATTCGGCAAGGCAACGCTTGGTGCGCTGATTGATGAGGCAAAGGCGCGAGGCTGGTGGAAGCTGCTGTCGCGGATTTTTCCGGAGAATGTTGCCAGCCGCAAGCTTTGCGCGGCGCTCGGCTTCCGGGAAGTCGGCATTTACGAAAAGCATGGCCGGCTTGATGGCCAATGGCGCGATACGGTGATTGTCGAAAAGCTGTTGATCTGACCTGCCGTAAATCAGGTTGCGCGGCAAGCGCCGCCGTTCTAGGTCTCTCCCCTTGTGAGAGGGAGACACTGCCCATGAAAGCCCGCCAACCCACATCATTTCTTTTCGACCTCGACGGCACGTTGGTGGACAGCGTCTATGACCATGTACTGGCGTGGAGTGCTGCCCTGCAGGAGGAAGGCATTGAAGTGTCGATCTGGCGCATTCACCGGCGCATCGGCATGTCGGGCGGACTGTTCACGCGGGCGCTCGCCAGGGAAACCGGGATTGAATTTGACGACGCGACGCTGACGCGGCTGCGGGCGCTTCATGCCAAGCATTACAGTGCCCACTCGGCCAATACACGGCCCCTGCCCGGGGCGCGCGAGCTTTTGAAGTATCTGACCGACACGAAAATTCCCTGGGCCATCGCCACTTCGGGCCGGATGCTGACGGCTGGCCCGGTTCTCAAAATTCTCGGAGTCGATCCGGACAAGGTGCCGGTGATCACGCGCGATCTGGTTGCCTATGCCAAGCCCGATCCTGATCTTTTCCTGGCGGCGGCGGAAAAACTCGGCATCGAGATTGAAACGGCCTGCGTGGTGGGCGACAGCATCTGGGACATGCTGGCGGCACAGCGGGCCCGGGCTCTTGGCATCGGCTATCTCTCGGGGGGCTATGGCACCGACGAGCTTGAACGCTCCGGCGCCTACCGGGTGTTTGAGGATCCCGCCGACATGCTGGCCCATATCGACGAAGTGGGCGGCAGGCGATAAGAAATCGTCACAGCTTTCAAATAACACGCCGCCTAAACAATCATGCTTGCGGAGGACGTCACGATGTACAAGCTCTACAATGTCAAGGCCTGGGGTTCGATGAGCGTGCATTTCCTGCTGGAGGAAATGGGCGTTCCCTATACCAACATCTGGATGACGCCGGAGCAGGTGGCAGCGCCGGAATACCGTGAACTCAGCCCCCTCGGGTATATTCCGGCCCTTGGCCTGGATGACGGCAGCGCGCTGTTTGAATCGGCGGCCATCGTATCCTTTCTGGTGACGGCGCATCCCGACAAGGGCATGGCGCCGCCCGTGGGATCAAGCGAATATGGCGAGTTCCTGTCGTGGCTGCATTTCCTGAGCACCAATCTCTATGTGGCGATCAACATGGGAGACGCCAACAACTTCTATTCGCGCAATCCGGCGGAAGAAGCTTTCCTGTTGGGAAAGTCGATCGAGAAAAGCAACCAGCTCTGGGCCATTGTTGCCAAGCGCCTGGAGACGGAAGGGCCATGGCTGATGGGTGAGAATTTTTCGACGCTCGACATTTACGCCTTCATGCTGTTTTGCTGGAGCAGGCCCAATGAAAAAGCGTTGCATGCGGAGTTTCCGGCCGTCGCAAAGCTGGCGCAAGACGTGCGGGCACGGCCAAAGCTCAAGGCGGCGCTTGAAGCCCATGGCGTGATGGAGCCGCGGAGTTAACCTGCCTTTCGCAGTCGGGGCCTGTTTTCCAGCGCCGCGACGACAACTTTGCGCATCAGGGATGGCAGCGCTTCGTGGACGAGTTCATCTTTGTGCACCCAGCGGTAGGCGTCGCCACCGGGCAGCGACATCTTCGCCGTTGTGGTTTTCCAGACGCTCAGCTGCAAATGGAAATGGGTGAAAGTATGTTCCACGGGAATTTTCACCTTGCTCCATTCAGCTTCAACAGGGGCAACAACTTCGCGTGGCAGTTTTGCCTCCCATGGCGTTGAGGGAATTTCGATCATGCCGCCGAGCAGGCCCTTTTGCGGCCTCTGACGCAGGAGAATGTGGCCATCGTACCGCTCCACCCAAAAGGCAATGCCAAGGCGTGTCGGGATTTTCTTCTTTGGCGCTTTGCGCGGCAGGCTTTCGGCAACGCCGAGAGCGCGGCCCGCGCAATGATCAGTCCACGGACATATTTTGCAGTTGGGGCTGCGCGGAGTGCAGATGGTGGCGCCCAGATCCATCAGGGCCTGGGCGAAATCGCCAGCGCGTGCCCTCGGCACCAATGCCTGTACCTTCTCCTTGATCAGCGGTTTTGCCGCAGGCAGCGGGGTTTCGATGGCATAGACCCGTGCCATGACGCGTTCCACATTGCCATCGACGGCGGCGTGGGGCCGGTCAAAGGCGATTGCCGCGATGGCGGCCGCGGTATAGGGGCCGATACCGGAAAGGCTGCGGAGCGCCTCCTCCGTATCCGGAAAATATCCATTCCAGTCGCTCACAACCTTGATGGCACAGGCGTGGAGGTTGCGGGCCCGCGCATAGTAGCCAAGGCCCGCCCAGGCGCGAAGCACGTCTTCCTGGCTGGCATTGGCCAGATCGGAAACCTTCGGCCAGCGTGACAGGAATTTAATGTAGTAATCCTTCACCGCGGCAACGGTCGTCTGCTGCAGCATGATTTCGGAGAGCCAGACATGATAGGGATCGGGCGTTACGCCGGGCTTTGCCCGCCAGGGCAGGTCGCGGGCATGTGCATGGGCATCGTACCAGGCCAGCAATTTTGCCAACACATCTTCGTGAAGCCCTTGTTCCGCCATGGTCTTCGATCAACACTCGCATCAGGTTAAAACAGTATTATATAGACGCGACATGGAACGGCTCGACAAGCATTTTGAGAAACTCACCAAGGCCAGCTTTGCCCGTTACGGCTTTGCCTATGGCGAGCTCATGGGGCGCTGGCCGGAAATCGTGGGCGAGATGCTGGCGCAGCACTGCGAACCGGAGCGAATCAAATGGCCCCGGGGAGCCGGCGAAATGGCGCAAAAGCTGGGCGGCACACTGGTCATCAGAACCGAGCCTGGGCGCGGCCTCGACCTGCAATACCAGAGCCACCAGATCATCGAACGGATCAACCAGTTCTACGGCTATGGGGCGGTGACTTCGGTGAGGGTGGTGCAGGGCCACGTGAGCACCAGCAAACCCCTGAAAAACAAGTATATTCCATTAGACATGAAAACCGAAAAAGCGCTTGAGACGCGGCTTGAATCGATTGCCGACGAAAAGCTCAAACAGGCCCTGCACCGTCTCGGTGCCGGAGCCCTGGCAAGCCGGACGAGTTCTCTACACAACAAATAATATTGGTTCCAACCCCCAACTTCTAGTAGGTAGATTCCATGATTAAGCTCAATAAACGACATGTCATTTTCGGTTCGGCCGCACTGGCGAGCCTGGCGCTCGGCGCTGCATCGTCATTTGCCCAGGACCTGACCGGCCTCAATGACCCACCGGCCTTTGGCGAAATGACCATGGGACCCGACACCGCCAAGGTGACGGTGATCGAATATGCCTCGGCCACCTGCCCGCATTGCGCGGCCTTCTACAATGAAACCTTTGGCGCCCTGAAGAAGGAATATATCGATACGGGCAAGATCAAGTTCGTGTTCCGCGAATTTCCGCACCAGGACGCGGCCCTTGCGGCCTTCATGCTGGCGCGCTGCGCGCCCAAGGAAAAATACTTTCCGCTGATCGACGTATTCTTCGCCACCCAGCCGGAGTGGACACAGAATCCATTGGCGGGGCTCAACAAGATTGCGCAGCAGGCGGGCTTCACGCAAGCAGATTTCGAGGCCTGCATGAAGAATGAAGCGGTCGCCAAGGATATTCTGGCAGTGCGCAGCAAGGCTGAGGGTTTCGGCGTGACCGGCATTCCGACATTTTTTGTGAATGGCGAAAGATTTGAAGGCGAAACGACGATTGAAGCCTTCCGTGCGAAGATTGATCCGCTTCTCACTTGAGGAGCGGCCAGGACTGGGGCTTGAGGCACTATGAAGTTTACGCGGCTGCGGCTTTCGGGGTTCAAATCATTTGTTGAGCCCACCGACCTGTTGATTGAACCGGGCCTGACTGGCGTGGTCGGCCCCAATGGCTGCGGCAAATCGAACCTGCTTGAGGCGCTGCGTTGGGTGATGGGCGAAAGCTCGTATAAATCCATGCGGGCGTCGGGCATGGATGACGTGATCTTCTCCGGCACGACGCAGCGCCCGTCGCGGAACATGGCGGAAGTCATGGTAACGATGTCGAACGACGACCGTTCGGCCCCGCCGCAGCACAATGACAGCGAAGTGATCGAAATCTCGCGGCGCATCGAGCGCGAGGCGGGGTCGGCCTACCGCATCAACGGCAAGGATGTGCGGGCCCGCGATGTGCAGCTTCTGTTTGCCGATGTATCAACGGGGGCGCGTTCGCCGGCGCTGGTGCGGCAGGGGCAGATTGCCGAGATCATCAATGCCAAGCCGCAGGCGCGGCGCTTGATCCTCGAAGAAGCGGCGGGCATTACCGGCCTGCACACGCGCCGCCATGAAGCGGAACTGAAATTGAAGGCGGCGGAAGTCAATCTCACGCGGCTTGAGGATGTGACATCGCAACTTGAAAGCCAGCTCAACAGCCTGAAACGGCAGGCGCGGCAGGCGCAGAAATACAAACTGATTTCCGCCGAGATCAGGAAGCTGGAAGCGGCGGGCCTTTATGTGGCTTGGAAAGAAGCGGTGGAAAGTGCGGCCAAAGATGCGGCGGTCCTTGATGACTCCACCCGCGTGCTGGCGGAGAATACGCGGGCGGCATCGGAGAAATTGCGCGCGCGCGATGAATTGGGCGAGAAGCTGCCGGGACTGCGCGAGCAGGAAACCATTCGCGCCGCGGTGCTGCAGCGCATGGCGGTTGAACGCAACAGCCTGGATGAGGAAGAGCGCCGGGTAGAAGGCCGGCGCAAGGAACTGGACCAGCGGCTGACGCAGGCGGTTGCCGATCTGGGGCGCGAGCAGCATACGCTTGGCGATACGGAGCGCGTGATTGCCCGCCTCGTCGAGGAAGACTCGACGCTCAGGGCGGCGCAGGACAATGACGGAGACTTGCGCGCCGAAGCAGCACTTGCCCTGCAAAGCGTTGCCAATGCGCTGGCCACGGCGCAGGACGTGGCCGACCAGGCAGGGGCGCGGCTCTCGGAGCTCACGGCGCGACGCGGGGCGATTACCCGCTCCATTGACGAACAGCGGCAGCGCATTGCCCGGCTTGAACGGGATGCGAGCGAAACCGGCGCCAAGCGCCAGGCCCTGCTCAATCAGATGGGCAGCACTGGCGACGGGCCGACTTTGGCCGCCGCCGTGGAAGCGGCTGTGGCGGTTCTGGCTTCCAACGAAACGGCGGCGAATCATGCGGAAGTGGCCCTGCGCGTCGCCCGCCAGGTGGAGGCCGATACAAGGCAGGCCCACGACGAGGCGCGGCGCAAGGCCGAGGGCCTGCAGACGGAAGTCCGTACACTGACGAATTTGCTGAAGGCTGCCGACAATAATTTGTGGCCGGCGCTGGTTGACCAGCTCAAGGTGGAACGGGGTTATGAGGCGGCCCTTGGTGCAGCACTTGGCGATGACATTGATGCCTCATCCGATGAGGGTGCGCCCACCCATTGGCGCGGGCTTCCGCCTTTGGAAGACGGGATTTCCCTGCCGGGAGAGGCGCAACCGCTGTCGAACTTTGTGCAGGCCCCACAAGCACTTGCACGAAGGCTCTCACACATTGGTGTAGTTTCAAGGTCGCTCGGCCAGGCGCTTCAGGCGCAATTGCGTTCAGGGCAACGGCTGGTGTCGCGCGAAGGCGATGTCTGGCGCTGGGATGGCTTTACCTCGGCGGCAGATGCGCCCAATGCGGCGGCAAAGCGGCTGGCCGAGCGCAACCGCCTTTCGCTTCTTGAAATTGAAATGCGCGATGCGGCGGCAACAGCAGCTGAAGCTGCCCAGAAATTTGAAGCGGCCAAACAATCAGTCGAAGCGGGAGCCCGGGCCGAGCGTGAAAAGCGCGAGGCGTTACGCGCCGCCACATCATCACTCGAGGTTTCGCGGCAGGCGCTGGCCGGACATGAGCGGCAGATTGCCGAGCGCCTGGCCCAGACAAGCGCGCTGGACGAAGGCATCCGCCGTATCTCGCAATCGCTGGATGAAATGTGCGCCGGCTTTGAAGCAGCGCAGGCGGAATTCCAGGCCATTCCCATCCTCGAAGGGCTGGCACAGGAAGTCGCCGCCTTGCGCGACAATGTCAACCGCGAGCGCGCCACTTATGCTGAGGCGCGCGCTAAGCATGACGGGCTGGAGCGCGAGGCGAAGGCCCGGGCTGAACGGCTTGCCACACTCGAGGCTGAGCGCACCCAATGGGGTGAGTGGGCAAAACGCGCCACCGAACAGATTGAGCACCTGACAACGCGGGCCCAGGAAACCCGCGAAGCCATTGCCGAGCTCGCGGGAATGCCGCAAATCCTCGCGGACAAGCGCCGCACGCTGATGAACCTGCTGCAGGAAGCGGAAACCGAACGCAAGGCCGCGGCGGATGCTTTGGCCGAGGGCGAGAACGCGGTTCGCGCCGCCGACCAGGTTTTGCGCGAGGCGCAGGAACTGGCCTCCACATCGCGCGAGGATCATGCGCGCTTCGAAGCTCGCCTTGAAGCCTCGAAACAACGGCATGAGGACAGCGAACGACGCATTGCGGAGACCTTGCAATGCGCGCCTTCCGAAATTGTTGCGAACGCAGGCCTCGATCTCGACAAGATCGAGGACACGGAACATATCGAACGCCGTCTGCTCAGCCTCCGCGAGGACCGCGAACGTCTGGGCGGGGTAAATTTGCGGGCCGAGGAAGAGGCCGAAGCAGTTGCAACCCAGCTTGCAACGCTCATCCGCGAGCGCGACGATCTGGTGCAGGCGATCAACAAATTGCGCGGCGGCATTTCCAGCCTGAACCGCGAGGGCCGCCAGCGCCTGCTTGATGCCTTTGGCACGGTAAACGAGAAATTTGGCGAACTTTTCACCACGCTGTTTGGTGGCGGCAAGGCGGAGCTGCAATTGATCGAGTCCGATGACCCGCTAGAAGCCGGCCTTGAAATCCTGGCCAATCCGCCGGGCAAGAAACCGACGGTACTTTCATTGCTGTCGGGTGGCGAGCAAACGCTGACGGCGCTGGCCCTGATTTTCGCCGTGTTCCTCACCAACCCCTCGCCCATCTGCGTGCTCGACGAAGTCGATGCGCCACTGGACGACCACAATGTAGAGCGCTTCTGTAATCTGCTTGATGCCATGCTGGAGCGCACGGAAACGCGTTTCCTCATCATCACCCACCACGAACTCACCATGTCGCGCATGGACCGGCTTTTCGGCGTGACCATGATGGAGCGCGGCGTGTCGCAGCTCGTGTCGGTGAACCTTGAGCAAGCCGAAGCGATGGCGGAGGCCAGTTAAGGCATCGCGCGGGGGATTCATGTTGAAGCCGCTCCCCAAACCGCAATACCGTTCGCCCCTGCGCATGAAATTGGGCAAGGCGTGGTTCTTCGCCAAGCGGCGGGTGGAGTGGCATCTGCCGGGCAAGCGCTATGCGGTCACGCGCAGCGCCACGCAGCTTCAACATCAGCACGCCAGCCACCGCACGCCGCTGCTGCGCCAGTTGAAGGGCGTGGACATGTGGCTGCAGCACAACAAGGTAGAGAGCCTGAAGGTGGCCGCCTCCTGCATTGACGGGCTTCTGCTGCGACCCGGCGAGACGTTTTCATTCTGGCGGCTGGTGGGCAAGCCTACGGCCAGGCGTGGCTTCAAAACCGGCATGGTGCTGCGCAACGGCACGGTGGCGCAGGGCATGGGTGGCGGGCTTTGCCAGATGACCAACCTGATTTACTGGATGGCGCTGCATACGGAGCTTTCGATCACCGAACGCTGGCGCCACGGCTTTGACGTATTTCCCGACGAAGGGCGCAGCCAGCCTTTTGCTTCGGGGGCCACCTGCTCCTATAATTACATCGACCTGCAGATCAGCAACAGGACTGCAAACACCTATCAATTGCGGGTGCGGGAGGAGGGAGATTATTTGCATGGCGAGTGGCAGGCCGATGTCGCGCCCCGTTACAGCTACCGGATCGTCGAACGCGATCACACCATCCGGACCGAATGGTGGGGCGGCTATAGCCGTCATAACTCGCTTCATCGTATGGTGCACGACATCGAGACGGGCGCGGAACGCGGGGAAGAGTTCATCACCGAGAACCACGCCATCATGATGTACGCGCCACTTTTGGAGAACCAGGAACCTTCGCCATGAACATTGTTTTCGACATCGGAAATGTCCTGCTGCGCTGGGACCCGCGCTTTCTGTTCACCCAGTATTTTGACGGCGAAGAAGAAATGGAATGGTTCCTCGCCCATGTCTGCAATGATGCGTGGAACCTGGAACAGGACCGGGGGCGGAGCTTTGCCGAGGCGGTGAGACTCGCGACTATGCAGCATCCCGACCATGCAGAAGCGATCGCCGCCTATGATGCGCGCTGGCATGAGACCCTGCCCCATGCCATCGAAGCAACAGTGGCGATTTTCAAGGAACTGGTGGAACAGGATGCGCCAGTCTATTCGATCACCAACTGGAATGGCGACAAGTTCCGCGAAGCGAAACAGCGCTTTCCGTTTCTCTATGAGTTCTGGGACATTGTGGTTTCGGGCGATGAGAGATTGATCAAGCCTGATCCGGCGATCTACCAGTTGCTGCTGGGGCGCAACGGGCTTGAGGCGGCTGATTGCCTGTTCATTGATGACAGTTTGAAGAATGTGAAAGGCGCCGAAGCGATCGGCATGAAGGCACATCACTTCACCTCGCCGGAAGCTTTGCGGAAAATGCTTGTCGAGCTTGGTTTGCTTTAAGCGAATTTACTTTGCAATTTTCCTTCTCCCATGGGGAGAAGGAGGGGCCCGTCCGGCGTAGCGGAGCGAAGACGGATGGGAGGATGAGGGGTTGCGGTATTGAACTTCCCGCACTGAAACCCCTCACCTTCCCAAGCGAAGCTTGGGCCCCTTCCTCTCCCTCTGGGAGAGGAAAATTAGTTTAGAATTTGGTGACGACCGTCACGCCTGCCGCTTCAAACTCGTCCATGTTCATCAGGGCGTCGATTGACTGTTCGAGGCTTATAGTTTTGCCGATGAGTTTTTCGGGCGACAGTTTTCCCGCCTGAATCATGGCGAGCATATCGCCGTAGCGGTGGGCCTGCATGCCGTGGCTGCCGAGAATTTCAAGTTCGTGGGCGATGACTTTGCCCATGGGAATTTGCGGCGTGCCGTGTTCGGCAAGCATGAGCCCCACCTGGATGTGCCTGCCGCGTTTGCGAAGGTTACTGATGGAATTGAAACAGGTGGTGGCGTGGCCGAGCGCATCGACCGAGACATGCGCCCCGCCCTCGGTAATCTCCATGACAGCTTCGACGACATTGGCCACCTTGCTGGCATTCACCTTGGCGGCCGCGCCTAGTAATTTTGCCAGTTCGAGTTTCTGGTCAGCAATGTCGATGGCCACGACCTGGGCTCCCAGCGCATTGGCGATCATGATGGCCGAGAGCCCCACGCCGCCGCAGCCATGGACCGCCACCCATTGCCCGGGGGACACCCGGCCCTGGTCGACGATGGCGCGGAACGAGGTGACAAAACGGCAGCCGAGGCTGGCGGCGGTGGCGAAATTGATGGTTTCAGGCAGGCGCACAAGATTGATGTCGGCGTAGTGGATAGTCACATATTCAGCAAAGGAGCCCCAGTGAGTGAAGCCGGGCTGGAACTGGTTGTCGCAAACCTGGTGATTGCCGGAATAGCATTGCGGGCATGAGCCGCAGCCGCTGACGAAGGGCACGGTGACACGGTCGCCCTTTTTCCAGTTCGCCACATCCCTGCCAACGGCCTCCACAAATCCCGCAAGTTCGTGGCCCGGCACATGGGGAAGCCTGATATCGGCGTCATGGCCCACCCAGCCGTGCCAGTCGCTGCGGCATACGCCGGTGGCCATGACCTTGACGACGACCGCATGGGCCTCGGGCGTGGGATCGGGAAGCGTCACAATCCTCGGGGCGACCGAGAAGGCTTCGTAGAGAACGGCTTTCATTGGGAACTTCCTTTGCAGTATCCGGCGTGAGGCTGAGATAGCAGAATCGAGGAGTTTTCCAAATCCCAACGGACTTTTCGACGCATTGTTTACGGCACCCATAAAGCCAAGCCTTTACAATAGTATACATACAGTATCCATTTCTTGACACAATTTGGCACCGCAACTATGGTGCGCTCGATTTTAAGGGGTGGAAATCGCTGCTTTTTCGCTGGAAATTTTGAGTGGGATCATGACGGACCAGGACCGGCTCAAAGACCTCGGCAAGAAGCTCGACAAAACCCTTGAAGAGCGGCGCGGCGCATCCGGCCCTGACAGTCAGGAAGGGTCTGCCGCTGGTCTCGCAATGCGGGCGGTCAGCGAATTACTCGTGGGGCTTCTTGTGATGATGGGCCTGGGCTGGGGGGCCGACAAATATCTTGGCACCGCACCCTGGATCATGCTGGCGCTGATGCCTTTTGGGCTGGCGGCGGGCGTGGTGAACGTGATGCGGCTGTCGCGCAGCCAGCAGGCGGAAGATTTACTCGGCGGCAAGGGCGAAATGCCCCCATCCGTCAAAGACGATGAGGATGAGGATTGAACGTGGCAACTCCTGAACACGGCGAAAAGATTATCGACCCGATCCACCAGTTTGTGATCAACCGCATCATTCCGCTCGATATCGGCGGCATGGACATTTCCTTTACCAATTCAGCCCTGTGGGCTGTTATCGCCGTTGCCTGCGCCTCCCTGCTTTTCATTCTGGCGCCAAGCAATTTGATTCCGACCCGCCTGCAGTCGGTGGCGGAAAGCATTTACGAGCTCGTGTATGATTTCACCCACGAGGTGCTGCATGAAAACGCGCGCACCTATTTCCCGTTTGTGCTCACGCTGTTCCTCTTCATCCTCTTCGCGAATGTGCTGGGGCTCATTCCCTACTCGTTCACAGTCACGAGCCACTACGTGATCACGCTGGCCCTGGCGCTTGCAGTCTTCATAGGGGCCACGATCATCGGGTTTATCCGCAACGGTTTCGGCTATCTCAAGCTCTTCGTGCCATCGGGCGTGCCGGTGCTTCTGCTGCCGCTGGTGGTGGTGATCGAAATCGTATCCTATTTCATCCGTCCCATGAGCCTTTCCATCCGGCTGTTCGCCAACATGATGGCGGGCCACATGATGCTAAAGGTGATGGCGGGATTCGTTGTCATGCTCGGCGTGGCGGCGGGCTGGCTGCCGCTGGTGGCCATGGTGGGCCTCATGGGCCTTGAACTTCTCGTGGCCGCCCTTCAGGCCTATGTCTTCGCACTTTTGACCTGCATGTATCTCAGCGATGCCATGCATGTTGACCACTAACTAAACCCCATCCATTCCACAGGAGAAAAAAATGGACGTTGAAGCAGCAAAGATGATCGGTGCAGGTATTGCAGCTATTGCCCTCGGTGGCGCTGGCGTTGGCATCGGCACAATTTTCGGCAACTACCTGGCAGGCGCGCTGCGCAATCCAGCCGCCGCCGCCAGCCAGCGCGGCACCCTGTTCCTCGGCTTTGCCTTCGCCGAAGCCACGGGCCTCATCGGCTTTGCCGTTGCCATGCTCATCCTGTTCGGCTGATACCGGACTTTGACCTCTGGCCGGCGCTGCATGGTGTGGTGCCGTTCACCCGTTTTCATAGGGCCTGCCCATGCCGCAGCTTGATCTATCAACTTGGCCGCCACAGCTTTTCTGGCTCGCCGTCACCTTCCTGGCGCTCTATTTCGTCATCTCGCGCGTGGCCATTCCGCGCACGGGGGGCGTGATCGCGCTGCGCAAATCGACCATTGACGGCGATCTGGCGAAAGCCAAAAACCTCAAGGACGAAACCGAAAATGCGGTGCGCTCCTATGAGGCCGCATTAGCTGATGCCAAGGCGAAGGCCCAGGCGATTAACCTGGAAAACCGCAACAAGCTCAATGTCGAGATTGAAGCGGAGCGGGCCAAGCTTGACGCCGCCTTGGGCGCCAAGATTGCAACGGCTGAAAAGAAAGTTGCAGCCTCGCGCGACAAGGCCCTGGAAAATATTTCCGCCATGGCCGCCGACATTGCCAGCGACATTGTCCAGCAATTGACGGGTAGCAAGATCACCAAAGCCGCGGCGACCGCCGCCGTTTCCAAGTCCCTGGGCAAATAGGAGTTGGCCATGTTCCGCGAACCTGAAACCTGGGTTGCCATTGCCTTCGTCCTTTTCGTAGGCCTTGGCATCTATCTCAAAGTGCCGGCCATGCTTGCCAAGATGCTGGACGAGCGGGCCGACAAGATCAACAAGGAATTGGCAGGAGCGCGGAAGCTCCGCGAGGAAGCCCAGGCACTTTTGGCCGAATACCAGAAGAAGCGCGCTGACGCCGAGAAGGACGCTGCCAATATCGTGGCGCAGGCCAAGGTCGAGGCAGAGGCCTATGGCGTCGAGACGCGCAAGAAGCTGGCCGAGACCATTGAACGCCGCACCAAGCAGGCGGCCCAGAAAATCGTGCAAGCCGAAGCTGCCGCCATCAAGGAAGTGCGCACCACCGCAACCGAAGCCGCCATCGCCGCCGCCTGCAGGCTGGTCGGCGAAGCGGTTCAGGGCGCCAAGAGCGGCAAGCTCATCGACGAGTCAATCGCCGCGGTGAAGAGCCGGCTGAATTAAGCCACGTTAAAGCGCTCGCCGGTCCAGGGATTAAGAACAGGGATACCTGTCACTTTTATGTGCTTGATGTCACGGCTCACCATATTTAAACGATGATGCCTGGCAATTGCACTCAGCAGCAGGTCAGGTTCCGGCACTGTCCGTTTCTGTTTGGGCAATGTTTCACCCATAAGCCGCCATTCGAGAAGAACGTCTTCGTTTGCCTCAACAACACGCCCCTCGAACATGGGCCGGATGACTGTATCCAGCCAAATTGCGAGCCGTGACCTGAGGTCGGGGTCATGCTGCATTTCAATGCCAAATCTTATTTCCGCAAAAGTTATCGATGACAGGAAAAGCTTTTGGCTTCCCGTCGCCCGCATCCAGTCTAGCACCAACTTGTTAGGCTTAGGCTTCCGCAATTCAGAGACAACATTGGTATCAAGGAGCCAGCCGTTCACAAATCGACATCCCTAAATTTGCCAAAAGTTCGGGTTCTGGGGATTTCAAAATCCTTCAAGGGACAGGCCTGGAATGCCGCCACAATATCATCAATCGAAGGAGCCTCAAGCATGGAGCTTCCCGGAGATGTGATCATGACAGCTGTTTTGCCATGAACAGTAACTGTCTATGGGCCTTCAGTTTGGGCCCTTTTTACGACTTCGCTGAATTTTGCCTTGGCCTCTTGCAGGGACCAGACGCGGGTGTGCTTGTTCATGTTAGCTCCAATTCTGACTAGTCTGATTAGTCAGAATTGGAGCTATTGTCAAATCGGGCTATTCCGCCGCTTCCATGTAGTTTGCCATGGGCGGGCAGGTGCACACAAGGTTGCGGTCGCCGTAGACATTGTCGACGCGGGCCACGGGCGGCCAATACTTGTCGTTGACGTAACCTTTCAGCGGGAAGAAGGCCTTCTCCTTGGAATAGGGATGCTTCCAGTCGCCGAGCAGCAGCCGGTGCGTATGGGGGGCGTTTTTCAGCACGTTGTCGAGCCTGTCAGCCCTGCCCTCCTCCACTTCAGCGATCTCCTTGCGGATCTCGATCATAGCGTCGCAGAAGCGGTCGAGCTCACGCTTGCATTCGGATTCGGTGGGCTCGATCATCAGTGTATCGATCACCGGGAATGACATGGTGGGGGCATGGAAGCCATAATCCACCAGGCGCTTGGCCACATCTTCCACGCCGAGGCCGGTACGTTCCTTCAGCCAGCGCAGGTCAATGATGCATTCATGGGCCACAAAACCGCCCGGCCCCGTGTAAAGCACGGGGAAATGGGGATTGAGGCGTTTGGCCATGTAGTTTGCGTTGAGAATGGCGACGATGGTGGCCTTGCGCAGGCCCTCGCCGCCCATCATGGCGATATAGGTCCAGGAGATCGGCAGGATTGAGGCGGAGCCCCAAGGGGCGGCGGATACAGCACCCTGTGACTGATCGCGGCCCGCGGCGGGGTTCACGCCATCCACCACGCTGTGGCCCGGCAGGAAGGGAGCGAGATGGGCCTTCACGCCGATGGGGCCGACGCCCGGCCCGCCGCCGCCATGGGGAATGCAGAAGGTCTTGTGCAGGTTCATGTGGCAGACGTCGGCGCCGAGTTCGGCGGGACGCACCACGCCAACTTGCGCATTGAGGTTGGCGCCATCCAGATACACTTGGCCGCCATGGGCATGGATGGTGGCGCAGATATCCTTGACGGCGGTTTCGAACACGCCATGGGTGGAGGGATAGGTTATCATGAGGGCGGCGAGATTGTTTTTGTGTTCTTCGGCCTTGGCCTTGAGATCGGCCACGTCAACGTTGCCCTGTTCATCGCAAGCCACAACCACCACCTTGAATCCGGCCATCACCGATGAGGCGGGGTTAGTGCCGTGGGCGGAGACCGGAATGAGGCAAATGTCGCGATGCGTTTCCCCACGCGAGGCATGGTAGCCGCGGATGGCAAGCAGGCCCGCATACTCGCCCTGGCTGCCGGCATTGGGCTGCAAGGACACCGCATCGAAGCCTGTGATTTCCGCCAGCATCGCTTCCAGTTCTTCGAACAGCTGCTGATAACCTTGCGTCTGTTCGAGAGGTGCAAAGGGATGGAGCAGCGAAAAATTCCGCCAGGTCACGGGAATCATTTCAGTGGTGGCGTTGAGTTTCATGGTGCAGGAACCGAGTGCAATCATCGCTTGATCCAATGCTACATCTTTTGCCTGCAAGTGACGGAGATACCTCAACATTTCAGTTTCGGAATGATACATTTCGAAGACCGGGTGGGTGAGATAGCTCGAAGTTCTCGCCAAGGATTTTGGAATGGTTTCCGTGGTGGCCTTGTCGAGCGCATCAATATCGGCGCGCTCTGCCGCATCGGTTTTGAAGACGCTGAGCAGGCGTTTCAATTCCTCGCGGCGCGTCGACTGGTCAAAGCTGATGCCGAGATGATCGGCATCGACATAGCGCAGGTTGACGCGCTTTTCCTTGGCGCGGGCAAACAGGGCGTAGGCGCGGCCGGGGGCGTGGATGGTCACCGTATCGAAGAAGGATTTGGTGGCGACTTCATAGCCGAATGAGGTCATGGCACTTGCGAATATTTCGGCAAGGCGGTGGGTGCGCGCCGCCATTTTGCGAATGCCTTCGGGGCCATTGTAGACGGCGAACATGGAGGCGATGATGGAGAGCAGGACCTGCGCGGTGCAGATGTTGCTGGTGGCCTTCTCGCGCCTGATATGCTGCTCGCGGGTCTGCATGGCCATGCGCAGGGCCCGGTGGCCTTCGGCGTCGATGGACACGCCGATGATGCGGCCCGGCATGGCGCGTTTGAATTCTTCGCGGGTGGCGAAAAAGGCGGCGTGGGGCCCGCCATAGCCCATGGGCACGCCGAAGCGCTGGGCTGAGCCCACGGCGATGTCGGCACCCAATTCTCCAGGTGGTGTCAGCAGGGCAAGGGCCAGCAGGTCGGTTGCCATGATGGCCATGGCGCCTGCTCCGTGGAGCTTGTGGATAACACTTCGATAGTCGCGCACTTCGCCCGATGAACCGGGGTAAGACAGAAGGGCGGCAAAGACGGTTTCCGGCTTCAGATCCTTCATGGGATCGCCGATCACCACGTCATAGCCAAAGGCGCCGGCCCTGGTCTGGATGACGCCGATGGTTTGCGGATGGGTGTCGCGGTCAATGAAGAAGGCATTCGCAGTTGTCTTGACCAGGCGCTTGGCCATGGCCATGGCTTCGGCGGCAGCAGTTGCTTCATCAAGAAGGGAGGCATTGGCGAGTTCGAGGCCAGTGAGATCGACGATCACCTGCTGGAAATTGAGAAGGGCCTCGAGGCGGCCCTGGCTTACTTCGGCCTGATAGGGCGTGTAGGCCGTGTACCAGCCGGGATTTTCCAGCACATTGCGCAGGATGACCTTGGGGGTGACGGTGCCGTAGTAGCCCATGCCGATCATGGAGGTGAACACTTCGTTGCGATCCGCCATCTTGCGCAAATAGGAGAGTGCTGTGCGTTCCGCCTTGGCCTTTGGCAAGTCCAGGGGCCGCGCCATGCGGATTTCCTTTGGCACCACCTTGGCGATGAAATCCTCCAGCGACTTGGCGCCCACTTCACGCAGCATGTCGGCGGTTTCGGTTTCGCTCGGGCCGATATGGCGGCGGATGAAATTGGCGCCGGGTTCGAGATCGGCAAGGCTGGCACGAGGCATCAGGGGAACTCCTTAGAGACTTGCAACAAATTTGTCGTAGGCGGCCTTGTCCATCAGCTCGTTGAGCTCGGCTGGATTGGAGATTTTCACTTTCATGAACCAGCCTTCGCCTTCGGCGCCGCGATTGACGAGAGCCGGATCGCCTTCGAGTTCCTTGTTCACGTCAACTACCTCGCCGGTAACGGGCGCATAAACCTCACTCGCGGCTTTCACGCTTTCAACCACGGCGGCATCGCCGCCCTTGGCAACCTTCTTGCCAACGGCTGGCAATTCGACAAACACCACATCGCCCAATTGCTCCTGGGCGTGATTGGTGATGCCGATGGTGGCGATGTCGCCGGCAACGCTCACCCACTCATGGTCTTTCGAAAACTTGACGGACATGTGTGATCTCCTCAGCGTTTATAATTATGGGGGACGAAAGGCAGGCTTGTGATCTGGGCGGGCATGGGTTTGTCGCGCACGATGAGCTGAACCGCGGTGCCAGCTGTTGCGAATGCGGTTTCGACATAGCCCATCGCCACCGGGCCATTGGCGGTGGGGCCGAAGCCACCGGAAGTGATGATGCCAATCTGACGGCCGCTTGCGTCAGTGACGACAGTCCCTTCCCGGGCGGGGGCGCGGCCTTCGGGCCTGATGCCGACACGCTTTCGCGTCGTGCCTGAGGCTATTTCTCTCTGCACGCGTGCCGCGCCGATAAAGCCGCCTTCGGTTCGGCGGCGTTTCTGGATTGACCAGAGAAGGTCACCTTCGACAGGGCTGGTGGTTTCGTCAATGTCGTGGCCGTAAAGGCAGAGGCCTGCTTCCAGTCGCAGCGAGTCGCGCGCGCCGAGTCCAATGGGCTTCACGTCCGGATTGGCCAGCAACAATTGCCAGAGCCGCACGGCATCCTTGTCAAAGATTGAAATTTCAAAACCATCCTCGCCGGTATAGCCGGAGCGCGAGACATGGGCCTGGATGTCATCAATCGAAATGGCGGCGTAATACATGAACGGAATATCGCGCACGGCGGGCGCGAGTTTTGCAAGCGCTGCCTCGGCCTTTGGCCCCTGCAGGGCAATGAGAGACATGGTTTCGCCGCGCTGGAGCTTCACATTGTCGGCAAGATTTTTTTCGATGTGGGCAAAGTCATCGTCCTTGCGCGAGGCATTGCAGACGAAATAGAGCCAGCCTTCATAGCCCGCATAGGCCGAGCGGGTGATCATCAGATCATCCAGAATACCGCCTTCAGGATTGAGGAATTGCGAGTAGCGGATCTGGTGGGGCTTGAGGCTGGCGATGTCAGCGGGAACCAGTTTTTCCATGGCGGCGGCGGTGGTCGCGTGGTCGGGGCCTACGAGAAAGGCCTGACCCATGTGGGACACGTCAAAAAGGCCGGCGCTGGTTCTGGTCCAGTTGTGTTCGGTGAGAATGCCTGTCGGATATTGCACGGGCATTTCATAGCCGGCGAAGGGCACAAGCTTGGCCCCAAGAGCGGCGTGCTCATCGTAAAGGATTGTGCGCTTGAGGGCAGCTTCGTTCATCGGAACTCCTGACAATTGACGACAGGCCCCGCGCAAATCAGCACATGGCCTGCCCCCTCTGTCAGAGAACCTGAGAGTTTTCGCCCGAACCGCCACTCCGACACGGCCAGACTTGCTCCTACGGTGAGGGGTGTAACTCCCCTGCTCTCCAGAGTTCCAAAACGCCGCGGTCCTTTTGCCTGAGAGTTTCCGGGGCGGTTGCTCCTTCGGCGCCGGGGTTGCCCCCGGTCTCTCCCGCTTGGCGTTTTACGCGAACTGGGCGGAAGGTAGAGGGCCGGGGGGTAAAAGGCAAGGGTCGCACGGCTTTCTTGACAACGCCGCCCGCCCCTCGCATGTAAGCCCCATGTCGATGCCAAAGCTCACAGTCTTGCTGGCAGCACCGCGCGGATTCTGCGCCGGGGTGGTGCGAGCCATTGATATTGTCGAGCGGGCCCTGGCGCTTTACGGGGCGCCGGTTTATGTGCGCCACGAGATCGTGCACAACAAGTTCGTGGTCGATGACCTCAAGTCCAAGGGCGCCATATTTGTCGACGAGCTGGACGAAATTCCGGCGGGCGACCGGCCGGTGATTTTCTCGGCCCATGGGGTTCCCAAGGCGGTTCCCGCGGCTGCCAGCGCACGAAAGCTTTTCCAGATCGATGCCACCTGCCCTCTGGTGACCAAGGTTCACATGGAAGCCCAGCGCCATCACGCAGATGGCCTTGAAATCATCCTGATCGGCCATCGGCACCACCCGGAAGTGATTGGCACCATGGGGCAATTGCCGGCGGGTGCCATCAGCCTCATTGAAACGGTGGCCGATGCTGAAACGCTAGTTGTGACAAATCCACAGAAGCTGGCTTACGTGACGCAGACGACGCTTTCGGTGGACGACACGCGCGACATCATCGTTGCCCTGCAGCGGCGCTTTCCGGGCATACGGGGGCCGTTGCGCGAAGACATCTGCTATGCCACCACCAACCGGCAGGAAGCGGTGAAATCCATCGCGGGCAGAATTGAGCTTCTGCTTGTCGTTGGCGCGCCCAACTCCTCCAATTCAAAGCGGCTGGTGGAAGTTGGAGAGAATAATGGCTGTGCACGGGCGCTTCTTGTTCAGCGGGCCACTGACCTGGATTGGTCGCTTTTGCAAGACCTTCACACCATCGGAATCACCGCTGGTGCTTCTGCTCCGGAAATCCTGGTGAATGAAATCATCGACGCTTTCCGTGGGCATTATGATGTGACGGTGGAGAACGTGGTGCTGCGGGAAGAAAACGTCTCGTTCAAACTGCCGCGCGAATTGCGCGCCGTTGCCGCCGCCTCATGACAGCCAACAAGGTCATCGTGCATACGGATGGGGCGTGCTCGGGAAATCCCGGGCCCGGCGGCTGGGGAGCCATTCTTGCTTTCAATGGCACGCGCAAGGAACTTTCAGGCGGCGAGGCGGAAACCACCAACAACCGCATGGAACTCATGGGGGCGATCGCCGCGCTTGAATCGCTCAAGCGGCCCTGCAAGGTGGAAATGCATGTGGACTCGAACTATGTCAAAGACGGCATTACCAAGTGGATTCACGGCTGGAAGCGCAATGGCTGGAAAACCGCCGACAAGAAGCCGGTGAAGAATGTGGAGCTCTGGCAAAGGCTGGATGCGGCGCTGGCAACCCATGACATCTCATGGCATTGGGTGAAGGGCCACGCGGGCCACAACGAAAACGAGCGGGCCGATGAACTGGCCCGCGCAGGCATGGCGCCGTTCAAGCGCTGATTACAACTGCTGCAGGATCGTATCCGCACCGGAGACGTTGACACCGGGCCTGTCTTCAGGGTTGATCTGGCGGACCACGCCGTCGTCGACGATCATGGAATAGCGCCTTGAGCGTTCGCCCATGCCGGAATCAGGATAGAAACGGTTCATGCCCACGGCCTTGGTGAAGACGCCGTTGTCGTCAGCCAGCATGGTTATCTTGCCTTTGGCGCCGGTATGCTCGGCCCAGGCGTTCACCACGTGCACGTCATTCACGGTCACGCAAACCACCGAATCAACGCCCTTGGCCTTGATGGCATCGAGATTGGCTATGTAACCCGGCAGATGATTGCGGCTGCAGGTGGGCGTGAAGGCTCCCGGCAAAGCAAAAAGCACGACCTTGCGGCCAGCGAAAATCACATCGGTTGAAAGCTTCTGCGCGCCATCGCCGGTCATCGACAAAAATTCCACCTGGGGCAGACGGTCTCCAACGGCGATGGTCATGAAATTTTCCTGAATGGGGGTGAATGCGGAGGTTGATTTAGGCGATCATGAGAGTTTGTTCAATGCCGGATTCACCGGTCACAAGGGTAAGTTTCAGGGGAACACCACGGAGCTTCGCGGTATCCTTGAAGTTCGCAATGGGGAGCCAGGCTTCGCCGGCAGCGCTGTCGAACCGGGGCTTTTCGAAATAGGCGGAGGTTTCAGATTCCACGAAAATGTCCTGGACCTGCTCTTTCAGGCTGAGCACGAGCGCGGGCCGTTTTTCCCGGATGTCAAAGCGGGCCGCCATCACGAAGGGGCTGTCGCCCGCAGCCGCAATGCGCGGCACGCGCTTGCGCCATTCATCCAACAGGGGATTTGCGGCGGAGGTGGCAAGCGCCGCCTCGACTTTGGCCTTGGCGGGAATACAGATATCCTTGCACACCGCGAAGAACATGCCGAGCTTGAGGCTGACCCCGGCATCCAGCTTTTCGGGCTTCACGACGAGGGGAAACACCACCCGGTCATGGTAGCCGATGGTTTCGCTCCCGGCATCATTGAAGCGGCGCGGCACGGGAAAACCCACCTCGATAGCCGCCGCGTTCTGTGAGCCCGCCCAATCGAATTGCGGGGGAATCCCGGAATCACCGGGCATGCGCCAATAGGTTCTCCAGTCGGGCTCCAGTTCAACCAGAATGCCCGCCTGCCAGACTCCGCCCTCCTGAACGCCTGTTATCAGGGAGACCTTGAAAGGCTCGGGAATCTCGCTTCGCGCCGCCGTTGCCGTTGCCACGAGCGGAATAGCAGCGATTGCAATTAAGGCCTGTCTTCGGTTCATGTCTTCATTATGGCCCCAGGCCCCATATTTCCCAATCAATTTCCTGTCACAATGCTTTGCTTTTCTAATGCTTCAATTCCAGATAAATTGTGTCAATGACCGCTTCGCATTACCTCGAAGGCCAGATCCTTATCGCCATGCCGGGCATTGGCGATCCCCGGTTTGACCGCTCGCTCATTTTCATGTGCGCGCACAGCAAGAGCGGGGCCATGGGGATCATCGTCAACAAGACGGCGCCCATGATGTTCTTTTCCGATCTTGTCGATCAGCTCAAGATCGTGCCGTCGGATGAAATCCGAGATCTCGCGCCGCCGGTTTTGAACCTGCCGGTTCTGTTCGGCGGGCCGGTGGAGCAGTTCCGCGGCTTTGTGCTGCACAGCACCGATTATCTTTCGAGCGCCACTAGCCTGCCAATCAATGACACCGTGGCGCTCACCGCCACGGTTGAAATCCTGCAGGCCATTGCTCGGGGCAACGGCCCCATCAAGGTCATGCTGGCGCTGGGCTATTCGGGCTGGGTTGCGGGCCAGCTTGAAAATGAAATCCAGCACAACGGCTGGCTGCATTGCGAGGCCGATGATGACCTCGTTTTCGGCCCGGACAATGACGGGAAATACGGGCGGGCGCTTAAGAAAATCGGCGTCGATCCGCTGATGCTCTCATCCGAGTCAGGCCACGCCTGAAGCTTCCGGGCTTTCCTTTTTAACGGCCTGCTTCTTCTTTGCAGGACTTTTCTTTTTCGGTTTTTTCATCGGCCGGTTCTCTCCCAGGGGAATGCTCGGCAATTCCTCGGGCAAGGGCCTGAGTGGCCGCGGCGCCATGGGCGAGGAGCCCGGCCTCGGCTGCAGTGCCGCGGCCTTCTCCGCCTGGATGGCCAGCGCCACCGCCTTCACCGCCAACCAATCAGGATCCTGGGTTTGCACAGGGGGCAACTGGGGCTGTTCTGCACTCTCGATGGCATCAACGGTCAATTCCGTTTCAACGGGAAGCGGCACGGGCTCATGGGTGGCGCGTTCCCAGAGGTTCGACATGGCGGTGCGGCCATGGCCCTTTGCATAGGGCATCGAGGTCAGCGACTCGCTCACCTGCTTGGCGGTCATAGGCTGGCCAATGAAAAATCCCTGGCCATAGTCACAGTCAAGCTCGACGAGGCGGTCAACCTGGGCCTGGTCTTCAATGCCCTCCGCGACAATCGTCAGGCCGAGGTCATGGGCCAGCGAGACAATCGAGTGCAGGATGATGGCCGCCTTCTCGTCCTCGACTTCGGGCGAAACAAATGAACGATCCACCTTCAAGGTATCAAAAGGCAAGTGGCGGAGGCTGGAAAGCGATGAATAGCCGGTGCCGAAATCATCGCAGGCGAGGCCAACGCCGAGTTGCTTGACCATCTCCAGCAGGCTCGCGGATTTCTCCGGGTACTGCATCACGGTGGATTCGGTCACTTCGATTTTCAGGGTGTGGCGGTATACGGTTTCACGGGTGACGGCGGCGCGGATGTCGGCCACGATATCCGTATCCATGAGCTGGCTCGCCGAGACATTGACTGCCATGAACACCGGTTCGGAAGGCCTGAAGGCGCGCTGCCAGATGCCAAGTTGCCGGGTGGCTTCGTTGAGGACAAAGCGGCCGATATCCTTGATCATGCCGGTTTGCTCGGCAAGGCCCAGAAAACTTTCCGGCGCCAGAAGCCCAAGACTTGGATGGCGCCAGCGCACCAGGGCTTCAAACCCGGCGAGGTCCATGTCACTCAGCCTGGCGATCGGCTGGTAATGGACTTCTATCTCATTGCGTTCCAGGGCGCGGCGCAGTTCCGCTTCAAGGGCCACGAGTTCACCGCGATTATCGCGCATGGACGAGCGGAAGAACTCAATCATCTCCTTGCCGCGGCGCTTGGCTTCATAAAGGGCAATTGCCGCATCTTTCATGAGCTGGTCGGCGGTCGAACCACCCTCCCGGCGGCTGGCCGCACCGAGGCAGGCGGTCATGAAGATCTCCTGCTGATTTATGCTTAGCGGCTTGGAAATTGCCAGGCGCATGCTGTCGGTGAAGCGCTTGATGTCGCGCCGTTGGCCGGAGTCGGAAAAGAGGATGGCAAACTGGTCGCCGGGCAGGCGCGCCACGGTGTCTTCCGCGCCGAGGAGCTGCTCAATGCGGCGGCCCAGAACCGTCAACAGGCTGTCGCCGGCATCATGGCCAAGGCCATCATTCACCGTCTTGAAGCGGTCGATGTCGACAAGGATGACATGGAGATTGTCGGAATTGGGCTTGGCGATTTCACGCTTGAGCCTGTCCATGAACAGGGCGCGGTTGGGAAGTCCGGTGATCCGGTCATAAACCGCATCGTTGAGCAGGCGTTCCTCGGTTCTCTTGGCATTGGTAATGTCCGAGAGGGTGCCGATGCTGCGCACCATGCGGTTGTCGGAGCCGGCCATGGCGCGGGCCCGCAGTTCAAACCAGCGGTAGGTGCCGTCCGCCCGGCGCAGGCGCAGTTCCTGATTGATCAGGCCGCGGCCGCGGCGTTCGGCATTTTCGACGGTCGCCAGATAGGCGACGCGGTCGGCGGGATGCATGATGTCGAGCAAGGAGTCGGCTGCGGCCTCGGTGAGCGTTCCCGGCGGATGGCCCAGGGCCTGTTCCAGTTCCTCGCTTACAAAAAGATTCTGGTCGTCCGGCTGCCAGTCCCAGACATATTGCTGGGCGCCGGCAAGCGCCAGGCCGCGGCGGCCCGCCTCCTGGAACAGGCGCCGTGAGAGGACGCCGGTGCTGGCGGCACTTTGGGCAAAGCGAAACGTCATGAAAACGAGAACGGTGACGAGGCCCAGAAGAAGGGCGTGCGAAATGTATGAGCTGGGGTTTTTTGAAAACGCGGCGATCGTCGCCATGAAGCTCCAGACGACGACGGTGGACCAAAGCAGCAAGGCCGATTCCGCCGGGCGGAGCTGGCGCAGGCGGAATAGGAGGACGAAGCCAATGACTGCGATGATTGCAAAGGCAATGCGGGCAATGGCGGAAACCAGCAGCGGATCGACAAAGGCATATACGGGCAGTGCTGCGCCCGCTATTGCCAGCCCCACAAAAATGTTCCGGAGAATTGGAACGGTCCGGCGGAGATCGGCCAATGAAGTCAGGCACAGCAGGAGGCCCACGGACATGAGTGATTCAATGACAGCGCGGGTTTCAGCGGGGGAAATCTGAAATCCCAGGAACAGTTGTCGCGCCTGGGCGAAATAACCGGCCTCCATGGCGACGAAGGCTACGGACGCCAGCGCAAAAATGCCGCCGGACAGGAATGAGGCACGGGCCCGCGTGGTGTAGAGCAGCAGCATGCTCAACGACAGCAACACGGCCACGCCGAGAATCGCGCCGCGGAAGAAGGCAATGGAGCGCGACAGGGAATCAAAGGAATCACGCTCCCAGAGCATGGCGGCGGGCGCATCACCGGTCATTTCCAGCGCCAAGCTTATGGTTGTCGATGGTTCCATGACAACGCTATAGGCATCCTGCCCGAGAGCCGAAACCTTGGAGGGTGTGACGGTGGCGTTGGTGGCCATGCTGGCAACGACGCTTCCCGGGTTCAGCGGAAAGATTACCCCGGAGCCTGGGAACTTCTGATGATCGATGGCCACGATCAGGTTTTTCTGCGCTTTGGTGGTGTTCACCAAAGTCAGAATCATCCATTGGTAAGGCGGCGCCGGACGGGTTGCCTTCAACGGGAGCGCGCCCACCTTTCCCATGGCATCGCGCGGCAGCTCGACAAGGACTTCTGGTTTTTCAGTGGTCAGCCGCTGCAAATAGGGCGCGAGATTGATGCTGGAGCCCATGGCGCCCACATCGAGACGGGTTTCGGCAAATGCAGAATTTGCAAGACTGAAAAGAATCAGCAGCAGAAATGAAGCAAAGCGCAATAACATCCATTCGTCCTAGTTGTGTCGGCCTCAACAGGTGGGCTACTACGTAACGTGCTGCGACCCGACTGGCAAGAACTGCCGCTAGCGGCCTTCGGAGAGCTTCGCAAACAGCAGGTGATCCTGCCATTTCCCCGCTATATTCAAGTATTTGTTCGCCAAGCCCTCCTCTGAAAAACCACAGCGGCGCAGGAGCGCAATCGAGGCCTGATTTGAGGGCAGGCAGGCAGCTTCGACGCGGTGCAGACTCAGTCCGTTGAAGGCGTGACCGACCAGTGCGTTCAACGCATGGCCCATGTAACCCTGGCGGGCATAGGGCTTGCCGACCCAGTAGCCCACCGAACACATTTGCGCCGCGCCGCGGCGGACATTGGACGCGGTGATGGCGCCCAGAAGATGTTCCTGCTCGCGGTGAAAAACAAAGAAGGCGTAAGCCGCATCATTTTTCGCCTGCGCCTGATAGTGCTTGATGCGCGAGCGGAAATTGAACTTGCTGAATTCATAGTTGGGCGCGAGCGGTTCCCAGGGGGCGAGGAAATTCTTGCTCTCCTGGCGCAGGCGCACCCAGCTTTCAAAATCGGAAAGTACCGGCGGGCGCAGCAGCACCGGGCCATGATGCAGTTGCGGCAGCGGATCATTTGCAAAGGGTGATCTCAAAAAAACCATTTGGCCTTCACGTCAGTGTTTTGAGAAATACCCTGAAATCTTCTTGTGGGCGGAGAGATGCGACAGTTGCCCGACCGCGCTGACGGCCGGCACCTTGTCCTGAAACAGCCGTGCTGCCAGAGCACGGACCTGATCAGGCGTCACCGCCTCGATCTTTTCCACCAGCGTGGAAATAGCCGGGACCACGCCGAAGGCGAGGAACTGCCGGGCGATCTGGTCGGCGCGCGACGATGCGCTTTCCAGGTTCATCACAAGACTGGTTTTCAACTGGGCCTTGGCGCGTGCAACTTCCGCGTCGGTTACAGCACTCGTGACCGACATCATCACGCTTGAGGTGACATTGAGCAGTTCTTCGGTGTGTTCCGGCGAGCTTGCGGCATAGACGCCGATCTGCCCCGCATCCTCATAGGCCGAGCCGAAAGCGAAGACGCTGTAACACAGCCCGCGCTTTTCGCGGACCTCCTGAAACAGCCGCGATGACATGCCACCACCCAGGATGCTCGACAGCACCTGAAGCTGATAAATCTCGGGATCACGGTAACTTGGCGCCGCAAATGAAAGCACTACATGCGTTTGGTCGAGCGGCTTCTGCGACTTCTGCTCGGTGCCGGAAAAACTCGGGGGTTCACGCTGGGGCTGCTGTCCGCGCGCGATCTTGCCAAAAAGTCTTTTTGCCGCTGCCGCGAATTTTTCATGGTCGATGTTGCCGGCGGCGGTCACGACAATGCGCGAGGCCCAGTAGTTGCGGTCGCGCCAGGCCAGCATTTTTTCGCGGTTCACGGCGGCGATCAGTTCCGAGGTGCCGAGGATCGAACGGCCCAGGGGATGGTCGCCGTAGCTGGCGCTTTGGGCGAGATCAAAAACCAGGTCATCTGGCTGGTCATTGGCGGCGGCGATTTCCTGCAGGATGACATCGCGTTCGCGTTCCAGCTCTTCATCATCGAGCTGGGATTCGGTGAAAATGTCGGCGAGGATATCAAGAGCGAGCGCCCAGTCATCCTTCAGCACGCGGGCGTAGTAAGTTGTCGTTTCCATGCCGGTCGAGGCGTTGATTTCACCGCCCGCCGATTCAATTTCCTCGGCGATATCCTTGGCGGTGCGGCGCTTGGTGCCCTTGAAGGCCATGTGTTCGAGGAAATGAGCGATGCCGTTTTCTTCCGGCCTTTCGTCCCTGGCTCCTGCCTTCACCCAAATGCCCAAGGCCACGGTTTCGATTTGGGGCATGGCGTGGGTCAACACGTTCAACCCATTTTCTAGGCAGGTAATCTCAACACCCATAATTCAATCCCATTTCAGGCCTTATTGATCGACAGGACAAAATCCCTGACCGCCGTGGCGCTGTTAGGCAGTATAGTGAAACGTTCCTTGGCATTGAGCAAGTGGGATAGTCTTTGAGGTAAATGGGGCCTTATTCCGCTGGCTTTTTCGACAGCCTCGGGGAATTTGGCGGGGTGCGCGGTGGCCAGGGTGACCATGGGGCTGTTTCCGGCCTTGGCGCGCAGGGCGGCGGCAAAGCCGGTGGCGCTGTGGGGGTCCAAAAGCTCGCCGGTTGCTTTCAGGGTCTGGGCGATGGTTTTGGCGGTCTCGGCTTCATTGACGGCAAAGGAATTGAATTCCGCGCGGATGGCAGCCAGTTCCTTAGGCGCAATGGTGAAGGCGCCGGATTGCGACAGGCCTGACATCAGGCTGCGGATTGCAGCGGCATCACGGCCATAAGCCTGGTATAGCAGGCGCTCGAAATTGCTCGAAACCTGGATATCCATCGAGGGGCTTGAGCTTGGTTTCACGCCCTGCATTTCGTAGCGGCCGGTTTTCAGGGTGCGGTCCAAAATGTCATTGACGTTGGTGGCAATGACCAGGCGGTCAATGGGAAGGCCCATGCGCTTGGCCGTATAGCCCGCGAAAATATCGCCAAAGTTGCCGGTGGGAACGCAGAAGCTGACCTTGCGATCCGGCGCGCCAAGCGCCACGGCGGAGGACACATAGTAAACAACCTGGGCCATGATCCGGGCCCAGTTGATGGAGTTCACGCCGGCAAGACCCACGCTGTCGCGGAAAGCATGATCATTGAACAGGGCCTTGAGGATGGCCTGGCAGTCGTCGAAATTGCCTTCAATGGCGATGTTGTGAATTGCCGGGCTGTCCACCGTGGTCATCTGGCGGCGCTGGACGTCGCTCACCCGGCCATGGGGATGCAGAATGATCGTCGTGGTGTTCCGGCTATTCTTGAAGGCGTCAATGGCGGCCCCTCCGGTGTCACCGGAGGTAGCGCCGACAATGGTTGCGTGGCTGCCGCGCTTGTTGAGCGACCACTCCATCAGTCGCGCCAGCAACTGCATGGCCACATCCTTGAAGGCGAGGGTCGGCCCGTGGAAAAGTTCGAGCAGCCATTGATTGGCAGCCATCTGCTTCAATGGTGTAACCGCAGGATGGCCGAAGGTTGCGTAGGCCTCGGCAATCATCTGCTTCAGTTCAGCTTCAGGAATGGCGTTGCCGGTGAATTTCGAAACCACATGCCAGGCCACTTCCTGATAGGAGCGCCCGCGCAAGTCCCGCAACTCTTCGGCGGAAATCTGCGGCCAGGACTTGGGCACATAGAGGCCGCCATCACGGGCGAGGCCGGTGAGGAGGACATCTTCGAAGCCAAGCTCCGGGGCTTCGCCCCTGGTGGACACATATTGCACGGAAGAACCTTTCAAACGGGACTGCAAACTAGCGGGGAGACCCCGTGGCTTCAAGCATCGGTTGTTTTCCGCTGTTTCCGGATGAAAAGGCCGGCAATCACGAGAAGCGTTGCGGCGAAGGAAAACCAGGTGATGGCATATTGCATGTGATTGTTGCTGAGTTGCACTTCGGGGCCGGCGGGGCGCGGAAAGCGGTTCGCATCGCTGCCGGGAAGCTCCTGCAGGATGAAGGGGGCGACCTGCAAGTCAGGGGCAATGGTCACGGACGAGAGCATGGCGGGCACATCCCACCAGTACCAGAGATTGCCTTCGGCATCATTGTCGGGATCAAAAAACCCGCGTTCGTGGCTATGGGCGAGCACCACGGCATTCAGTTCCACGGGTGCGGGACTTTCATTGCGCTTGGCGGCGTCCTTCAGGTCGGCGGACACAACGCCGCGGTCCACCAAAGCTACAATGCCCTCGTCGCTCTTGAACGGCGTGATGATCTGCCAGCCGGGGCTTCCCTCAAAGGAAGCGAGCTTGTGCCGTTCGGCGGCGTGATCAAACACGCCGCGCACCTTAACCGCGTCGAATTCAACATCAGCGCCCGTGTCGCGGCGCGCGAGAACTTCCGTGAGGGACAGCGGCGGGGCCTTGGCTCGCGCGGCAATCTCCGCTAGCAGCGCCTGCTTTTCACCGAGGCGGAAGAGTTGCCAGGTGCCGAGCGCCAGGAGCACGGCAATGCCGAGGCCTGCCCACAGCACGATTGGCCAGATGCGCCGTTTCATGAGTCCGTCCGGCCCTCGCGCGCTTTGGTCTTCCATTGCTGGCAGAGAAGAAAGCCTTTCACGGGCCGCAGGAGGATGAGCGGCATGAAAATGAGAACGGGAATGATCAGCAGGATATGTACCCAGTAGGGCGGCGCAAAAGCAATCTCAACGCCGAGGATCGAGCCCACGCCAACCACGCAGACGAAGAGCATGACGAACCATGCGGCCCCGTCGCCGCTGTCAGCGAAGGCATAGGACAGGCCGCAGCTCTGGCAGGATTTGGCAACGCTCAAATAGCCGTCAAACAATTTTCCCCGCCCGCAACGGGGGCACTTGCCTGCGAGGCCCGTCGTGAGAGGGGAAAGGTCCGGATAATAATTGCCATCCATCTCCGGAATTGCAATTACTCGTGGATGATCGCTACGCCGGACGAAGCCCAGACGTAGATGCAGGCAAAGAGGAAGAGCCAGACCACGTCCACGAAATGCCAATACCAGGCGGCGGCTTCAAAACCAAAGTGCTGTTTTGGCGTGAAGTCACCCTTCATGGCGCGGATCAGGCAGACGAACAGGAAGATGGTTCCGATAAGCACGTGGAAACCATGAAAGCCCGTGGCCATGAAAAAGGTTGAGCCATAGATGTTGCCGCCATTGTCGCGGCTGAAGGCAAAGGCTGCGTGGGCATATTCATAGGCCTGGATGCAGGTGAAAAGCGCCCCCAGAACCACGGTTGCGATGAGGCCCCATTTCAGGCCCTGGCGGTCATTGTTCAGGAGCGCGTGATGGGCCCAGGTCACTGTCGTTCCCGAGGTGAGAAGGATGAGGGTGTTGACCAGGGGCAGATGCCAGGGGTCAAAAATGGCCGTGCCTTTCGGCGGCCAGACACCTTCGGTCAAGGCGAGTCGCGAGGCCTGGATGGCTTCACCGGAAAACAGGCTGGCGTCAAAGAAGGCCCAGAACCACGCCACGAAGAACATGACTTCCGAGGCAATGAACATGATCATGCCGTAGCGTAGGTGAAGGCTGACAACCGGCGTGTGATCGCCGGCATGTGCTTCATGGATGACGTCACGCCACCACATGAACATGGTGTAGAGCACAAGCGCAAAGCCGAGC
The DNA here is from genome assembly GCA_038251095.1 of Hyphomicrobiales bacterium. GTDB lineage: Bacteria > Pseudomonadota > Alphaproteobacteria > Rhizobiales > Aestuariivirgaceae > Aestuariivirga. Next base: position 73,802 of record JBBSBQ010000011.1, read on the forward strand.
GCCATGATGGCCCAATGGCCGCCATGCATCCAGTTAACGGCGCCAATGGCCAGGATAAAGGCCGAGGCCCCGCCAACCGCCGGCCATGGGCTTGGATTGACCAGATGATAGTCGTGGTGCTTTGCGTGGTCGTCAGCCATGTCCCTACTCCTCAATTCGTATCTTGCTTCGGCAGCTGCTGCGCAACCGCGGAAACCGCATCAGGTTTATCTACTGGAAAAAATGTATAGGACAGCGTGATCTCGCTGATGGATTTTGAATCCGGGTCGTCGAGGATTGCCGGGTCGACGAAGAAAACCACGGGCAGATCGGCGGATTCTCCGGGCTTCAGGGTTTGTTCGGTGAAACAGAAGCACTGGATCTTGTTGAAATAGGCGCCGGCCTCGGTTGGCGACACGTTGAAAATGGCGCTGCCGGTCAACACCCTGTGGGCGGTGTTGGTGGCGCTGTAATGGGCCATGTTCTGCTCGCCGATCTTGACCTTCATGACGGACTGCACGGGATGGAAATTCCAGCCGAGGCTGCCTGCAGTATTGGCGTCGAAGCGGACGGTGATGAATTTGTCGGTTGCGGTTTCAGGCGCCGCATCGGCACGCTGGGTGGTGCCGCCAAAGCCGGTGGCTCTGCAGAACATGCTGTAGAGCGGCACCGAAGCATAGGTGAGGCCCACCATGCCAAGAACAGCAGCTCCGGCGATTGCCGCCACCCGAAGATTTTTCCGCGCGTTGGGAATGACTGGGGCTGGCTTCATCTCAACCTCCCGCCATTGCGGCAAAATTGCTGCCGATCCGCACGATGGTGGTGGCGAAGAACAAGGCCACGAGCACCGCGAGAATAAGCGCCATAACGAGGGAGCGCTTCCTGCGCCGCGCCATGTCCGCCGGGCTGAAAGGCGTGTTGTTCACGGCAGCACCGAGGCGAAGCTGGCAATTCCAAGCAGGCGCTCGACGGGAATGAGGGCAAAGACAAGGAACAGCCAGAGGATTGAAAAGCCGAAAAGCTTCTTGCAGGCGCGGTCAGCGGCCGCACCTTCCCGGAGGCGGTAAACGTTGATGGCGTAGTAAAGAAAGATGGCCGAGAGCAGCGCCACGCCGGTGACGTAGAGAATGCCGCTTACCCCTAAGAGCGCGGGCAGGAATGTCAGGGGCAGAAGCACCAGCGTATAGAGCAAGATCTGCTTGCGGGTTTCATCGCGCCCGGCGACATTGGGCAGCATGGGAACGCCCGCCTTGCCATAGTCATCCTCACGGAAAAGGGCCAACGCCCAGAAATGCGGCGGCGTCCACATGAAGATAATGAGGAAGAGTGAAATGCTCCCCGGATCAATCGTGCCGGTCACCGCGGCCCAGCCGATCATGGGAGGAAGGGCGCCTGCGGCGCCGCCGATCACAATGTTCTGCGGGGTCCAGCGCTTCAGCCACATGGTGTAAATCACCACATAGAAGAAAATGGTGAAGGCCAGCAGGGCGGCCGCAACCAGATTGACGAAGAGGCCAAGGGCGATAACGGAAGCAATAGCAAGGAAAGCGCCAAAGCCCAGCGCTTCACCGGGAAGGATGGCGCCGCGCGGCACGGGGCGCGATCGGGTGCGCCGCATGACCGCATCAATATCGGAATCATACCACATGTTGAGGGCACCGGAGGCGCCAGCACCTATGCCAATGGCCAGGAGCGCCACAAGCGCCAGCAGGGGATGAAGCGTTCCGGGGGCCGCCACGATACCAACAAGGGCCGTGAAGATCACCAGCGACATGACGCGCGGCTTGAGCAGCGCAAAATAATCGCCAGCCGTGCCCTGCCCACCAAGGACGGGAGAATGGCTGGCGATATCCAAATGCAGGTCGCTCATCAGGTTACTTTATGATGGGCAGCGTGTTGAACTGGTGGAAAGGCGGTGGCGACGTGAGGGTCCATTCCAAAGTGGTGGCGCCCTCGCCCCAGGGATTATCGGCTGCCTTCACCTTCTTGGAATAAGCCGAGATGACACCGTAGAGGAAGATCAGGACGCCGATGGCGGAAATGTAAGATCCATAGGAGGAGACCTGGTTCCAGCCGGCGAACACTGCCGGATAGTCGATGTAGCGGCGCGGCATGCCGGCCAGCCCCAGGAAATGCTGCGGGAAGAACAGCACGTTCACGCCGACAAACGTGACCCAGAAATGCACTTTGCCGATAGTCTCATTGTACATGTAGCCGGTGATTTTCGGGAACCAGTAATACCAGGCTCCGAAGATCGCAAACACCGCGCCCAGCGAGAGCACATAGTGGAAGTGGGCGACCACGTAGTAGGTGTCATGCAGGGACCGGTCAACGCCGGCATTGGCCAGAACCACGCCGGTGACGCCGCCGACGGTGAACAGGAAGATGAAGCCCAGGGCCCAGAGCATGGGCACCTTGAATTCAATCGATCCGCCCCACATGGTGGCAATCCATGAGAAAATCTTGACGCCGGTCGGCACCGCAATGATCATCGTTGCGGCAACGAAATAGGCCTGCGTATCGGCGTCCATGCCCACGGTGTACATGTGGTGGGCCCAGACGACGAAGCCGACCACGCCGATGGCAACCATGGCGTAGGCCATGCCGAGATAACCGAACACCGGCTTCCTGGAGAAGGTCGACACGATCTGCGAAATGATGCCAAAGCCGGGAAGAATGAGAATGTAGACTTCCGGATGGCCGAAGAACCAGAAGAGATGCTGGAAGAGAATGGGATCGCCGCCCTTGGAGGGAACGAAGAAGGAGGTGCCGAAATTGCGGTCGGTGAGCAGCATGGTGATAGCGCCGGCCAATACGGGCAGCGACAGCAGGAGCAAGAACACGGTGACCAGAATGGACCAGACGAAGAGCGGCATCTTGTGGAGCGTCATGCCGGGAGCGCGCATGTTGAAAATGGTGGTGATGAAATTGATGGCGCCAAGGATGGACGAGGCACCCGCAAGATGGATGGCCAGAATGGCATAGTCCATGGCGGGGCCGGGCTGGCCTGTGGTGGAAAGCGGCGGATAAAGCGTCCAGCCGCCGCCTACGCCATGAGCGCCCGCCGGGCCTTCGGCGAACATGGAAATCAGGAGAAGGCCCAGAGCCGGAGGCAAGAGCCAGAAGGAAATGTTGTTCATGCGCGGGAAGGCCATGTCGGGCGCGCCGATCATCAGCGGCACGAACCAGTTGCCGAAACCGCCAATCATCGCGGGCATGACCATGAAGAAGATCATGAGCAGGCCATGGCCGGTGACGAAGACATTATACATGTGCTTGCCCTGGTCGAGGGCCGCATCGCCAGATGCGCCATAGGCCATTTGGGCGAGGCCCGAGAAAATCTGGATGCCGGGCTCGGCCAGTTCAATGCGCATCATGATGGAGAGGAAGCCGCCAATCAGGCCTGAAATGATGGCAAACCACAGGTACATCGTACCGATGTCCTTATGGTTGGTTGAATAGACATAACGCCTCCAGCCTGACGGCAGGGCGTGGTCATCGTGAGCGGCGGTTGCGTAGGACATGGTTGTTAGCCTCTCAATGAATTCAGTTTTGCGCCAGCTGGCCCTTGGCCTTCAGCATGGCAAAGAGAAAATCGCGGGCTTCTTCAATGCTGGCCGTCTGGGCTTTTTGGGCCCAGGCGGCGAAGTCCGCTTCGGATACGACATGCACTTCGATGGGCATGAAAGCGTGGTCCTTGCCGCACAGTTCGGAGCACTGGCCGTAGTACACGCCTTCCTTTGTGGCCTTGAACCAGTCTTCGTTCAGGCGACCAGGAATGGCATCGATCTTCACGCCAAAGGACTGGATGGTCCAGGCGTGGATGATGCCTTCAGGATCAGATGTCACAATGAGCTTCACCGTCTTGTTTACGGGAACGACAACGGGAACGTCGGTGGCCAGCAGATAGGGAACATTGTCCCTCTCGGCATCCGCCTTTGGCTTCAGATAGGAGGTGAAGCTGACCTTGGCCGAGCCATCGTCATTCAGTCCGAGGTCGGGATATTCGTAAGTCCAGTTCCAGCTCGGGTTGCCGATGACTTTCACGGTCATGTCGGCCGCCGGAATATCGCGCTCCAGGTAAAGCAGGCGCAGGGAAGGAATGGCGATGACCACAAGAATGATAATGGGAACAATGGTCCAGGCCACTTCAAGGAAAGTATTGTGGGTGTTCTTGGAGGGAACCGGATTCGCCTTGGCGTTGAAGCGCACGAAAATGTAAAGCATCAGGCCAAGCACAAAAAGGGTGATCACGGTGATGATCACCAACAGGAAGTTGTGCAGCGAGTGGATAAACTCGGCAACGGGGGTTGCGGCATCCTGCAGGCCCATTTGCCATGGCTCAGGCTGGCCGGCGGTGGCCCAGGCCGTAACTGATGCGAAAAGGACAAACATTCCCGCTACCGTTGCCGCCAGCCTGCTTGCGATTTTCATCGGTAATCCTCTCAATTCGTCATCCCGCAGCCGGTCTACCCGGACTGATCATCGCCATCGTGACATGCCAAGTTTACCCCAATGGACGGCTGAATGTGAACCACATTCGCATCCCACCCGCAACTAATGCGGGCGCGGCATAACGTCATTGTAATCAAGCGCTTCGCCCAATCGCCAGCAATCGCTTGGCGCAGTTCGAAATTCCGCCTCATTTATCCATGAAATGCAGCACCGGGCCTTTTACCCTACGGGCCAATTCGCTGTTGTTTTACACCCAACTCGGCTGTATTAGCCGCGCTTCGCATACGAAAGGTACCCTTCCCCGTGAGAATCACCTCCTCCCTTTGCACCGTCGCTGTCGCTGGCCTGCTGGGTCTTCTTTGCCCTGTTTCGGCGCTTGCACAGGATCAGCAGCCCTCCCCTCCGGGAAAGGCATTTGGCCCCCGGGTAAAGCCGGGACAGGAAGTACCGGCCGCGCAACAGGCAGCTCCACCACCTTCGGCGGCAACGGTTGCAACCCATGGCGCCTGGCAAATTCAATGCAGCGCCGACAAGGACGGAAAAAAATCTTGCGGCATGGTGCAGGTCACGCGCAGTGAAAAAAATCCGAATGTTGGTTTGTCGCTGGTAATCGTCCGGACGAAACAAGGCGGAAAGGACGTTGTCATGATGCGCGTCCTGGCGCCGATTGGGGTTTATCTGCCGACGGGCGTGGCCCTTGAAGTTGACGGCGCGGCGGTGGGCCGGGTGCCCTTCACCCGGTGCAGGCCGCAGATCTGCGAAGCCCTGGCGGAAGCCTCGCCGGAAACTCTGGATAAAATGAAAAAAGGTACGGCCGCCAATTTCATCGTTTACGAGGCGCCCGGGCTTGGCGTGCCGATGAAAATTTCGCTCGAAGGATTCTCGGCCGGACTGGAAAATCTGAATACTCTCTAATTATTGGCTGGCAGCGCCGCTATCCGGTGCTTATCTAGGGGTGACATGACTGGAGAAGGATATTTCCATTGCCACTCTCACTTTTTGATAACAGCAATACCAGCCAGGCGCAGGCGACTGATCTTGTTGCACAGGCCCTGCAGGGCGCCGATGACGGCGAGTTGTTTGTCGAGAAGCGCGAAACGCAAGGCTTCTCCTTCGACGATGGAAAACTCAAAGCCGCCAGCTTCGACGAATCGCAAGGCTTTGGCCTGCGTTCGGTGACGGGCGAAACCGCGGCCTACGCCCATTCAACAGAGATTTCGACGGCGGCCCTCAAACGCGCCGCGGCGCTCTGCAAATCAATGACAAGGACCGGGGGGCAGCCCGCCACTTCGCCGGAGCGCACCAACCAGAAGCTTTATTCCGCCTATAACCCGGTTGAGGCGATTGGCTTTGCCGAGAAGATCGGCCTCTTGCAAAAGGTCGACGCCTTTGCCCGTGCCTTGGGACCGGAGGTCGCGCAGGTTTCGGTTTCTCTCGCCAGCGACTGGCAAGCGATCGAAATCATCCGGGGCGATGGCCGCATTTACCGCGACGTGCGGCCGCTGGTGCGCTTTGGCGTGTCCATCGTGTCGGCGCGTGGCGGCATTCAGGGCCAGGGCAGCCATGGGTTGGGTGGCCGCGGCGATCCCGCCTCCTATCTGACCGAGGAGCTCTGGCAAGGGGCGGCGCGCGAAGCCTACCGGCAAAGCCTGGTGTCGCTCGATGCAAAACCGGCACCGGCCGGTGAAACCGATGTTCTGCTGGGGCCGGGCTGGCCCGGCATCCTGCTGCATGAAGCCATCGGCCATGGCCTGGAAGGCGATTTCAACCGCAAGGGCACATCGGCCTTTGCCGGGCTCATGGGCCAGCGCATTGCCGCCAAGGGCATTACCGTGGTTGATGACGGAACACTTCCCGACCGCCGCGGCTCACTCAGCATTGATGATGAGGGCACGCCCTCCAACTGCACGACGCTGATAGAAGACGGCGTGCTGGTGGGTTTCATGCAGGACCGGCTCAATGCGCGGCTCATGGGAGTCAAACCCACAGGCAATGGCCGGCGGCAATCCTATGCCCATGCGCCCATGCCGCGCATGACGAACACCTACATGCTGTCAGGCGACAGGCACCCCGACGAGATTCTGAAATCCATCAAGAAGGGCCTCTATGCCAAATCCTTCGGCGGCGGCCAGGTTGACATCACCTCGGGCAAATTCGTGTTCTCCTGCACCGAGGCCTATCTGATCGAAGACGGAAAAATCACCGCACCCGTCAAGGGCGCGACGCTCATCGGTTCGGGTGCCGATGCCCTCACCCGCATTTCCATGGTGGGTAATGACATGGCTCTCGATCCGGGCATCGGAACCTGCGGCAAGCAGGGCCAGGGCGTTCCGGTCGGCGTCGGCCAGCCCACCTTGCGCATCGACCGGCTGACCGTTGGCGGAACGGCGGCTTGAGCGATGCCACCCCGCCTCGTCATTTTTGATATGGATGACGTGCTGTGCCACTACGATCTCGGACGCCGGCTTCGGGCGCTTTCGCAAATATCCGGCAAGATGCCGCGGGACATCAGGGCCGCCATCTGGGATTCGGGGTTTGAGGATGACGCCGATTCAGGCGGCTATCCCGACGCCGATGTTTATCTCGCGGAATTCAGCTACCGCATCGGCCACACGATCACGCGCCAGCAGTGGATTGCTGCGCGGCGCGAATCGATGATTCCGTCGAGCGATGTGCTGGCGCTGGCGGAAGCCATCGGCAAGGTTTCGCGGCTGGCGATTTACACCAACAATGGCCCCATCGTTAAGTCTTCGCTTGATGAGCTGTTTCCCGAAGCCGCCGCCATTTTCAAGGAGCGCTACTGTTCATATGAATTCGGCACCAAGAAACCAGATCCCAACAGCTTCACCAAATTGCTGACCACGATAAAAATTTCTCCGGGGGACACCTGGTTCATCGACGACAAGCGCTCGAACGTGCAGGGTGCCAAGCTCGCGGGACTCAAGGCCCATCATTTCCGCTCCTATGAGGCGTTGGTGAAAGACGTTAAGAGCATGGGCTATGAAATAGCTGGAGTCGCATGATGTCACTGATGTCCATTCTCGCCACGTCCGACAACGGACATTATTTTGGCAACGTTGCACAGGACTGCAGCATGAGCGCCGGGGATGCGAAGTCCGTTCTTGAACGGTTGTGCCCTGCCATTGCCAGGCAGCTTCAGGCAAAAATGCAAAGTGATAACAATGCATTCGAGGCTTTGCTTGATCTTCTGGATGAAGGCGGCGATCTCGATGGCCTCACGGATTCCGAGGCGATAGCCGATGGCAAGGCCGTGCTCGATTATCTCTACGGTTCAACGCCTGCGGCTCTGGCTGAAATGAAAAAACTCGCTCCGGGATTGAGCGACACGCAATACGAAAACATTTCGGCCATCGCAGCCACAAGCGTTCTGGCCGTGCTGGCCAAATCCTGCGCGGCGCCGGCAACGCTTGCGGCCAGCACGGGTGATGCGCTGCGGGGCGGTGGAATACTCGCAACAATCATTGCGGCGATTCTCAAGGGCCTGTTGCAGGGGGCCAGAAGCCAGCTCGCGCCAAAACGGCGCAGGCGGCGGAGCTATACCAGCTACTTCGGCACGCGGCGGCGCAAGACCACGCGCCGAAAGCGGCGCGCCAGGACGCCAACGCTGGAAGATATTTTTGGAAAAATTCTCACAGGCAAATAGCAACCGGAGGCAAACATGGATCTTTCAGAAATCGGCCGTCAATTCGGCCTCAATGAAGAACAGACGCGGGCCGCCGTCGAGGCGCTCACCCCGGTTGTGGCGGCAGGCATGCGGCGCAACGGCGGGGCCGGCGGCGGGCTCAGTGACATCATCAGGTCGATCACACAGGGCGGGGCTCCGGACGAAACGCACGCCGCAACCAGCCAGGGTAACGATATTCTCGGCGAGATATTCGGCTCCAAGGACGTGAGCCGCGGGGTGGCCAATGAGCTTTCGGCCACCTCGGGCATCGGTGCTTCCATTCTCAAAAAAATGCTGCCGATCATTGCCTCGATCGTCATGGCACAGGTGGCCAAGCAGATGGGATCGCGCGGCGGCTCCTCGGGCGGCGGTCTCGGAGATATTCTGGGTGACATCCTCGGCGGCGGTTCGAAGCCCCAGCCGAGGCAGACGGCTCCACGGCCAAAACCGACGGGCGGGATCGAAGACATCCTGAAAGACATCCTGGGCGGAGGCGGTGGCACGGCTGCACCACGCAGTGCCCCACGCAGCGGCAATGCTGCGGATGACCTGCTGAGGTCCGTCGAGGAGTCCCTGCGGAGGCGGTAGCGTCGGCCCCAAACATTTCTCATCATGGCCGTGCTTGACACGGCCATGATGAGAAAAAAATTAGAGTTTCCGCAGAAACACGCTTCTGACAGCATGATCCGCACCTTTGCGCAGCACGAGGTCGGCGCGGGGGCGGGTGGGGAGGACGTTTTCGCGCAAGTTTACCAGGTTGATGGTTTCCCAAATCCGTGCGGCGGTTTCACGGGCCTGGGCATCGGAATAGGAGGCGTAGCGGTGGAAATAGGATTTGGGATCCTTGAAGGCGCCGTCGCGGAGCGAGAAGAAGCGGGCAATATACCAGTCACTGAGATCGGCGATTTCCGCGTCGATATAGATTGAGAAATCGAAGAAGTCCGAGACGTTGGGAATGCCGCGTCCATCCCTCGGCGGGCGGCCGGTCTGCAGAACATTGATGCCTTCAACGATGAGGATGTCAGGCTGGTCGATGGTGAGAGTTTCACCGGGCAGGACGTCATAGGTGAGATGCGAATAGAGTGGTGCCGTCACCTTCGGCTTGCCTGCCTTGATATCCGACATGAAGCGCAGGATTGACGGCAGGTCGTAGCTTTCGGGAAAGCCTTTTCGCGCCATCAGGCCTTCGCGTTCAAGAATCGCGTTGGGCATGAGAAAGCCATCGGTGGTGACCAGATCGACTTTCGGATGGTGCGGCCAACGCGAGAGGAGCCTGCGCAGAATGCGCGCCGTGGTGCTTTTGCCGACCGCCACGCTGCCGGCAATGCCGATAATATAAGGGACTTTCCGGTCCTCGCTGTGCAGGAAGCTGTTGGTGGCGCGGAAAAGTTTCTGGGTTGCCGCCACATAGAGATTGAGCAGGCGCGACAGCGGCAGATAGATCGCTTCGACCTCCTGGAGATCGATCTTGTCATTAAGGCCGCGCAATTCATCGAGGTCGACCTGAGTCAGGGTCATGGGCGTGTCGTTGCGGAGCTTTGACCATTCATCACGGTCAAAACGGCGGAAGGGGGAGACGGCCCGGGCAAGCGTTTCCATCAGGGGTTTTTTCCCCGTGCGGCTTTTTCGGCAAGCCCGCTCATACCTTTGCGGCGTTCCAGTTCTTCCATGACACTGCTTAAGGGTATATCGGACGCCGCGAGCAATACGACTAAGTGATAAAGCACGTCGGCGGCTTCGGCTGTGACATGGGCCTTGTTCTGCTTCATGCTGGCAAGCGCCAGTTCAACCGCTTCCTCGCCAAATTTCTTGGCGCATTTCTCTACGCCCTGCGACAGGAGCCTGGCGGTATAGGACTGGTCGGGGCTTTCACCACGGCGCTTGGCAACCGCGTCGGCGAGGTCGGCCAAGGTCTGAAGATTGTGACTCATTACTTACCCCCTGCTCCTCACACCAGGCGCATGGGAATGCCATGCTCCGCCATATGGGATTTTGCCTGTGCGATTGTATAGGTTCCAAAATGAAATATCGATGCGGCCAGAACCGCCGTGGCGTGGCCATCGCGGATGCCTTCCACGAGATGATCCAATGTGCCGACGCCGCCCGAGGCGATTACCGGCACGGTCACCGCATCGGCAATGGCGCGGGTGAGCGCCAGATTGAAGCCCTTGCCCGTACCATCCCGGTCCATGGAGGTGAGGAGAATTTCGCCCGCTCCCAGCTCCACGACTTCTTTGGCAAAGCTAACCGCCTCGATGCCGGTCGGCTTTCGCCCACCATGGGTAAAAATCTCAAAGCGGCCGGGTGTGGTTTCCTTGGCGTCGATGGCCACGACAATGCATTGGCTGCCGAATTTCTGCGCTGCTTCCCTGACAAATTGCCGGTTGCTCACGGCGGCGGAATTGATCGACGCCTTGTCGGCGCCGGCGAGCAGGAGTTGGCGGATGTCGTCGATGGTTCTGACGCCGCCGCCCACGGTGAGCGGCATGAAGCATTGGGCGGCTGTTCGTCTGACGACATCCAGCATGGTGCCGCGATTTTCGTGGGTGGCGGTAATGTCGAGGAAGCACAGTTCATCGGCGCCCGCCGCATCATAGGCCTTGGCGGCTTCAACGGGATCGCCCGCATCGCGCAGGTCAACGAAGTTCACGCCCTTCACCACTCGGCCATCCTTCACATCGAGGCAGGGAATGATGCGGGCTTTCAGCATGATGCGGCCTCGCGGATGAGTTTGAGCGCTGCGCTGGGATCAAGCCTGCCATCATAGATGGCGCGGCCCGAGATGGCGCCTTCAAGAATGGCGCAATCAGGCTCCAGCAGGCGTTCCACATCCTTGATGGAAGCGAGGCCGCCGGAGGCGATGACGGGAATGTTCACGCTGTTGGCGAGATCAAGAGTCTTTTCGAAATTGATGCCTTTGAGAATGCCGTCGCGGTCAATGTCAGTGAAGACAATTGCGGAGACACCCGCATCTTCAAAGCGTTTGCCGAGCTCGATTGCCGTGAGTGATGAACTTTCGCCCCATCCCTCAACCGCGACGTGGCCTGCCTTCGCATCAATGCCAACAACAATTTCTCCCGGAAATTCCTTGCAGGCTTCGCGCACGATATCGGGGTTCCGCAGCGCTATGGTTCCGAGGATGATGCGGGTCACGCCTCGCGACAGCCAGTGTTCGATGGTTGCCAGGTCACGGATGCCGCCGCCGAGCTGCACCGGAATGGAAATGGCTTTCAGGATTTCTTCCACGGCCCGGGCATTGACCGGGCGGCCCTCGAAGGCGCCGTTGAGGTCCACGAGGTGCAGCCAAGCAAAGCCCTGGGCCTGAAAACTCTTGGCTTGGGCGGCGGGATTGTCATTGAAAATGGTGGCCTGCTCCATATCGCCCAGCTTCAGGCGCACGCATTGGCCGTCCTTCAAATCAATGGCGGGAAACAGGATCATGGTTTCCACCGCAGAAAATTTGCAATGAGGGCCAGGCCCAGCGCCTGGCTTTTCTCCGGATGGAACTGCGTGCCCGCAAGATTGTCGTAGCCCACCATGGCGGTGACCGGCCCGGCATAATCGGTTGTGGCCACCACATCCTCTGGCAGAGTCGCTTCAAGCTGATAGGAGTGGACGAAATAGGCGTGAAGGCCGTTCTCCCCCAGCGCTATGCCGTCCAGCAAGGCGTGGCGGTTTTTCACGTCAAGCGTGTTCCAGCCCATGTGGGGAATTTTCAAGTTTTCATCGGCGGGTGTAATCAGTTTAACGTCGCCCGCAATCCAGCCGAGCCCCGGAGTTGTCTCATGCTCAAGGCCGCGCGTCGCCATGAGCTGCATGCCCACGCAGATGCCGAGAAACGGTTTGCCGTGTGCGATCACCTGCTCCTGCAGCGTGTCGCGCATGCCGGGAACGGCCATGAGGCCCTCATAACAATCCTTGAAGGCGCCAACACCGGGCAGGACAATGCGTTCGGCCTTGCGCACAACATCCGGGTCAGCGGTCACAATGATTTGCCCGCTTGCGCCCGCCGCGCGCTCGAAGGCTTTCAGGGCGGAATGCAGGTTGCCGGAGCCGTAATCGATAATTGCCACCTTCATGGCGTTCAGCTTTTGCTGCCGAAAAGGCCGAGCACATCGTGGGTTGCCGGCATGGGCGCTGACGGCTGCTGGGCATCAGCGGCGTCGGCATAAAAGCGCAGTTCGGCTTCTTCCATGCTGCCGCCGTTGCTCAGGCCGACTTCGGCGTATTTGCGCCTTGTGAGCGACCAGCCCAGCAAATCATTGCCATGCAGACCCATGACAATGTTGACGCCGAGCGCCAGCAGAAATTGCGGAACAGTCGGCAAAGCCGAGGCAATGAACATCACCGAGATCACAAGGACCGCCACAATCCACATGCGGTTCCACAGGGCCCAGACCCATGTGAACACAAAGGCGCCCCACGAAAAACTATCGGGCAGAAAAATCGCCTCGGCGGCCGCGGTGTCGCTGGGTTTGGCGTATATGGAATATGTCGTCATCAGCCTTTGAGCGAACCCTTGGTGGATGGAATGCGATCCTTCTGTCTGGGATCAATTTCAATAGCGCCGCGCAACACGCGGGCAAGCGCCTTGAAGCAGGATTCGGCGATGTGATGGCAATTGTCGCCATAGAGCGTTTGCACATGGAGCGTCACGCCGGCATTCATGGCGAAGGCCTGGAACCATTCGCGCACCAGCTCCGTGTCGAACTCGCCGATCTTGGGCCGCGAAAATTCCACGTTCCAGATCAGGTAGGGACGGCCCGAGACATCGATGGCGGCGCGGGTGAGCGCATCATCCATGGGGAGCAAGCAATCGGCATAGCGCCTGATGCCCTTGCGGTCGCCCAAGGCCTTCGCAAAGGCCTGACCCAGGGCGATGCCTGAATCTTCCGTGGTGTGGTGAAAATCAATATGGGTGTCGCCCTTGGCGCGCAGCTTGATGTCGATCAGGGAATGGCGCGACAATAGCTCCAGCATGTGGTCGAGAAAGCCCACGCCGGATTTGACGTCGAAGGCTCCGGTGCCATCCACATTGATGGACACGGCGATCTGTGTTTCCGTCGTTTTGCGGTCTAAACTGGCTTTACGCATGGGAGGGTCCACTTTCGGACTGGCCTCTTAGCAGATGCAGCAAATAATGACTACATGGACCTGCCGGAATCGTTAAGTTTATCAAAATAATGGCTTTTCTTTCATTGGGCGGCTGCCTACATGGAAGGCCTAAACACAGGAAGGCACAATGGCTGAGATCCCCCAGTGGCACGGCACGACCATCTTAACCGTTCGCAAGAACGGCAAAGTGGTGATCGCCGGAGATGGCCAGGTGAGCCTGGGACCAACGATCATCAAGGGGAATGCCCGCAAAGTCCGTCCCCTGGGAACGGGCCTGGTGATTGCCGGTTTTGCCGGGGCGACGGCGGATGCCATGACGCTGTTTGAGCGGCTTGAGGCAAAGCTCGAGCAATATCCGGCGCAACTTACGCGGGCCTGCGTCGAGATGGCCAAGGATTGGCGAATGGACCGCTATTTGCGGAGGCTTGAAGCGATGATGATCGTGGCCGACGTGAATGTCACCCTGGTGCTCACCGGCACGGGCGACGTTCTGGAACCGGAACGCGGCGTCACCGCCATCGGCTCCGGTGGAAACTTCGCGCTGGCCGCGGCCCGCGCCTTGATCGATACCGACATGGAAGCCGAAGCCATCGCTCGCAAGGCCATGGCGATTGCGGCGGAGATCTGCGTTTACACCAATGGCAATGTCACGGTTGAGAGCCTGTGATGACCAACCCCGGCGATTTCACCTTTGGCCGCGCCGAGCTTGAAGCCGCTGTCGCCAAGGGCGTGATTGAGCGAAACGCTGCCGACAGCCTAGCGGAATTTCTGATCCAGAACCGCAACGCGGCAAGCGATCCGGATGAAGAACGGCTGCGGCTGATCACCGGCTTCAACGACATCTTCGTCACCATCGGCATCGCGCTGTTCCTGGGCGCGCTGAATTACCTTCTCGGCTTCGGCCTGCAGGGCAGCCTCGGCGTTGCGGTAGCGTCGTGGGGACTAGCCGAAGTTTTCACCAAGAGAAAGCGCATGGCCCTGCCGAGCATTGTGCTGCTTGTCACGTTTGTCTTGAGTTGCACCGTTTCAAGCTGGAAATTTTTTGCGCCCGGGATCGAGGCATCAGTCGGTTATGGCGAGCTGCATGGAATTTCCCTTGGGCTTGCCGCCGTCGCAGCTTCAACGCTGCACTGGTTCCGGTTTCATGTGCCCATCACCATTGCAGCCTTTGCCGCGGGCCTTGTGGCCATCGCGGTTACCTTGATTACCTCGGTGAGCGGCAATTTCATTATCGATTATCCCGTGGCAGTATTCGCACCGCTTGGCATTGCGGTCTTCCTTGCCGCCATGAAGGTTGACATGTCGGACCGCAACCGGGTGACGCAGCGCACCGACATTGCCTTCTGGCTGCATCTGCTGGCCGCACCCCTGATCGTGCATTCCATGGTCCGGCCGCTGCTCACCGACACTGCGATCGACATGGGTTCGGCGGTGGCCATCGTCTCGCTCTTTGCGGTGCTGAGCTTGGTGGCCCTGACGGTGGACCGCCGGGCGCTACTCGTTTCCTCCCTTCTCTATCTCGGCTATGCCAGTTCGAAGCTCCTGTCATGGTCGGGAGTGGCATCGGAAAATGCCGGGCTTTCCATCCTGATCGTCGGCGGCATCGTGCTGGTGCTGTCGGTCGCCTGGCAGCCGCTGCGCCGCCTTATTCTGCAAATTCTTCCCGCGTCCATCCGCGATCTCGTGCCGCCCGCGGCAAAACCCATCCAAAGGTAAGTTGATGACCGATTTTTCCCCCCGTGAAATTGTTTCCGAACTGAACCGCTACATCGTCGGCCAGGATGATGCCAAGCGGGCGGTGGCCGTGGCCTTGCGCAACCGCTGGCGGCGCAAGCAGCTCACCGGCGTGATGCGTGAAGAGGTGAGCCCCAAAAATATCCTGATGATCGGGCCCACCGGCGTCGGCAAGACCGAAATCGCCCGGCGGCTGGCCAAGCTGGCCAATGCGCCGTTCCTGAAAGTCGAGGCCACGAAGTTCACCGAGGTTGGCTACGTGGGCCGCGATGTGGACCAGATCATCCGCGACCTCATCGAGGCCGCCATCGGCATGGTGAAGGTGACGCGGCGCAAGGATGTGGAGGCGCAGGCCCATCTCAACGCCGAGACGCGCGTGCTGGAAGCGCTGGTGGGCGCCAATGCCTCGGAAATCACCAAGGAAAATTTCCGCAAGAAACTGCGCAGCAATTCGCTCGACGACAAGGAAATCGAAATCCAGGTGGCCGACACGGGCGGTGGGGCCGCCTTTGACATTCCGGGGATGCCGGGCGGTTCTGCCAGCGTGATCAACATTTCAGAGATCATGGGCAAGGCCTTCGGCGGGCGCACCAAGACGCGGCGCATGACGGTGAAGACGAGCTACGAACTTCTGATCGCCGAGGAAAGCGACAAGCTTCTCGACCCGGAGCAGATCAACCAGGAAGCCATCGAACTCGTCGAAAACAACGGCATCGTCTTCCTCGACGAGATCGACAAGATCTGCGCCCGGGCTGAACGCCAGGGCGGCGACGTAAGCCGCGAAGGGGTGCAGCGCGACTTGCTGCCGCTCATCGAAGGCACCACGGTTTCGACAAAATACGGCCCGGTAAAAACCGATCATGTGCTGTTCATCGCCTCGGGTGCCTTTCACATCGCCAAGCCTTCCGACTTACTGCCGGAATTGCAGGGCCGTTTGCCCATCCGGGTAGAATTGAAAGCCCTGGGGCGCGAAGATTTCCGCCGCATCCTCACCGAGCCCGAATGCAGTCTGATCAAGCAATACAAGGCGCTTCTCGGAACCGAGGGAATTGACCTTAACTTCACCGATGAAAGCATTGCAGCCATTGCGAATATCGCCGCCGAGATCAACGCCTCCATCGAGAACATCGGGGCGCGGCGGCTGCACACGGTGCTGGAGCGCGTGCTCGACGACATCAGCTACACTGCCACGGACCGCTCCGGCGAAGCGGTGACAATTGACGAGGCGTATGTGCAGAAGCATGTAGGCGATCTGGCGAAGAACGCGGATTTGTCGAAATTCATTTTATAACTTTCCCTCTCCCTGTTTACGGGGGG
>JBBSBQ010000012.1:0-74224 GCA_038251095.1 Hyphomicrobiales bacterium
AACCTATCCGGATTTGCAACGCGCCGTTGCGGCGTTGAAGATACCTGTCACGGTTGTTGAGCCGGACACGGCAAACCAGGGCATCTACGAAGAGGCCTACAGCAACTATCAAAAACTGTTCGCGGCACTTCTGCCTTTGCAGAAATAAGGCAGCTACTTCTTTTCCGCCTGCGCCACGAGAACCTCAACCGTCAACAAGCTGAGCGCTTCGGCCATGTCCGCTTCCGGTTCCCAGTCGGTGATAAGGTAACTTGCCTTATCGAGACTCAGTACCCGCACCGGCGCGTAGCGGCCGAATTTCTGGTGATCGGCCACGACGATGACGGTTTGCGCCGATTGCAGCATCAGGCTGTGCAGCTCCGCCTCCTCGCGGCTGAAATCCATCAGCATGCCGTTTGGCGAAATGGCGCCAGCCCCGATGACCGCGAAGTCGGCAAAATAATTGGACAACATCTGCGTGGCGTCGCGCCCCAGGCAGGCCTGGTTCTGCGGCTGGATTTCCCCGCCGAGGATGTGCACCCGGTTGTTGTTGCGCCCACCGAGCTTGGTGCAGGTGGCGATGCAGTTGGTGAAAACCTGCAGGCCCTGCCGCGACAGGAGTTCATCGGCGGTGCATTGAACTGTGGTGCCCCCCGCCAGAATGACCGACGCCCCATCCGGAATCATCCCCGCCGCGAGACGGCCGATGGCGCGCTTGCCAGCGACATTCGTCGTCTGACGGATGGCCATTTCCGGCTCTTGGGTATCAAGCGAAATTGCCCCGCCGTGGGTTTTCCTGATCTTGCGCTGCTCGGCGAGCGTCAACAGGTCACGCCGAATGGTCTCGCGCGAGACGTCAAGCCTCTGCTGAATTTCGGTTATGGAAATCGAACGGTTGAGTTTCACCAAGGACAGAATTTGGTTCTGGCGTTCTTCTGCAAGCACGGACGTCTCCCAATTTGCTGAGATCCTTGGGTGAAATTGCTGATCAAAATCACCCGGATTGACAGATGTGGTTTTTATAGCAATAAATTGCATATTATTGCAATAATGTTTTATTTTGTGTATAACTGCGTCATAAAAACAAACTCCAGGAGGAATGACCCATGACCAAGCTAACATCAACCCGCATAACGAAAATCTCTCGCCGCGCCGCGCTGAAAACCCTGGGCGCCACGGCCCTTGGATCACTCGTTGTCGGCCAGCGCGGGCCCTTTATCAGCAACGCCGAAGCGGCCACGCCAACGCTCCGCCTGCTGATGTGGCAGCCCTATGCAATCAAGGAAACCATCGCCGCCTTTGAAAGCCAGTTCAAAGCGAAATTCGCCCCCACATTTTTCGACGGCAACTCGGAAGCCTTCAACAAATTGAAAGTTGGCGGCACCAAGGATTTCGACATGGTCATGGCCGATGGTTTCTGGCCGCAGCTCTATTTCAAGCAGGGCCTCACCAAGGCGGTGGATTATTCCAAGATCGCCAGCATGTCCGGCGTGTTTCCCGATTTCCTGCCCTCGAGTTTCAAATTGCTGGCCGATGAAAGCGGCGCCAACAACATCGCCGCACCAAACTGCTGGGGCGGCTATGGCATCACCGTCAACACTAACGAGATCGCCAAGGAGGATATCGGCTCCATCGGGCTTCTCCTGAACCAGAAATATGCCGGGCATTTCTCGACCAATTCACGCTTCGAAGAAAACATCGCGCTGATGGGCATCTATGCGGCCTCGACGCTTGGCACCATGGATGGCGCCCGTCCCGACGGAAAGCCCTTCAATCCCTACCAGCTCACCGATGACGAGCTTGCCGAAACCAAGCGCCTGCTCATCGAACAGAAGAAACTGCTGCTCACCCGCTATCAGGATTATGACGCACTTGACCGCATGATTCGCGCCAAGTCGGTTTGGGCAGCGCCGGAATTCGCCGAAAGCTATCGCCATCTCAAAGTCCTGCGCAAGGAAGGCAAGATCGATTTCGACGTGGAGCATGTGCTGAAGCCAAAGGAAGGCGGCCTGGGCTGGGTCGATACCTGGATGGTGAGCGCCGATGCCGATTCCGAACGCACCGAACTGGCCCATGCCTGGATCAACCTGTTCCTCGAAAAGGACAACTATGTGCGCGTCGTCCGCTCCACCGGCTATGGCGGCGTGGTCGACCTGCGCTCCATCCTGTCGAAGGATGAAAACGAGCTCTACTTCCAGGACCGCAGTGCCGATGCGGGGCAACTGCACATGTTCGACCAGCCATCGTCGCCCGAGAAATGGGAACGCATCTGGTCTGACGTAGAAGCCTCATAGCGCCCACAGCGAATTGGTTCTAAAATAGAATGGATGCAAGGGCGGATCAATTCGCGATGAGCACGCATGATGACACTGTTTCATTGTCGCTTCAGGACATTTGCAAACAGTTCGGGCCGGTCAAGGCCGTTGACGGAGTGAACCTGGATATCAGGCAGGACGAGTTCTTCGCCCTGCTTGGTCCCAGCGGCTCCGGCAAAACCACGCTGCTCAGGATCATTGCCGGACTGGAGCATCCCACCTCCGGGCGGGTGATGGTGGGAGGGCAGGATGTGACCTACATGCCCCCCTATCATCGGCGCATTGGCATGGTGTTCCAGAATTTCCTGCTCTTTCCCCACAAGACCGTGGCCGAGAACATTGTATTTCCCTTACGCATGCAAAACATCGTCAAGGCCCAGCGCGACGAAAGGCTGAGTTGGGCCATCCATCTTTTGCGGCTCGAAGGTCTTGAAGCACGGTATCCCCACGAGCTGTCCGGCGGCCAGCAACAGCGCGTGTCATTGGCGCGCGGATTGATTTCCCGCCCGGCCCTGCTCCTGCTCGATGAGCCGCTCGCCAATCTCGACCGCGAACTGCGCGCCGAAATGGAAATCGAGATCCGCCGTTATCAAAAGGAATTGAAAATTCCCTTCATCTATGTGACCCACAACCAGGAAGAAGCACTCACCATGAGCGACCGCATTGCGGTCATGCGCAATGGTGTTTTCGAACAGGTGGGCCACCGCACCGAGGTTTACCAAAAACCCGCCACGGCTTTTGTGGCCGGATTTGTCGGCCAGTCCAATCAGATGGAAGGCAAAGTTGATAAGGTGAACGGCAGTTTGCTTGCCTTCACCTGGAAGGGCACGAAACTGGTGGTGCCTCATGCGGGCGATGTGAAAGCGGGCGACCCCGTGCGCTTCATGATCAAGCATGAGGATGTGCAGGTCGAAATTGCGTCCAGGAAAGCTGCGCTCCCTGCCAACCACAATCGCCTTCCCGGCAAGTTGCGCGATATCATTTTTAAGGGCCAAACCGTGAATTACCTGATCGATCTTGAAGGCGGCATGGAAATAGTCGCCAGCGGCTCGCCGCGCGACATGAAACTCACCGCCGGCGATCTGGTCTTTGTCTTCTGGCCGCAAGAAGCCGGCGCGAGCTTCAAGCTTTGAAATCTGGAACCGGCGATGAAACCTGACAGCACCTGGCGCGCCTTCATAACGCCCTTCGTCCTTCTCACCGGGCCTGGAACGATTTTCATCTCAATCACCCTGCTCCTGCCGCTGCTCACCATCGTCATGTTCAGTTTCTGGCGCACCGAAAGCTATGAGCTCTATGCCGATTGGAACCTCGACAACTACCGCGTCCTCTTTGGCGAAGCCGCCTACCGCACTTTCCTTTTCCGCTCGGTGGTCAGCGGCGCGCTGACCTCACTCATCTGCCTCGTCCTCGCCTGGCCCGTTGCCTATTACATTGCCAGGCATGGCGGCCGATATCGTTTGCTTTTGGTGCTCCTGCTGGCCGCACCTTTTTTCACCGGCGTTATCCTGCGCATCGCCGCCCTGCAAGGCATCCTGGGCCCCGGCGGCCTTATTAACATGACGCTGGGGCTTGCGGGCTTCGCCCCTGTAAAATTGCTGATGTACACCCCGTTCGCCGCCACCATCGGCCACATCTACCTCTACATTCCCTTCATGGTAACGGCCATTTACCTGTCGCTGGTGAATTTCGATTTCGCCCTGCTCGATACGGCCAAGATCAATGGCGCAGGCCCCTTTCGGGCCTTTGCCGAAGTGACCTGGCCGCTGAACTGGATCGGCACCTCGATCGGAACCGTGCTTGTCTTCATCCCGTGCCTCGCCTCCACCATTACGCCGCGCTTTCTCGGCGGCCCCAACGCCACCTCCTTTGGCATGAGCCTGTCCCAGCAATTCGGCGAAACCGGAACCTGGGCCCTGGGATCGGCCATGAGCGTTGTGATGTTCATCTTCTCCTTCCTCGTCATCGCCATCATGAGCTTCACCATTGATTTGCGGCGCAGCGGCTTCACCGGGGTCGGCAAATAATGATTGGCGTGACCGACAGGACAGCGAGATGGCGGCGCAGGCCCATGGCGGGGCTGCTCAATCTGCTCTATGTTTTTCTATACGCGCCGATCCTCTATGTGATCTATGCCTCGTTTTCACAAGATATCGTCTGGCCCTTTCCCCCGGCCTTCACCTCGCAAGCCTACGCCGATCTGGTCAGCAACTCGCTCTATTCCGATGCCTTAATCAACAGCCTGATCATCGGCCTGGGCAGCGGAATTATCTCAACCGCAATCGCAACCGCGGGCGTCATCGGCATCCTGCGCTATCCCTCAAAACGGCGCACCCTGATCATCGTCATTTTCCTCTCGCCACTGTTTGTGGCGGAACTTCTCATCGGCATCTCGTCGCTGGCCTTCAATGCGCGTATTCTGGGCCTGCCCGGAAATATGTTTTCCGCAATCGCCGCCAATGCGGTAGAGGGCGTGGCCTTTTCCTTCCTCATCATCCTGTCGCAACTCGTGCGCTACGATTGGCAAATGGACGAAGCCGCCATGGTGTTCGGCGCGCGGCCCACGCGCTGCTTCTGGGAAGTGACGCTGCCCACCATCTGGCCAAGCCTGCTCGGAGCCTTCCTCATCAGCTTTATCCTCGCCTTCAACAATCTCGAAATTTCATTCTACAATCTTGGCGCCATACCGACCTTGCCGTCGGTGGCCTGGGGCTCCCTGCGCTTCGGCCTCGGGCCGGAACTCTTCGCCCTCTCTGCTCTCACCAACGGCTTTGTTTTTCTCATTTTCGCCGTGATGTATGTGCTGATGCGCACCGGCCTGGTGAAATTCGGCTATCGCGGCAAATAAAAAAGGGGCCGGGCCACCATGGCTCCGGCCCCTCGCTTTTTGCCCGCTTACTTCTGCAGCACTTCCGACACGAACTGCTCGATGAAAAGCTTCTTGTAGGCGCCCGGCAACCAGGGACGGCCGCTCTTCAAGCGCTGTTCATCGGGGATCAAGGCATTGTCGCCGCTGACATCAATGCGGGCCAGATAGCTTCCAATGATCGTGTTGAGCTGCTTCTGGACATCGGCCTCGATGAGATAGGCGATGAACAGCATCGCCGCCGCCTTATGTGGGGCGTTGGCGGGAATACCAAGGCTGTCGCCGCCGCCCGGCATGCCGAACTCCGGAATATAGAGTTTGGCGCGCTTGAACAGCGTGCCCTTTGAAAGCGACACGGCCGTGTCATCGTCCCAGGCCGAAGCCATGAGCACTTCGCCCTGGTTCACCCGGTCAAGCGAGTCATTGTTTGACGAGGTGATGGTGAACTTGCCCTCATTGGCATTGAACCAGTCCCAGACCTTGCCCCAATCGGCGATCTTCTCCGGCTTGACCTCCGTATCGCCCTGATAATTGCCTTCGTCACCAAGGATGTTGGCGATGGCCGCCTGCACAAAGGCCTGGCCCGAGCCGCCCTTCGACGGATCGTTGAAGGCAAATTTTCCCGGATTGGCGTCAAGCCAGGTGAGGAATTCCGCCCAAGTCTGCGGCGGGGTTGGCACTTTTTCCGGATCGTAAACCAGGCCCGTCTGGTTGCGGTAAACCGGGACCAGCCTTCCTTCGGTCGCATAGCCTTCCTGGATTTTGGACAGGTTGGGATCCAGCTTGTCCGAATTCGGAATGACGCCGACCAACGGACCATCAAGCACCTTGGCATCAAGCAGCGACTTGAGCTCAACGCCGCCCACGAGCAGCGCGTCAATCGTGCCCGCGGCACTTGAGGCTTCCGACAGCGCCTTGCCGATATTGGCAACCCGGTCGCCGGTGATGACGTTCACCTTGATGCCATGCTTGGCTTCGAAATCCTTGGCCGCCGTGCGCCAGAATTCTTCGCCCCACCAGGCATAGAAGGTAACTTCGCCTTCCGCCTTGGCGGCCTCCACAATCTTGTCCCAGGGCATTGTCAGAAAATCATCTGCGCCCCAGGCAACGCCCGGCAGCCCTGCCAGCGCCGTGGCGCCAAGCACGGCCGATAGAAAATGTCTTCTTGTAGTCATGATTCACTCCTCCTCATTGACGGTCCGTGCCGTGAATGGCACGGGCCAATTTCAAATTTTCCCGAAGGCGGACGACAGGTATTCCGACTTCAGGTAGCGTTCGGCGATAAACAGAAGCGCAATGCTCGGAACCATCAGGATGATGGAGACAACTGCCGCATTGGTGCGCACGAAGTGATAGCCGAGGTAATCAAACAGCACCGTGGGTATGGTCTGGAACGTCGGCGTGCCGATCACGAAGGTGAGGTTGAATTCCTCGAGGCTGGTAATGAAGGTGAACACCGCGCCGGCAAGCAAGCCCGGCATAATCAACGGCACCAGGATTTCGCGCACCAGCGCAAACCTCCCCGCGCCCAGGTTCTTGGCCGCATCGATGACATCCTGCGGAATGGACTCGAATGACGTTGCCAAAATCCGCAGCATGTAGGGCATGCTGAGCAGCGTGTGGCCGATGACCAGGCCCACAAATGTCTGCGCCAGCCCTGTCACATAAAACGTGCGGCTCAGGAACATAGCGATCACCATGGCCGGCAGCACGATGGGTAGCAGAATGAGAATGCGCAGCGCATCCTTGCCTGGAAAATCCAGCCGGCCAATCGCATAAGCCGTTGGCAGCGACAGGAAGAACGACAGGATCGTGACAATCGGCGCCAGGGCAAAACTTGTCAGCATCGCCCTGACGATTTCCGAATAAGTAAAAACATACTCCCACTGCGCCAGCGAAAAGCTCGGCGGCAGAACCGCCGGCGGCGACCACGGATCGTCCGGATTGACCAGCGACCACATGACCGCCATGAACAGCGGCACCGCCGTCCACACAAAAAGCAGGGCGACAACCAGCAGGGTAATGAAATAGGCAAGTCCAGGTCGTGGCTTGTCCTGCGGGCTCATGGAAAATGTTTCAACGCTCACGTCCGCATCTCCTCAATGGCCCGGGCGGCGCGCGCATAGATCGCCACGAAAATCAGCGAGGCAACGGTAATCACCATGCCGATGCAGGCGGCGGCTCCCCACTGCTGCAGGGTAAAGGCCTTGGTGTACATCAGAACCGAGAGCGAAGACGGGTACACGGGCCCCGCAACCCGCGTAATGGCATAGTCCCCGAACGTGAGAATGAAGACCAGGACGATGGCGATCAGTATTCCCGGAATCGAAAGAGGCAATACAATATGCCAGATGACCTGCAGCGGACCGGCGCCCAGATTGCGCGCGGCATCTTCAACATCCGTCCGGATGGTTTGCAATGTGGCTGAAATGATGAGCAGTTCGAACGGCAGGTTTTTCCATATCTGAATGATGAAAACGTTCCAGCCAAACCTGTCGTTCAGCAGGCGCAGCGGCTCGTCAATGATGCCAAGCCCCATAAGAACACTGTTCAACACGCCGTTATACGCCAGCACGTTGAGAATAAGAAAAGCCGCGACAAGGGCTGGCACAAAGAGTGGAATCTTGATCACCGAGTTGATGACGGCCGTGCCAAAGCGGCGGCGGCGCAAAAAAAGTGCGAGCGGATAGGCAAACAGGAAGGTGCCGAATGAGCTGGCAATGCCGACCTTGAAGGAAAACAGGAAGGAGTCAAAAAACGCCTTGTCGTAAAGGGATTTCCAGTGATCAGCGGTGAGGCGGGACTCGCCCACCAGCGAATAAAGCCCGACGCTCTGCAGCGCCGTCATGCCAAGTGCGGCAACAAGAAAAACAAAAATGAACCCCGCGCCGGGGAGGACCAGGAGGAGAGGCGTCAGACGGCTTGCCTGCATGGCGTCACTCCACGATCTGTATCCGGTTGGCATCAATGGTGAATGTGAGCGTGTCACCGACATGCGGCTTGAAGTCGCTGTCCACCTGGACGCGTAGAAGATGGCCGGCGCTCTCCACTTCAAGTTCGGTGAAGTTGCCGTAGAACCCCACGTTCCGGACGCGAGCGACAATGCTGTTGCCGGATGTGCCGCTGGCCAGCTTCATGTCCTCCGGACGCCAGCTCATTTTTACCGGGCCTTCAGCAAGTGGCGCTTTGCTCTTTACGGCGAACTTGCCAACAGGCGACTCGATCATTCCTTTGCCAAAAGCGCGGCCTTCAATAATGTTTGCCGCACCCAGAAAATCTGCGACGAAACTTGTCCGGGGGAAACGGTAGATGGTGCCGGGATCGCCAATCTGTTCGATGCGGCCCTTGTTCATGACCACGATGCGGTCGGAGATTGCCAGCGCTTCGCCCTGGTCATGCGTGACGTAGAGTGTCGTGACCCCAAGCCGGGTCTGCAGCTCGCGAATTTCCTGCCTGACTTTAACCCGTAGCTTGGCGTCGAGATTGGACAGCGGCTCGTCGAACAGCAGGATATTGGGCCGCGTGACAATGGCCCGCGCCAGCGCCACACGCTGTTGCTGGCCACCGGACAATTGCGCCGGCCGCCGGTCCTGCAGGCCGTTCAGGCTTACCATGTCCAGCGCCTCATCAACCCGGCGCGCGCGTTCATCCACCGGGGTTTTTTGCATCCGCAGGCCAAAGGCCACATTTTCCGCAACCGTCATGTGCGGAAAAAGCGCATAGGATTGAAAAACCATGGCGGTGTTTCGCCGGTGCGGCGGCACGTCATTCATCCGCTGGGCGCCGAACCAGATGTCGCCGCCGTCAGGCGTGATGAAGCCCGCCACCATGCGCAAGGTCGTGGTCTTGCCGCAGCCCGATGGCCCGAGCAAGGTCACAAGCTCGCCCTTCTGGACCTCCAGGCTCAGGTCGTCGACGGCCGTGAAGCCCGCATAGCGTCGAAAAAGATGATCAAGGCGCAATACATGCACGGAAGGTTTCCCTCTGAATGTGGCCATCGAACAGATGCCGCGGCATCAGTGATCCACCGGTCATCAAACCGTTAAACGTCGATGGCATTCAGTCCATCGCCGCTCCAAGTTTATATTTGGAATTACCACAATATATGTTGTAATTGCAACATATTGTTTTTTAACTCCCAGAAAACGCCGGGATAAAAACTTGTTCAGCGTAGCGAGGGTGCAGTGGTTATCTTCGATCCCGCACTTTGCGTATGGCGATAAAGATGGCCTTCAATTTTCCTGAATCCCCAAAGGGTGAGATAGGTGAGGCCTAGATAGATGAGCGCAATCGTGATGAAGAGTTCATAGGGCGAAAAGGTACGGGCAATGATGACGCGGGCAATTCCGGTCAAATCCAGAACCGTCACGAGGCTGGCCAGGGATGTGGATTGCAGAATGAATATGACCTCGTTTGTGTAAGCAGGAAACATGATGCGAATTGCGACAGGTATGGTTATCCGGCGAAGTATCAGCCACTGCGACATTCCCATTGATTTTGCCGCCTCGATATCGGTGTGAGGAACATTGCGGATAGCCCCGGCGATAATTTCAATCGTGTAGGCAACGGTATTCAGGATGAAGGCAATCAAACAGCACCAGTAACCCTCGCGGAGCAGCGGCCACAATAACGACGTGCGAATGGCTTTGAATTGCGCCAGCCCATAGTAGATCAGAAAGAGCTGGATAAGCAGCGGGGTTCCGCGGAAAAAGTAAGTGTAGGCCCAGATTGGCATCGAATATCGTTTTTGTGCTGACGCTCGCAAAACGCCAAAAGGCATGGCGATCAGAATTCCCGCCAATACAGTAATAACTGTCAATTGAATGGTTACGCCCACGCCAACGACCAGTTCGGGGAGGCTGCTGAGAACAAGGTTAAAATCGAATCCACCCAACATCTACGATCAAATCCGCCTGAAGCCGGCAGAGGCCCAATGATCAATTCTCAAGCGAACCACATCTGAGATCGCGGTGATGAGCAGGTAGAACAGGCACGCAATGAAATAAACAGTGAAGGGCGCATGGGTTGGATTTTTGATAAGGTCGGCCTGACGTGCCAATTCCGTGAGGCCAATGACCGACGTAATTGACGTGGCTTTCATCAGCGTTAGCCAGAGGTTGCCAAGGCCGGGAATCGCCAGCCGCAAAGCCTGCGGAAACAGGATTCGCGTGAAGACGCGCGAATTGGACATCCCGAATGCCGTGGCCGCTTCGATCTGCCCCTTCGAGACAGCAAGAAACGCACCTCGAAAAATCTCCGTCGCATAGGCGCCATAAACAAAGCCAAGAACAAATGTGCCCGCCAAGAAAGCGTTTATGTCTACACGGACATCTTCTCCACCCAGCGAAAGAAGCTGCTGCAACAGAACGGTGCCGCCGTAATAAACGATGAGCATGAGAACAAGTTCAGGAATGCCGCGCACGACTGTAGCGTAAGTCGAACCGATGTTGCGCAGCCAGCGTGACGGCGAGAGGCGGGCCAGCGCACCAAAAATCCCAAGCGCCAGCGCCACCACCATCGCTGCAACGCCAATCGTAATGGTGATCAGCACGCCATCAACCAGCAGATGCCCATAGCCCTGCAGATCGAAAAAATTCAGCAACGGCATGTGTCGATGGTCCTAAACATTGGATCCTGAATCTGCAAGCTGGCCAAATCCCCCTCGGACATTAGGCATTTATCAGCGCGTGTTGTCTAGCCGATCAAGACAAAAATCCGGGATGGGAGAGTGGGCGGGTATGGCGCATAACCCGCTTGACGATCCCCCGGCCAACCTTCAAATCATGGACATTATTCACCTGGAGGCCGCCTCATTGAATTTCATAACTGTCGATTCCCCCCAGATTTCAATTGATGTGGTCAAGAAAGTGGCCCAGTCGGTTTACGGTCTTTCCGGGCGTTTCACCAAGCTACCGACGGAACGGGATCTGAATTTCCATATTGCAACTCCAGCGGGCGGCAATGCTGTTTTCAAGGTCGCAAACCGCCACGAACCGGCTGAGGTTATCGATTGTGAAATCAAGGCGCTTGCCCACATTGCCCTGACCGACCCTACCCTGCCGGTCCCCCGGATAATCGTCACGCGGAACGGCGCTCCATCTACTGTCATGGACGATGGAAAGGGAAACCGCCACATCATTCATGTGCTTTCCTGGCTTGAAGGCAATGTGGTGGGTGACCGTAAGCTGGATTCACAGCAGCTCTTTGAGCTCGGCGCAAAGGTTGCGCGCCTTGGCGTTAGCCTCAGGGGTTTTTTCCACCCCGCCGCCGGCACCCGCGAACTGCTGTGGGACAACGCGGCGTCTCCGCAGCTTCTCGAGTACATCCCTCATTTGAAGGAACCGGCCCACCGGGCGCTTGCCCAATCGTCAATTGAGCAGTTCCGCGACCGGACCTTGCCAAACTTGCGGAAGCTCCGAGCTCAAGTGATCCATGGCGATATTCATCCCTTCAACGTGCTCATCAACGGGGATTGCTCAATTTCCGGCCTCATTGATTTTGGCGACATGGTGCACGGGGCGCTCATCCAGGATCTGTCAAACGTCATCGCGGATTTTCTTATCGATGGCGGCGATAATGAGAGCATCATCTCATCGCTGATAGCAGGTTACGGCAGCGTCACTCCGCTTGAACTGCAGGAGCTGGCAGTCCTGCAAAGCCTGATAGAGGTTCGCCTTCTTCAGTCTCCCATTATCAATGCGGTCCGCATGGACAGAGGCCATCTCCCCGAAGACTATCTCATAACCTTTGGCACGCGATGTTTTCCCATGATTGAAGAGCTGCGCACCATGGCGCGGTCGGGCCGGAACAGTACGCTTCCCGGAGCCGACTTGCCGGTTGCGGCAGAAGCCCGGCCGGTCACGGAAATGCTGGCGCGCCGCCAGCGCGTCATGGGCAATCGCCTATATATGTTTTACGATCCTCCCATGCACCTGGTGCGCGGCGAAGGTGTCTGGCTTTTCGACAATTCGGGGCGCCGCTTTCTCGATTGCTACAATAATGTGCCCCATGTCGGGCATGCCCATCCTCGTGTGGCGGATGCGATTTCCAAACAGGTAAGGGTTCTCAACACCAACACGCGCTATGTGACCGATCAGGCCATCGACTATGCTGAACGCCTGACCGCAAATCTGCATCCCAGCCTTTCCTCCGTTGTCTACGTGAACTCCGGCAGCGAGGCCAACGACATCGCCTGGCGTATGTCCAAGGCCTGGACTAAGCATACAGGCGGGCTCTGCATGGACTTCGCCTATCACGGCATCACTGACGCGGTTGATGCATTCTCGCCGTCCAACGAGCCCGATGCGCCAATCCAAAAGCACATCCGCACCCTGCCGCCGCCCGATGACTATCGCGGCCCCCATCGCCGTGGCAGGCCGGATATAAGTGCGCATTACGTGGCCCTCGGCGCCAAAGCCATCAGGGAGCTCGCTGCTTCGGAATTTGAGGTTGCCGCCTGCATGATCGATTCAGCCTTCATGACCAATGGCATGCTGGAAGCTCCCGAGGGCTATGTCAGCGGAATATGCGGGGAAGTGCGCACCGCCGGCGGTCTGTTCATTGCTGACGAAGTTCAATCGGGTTTTGGCCGCATGGGAACCAACATGTGGGGCCATGCACATCACGGCGTCGTTCCTGATTTCGTCACCATTGGGAAGCCGGCCGGAAACGGCCAGCCCATCGGGGTAATTGTCACCCGCCCGGAAATTCTCGATCACTTCACCAAAACGGCCCCGTTTTTCTCAACCTTCGGCGGCAACAATGTTTCCTGCGCCGCAGGCATTGCCGTTCTCGACGTAATCCGCGATGAAGGTCTTGTCGCGAATTCCGCTTCGACTGGCGCTTATCTCAAGCAGGGCCTGAAGAAGCTCATGGACAAGCACGAGATTATTGGTGACGTGCGCGGCACCGGGCTGGCTCTTGGAATCGAACTTGTGCTCGACCGGAAAACCCGGGAACCGGCGGCCAGGGAAACAAAACAGCTGGTCAGCCTTATCCGCGACCAAGGCGTCCTGATCGGCAGCGAGGGCCCGCTTTCAAATATCCTGAAGATCCGGCCTCCAATCGTGTTCAGACCGGAACACGCCGATATCGCCATAGCGGCGATCGATCATGCTCTCACCTCGCTTGGAAAAGAAAGACGCGTATAGATTGCACCTCCCCCTTTAGACACTCATTTTTTCGCTGGAGCACCGCACGTCCTACACGCGTCAACGCCTGAGATGACTGGACAGTCCTGTGAACGGGTGCTTAGTTCGAGACAGTAATCACAGGGAGAATTACAATGAAATTTGGAAAAATTGCAGCAATTGCTTTTGCGCTGGTGGCCTTTGCAAGCATCGCGCAGGCGGCCGACAAGCAGAAACTTATCATAGCGACCGAAGGCGCCTATCCTCCCTATAATTTTGTGGCTGCTGATGGAACACTGCAGGGATTTGACATCGATTTTGCCAACGCCATTTGTGAAAAAATAAATGCCGAATGCGAAATCGTCAAACAGGATTGGGATGGAATCATTCCGGCTCTCCTAGCCAAGAAATATGATGTGATCGTCGCTTCGATGGCAATCCGTCCTGAACGGGCGGAAAAAGTTGATTTCACGATTCCCTACTACATGGCGCCAACGGCGTTGATCGCCATGAAATCCGCCGGAATCAAAACCGGCGCGGATGGCTTTGTTGATCCGGAAAGCGTTGCAGGCAAGAAGATTGGTGTGGCGCGCGCCACCGGCTTTGAAAGATATGCCAAGGAAAATTGGTCCAAGGCCGATATCGTCATCTACGATACCTCACCGAATGCCGATCTCGATCTGATCAGTGGCCGTCTTGATGCCCGCTTTGACGATTTGATCCTGATGCAGGAGAGTGTTCTCAAATCGGAAATAGCAGGCGATCTTGAGCAGGTTGGAAAGGTTTACCCGGAAACCATGATGGGGTCGGAGGGTGAAGGCATTGCCGTCCGCAAGGGCGAGAACGCGCTGCGCGAGTCCATTAACAAGGCCATTCTCGATATGCGCGCCGATGGAACCTACAAGATGATAAACGACAAGTATTTCAACTTTGACATCTACGGCCAATAAACAGTTTCCTGCGTGGCGCAGGACTTGAGAAACCCGCCACGCAAGATTATCAGAATAACAGTCTAGCTTAGATGAAGCTCCGCCAGTAATTCGTACGACCGAAGGCGTGCCGCATGATCGTAGATCGCCGATGAAACCATGAGTTCATCGACACCGGTCTTGGCGATGAAGTCCTTCAACCCGCTTTCCACTGTATTTGCCGAACCGACGAATGAGCAGCCCAGCATGCGCGAGGCCTGCAGCTTTTCGACTGGAGTCCAATAGGTCTCGATATCGTCAATGGGCGGCTTCAGGTAGCCGCGGTCTTTCCGGAACATGTCGGTGAAGCGCTGCTGGATGGAAGTGAAGAGCCGCGTTGCCCCCGCATCCGTTTCAGCGACAATAACATTTACCCCGGCCATGGCATAGGGCTTGTCCAATTGTGCCGATGGTTCAAAGCGTGTGCGATAAACCTCCAGGGCCTGGTGCAGCGCATCGGGCGCGAAATGCGAGGCAAAGGCGTAAGGCAGGCCTAGCATGGCGGCGAGATGCGAACCGAACAGGCTCGATCCAAGAATCCACAGGGGAACATTGGTGTTGGCTCCTGGAACCGCTTGGATGCTCTGGCCTGGCAGCACCGGGCCGAGGAGCGCCTGCAGTTCGATGACGTCCTGCGGGAAACGCTCCGATGCCGATGCCTCGCGTCTCAGCGCACGCCAGGTATTCTGGTCGGTGCCTGGCGCGCGGCCCAGGCCCAGATCAATCCGGCCGGGATAAAGCGATTCCAGCGTCCCGAATTGCTCGGCAATGATCATCGGGGAATGGTTGGGCAGCATGATGCCGCCGGCCCCAACCCTGATCTTTTCCGTGCTGCCTGCGATGTAGCCGATCACCACCGAAGTGGCCGCACTGGCAATGCCCACCATGTTGTGATGCTCGGCAACCCAATAGCGCGTGTAGCCCCAGCGCTCCACATGCTGGGCCAGGTCGCGGGCATTCTTAAAGGCGTCGGCGGGGGTTTTGCCCTCTGAAACGGGAGCTAAATCAAGAACGGCAAGTTCGGCCATGTCGCTTTCTTTCAAGTTTCACTATAGGCTCAATTTCTATAGCAAGGTGGTGTTCCGTGTGCGGGATTGTTAGGTTCTAATCTGTCGGAGAGAAAATGAAAGTTGATCCAATTGAAAAGGTGGCCCTGGGCCAAACCGGTCTTTCCGTCAGCAGGTTGTGTTTTGGCCTGGGGCCAATTGGCGACATGCCCGATACCTATGGCTACAAGGTGGATGCCGAGCGGGGGCGCGAAACCGGGCGCGCCGTGCTCGATAGCCCGGTCAATTTTCTCGATACTTCACGGAATTACGGCATGGGGCGCAGCGAGGAGCGCATCGGCGAAGTGATCCGCGAGCGTGGCGGAATTCCCAAAGGCTTCGTCATTTCGAGCAAGCTTGATCGCGACATGGAGACCCTGAAATTCGATGCCGCGCGGGCCCGCCGCTCTCTGGAGGAAAGCCTCAAGACGCTCAATGTCGGCAAGATACAACTTCTCCATGTGCATGATCCCGAATATGCATCCTCCCTGTCGGATGTGACCGGCCCCAAGGGCGCGCTTGCCGAACTCTTCCGCATGAAGGAGGAAGGCCTGGCCGATGCGGTGGGGCTCGCCGCCGGACGTGTCGACATCATGATGACTATTCTGAAGGATTGGGATTTCGATGCGCTCATCACCCACAACCGCTTCACCCTCGTCAACCGCAATGCCGAGGAGATGATGGACTACGCACAGACCAAAGGCATCGCCGTTCTCAATGCCGCGCCCTACAGCGGCGGCGTCTTTGCCAAGGGGAGCGCCTCGCACAAGCGCTATGTCTATCAGGAAGCCTCCGCCGAAACGCTGGAACCGGTCACAAGGGTTGAGAGTATCTGCGCCCGTTATGGCATTCCGCCCGGCGCCGCGGCCCTGCAGTTTTCCATGCGTGACCCCCGCGTCACCTCAACGATCTGCGGCATCAGCAAGCCCGAACGCATCACGCAGACCTTGGAGTGGGCGCGCTATCCCATTCCGCAAGCGGCCTGGGATGAGCTCATGGCCCTTCCCGCCGAAACAGGTGATCCGGAAGCGACACGGGTTTACAGCCCGGGCTGAGCTTGACGCTTCCCCGCGATCCCGATAGCACGCACCTCCGCTCCTTTTATGAACTTCCAATCAGGGAATTCTCATGCCTGCCTTTGCTTCCCAAATGATGGCCGAAATCCGCGCCCGCTTTGCCCATGTCGATACCTGCCCTTTTGAAGGCCCGCGCGTGTTCTTCGAAAACGCCGGTGGCGCCTTGACGCTCAAATCCGTGGCGGAAACATCGGCGGCCTATGCCGCCTATCCCGACAATCAGGGCCGGGACAATCCGGCCTCGCGCGCGCTGATGGCGGCAATTGCCAAAGGCAAGGAGGACATGCGCACGTTTTTCAATGCGCCGACAGGCCAGGTCTTCGTCGGCGAAAGCGGAACCGAGGTGCTGTTCCGCCTGGTGCGGACCGCGGCGCTCGGGGCAAAATCCGGCGGCATCGTGCTCAGCAGCACACTGGAACACCCGGCATCGCGCAGCGCCATGACACGCTGGGCCGACGTGACCGGCAGGCCCCATGTTATCGTGCCCCATGATGATAGGACGGGAACCGTCGATGCCGCTGCCTACCGCAAGCACATCACGCCTGAGGTTCGCGTTGCGACCATTATCCAGACCTCGCCCGTCACCGGCATCTCGGTTGATGTCAAAGCCATCGCCGCCGCCATCCGCGAAAAATCGCCGGACTGCTTCATCATCGTCGACGGCATCCAGCATGCCAGCCACGGCCACATCGACCTCGCGGCCTATGATGTCGATGGTTATGCCGTCTCGCCCTACAAGGTGTTCTCCCGCCATGGCTATGGCGTGGGCTGGGCCTCGGACCGCCTTACCGCCCTGCCGAAGGAGGGCGTCATCGGCAGCCCGGCCACCACCTGGGAACTCGGCACCCGCGATGCCGGGAGCTACGCCACCTTCTCCGACGTTGTGGAGTATTTCGTCTGGCTCGGCGGAAGCTTCACCAAACGCAGCGACCGCCGCGCCCGCATCGAGGCGGCGGCAAAGGCCATTCACGATCATGAACAGCAGCTCGGCCATGCATTGGCGCGCGGCACGGGCAATCTTCGCGGCCTCGCCGAAATCCCCGGCGTCACCATCATTGCCGGCGCCGACAACGCGGAACGCGAGGGTGTCATCTCGCTCACGCTCGATGGCATGGACGCCGTCGAACTCGTAGCATTCCTCAACGCCCGCGGCGTCCGCACCCACGCCCGCATGGACGACCACTACAGCGGCAATGTGCTCCGGCCCCTCGGGCTCAAGGCCTGCGTCCGCGTTTCATTCAGCCACTACAACACCGAGCGGGAAGTGGCCCAGTTCCTCACCGCAATGAACGAGGCCTCAGGCCTTACGAATGCAAAGCCGCTACTTTGATTTGGCTGAAAAGCGGTCCCCATAAGGCGGGAACTCGCCGTTGCGCAGGTAAGCCTCGTGGTATTTTTTGAGCTTGTCTTCGTCGACCTCGACGCCCAGCCCCGGTCCCTCGATCCGTCCCCATTCGGGCCCGTCCATGATGGGAATGCGCTGCGTGAGGATGTCGTCTTCCATCATCTGCGCCGTCTGCTGGTTGCCGCAGTCCGAATTGGGCGCACACAGCATCATGTGCTGGCCCGCCGCCGCGGCCAAGCCAAACTCGCCATGCGTGTGCTTGCAGACGATCTGTCCTTCGTGGTGGGCAACATGTGCAACCGTTGAAAAACGGCGGAGCGAGCCCACCCAGTAAGGGCTGAAACAGAGATAGTCACCCGCCCGGCTCCGCGCCAGCCGCAGGGCGTCGGAATATTTCCACAGCCCCTCATTGACGCAGATCGACGGCGTGATCCGGCGCTTCACCTCCTGGGTGAGGTCAATGGGTTCCACCGGCACCGGCCCCTCGACAAAATCGATATTGAACAGTTGGTGCCAACGGTCGATGGTTTGAACCGCCTGCGGAACGGTCCAGGCCTGGTTCGCATCAATGCGCAGCTTGCCGTTGGGGCCGATATGCTGGCGGATCACTTCCAGTAGCTGCTCTTCCTTGGCGGTATCATAGCCCACCTTGAAATAGAACGTGTCGTAGCCGCGGCGAATGCCGTCATCGCATTGCGCCGCCACATCATCCCGGCTGCCCCAATGCAGATAGCAGAAGTAGCGCACTGCTTCCCGCTGCGCCCCGCCGAACAGGCGGTAGATGGGCTGGCCCGCTTCCTTGCCGTTGAGGTCCCACAGCGCCATATCAATTCCCGCGAAAGCAAAGCTTCCGGTCATGGGTTGGAATTGCCATCCGCCGCCGATGAAATAATCCCGGGCGATATGCTCCGTGTCCCAGGGATTCCGGCCTACCACAAAGGGCGCTGCCGCTTCCACCGCTTTCTGGATGCCCACGGTTTCGCAATTCATGCAGGCTTCGCCCCAGCCAATGAGCCCGTTGTCCGCCGTCAGCTTGACGATCACGTCGGTAACGCCCTCGCGGGCGATCAGGGCGCTGGTTTCCGTGCGTGTGTAACGGATGCTGATGGGGAATGCTTCAAGCTTCGTAACTTTCATTTTCTGTCTTGTTTCCTTAAGTCCGGTGCAGCAGCTTGCTGAGGAATGCCGCGGTGCGTTGCTGTTTTGGTTTGCGGAGAATGTCCTTCGGATGGCCCTCTTCGACGACAAGGCCGTCCGCCATAAAAATGATCCGGTCGGCCACATCGCCGGCAAATTCAATTTCATGGGTGACGATCATCATGGTGCGCCCCTGCTCCGCCAGCTTGCGCATGACATTGAGGACTTCACCCACAAGTTCTGGGTCCAGGGCGGAGGTGGGTTCATCGAATAGAATGAGTTTGGGTTGCATTGCCAGAACGCGGGCAATGGCCACGCGCTGCTGCTGGCCGCCGCTGAGCTTGTTGGGAAACTCATCGAGCTTGTCGAGCAGTCCCACTTCCGTAAGCACCGCCACAGCAACCTCGTCAGCCTCGGCCCGCGACATTTTTCGCACCCGCCGTGGCGCCAAGGTCACATTCTCGCGCACCGAAAGATGCGGAAAAAGATTGAAGCGTTGAAAGACAAAACCGATGTTGGCCCGGTCCTTGGCCATCTGCTTGTCGGTAAGTTTGACCTCGCGGCCCGCGCCTGTCGAAACCCCGAAGGGAACCCCATCGATCAGAATTTTCCCGCGCGTCGGCCGCTCAAGATGGTTGATGCAGCGAAGCAGCGTCGTCTTGCCGGAGCCGCTGGGACCGATCAGCGCCACCCGTTCGCCGCTGGCCACGCTGAGATCAATGCCCTTGAGCACATCGAGATGCTCAAAGTTTTTCCAAAGCCCAATTATGTTGACGAGATCGATCATCTATTCACTTGCTTTTCGACAAATCAAGCGCGGCAACTTAGCCTGTTGCCGCGCTTTTGCATTATTGAGCGAAGCAGCTTGCAGGAGCTGCAGGGCTCTTCCAGTCGGCCGGGCGGTCAACCCCGGCACGATAATCCGGATCCGGGCCCTTGAACCAGTAGTCGGCGCCAAGGCCGTACTTGCTCATGATCTTTACGTTCAGGCATTCGGCCCAGGCTCTTTGCACTTCGGCATTCAAGGCCGCGTACAATTCCTTGTTCTCCGGCCAGACGCTGATGATCGAATAATACTTCGTTGACATGATCGGATATGTCGCGGGCTCGGGCGTCAGCGGAAGCTGATGCAGGCCCCATTCCGGATGCTGCAGCAAGGCATATTCAACCAGCGTCGGATCCAGC
Organism: Hyphomicrobiales bacterium; assembly: GCA_038251095.1. Taxonomy (GTDB): domain Bacteria; phylum Pseudomonadota; class Alphaproteobacteria; order Rhizobiales; family Aestuariivirgaceae; genus Aestuariivirga. Next base: position 20,047 of record JBBSBQ010000012.1, read on the forward strand.
ACGCCCATATCGAGGCGGCCGGCCGAGATGTCGCGGATCACCGCGTCGGAAGTGTCATAGAGCTTGACCTCGGTGATTCCGGGAATGGTCTTCATTTCCGGGATCGGCGTGAACCCGGTGACGGTGCCGATGGTGTGGCCCTTCATGCTGTCGAAAGTGGTGAAGTTGTTTTCCTTCTTCTGCAGCAGCGTTGTGCTGAAGTAATAGATGGGGTCGGTCATCGTGAAGACCTTGGAGCGTTCCGCGGTCCAGCCCATGCTGCCCAGCATCAGGTCGACCTGGCCCTGCTTGGTGGCCTGGATGGCGCCCGACCATTCCATCTGCTTCGGTTCGATTTCAAGGCCGAGCCGTTCGGCCAGCGTGGCGAGCAGCTCGCCATCCGTGCCGATCAGTTTTCCGTCCTTGAGGCCGGTCATCGGCATGTCGCCGTTGAAACCAACGGTGAGCTTGCCCGGCGTGATCGTCTTTGGCGCCTCAGCCAGCGAAACGCTGCTGCCAAGCAAGGCGACGGCCCCTGCAATGCAGAAAGTTTTGAGAAGTCTGAAAAGGCCTAGTATGGTGTTCATGTATTCCTCCATTTGTTTTTTGCCTTAACCTGGCGTTTTGTCATTGACGTTTCTTGTTATTGGGTACGCCGGACCGGTATCACCCGTCGCTCAAGATGACGGAAGAATTGCGAAAGTGGATAGCTCATCAGGAAATAGAGAAGCGCCGCGAGCACGTAGAGCTGCATCGGCATGAAGCTCGAGGACGCCAGATCCTTGGCCCGCAACATAAGCTCGGGCGCTGCGATGATGGAGGCGATTGACGTGTCCTTCAGCAGGCCCACCACATAGTTCCCCACCGGCGGAAGGGCGATGCGCCAGGCTTGAGGGGCGATGACATCAATCATCGCCTGACGCGGCGTAAGGCCAATCGTCAGGGACGCTTCGCGCTGGCCCCGGTCAATGGCTTCAATCCCCGAACGGAAAATTTCCGCAAGGATTGCCCCGCCCTGAAGCCCAAGGCCCACCACCGCGGCCGTGAGCGAATTCAGGCTCAAGCCGGGAAAGGCGCTGGGCAAGCCAAAATAGACCACGAACAGAATGACAAGCGCCGGCGTGCCGCGCGCAACTTCAATGAGCCCAACCGCGAACCACTTGAGCGGCCTGTGAGCCGACAGCCGCATCCACGCGATGAGAAGCCCAAGGGGAACCGCCACAAGAAAAGTCAGCACTGTCAGTTGCAGCGTTTGCAGGCAGGCCCAGAGCAATTGCGGCATCCAGTCGGCAAAGCCGGCAGTGAGGTCAGCCCAGAATTTTGTCATTGGCTGGCCCCCATGGAACGGGTCTGGAGACAGGACGCAAGCTGCGACAGCGGAATGCTGATGCTGAGATAGAGAGCTGCCACGAGAAGATAGATCGTCATGCTGTCATAGGTTTCCATGACAAGGTTGCGCGCCCGAAACATGATTTCCGGTGCGGCAATGGAGGATATCAGTGACGTGTCCTTGAGAAGCTGAACCCCGTAGTTGACGAAAGGCGGAACCATGATGCGGCCCGCCTGCGGCAGTACAACGTCATAGCTGATCCAAAAGGGCGAAAGGCCCAGCGACCTCCCCGCTTCCGTCTGGCCATGATCGACGGCTTGGATGCCGGAGCGGAAAATTTCTGCGAGATACGCCGAGCCATTAATTCCAAGCCCCACGATGGCCGCCACCAGCGGATGCATTCTGAGCCCGAAATCAGCCAGGCCGAAATACAGGATAAAGAGCTGGGCAAGGGCCGGCGTTCCACGGATAAGTTCAACCCAGGCGCGGGCTACATAAAACAGAAAGCCATTGCGGCTGAGCAGCATAAGCGCCAGCAAAAGTCCAAGCAGCGTGGCAAAGATCAGCGCCCCCGTTGCCGCCTGCGCGCTGACCCACACACCGCCTAGCAAAAATGTAAAATATCTCTCCATTTCCCTACCGGTGTTGGCATAAATCAAAATGCGGACGCACTGGGCCGTTGCAAAAACCTATCATACAATGATAGGATTAATCAAGTCGCTATTTCCGGAGAATCGATATGTCTGGCGCAACTGTCACACCGCTCAACTCGCTGCGCGCCTCCATGCGCCGTGCGAATTTGCATGATCATATTGTCGATGCCCTTGGTGTCAGAATTGTGCGCGGCGATTTTCCCAGCGGCGAGGTTCTGCCCAATGAAGCAACTCTTGCCGCCGAACTGGGCGTGAGCCGCAATGCGCTGCGTGAAGCAATAAAGGTTCTCGAACGCAAAGGCCTCGTTGAGGTGCGAACAAAAACCGGAACCCGCGTTTTGCCGCGCGAAGAGTGGAGCCTTCTCGACAAGGATGTTCTGGGCTGGGTGAACGAGTCCGGCCAGGAACTGCAGCACGCCATGGGCTTGGTTGAGTTCCGGCTGATTTTCGAACCCCAAGCCTCTTACCTCGCGGCACTGCGCGCCACCGATGCCGAAGTGCAGACCATTCTTTCGGCCTGCGCCGATCTTGAAGCCTGCGTCGGAAAGCCCCTGAGCGTCATGTCGGAAATGGATCTTATATTTCATCAGGCGATTATACGGGCATCGCATAATGACGTGCTAATGCATCTCGGAACCTTGATTGTAGCACTTATGAAAATCCAGGTGGTGGCCACGTCCTGGGATCAAAAGGCGCTTGAACGCGGATTGAAGCAGCACCGCGCCCTGGCTGAAGCAATCGCCCAGCGCGATGCGGCGAAAGCCAAGCAGATTTCCCACGAACTTGTCCTGGCGCCCTACAACTTCCTCGCCAACTCCAATGGCATCGCCACCGAACTCCGGCTCAAGTAGCACGTGCTACTTTTTGAGATGGCAGGTCGCCGTAATTTCAATGCAGGCGCCGGGAACCATCAAGCCGGCCACGATCAGGGTTGCCCGGTTTGGATAAGGCTTTTCAAATGCGGCGGCGAAAGCCTTGTTCATGTCGGCAAACGCATCCTTGGTGGTGAGATAGACAATCACCTGAGTCACGTTGGCCATGGTGCCGCCCGCCGCTTCGACGGTCTTTTTGAGATTCTGAAAGGTGAGGCGCGCCTGCTCGTAGGGGCTTCCGGTTTCGATCGAACCATCGGCACGAATCGGTATCTGGGCGGTGAACACGGCATTTTCGGCGCGTATCGCCCATTCGATGGGCGAGTCATCTTCCGGCAGGCCGGTTTTTACGACTGTTCTCAAATGATACTCCTAAAACTACGAAAAAGCATATCATAGATTAATAGGATTAATCAAGCGATCTCGTTCCCGTCATATGGCCAGAGAGAAAGGACTGTGAAATTCCCCTTCCCTTGACAGCAAACAGCCGCTCCCTATAGTGTTTCCAGCATATCAGATCATAGTCCGCCATTTCGGAAAAGCCATCAGGCGCGTCACATGTCTCCAACCCCGGGCCAGCAAAAATCGAATGCGCGCAGGATGAGCCTAGCATGGGCCTGTTAGACGGCAAGACATGCCTCGTCAGTGGCTCCGGCCAGGGTTTGGGCCGTGCGATTTCCCTGGAAATGGCCGCCGAGGGCGCCACCGTCGTGTTGCTCGAACGCGATCCCAAAACCGGTCCCGCCGTTGCCGCTGAAATCGGCGCGGCCGGTGGCAAGGCGCTGTGCTGCACGCTCGATGTCACCGACTATGAACGCTACGCCGAAGTCGTGAATGACGTCATGGCGAAACTCGGGCGCATCGATGTGCTGGTCAACAACGCCGCCATCAATCCGCCCACCCGGACAATTCTCACCGATACGCTGGAGGAGTGGCGCCGCACGCTGACCATCAATCTCGAGGCGGTCTATATGGGCAGCAAGCTCGTCGCTCCGCATATGGTGGCGCAAGGCGGCGGGCGGATCATTCACATCGCTTCCATCCAGGGCTTTGCTTCAAGCGGCGAATGCGGCTCCTACAATGCCGCCAAGGGCGGCATCATCGCCTACACCAAATCAATGGCGGTTGAGCTGGGCCGCCACAATATTCTGGTCAATGCCGTGGCACCAGGCTTCATGGTGACGCCCATGTCCGTGGTCAACGGCGTCGACGAAACAACCACGCCGGACTTTATCGAATGGTATGTGAAGCGCGGGAAAGTTCCGCTGGGCCGCAGTGGCTTGCCGGAAGATGTCTCCGGTACCGTGGTGTTTCTCGCGTCGGACTACTGCCGTTATATGACCGGGCAATTGCTGGTTGTCGATGGCGGCTTGATGAGCACGTTTTGAAGCCTTGTCATGAATCGACAGGGCGCGAGGCCTGCACTAGGATTGGTTTAACGCAGAAGACTAGGGAAAAGGGAAGGTTGGTATCAAAATGAAAAAATCAGCACCAAATATTTCGCGGCGCGACTTGATCAGGACATCAGGCATGCTCGGCGCGGGCGCAGCAATGGGTGGCCTGCTGCCCATGGGTGCCCACGCCCAGGCCAAGACACTTGATATGTGGTGGTGGGGCGAACAGGAATTGCCGGGGCTGCAGGCCTTCGTCGACAGTTCTATCGCCGCCTACAAGGACGCAACCGTGAAATCCATGCTGCAGGACACGGCCGTGGTGATCTCGCAATTCCAGACTGCCGCGGCGGCCGGCAATGCGCCCGATGTGCAATATCTCTGGAACGGCATCTACCACATGGAAAGCGTATGGCTCGGCTATCTCAGGGGCCTCAAGGGATTGGTGAAGGACGAGGTGATCACCGCGTCGAACCCCACCCAGCTCAGCCACTTCGGCGGCGACATCTACCGCCTCGGCTGGTACCCGCTGCCGATGTTCTGGTGCTACAACAAGGTGCTGTTCGAGAAAGCCGGGCTTGATCCGGAAGCCCCGCCGGCAACTTGGGAAGCCCTTCTCGATGCCTGTGAAAAACTCAAGTCATCCGGCGTCGAGGCGCTGGGCGGCGGCATTCAGGACGGCTACTGGAGCGAATGGTACATCAGCCATTCCCTGCCGCAGAATCTCGACACGCTGGGCGAAGCCGTTGAACTCTTCATCGGCGACAAGGATTTCCGCGAACCCAAATACCATGATCATTGGACGCGCCTCGAAGAATTGAAGACCCGCGGCTTCCTGAACAAGGACATGTCCTCGCTTGAACTCTATCCCGGAATCGATCTGGTGGTGGCCGGCAAGCTCGGCATCGGCCAGACCATCGGCACGCGCCTTCCCGCCGACAGCAAGGCGACCGACGGCAAGATCGGCTATATGACCATGCCTATCTTCGGCAAAGGCAAGCTCGCCGGCCAGCCCATCGTCGACGTGCAGGGCCTTGGCATTTCAAGCAATGCCGAAAGCCCGCAGGATGCGGCGGCCTTCCTTGAATACTTGAATTCGCCCGAGCGCCTGAAGGCCTTCTGGGATGCAACCGGCTGGCTGCCCTCCAACACCACCTTCGACGCCAGCGTCATCAAGGATGAATCGGTGCGCAAGATGTGGGAGAACTGGGGCCTCAAGCCAAACATCTCCAATGTCACCAACCTGGTGCCCGGCCAGTTCTATGAGCGCGCCGCAATCCCCACCGGACAGCAGATCGTGCAAGGCTCTATGACCGGCGAGCAGGCGGGCGAACTGGCCGCGTCCGTGGCCAAGGAATGGCGCGAGTTCAATCCGGACATGGTCGAGAACTACCGGAAATGGGCCGTGGATCTTTCCGCGCCAACCTGATCTCAACGACATCACGAGAGGCCTGCGCATTTCCCGTGCGCAGGCCATCGCCACCTCAATGCAGCGGAGCGACAGACTTTTGGCCATGGCATGAATCCTTCATCAAGGCTGACCCCCTATCTCTATGTGCTGCCGCTGGTGGCGCTGCTGGCTTTCGTCTTTGGCTATCCGCTCATCCGCATCTTCGAGTTCAGCTTCAAGATGGTGCGCGGCATCAACGGGCCATGGATCGGCTTTCGCAATTACGAGCTGGTCCTCACCCAATCGCTGTTCTGGGAATCGATCCTGCATAATCTGCAACTCCTGCTTGCCATTCCTGCCATGGTCATCATCTCGCTTCTGGTTTCGATCCTGCTCTACGAGCGCGTTGCCGGCTGGCGGATTTACCGCATCATCGTATTCGTGCCCTTCGTCCTCGCTATCCCCATCATTGCCGTGGTGATGAAACGGATGTTCCAGTTAAGCGGCCCGGTGAACGAATTCCTCCGCTGGCTCAGTCTGGATTTCCTCGCCCTCGACTGGATCGGTTCTTCCGACGTGGCGCTGTGGACCGTGATGATCCTGATTATTTGGCGCGAGTCCGCCCTGGGGATCATCCTCTTTCTCGCCCGCCTGCTCAGCCTTGACGAGTCGATGATCGAGGCCGCCAGGCTTGAGGGCGCCTCGTGGTGGCAGCGCGTCTGGTACATCATCCTGCCGCAGATGCGCGGCGTCATCGAATTCTTCGTGGTGGTGAGCGTCATCACCATGCTGGCCGCAGTGTTTGCCTATGTCTTTGTCATGGGCGGGGGCCGCGGCGGACCTGGCACGTCCACCACCGTTGTCGAGCTCTACATCTTCAACGCCCTGATCCGCACCAGCCTGCCGGGCATTGCCTCGGCGGCCTCGGTTCTTCTCTTCCTTGTTTCGGTTCTGCTCATTTTCCCGCTCTTCAGCGCCAGACGGCGGGCGAGGGAGCAAGAGGGATGACCGCCATCACCGCAGCCCGCCTTCCGAAAGCCGGCGATGCGCTCAAGCAGGGCGTTCTCCTGCTCGCCGCCTTCATGGCCCTGGTGCCAACCCTGTTCATGGTGCTGACGGCGCTGAAGAGCAACGAGGACTACGCCATCAACAAGCTTGGGCTGCCCGAAACATTCGTGACAGAGAATTTCCGCTCGGTTCTCATCGACAGCCCCTTCCTGGCCTGGATGGCCAACAGCTTCATCCTGGTGGCGGGTGCGGTTCTGCTCGGCACCATCGTCTCGTGCCTTGCGGCCTATGCCATTGCCTGCATGGAATTCCGTGGCCGCGACACGCTGCTGGCCGCCAGCACCTCGCTGATGGCAGTTCCGCCCATCGTGATGATCGTGCCGCTCTTCGTGCTTTACACGCAACTCGGCCTGATCAGCACCTATCAGGGCGCCATCATCATTTACGCCGGGCTCATCACCCCCTTCTCGGTCTATCTGCTCACGACCTTCTTCCGCACCGTGCCCAAGGAGCTGTTCGAGTCGGCCCACATCGACGGGGCCGGCCATTTTCTGATTCTGCTGAAAATCGTTTTGCCCCTTTCGCTTCCCGCCCTCGTCACGCTGGTGGTGGTCAATTCGCTCTATGTCTGGAACGACCTGCTGATTGCCATCATCTTCCTGCAGGAGGATTCCAAGCGCACCCTGATGGCCGGCATCAGCGTGTTCCAGGGCCGCTACAACAACCAGGTGCCGCTCACCATGGCCGGCATGGTGATCGCCAGCGCGCCGATGTTCATTCTCTACGTCACCTTCCAGAAGCACTTCATCCGCGGCCTGATGGCCGGCGCCATCAAGTAAAATCGTGGCAGTCTCCATTGCCAGCAAGCAGTTGCAGGTCACCATCAATCCCCAGGTCGGCGGCACCATTACGTCCATTGCTCATCTGGGACTCGGCCTGTCGGTGCTGGGGACCGTGCCGTGGAATCCCGTCGATGCACCCATTGAAAGTCTTGCCGCGCGCGATGAGGCGGAGTGGCTGACGCGCTACACCGGTGGCTGGCCCGTCCTGTTTCCAAATGGCGGCGATGCCTGCACCGTTGACGGCGTGTTTCATGGTTTCCATGGCGAGGCGTCAATCAGCTCCTGGACCGCGAAAGCCTCACCGGAAAGCCTCCGCCTTGCCCGCCGTTTTGTCAGCGTTCCGGTGGAGATGCAGCGTGAACTTACCGTGGTGGGCGACATGCTGATTTTGCGTGAACGCCTGCGCATGACCGGCACGCATCCCATCGAGGTCATGTGGGGCCATCACCCCACCTTCGGGTCCGATTTGTTGGCTGGTCCGGTGGAGATTACCGCCGGCACGCGGCATGTGACCGTAGACGACAGCTATGATCCCGCCGCCAATCCGCTGCGTCCCGGTGCCACCGGAACCTGGCCCATCGTTGCTGGAAAAGCCGGGCCTGTCGATCTCAGCCGACTTGAGGGAATCCCCACCGCCATGGCCTACCTGCATGATTTTGACAAAGCATGGGTCGCCATGCGCCGCATGGACGATGCCATCGCCGTAGCACTCTCCTGGGACGCCGCACAATTTCCCTGCGCCTGGCTCTGGTATGATTTGGGCGGCACCCTTGAAGCGCCATGGAACGGGCATGGCCGCGTCGTCGGAATCGAACCAAATTCCACCCGGCCCGGCATGGGCCTGGCCAACGCCAGACGCCGCGGTAGTTCGCTACTGCGCCTGCATCCCGGCGAGGAGATTTCCACCACGCTTCACTTGCATGTCTTCCGGCCATCGGGTGCAATTACGGGAATCGACAGCGGTGGCCGGGCGGAGCCCGCCTGAAAAGATCAGAAAACAGACGGCGCGAAGGCTTCACCTTCCGCATCAAACAGGTGGCAATCCTTGGCCGCAAGCGCAACCCTCATTTCGTCACCGGGCTTCACCACCACATCGCCCGCCGCATGCACCGCGAATTCATTGCTTCCCGGAACCTCGAGATAAACATAGGTTTCATTGCCAAGGCGCTCCACGGCGAAAACCTTGCCGGTCAAAACCGCATCGCCCTTCCCCGCCGGATCAATGGCTTCTGGCCGGATACCAAGCGTAACGGGCGCGCCCACCACGGCCTTGCCCGGCTTGCGCGGCACGACAACCATCTTGCCCTCGCCAATTGTCACGTTGACAGTGCCGCCGGTTGCCGCCGCAATCGATCCGCCCAGGAAATTCATCGCCGGCGAACCTATGAACCCTGCCACGAAGCGGTTGCGCGGATGATGGTAGAGATCAAGCGGCCTCCCGATCTGCTCGACGCGGCCCTGGTTCAGCACCACGATCTTGTCGGCCATCGTCATCGCCTCGACCTGGTCGTGGGTGACGTAGATCATGGTTGCGCGAAGCTGGCGGTGCAGGCGCGTAAGCTCCACCCGCATCTGCACCCGCAGCTTGGCATCGAGGTTGGACAGGGGTTCGTCAAACAGGAAAACCTTGGGCTCCCGCACGATGGCCCGGCCGATGGCCACGCGCTGGCGCTGGCCGCCCGAAAGCTCCCGTGGCCGGCGCCCGAGAATTTCCGATATCTGCAAAATGTTGGCCGTCTTTTGCACCCGTTCCTTAATTTCCGCTGTGCTGGTTTTTGCAATTCGCAACCCAAAGGCCATGTTCTCGTAAACCGTCATGTGCGGATAGAGCGCGTAATTCTGGAACACCATGGCGATCCCGCGCTCGGCGGCGGGCAGCCGGTCGACCCGTATGCCGCCGATATGGATGCTGCCGCTGTGCAGTTCTTCCAGGCCGGCGATCATGCGCAGCAGCGTGGACTTGCCGCAGCCCGAGGGCCCGACAAAAACCGTAAACTCTTCTTTCTCGATCTTGAGGTCGATGCCGTGGATGATCTCGGTCTCGCCGAAACGCTTGACTACCCCATCCAGTTCAACATAACTCATTTGATATCCATTTGGCTGGCGCTTTTCGGGGTTCGCATCAATTTCCAGTATTATGGACCATTGTCTGTGAATTTGGAATACACTATCATGTTCTTCACCTGACTTGAAATGCGGAGAAGCCAAATTGAAAGTGCCCCGCCGGACCGGCAAAGCTGCCCTTAGGGACAAGGAAAAGGACAGTGGTTCGCGCAGTGTCAGGCGCGCCCTCGACATCTTCGAACTGATGCTCCAGCGCGGCGGCCCCATTACCGTGGCGCAGATCATCAGCGAGCTCTCGATCCCGAAATCGACGGCCTATGAACTCGTCCGTACCCTTTCTGACGGCAACTACATTGCGTCAACGGGAAAAGGCAGCGCCCTGTTTCTCGGCCGCCGGCTTTTTGAACTTGGCATGGCCTATCGCAGCAATGTCAGTCTCCTGCGCGACGGCAGCCAGATTGCCGAGGAGCTGCGCAACGAAACGGGCGAAACGGTTCAGCTTTCGGTGCTTGAAAATGACGTGATGATCGTGATTCTCAAGGAAGAGGGCGTCCGCCAGCTACGCATCATCAGCAATGTCGGTTCGCGCGTCCCGGTGAACTGGGCGGCGGCCGGCCGCCTGCTGGTCTCCGACATGGATGACAAGGCTTTGACGACCCTGCTCACCGCAACGGTTCTCCCCGCGCCCACTGGCAAGGCCACGACCGACGTCAAGAAACTCATCACCCAGATCAGGCGCTTCCGCCGCCAGGGCTATGCCACCGAGTTGAATGAGGCAAATGAGCATGCGGGCTGCGTGGCCGCCCCGGTGATCGACGCCTCCGGCCGCTGCATCGCGGCCTTGAGCATCGTGGCGCCCGAACAGCGCATGATGAAGCAGAACCGTGACAGCCTGATCGCCAGCGTGATTGCCGCGGCAAAAAAACTTTCGCGGAGGCTCGGCTGACCATCGTCCGGCCTTCCAGTCACCCCTGACAAATTCAATTGAGAATGAGGGTTTCGTGAATATCGAAGTTGTTGATTTTTTCTATCTCTCGATGCCTGTGGTGACCGACGCGGGCGATGGCAGCCAGGATGCCCTGCTGGTGCGCGTCGTGGCAGGCGGAGTGGTGGGATGGGGCGAATGCGAAGCCTCGCCGCTCACCTCGATTGCCGCCTATGTCTGCCCCATGTCACACGGCGCCTGCAAACCGGTGCGTGACGTGGTGCTTGGAAAACCGCTGAACAGCCCGGACGATATTGCCGCACTGGCCGCGACGGTTGAGATGGAATGCATGGACCTGCTGCAGGCGGCCCATACCTTCTCCGGCATTGAAATGGCCCTGTGGGATCTGCTCGGGCGCAAGCGCGAAGTGCCGGTCCACGAACTTCTGGGATACAGGAGGGCCTATCCGAAACTGCCCTATGCCTCGCAGCTTTTCGGCGATACGCCGGCGGAAACGCTGGCCGGCTGCAGTCAGGCCCGCGAAAAAGGCTTCCGCGCCGTCAAATGCGGCTGGGGACCTTTTGGGCGTGGGACTTTGCAAGATGACCGCGACCACCTTCAGGCGGCGCGCGAAGGGTTGGGCAAGGACGGAACCCTGCTCATCGACGCGGGCCAGATATTCCGTGAGGATGTTGAAGCAGCCGCTGCCCGCATTGATTTGCTTGAAGCGGTCAACACCGTTTGGTTTGAAGAGCCCTTTCTCGGCGGCGCCTATGATGCCTATGGCGCACTCGCTGCCCGAAGCGGCAAGGTTCGTATTGCCGGCGGCGAAGCCTCGCATAATTTTCACATGGCTCGCCAGCTCATCGACTACGGCAAGGTCTCCTACGTGCAGATTGATTGCGGCCGCATCGGCGGCATAGGCCCCGCCAAACGGGTTGCCGATTATGCGGTGGAGCGCGGCGTAACCTATGTCAATCACACCTTCACCTCACATCTGGCGCTCGCCGCATCGCTGCAGCCCTATGCCGGCCTGAAGGACCACGTGATCTGCGAATATCCCTTCGCCGCCAAATCCGTCGCCTGGGACATGAGCGAAACCCATCTCCTGCCCGATGCAAAGGGCCAGATAAACCTGCCGCCGACGCCGGGCCTTGGCATCACCATGAGTCTTGCAGGCATGGCAAAATACCTCGTCGACGTAGAAATTGCGGTGAAGGGCAAAGTTCTGTATCGCACACCGAAGCTATAGGAGTGGGGGCGGCAATGGTGGAATTTCTCTGGCTGTCAACGGTGATTGGAATTGGCGGTACCGCTGCCATGGACGTCTGGGCCCTGTTGCTCGCCGCTGTTTTTGGATTGCCTAAACCCAACTGGGGCCTGGTGGGTCGCTGGTTTGCCCATCTCGCCAAGGGCACCTTCTTCCATAAGGATATCACCGCGGCAGAGGCAATCCCCAATGAAGCTGCCCTTGGCTGGTTTTCCCATTATGCCATCGGCATCCTCTATGCCGGAGCGCTGATCATCTTAGCCGGACCTGGGTGGGTTTCAAATCCGACTTTTCTTCCCGCATGGATCATAGGCCTTGTGACGGTTGGGGCCGGCTGGTTCATTCTTCAACCCGGCATGGGCGCCGGCTGGGCCGCGTCGCTGCGTCCCAATGCCATGCAGATACGGGCGCTGAACCTCATCTCCCATACAGTTTTTGCAACGGGCATGTTCGCAACCGCCCTGCTCTTCTCGCGCTCGTAAACGCCCGCCCTACAAAGGCCGGCGACGGACCCGCAGAATATGCCACTCGATTTCATTCCGCAAAGCCTGCACGTCGCCGGCGGCGAGAAGATCGCGCAGGCGGCGGTGCTGCGGCGCCATGACCTTGGCATCGCGCTCATCGCGGATCTCATGGCCGAAAATAATGAACACGTGGCGCGCCAAAGTCTCCCACAGGATCTGCACGATTTCATTTCCCGAGACCCGGCAGATTTCCCGGTGGAAACTGAGATCGGCCTTGCTCACTTCGATCCATTCCAGGCGCTCGGCTGAGAGCTCCATCGAGGCAATGATCCGGTCCAGTTCTGCAAACAGGTTTGGATCCGCTTGGTAAATGGGTGCGGCGGTGGAGAGTGCTATCTGCTCAAGGGCAATGCGCGATTCACAGATCTGATTAATCCGCTCATCGTCGAAACTCGCGATATGCGTGCCCCGGTGCGGAATGCTCTCGACGATACCCTGGGACTCGAGAATCTTCAGGGCTTCGCGCAGCGGAACCCGGCTGATGCTGAGCAGGCTGGCAAGTTCCGTTTCGTAAAGTCGCTGTCCCGGCTTCAATGCCCCGGCGGAAATCCCCGTGACAATGGCGTCTGCTGCCTGTTCCGACAGGCTCGCCATCCGAGCCATGCTCAACGGCGGCGAAAATGACAAAGGAAGCGATTCGACTTTGGTCATGAGGCTTTCTACCGCGTTCTTGCCACTTGCCTAACTTATATAATTGTATACAATTAGTACAACGAGCGAGAGAGTGCAATTCGCCGCGTGCAGGGAGCAGGAAATGACGGGATTACTGGCGGGCAGGCGCGCCTATGTCACGGGTGGATCAAGCGGCATTGGGGCCGCCATAGTCGAAACCTTCGTCAGGGAAGGTGCCCATGTGGCGATCGGTGCGTCACGCCATTCCGAACAGGCAGCCGTCGCCGCAAAACGCTTGGCAACCGGAGGCCAGCGCGTTGTCGTAGTCCAGGCCGACCTGAATGACCGCGCCGCGACGGACCGCGCCGCTGATGAAGTGATCAGCGCCCTCGGCGGACTCGATATCTTCGTCCACTGCGCCGGGATTGACGTGACCCAGACGGCCCCCACTCACGAAACACCCGACGATACCTGGGACCGCATGATGGCGCTGCATCTGACCGCTGCATTTCGTCTCTCAAAAAAGCTTGTTCCGGCCTTGCTGAAAGGCACGAAACCTTCGGTGACTTTTATCGGCTCCGTGGCGGGGCTCGTGGCCTGGGAAGGAGACGTTGCCTATAACGTCGCCAAGGCCGGGCTTCATCATCTCGCCCGCTGCATTGCGGCTGACTATGCCAAGGCCGGCCTCCGCGCCAATGCCATTGCCCCCGGCGTGATCGATACGCCGCTCACCCGCGGCTATGCCTCGGGCATGGAGGGCGGCGAAGCCAGCGGCATGAAAGTTTTGGCCGGCCTTCATCCCATCGGGCGCTATGCAACGCCTGCTGAAGTGGCGGGCACCGCCCTCTTTCTCGCCTCCGACCAGGCCGCCTTCATCACCGGGGTTGTGCTGCCGGTCGATGGCGGCATGACCATGATCTGAGGAATGCCGCGATGGCCAAGCTGAAAATACTGGCGGCGATTTGCGATGAACCGGGCGAAGGCGATGTGCTGAGCCTACGCCACGTGATGATCGACGATCCCCATGAAATGGAAGTGCGCGTCAAGATCGAGACAACCGGAATTTGCCGGAGCGATATTCATTATCTTCGCGGTGTGTGGGTTCACCCGAAGCCGGTCATCCTTGGGCACGAAGCTTGCGGAGTCATTGAGTCTGTGGGAGCTGGCGTGTCCAAGGGCCGGATCGGCGAAAAGGTCGTGCTCACCTTCACGCCGTCCTGCGGCCAGTGCCGCTTCTGCGTAGTCGGCCGCAGCGTGCTGTGCGAGGAAGTGGCCCGCGCCGCGGCACTCGGCACCATGTGGGACAACACCACGCGATTCTTCGAGGAAGATGGCAAACCCATCCATCACCTCAGCCTCGTTTCGTCGTTTTGCGAATACACCGTGGTGCCGAGCAACGGCGCCATCAAGATCGACCAGGAGACATCTTCCGAACAGGCTTGCCTGTTGGGTTGTGGCGCGCTTGCAGGCATAGGTGCAGCTCTCAATACGGCCGAAGTCAGGCCCGGCGATAGTGTTGCTGTCTTCGGTTGCGGCGGCGTTGGCCTCAGCGTTGTGCAAGGCGCAAAGCTCTGCAACGCCCTGCCCATCGTGGCAGTGGACGTAAGGGCAGACAAGGAAGCCGAGGCCCGGCGTTTCGGCGCCACCCATTTCGTCGATGCCTCAAGCGGCGATCCCGTGGCGGCGGTGCGCGAAATCACCGGCGGCGGAGCCGATTTCACCTTCGAGGCAACCGGCCGCACTGAAACCGCCGAGCTTTGCTACAAGGCCACCCGGCGCGCCGGAACCACCGTACTCATCGGCCAGCCAACCGAGAATGCCATGGCGGGCTTTCCGCCCTACTGGATCGCCCAGGATGAAAACCGTGTCATCGGCTCAAGCTACGGCTCGACCCGCCCGATGATCGATTTTCCCAAGGTCCTGCGGCTGGTCAAGCACGGGATGCTGAACCTCGAGGCGCTGGTCTCCGAGGTGTGGCCATTTGAACGGATCAACGAGGCAATCGCCCTTGTTGAAACTGGAGGCGTAAACCGTATGGTTCTGCGCTTCAACGACAAGACTTGAACGCATGAAGTCAGGCTTGCACAAAATGAGAGATAACAGCTTGGGCTGCGTGTCGCGGGCCAGCACATAAAGGAGGAAGCTCATGACCAAATTAACAAGACTTAACCGCAGGAATCTTCTGGTTGGCTCCGCTGTCACCGTGGCCGCCAGCCTTGGCGCCCCTGCCATCATCCGCGCCGCCGGCCGGGAACTCCGGATGCTGACCTGGGAAGGCTACGCCGAACCGGAATGGCTGGACGGCTTCAAGCAGACCACCGGCGCCACCGTGAACATTGTCTATAGCGGCTCTGCCGATGAAATGTTCGCCAAGATGCAGGGCTCGCAGGGCGCCGATTTCGATCTCGTGTCTTTCGACACGTCGCTGTTCCCGCGCTACGTAGATGCCAAGCTTATCCAGCCCTTCGACATGGCGAAGATTCCGAACTTCAAGAACATGGCGCCGGAATTTGCTTCCGTGAAGGCGGTCATGCGCGGCGATGACCGCTACGGCATGCCATTCGCCTGGGGCTCCCTGCCCCTCGTCTATGACACCGAAGCCTTCCCGACACCGCCCGAGTCCTGGGAAGTGATGTGGGATCCACAATACGCCCAGCAGATGCTCTGGATGGACGACGCCAACAACTCGATCTCGGTTGCCGCATTGATCGTAGGCGCCGCAAATCCCTATCAGCTTACCGATGATGAATTCGCCAAGATCAAGCAGAAGCTGATCGATCAGAAGAAATTGTCGCTCAGCTATTATGCGGGCTTTGATGACGGGGTGAACCTCTTCGCCCAGAATGGCATCAAGCTGATGTATTCCATGGGCGAGCCGCAGGTGCCCGCCCTGGTGAAGAAAGGTGTCAAGGCGGCGCTTACGATCCCCAAGGAAAAGGCGGTAGGCTGGCTTGACTGCTGGGAATTGAGCGCCGGCGTGAAGGACAGCGAGCTTGCCCATGCCTGGGTCAATTCCTGCATGGATACGGCGGTGGGCAAGGCTCTCACCGAAAAGCTGAACTACGGCAACACCACCAACCCCGATATCAACACGGCGGCGAAGCTCACCTATGGTGACAAGCTGTCATGGCTCGAAACGGCGGAAAACTACGAGAAGCGTGTTGCCCTGTGGAATGAAATCAAGGCAGGCTGACCATTCAGTTTTCCTGATCTCCAACCAGGCCGGGATATGCGTGTCCCGGCCTTCCTTTCCTTGCAACCCCTGGAAACATCATGCCACTTGCGACTGTCTCTCCCATCCTCAAATCCACGCCACCCCGCCTGAAGATCACCGGGATCGAGTGCCATGCGCTTCTGGCGCCGGATTATGACAAGGGCAACACCTCCTCGGCGCAGGACAGCTTCGTCGTCGTCATCCACACGGATGGCGGGATTTCCGGCGTGGGCGAATGCGATGCCAATCCCTGGATGGCCAAGGCCTGCGTCGAGGCGCCGGGCACCCACACCATGGGGCTTTCCATCCGTGACATGCTGATCGGCGCCAACCCCTTCGAGATCGGCGACCTCTGGCGGAAGATTTATTTGGGAACCGCCATGAATGGGCGGCGCGGCATGGTCATCCATGCTCTCAGCGCTGTCGAAATGGCACTCTGGGATTTATGCGGCAAGGCCGTGGGCCTTCCCGTCCACGCACTGCTCGGCGGTGCCACGCGTGACTTCATCACGCCCTATGCCTCGCTCCAGCCGGCCGGCGGACGCTTCGAGGATTACCGCGACGCACTCTGCCTTTCTGCCGAGCGGGCCCAGAAACTGGGCTTCAAGGCCCTGAAGACGGAAATCACCATGAACGGGCCCTACGCCCACGGCGGCATGCGCGAGAACTATGACCGCCATACCGATGTTTTGGCCGCCGTGCGCAAGACCATCGGCAAGGATCTAACCCTGATGGTCGATGTTCAGTATCTCTGGGAAGATGCCGCGACTTGTCTTTCCGTCGTCAAGGATTGGGCCGAATTTGACGTCTATTTCCTCGAAACGCCGATCTGGTCGGACAACGTGCATGAGATGGCAAAACTTGTAGAGCGAGCGCCCATGCCCATCGCCTGCGGCGAATGGCTGGCTACCCGCTTTGAATTTGAGGAGCTGATGGATATCGGCAAGGTACAGGTGGCACAGCCCGATGTGGGCCGTGTCGGGGGCATAGGCGAAGCCAAAATCGTCTGTGACATGGCCAAGAAACGGGGCCGCACCATCGTGCCTCACTGCTGGAAAACCGGCATCTCCATTTCGGCGACGGCGCACCTGGCCTTCGTTACCAATCACTGCGCCTTCATCGAATATCTGCCGCCCCAGCTTTGCAACGAGCGCCTCAGGCGCGAATTGGCCCAGGAAGAACTCGTCTTCCGCGCCGACGGCACCATCCCGCTGCCAACCAAGCCCGGCCTCGGAGTGGAGGTCGATTGGGATGTGGTAAAGCGCTATAAGGCCTAGGGAACGGGCAGAGGGTGATGGGGTTAGAACTTAGGAACGTCAGCAAAAGCTATGCCCATCAGGAAGTACTTCATCCGCTGTCGCTTGAGGTGGCCAACGGAGAATTCCTGACACTTCTCGGGCCCTCTGGCTCCGGCAAAACAACCGTGCTGCGCCTGATTGGCGGTTTCTCCGAAGTGTCCGGCGGAAGAATTTTTTTCGAAGGAAAGGACATCACCGGCGCGCCGGCAAACCGCCGCCCCTTCAACACCGTGTTCCAGGACTACGCCCTGTTTCCGCACATGACCGTGGTCCAGAACGTGGGCTATGGGCCGCTGGTGCAGCGCCGCGCCCCTGAAGCCGCGCGCAAGCTGATTGCCGATACGCTGGAAATTGTCGGCCTGTCCGAATTGCAGGACCGCTTCCCCGCACAACTCTCCGGCGGCCAGAAACAGCGCGTGGCCCTGGCGCGCGCCATCGTCTGCGAACCGCAGGTCATCCTTCTCGATGAACCGCTGGCTGCACTCGACGCCACGCTGCGCCGCCAGATGCAAGTGTTCCTGAAACAGATACAGCGCCGCATCCGGACCACCTTCATCTTTGTTACCCATGACCAGGACGAAGCCATCACCATGTCCGACCGGATCGTGGTGATGAGCCAGGGCCGCATCGAGCAAGTGGGAACCCCGCGCGAAATCTATTTCCAGCCCCGCACCCATTTTGTCGCCGGCTTCTTTGGCGACAACAATTTGATCCCCGGCACATTGGCCGGACCTGACGCCGTCGATACGGCCCTGGGCCGCCTTCCCATCGCCGCCAGCAAACAGCACGCATCAGGCGCCAAGGTATTGCTTGCAATCCGCCCGGAATCATTGCGCCTTGGCGCGGGGAAGGTTTCCATTGCGGGGGAAGTGGTGGAAACCACGTTCGGCGGGGCGCTCACCAAACTGCTGCTGCGCTGCAAAAAGGCCCCCGACATCACGCTGAACATGCGCCTTGCCGGAAATGACCGCGCCTCCGTGCTGGACATTGGTACGCCGGTCACCGTCACCTATAATCCCGCCGATGCCGTTGTGATCGAGGAATAGCACCATGATGCCGCGTCTCACCGCCAGATGGCTGATCTTCCTGTTGATGGCCGCGGTGCCCGTGGCCCTCATCGTGGCGCCCATCGGTTCGTTCCTGCTCATCTCCTTTTTCCGCGCCGACAAGCACGAGATCATCCGCGAACTGACGCTTTTCAACTACATCAATTTCTTCGGCAACTGGACCTATTTGGGAACCTATCTCGGCACCATTCTCCTCTGCCTGGAAGTCGTGGCCGTGTCAGTGCTGGTGGGCTATCCCATCGCCTGGTTCATCTGGCAGCAGAAGGGCAGCCGCCGCTATCTCATGCTGCTGCTTGCGGTGGTGCCGCTCTTCATGAGCTACATCGTGAAGCTCTATACCTTACGCTCCATGCTCGGCCTCAACGGGCTGGTCAACCAGATGCTGCTGAGCCTTGGCATTCTCGATAAGCCCAGCCAGTTTTTTCTCTTCAATCAGCGCGCCGTCTTGATCACCATGGTGGTGATCTACCTGCCCTTTGTCATCCTGCCGATATTTCTCGCATTGGAGCGAATCCCGCGCTCGCTTCTGCACGCCTCCATCGACCTTGGCGCGGGTGCATGGGACACCTTTCGCCGCATCGTGCTGCCCCTGTCGTTCCCCGGCACGGTGGCCGGTGCATTGTTTGTCTTCGTGCTGGCGCTGGGCGACTTCATCACGCCGCAGATGGTGGGCGGCACCACCGGCTTCACCATTGGCCGCGTGATCTTTTCACAATTCGGCCTCGCCTTTGATTGGCCCTTTGGCGCTGCCATGGCAGCCATCCTGTTTCTCACTGCCCTCGCCGGTATCCTGATGGCTGGCTTTGCCATCAGCCGGCAGAAGGTATGACCATGCGCAGCAACGGAGAGAAATTCGCCAAGGTCGCCACCGGAACAATCACCGCCGTTATATTCGCCGTGCTTTATGCGCCGCTCTTCATAAGCGTGCTGTTTTCCCTGGTTGAGATCAGGCGCGGCAAGATCCTCTGGGAAACCTTCAGCTTCGCTCCCTATTTCACCCTGTGGTCGAACCCCAGCGTTCTCTCCGCCCTTTCCAACACGGCCATTGTCGCCCTGACCGCCGTGGCCGTCGCCTCCGTGCTGGCGGTGGTGCTCGCACTTTATACGGAATGGGAAGGCGCTATCGGCAGGCGAGCCCTAGAACTCGTGATCTACTTGCCGTTCCTTCTGCCGCCCATCGTCACCGGCCTGGCACTACTGGTGACCTCGGCGGAACTGGGAATCAACCGGGGCATCACCACAATCATTGTCGGCCACACGGTCTTCGTCCTCGCTGTCTCCTACCGCCTTGTTCTCACCCGCCTGCAATCACTCCCCCGCTCGCTCATAGAAGCCTCGTTTGATCTCGGCGCCAGTCGCCTGCAAACCTTTCGCTACGTGCTCCTGCCGCATCTTGCATCGGCGGTAGTTACCGGTGCCGTATTGGCCTTGGCCCTCTCCTTCGACGAAACCCTGATCAGCACCTTTGTGGCCGGTGACCAGATGACCCTTCCGCTCCGCCTCTGGGCCATGATGCGCGTGGGCTTCACGCCCGAGATCAACGCGCTGGTGACGCTCGTGCTGCTGGTGACAATCATCCTGGCCCTCGTGACAGCCTGGCGGCTAAAACCCGGGGGCGAACTCAGCGAGGAATGAAATGAACAACAACGCACAAAGGCTGGCCGGCCGCGTGGCCGTCATCACCGGCGGCGCCCAGGGCATCGGCTATGGCATTGCCGCGAGACTGGCGGAAGAAGGTGCGTCCGTCGTGCTGGCCGATATAAAAGCCGACGTCGCCAAACTCGCTGCCGAAAAGATCAACTCAGCAGGCGGCAAAGCCTCTGGTATCCCCGTTGATATCGGCAATGACGCATCCGTGGCGGAACTGGCGAAGAAAGTCGAAAGCCTTCATGGCCGCTGCGAAATCCTCGTCAACAACGCCGCCATCGGAGCTGACACCCATATCGATACCATGACGATGGAGCAATATGCGCGCGTCATCAACATCAACCAGGATGGCGCCGTCCGCATGACCATGGCCCTCGTGCCGCTCATCAAAAAATCAGGCGCAGGCCGGCGCATTCTCAACATCGCATCGATCCAGGGCCTGCGCGGCTGGCCCAACCAGCTCGCCTATGCCACGGCCAAGGGCGCCATCGTGAACTTCACCCGCGCCGTGGCCGTCGAACTCGCGCCCTACGAGATCATGGTGAACGCAATTGCCCCGGGCTTCGTAGACACGCCCATGTCGATACTGCCCGATGGCTCCCATGAATATGATTCCGACTGGTTCCGCGACATATATGTAAAATATGGCCGCATTCCCCTGCGCCGCGCCGGCACCCCGGCGGACATGGCAGGCCCGGCATTTTTCCTCTGCTCCGACGATGCGCAATATGTGACCGGCCAAATCCTCAGCGTCGACGGCGGCGCATCGGCAACTTTCTAGGGACCAGGATCAAGCCGAATTCCCAGCCTTATGACCGGCGCATAATCCGTGCCAGGAATGTCTGGGTTCGCTCGTTCTGCGGATTATCGAATACGGATTCTGGCGGGCCTTCCTCAACAATTTTTCCAAGATCGACAAAAACGACTCTGTCCGCGACCTCGCGCGCAAATGCCATCTCATGTGTGACAATGACCATCGTCATTCCGTCACCGCTCAAGCTCTTCATGACATCGAGAACTTCGCCAACCAGCTCCGGATCGAGCGCACTTGTCGGTTCGTCAAACAGCATTGCTTTTGGAGACAGGGCCAAAGACCTCGCGATTGCAACACGTTGCTTCTGCCCGCCAGACAGTTCTGCGGGGTAGTGGTCGCCGTGGCCGGTCAAGCCCACCCGTTCCAGCATCATTGAGGCACGTTGCAGGGCTTCAACTCGCGGAATTCCCAATCCATAGATTTGCCCTTCAATGACATTGCCAATGGCGCTCAAGTGCGGAAATAGGGCAAAATCCTGGAAAACCATGCCGAGTTTTCTGCGGACACGGGCGATGTCCTTCTCGGGACGGGCTTTGAGCACCGGCCCCACATGGTCATAATATGCCCGCTCCCCTTCGATCAGGATTGTCCCAGATGTGGGCTGCTCCAGAAAATTGATGCAGCGGAGAAGCGTCGATTTTCCTGAACCCGACGGGCCAATGATGCAAACGACCTCGCCCACTGAAATCGAAAGATTGATGCCTCGCAGGACTTCGGCGGAGCCAAAGCTTTTATGAATATCGACAAGTTCTATCATCCCGGCTTTTTTCTCCGGTAGCTGTTATCGGCCCGCTTTTCGAGCCACCGGACAAATAGCGCCGCCGGATATCCCACAGAAAGATAGAGTATGCCGGTCACGGTATAGATGGTGAAATATTGATAGGACCGGGCCGAGATGATTTGACCGGTAAAGGTCAGTTCCTGCACCGTAACCACGGACGCAAGCGCCGTATCCTTGAACAGGGAGATAAAGTAGTTGCCAAGGGTTGGAGTTACAATTCGCAGCGCCTGGGGCAGGATGATGCGGTAGAAAGCAACAGCTTTTGTCATTCCAACCGTGGCAGCCGCCTCCCACTGGTGTTTCGGCACTGCCAGGATGCCACCGCGATAGACTTCACTCATATAGGCCGTGTAGTTGAGGGAGAGCCCCAATACCGCAGCGGAGAGCGGATCAAGATTCAAGCCGAACCCCGGCATGACATAATAGATATATGCAAGCTGCAGCAGGAGCGGCGTTCCGCGGATAACTTCCACATAAATGCTGCCGATCGTGCGCAGCAGGAAAATTGGCGACATTCTGATAAGCGCCACCGGAATTGCCAGGACAAGCGCGATGATAATGACAATCAAGGTCAGTACAACAGTGATCGCCAATCCCTGCAGAAGGGCTCCGCCATATTCGCGAACGACATCAAGGTTAAGTAGTTCCATTGCATTGCCCAGCAAAATTGCAGAGTGGTCAGGTTGCGCCCGGCCACTCTGCCAGTCTCCAGATCATTAGTTCAATGGGAAGTATGTGAGATTGCTATCGCTCAAGCCATACTTCTTCAGTATGCCGGAAACGACGCCAGCCCCCCACAGTTCATGCAGCGCGGTGCTATAGGCCAGGCGTAACTGGCAATCCGCCGGACGCAGTGCATAGCGCGCATATCCATAGCCGTATTTGAATATAAGTTCTTCTGGAACGGCTACGCCCTTCACGATCTCGATGGGCGAGTTTTGATTGGCCTTCATGTAGTCAAGCACTTTCACATCGTCTTCAAGGATAAGGTCGACCTTGCCTGTGCTGATGCCCGCAAACTCGGCGGCGTCGTCCTGAAATGCCGTAACCTCAATGCCGATTTTACGCAGATATTCATCAGCTGCGGAGCCGGCAATCGCCCCTACTTTCTTTCCCTTAAGATCATCGAATGATTTGACGCCCGTAGGATTGCCTGCCTGTGCCACAAGCGCTGGTCCATACCACCATGCTGGGCCGGTAAACGTGACGACCTTCAGCCGATCCGGCGTCTGATGAATGTTCGAAGCCACCACATCAATCCGGTTGGACAGCATCATGGGGATAAGCTGTCCGAAAGGTGCAACCTCATACTTGACATTCTTGATGCCAATCCACGCAAGGGCGGCCTCGTTGATCTCCACATCCAAACCATCAGCCTTCTTGGAATTGGGGTCGAGGGACGAATAGGGCGGGCTCGGGCTTATCCCCAAAGTAATTCCGTCCGCGAGCGCCTTGTCAAGCGATCCGTCTTTGCATTCCTTGAAATTTGGGACGCCTTCAATTTGCTGCGCAAACGCAGGCCCCGCGAACAGGACGAGAATCGCCGCGATGAAAATCTTCAATACAGTCATTCGTTTTCTCCCTATTTCTGTTGTTTTTGAGTCTCTTCGAAAATTGCTTCGGCCAACATCACAATTGGATATCCCGAGCGAAATTATTAAATCGTACTTTTATTTTCTTGTCAATTTGTTAACTGTATATTTTAGATTCACCAAGAACACGTGAAAAGATAAAAACATGAGGAAATTCAATAAATTAAAGGACAATCTCGCCACTCACAGAAAACTGCAAAGTGACGCGACCCTCCTTGAATGCAAACTCTATTCATTTTATCGTATTTTTTGAAAAATATCGCGCCGCTCTCACTTCGGAAATCCCACAAAGGACCACTGAGCGGAAGCGGCTGGATTTTACGGGAGTCTTGTTTTGAAAATCGATGCCATTGATTTTTTCTATCTCGCCATGCCCGAAATCACCACCGAAGGTGACGGGAGCCAGGATGCCCTTCTGGTACGCGTGTCGGCTGGCGGACATATCGGCTGGGGTGAGTGCGAAGCATCGCCTTTGGTCTCAATTGCGGCATACATTGCCCCAATGTCTCATGGCGCATGCCGTCCCGTAGCCTCATCGGTCGAGGGTAAGCCCATCAACAGTCCCGATGATATTGCCCGGATTGCGCGGACAATCGAATGGAACAGCATGGACATTTTGCAAGCCCCTCATACATGGTCGGGGATTGAAATGGCCCTTTGGGATTTGCTGGGAAAAAGCCGCGGTGAACCGGTCTGGAAACTTCTTGGCTACTCCAAAGCCCACCGGAAAGTGCCTTACGCATCGGTCTTGTTTGGCGATACGCCGCAGGAAACATTTGAACGGGCGAAGGCAGCTCACGCCGACCGCTTTACCGCCGCAAAATTTGGCTGGGGACCGATTGGGCGGGAAGATGTCCGCGCCGACGCCGACCAATTTGCCGCGGCGCGCGATGGCTTGGGCCCAGAGTGCATCCTGCTGGTTGATGCGGGACAAATATGGGGAGAGAATGTTGAGGCGGCGGCAGCGCGCCTGCCCGCGCTTGAAAAGGCCAATGCAACCTGGCTGGAAGAGCCGTTCAATGGCAGCGCATTTGGTGCCTGCGCCGAACTGTCGAAGCGTGCTCCAAAGATCCGGCTCGCCGGCGGGGAAGCGTCTCACAACGTTCACATGGCCCGCAATTTGATTGACCATGGCCACGTCAGTTTCGTGCAGATTGATTGCGGGCGAATTGGCGGCATCGGCGCGGCCAAGGCGGTTGCGGATTATGCTGTTGCCAAAGGTGTCACTTATGTCAATCACACTTTCACGTCGCATCTGGCACTTTCCGCTTCGCTCCAGCCCTTTGCGGGATTGGCGGAGCACCGTATCTGTGAATACCCGACTGCCCAAAAATCACTGGCCCGCGAAATAGCCAGAAACCCGCTGCGGCGCGATGGGAACGGCGAGATTGAAGTGCCGGATGCGCCCGGATTGGGCATCGAGGTAGATACCGGGGCGCTCGGGAAGTATCTTGTCGACGTGAAAATAATTGTTGGAGGAAAGACACTGTTTTCGTCAAGCCTGATCAGTTGAAGGTTTTCTAATGAAACGTGAAAAAGCCGGATCGCCGAAATAGAATGACAGTCATCAAGAAATTTGAACTGGTCAGGAACCCTCCTCATCAATTGGCCCTGTCCTCCTATGAGGCAATGGAACCAGGGGCCACCAGCTATCGCCTCAAGGGCATCCAGGGCCGGGTCATCAGCAATATCGGGGAAAACATTGTTCGCAATGTCTATCCTCCCGGAACCCTGTTGCCGCGCGAAACCGAGCTCATGGATATGTATCAGGCAAGCCGCACCACTATTCGCGAGGCGATAAAAGTCCTGTGTGCGAAAGGCCTGGTCGAAACCCGGCAAAAGGTTGGAACACGCGTTCTCGGCCAGAGCTATTGGAACATTTTTGATTCAGATGTGCTTCTTTGGCATGCGCATGACAATTTTGACAACGACATCCTTACCGATCTCATTGAAATGCGGCAACTCGTGGAACCTGCCGCTGCGCGCTATGCGGCAACCCGTGCGACTCTCGACGAAATAGCGGTCATTGGCGAGAACTGCGAAGCGATGAGGCTGGCAATGGGTGATATGGCGGCATATGCCAAAGCAGATGTCGAATTCCACCTTTCGGTCTTTCATGCATCCCACAACGTAATGCTGAGCCGATTTGGACACATCATCGCGGAATTTCTGCGCATCAGCTTTCGCATCCAGCAGAGCGCCTTGAACAGCGACGAAAACCGGATTGAGGATGATTATGCAAATCACGTGAAGATATATGACGCTATCAACCGTAGCGACCCAGCAACCGCGGAGGCACGAATGATGGACGTCGTCCTCCACGGCAAGGCTTCCCTGCAGCGCGCCCGCCTTCAAACAAATTGAAGCCGATGATATTCCATAAGCCCGCCCCCGTGAGTGGCGGGATACCAGCAACTCTCTGAGGAACCATGTAACCATGCAAAAAATTTCCATCCGTTCCATCGTCGCCGCACCCTTGCTGGGAGAATCCCCCAAGGGCGGCTGGTCTACTGAAATCAAGCCGGAAGATTCCGTCCACACGCTCATCGCGGTTCACACCGATGCCGGAATTACCGGCCACGGCAGCGTGTTCACCAATGGCGGGTTGGTGGAAGCCGCACTGAAAGTTCTCGAGCCGCTTTATAGGGGTGAGAATGCGCTTGAGCCCGAACGCGTCAGCGAGAAGCTCAACCAGAACACCTTCTGGATGGGCCGCGGCGGTACGCTAACTCACACGGTCAGCGGCATCGATATTGCCCTGTGGGATATTCTGGGCAAGGCGCTGGGCCAGCCCGTGGGCCGCTTGCTGGGCGGCACCTACCGCACACGCGTGAAGCCCTATTGCTCCCTGCTGATGGAAGAGCCTGACGCGATGCGTGACACGCTCGCGCAATATCGCGCCCAGGGCTTTCGCGCTTTTAAAATTGGCTGGGGCCCCTTTGGCCGCCGCGATGACCGGAAACTGGACGAGGCCATCGTAAAAGCAGCCCGCGCCGGCGTGGGAGAAAGCAGCCAGTTGTTTGTCGATGCGGGAGCGAGTGACGCCTATTGGCCCAACGGTCTGCGCTGGGCCATCAACACCTCTCACATGCTGGCCGCCCACGATGTGGGCTGGTTCGAGGAAGCCCTGAAGCCCGATGCCATCGATGATTTCTGCGAACTCCGCCGCCAAAGCCCCGTGTCCATCGCCGGCGGCGAGGTGCTCACCCGCAGGCAAAGCTTTATGCCTTGGCTGCAACGCGGCGCCTTCGACATCGTCCAGCCCGATGCCACCAAGGTGGGCGGCATTTCCGAGCAACGGCGTATTGCCTGGATGGCCCAGGAATTCGGCGTCAAATATGTGGGCCATGGCTGGAACACAGCGCTTGGCGTTGCCGCTGACCTGCAGCTCGCCGCCGCGCTCCCCCATGTCGATGTCGTCGAGTTCATCGGCGGTAGCCCCTATGTGGACGGCATTCTCGCAGTGCCCTTCAAACTTGATGACGAAGGCTATCTGGAAATCCCGATGACCCCCGGCCTCGGCGTTGCACTGGATCGCAACAAGGTGGCGCGCTATTCGCCATCCGCCGATCTTCTTTTCGACTGACGGCTCAGCGGATGCTGTAGCCGCCGTCTATGGCAATGGCCTGCCCGGTCACGAAGGCCGAAAGGTCCGAGGCAAGGTAAACCGCAAGCTCGCCCATCTCCTCAAGCTTTCCCGGACGCGGAATGGGGTGCATCAGCCGCTTGGCGCGCATCGCCGCTTCCGGATCCGGTTCCGCCTTGGCAACTTCAATGGACAGCGGCGTCTCGATAAAACCCGGGCAGATGGCGTTGACCCGAACCCCTTTCTCGGCAAGATCAAGCGCCATGGACATGACCATGCCATTCACCCCCGCCTTCGCCCCGCAATAGGCAACCCGCTCGCGCTGGCCCACCAGGCCATACATGGAGGATATGGCAATGACCGATGCGGCATGGGCTGCAACAAGATGCGGGATTCCATAACGGACGGCGAGAAAAACAGGCCGCATGTTGATATCGATGATGCGCTGGAACTCATCGGGCTCCGCATCGAACATGGAGGTCCTGCCGCCCGCCCCTGCGCTGATCACGATCGTATCAAGGCCGCCCATGAATTCTACCGCACTGGCGGTAATGCGCTGAACATCCGCCACCGACGTGGCATCGCCCGCCGCATAACCCGCCTTGCCAAGTTTCGCAGCAGCAGTCTTGAGAACGCCTTCGCGCCGTCCCGAAATGAAAACGCCAGCTCCCTCCCCGGCCAAGGCTTCCGCGCAGGCAAGGCCAATTCCTGTTCCTCCCCCATAGACGAGGCATTTCTTGCCCTTGACCCGATCACCCATCGCCTTGCTCCCTTGCGTTCAGTGTCCTAGCGGCGGACTTCAAAATTCAGGAGTGATGCCTTCTCGACGGCTTTCCAATCCACATCGATACCAAGACCCGATCCCTTGGGCGCATGGACATACCCTTCCTTGTCCGTGCGGATGACGTTGTTGGAACCATACTCGAATGACGGATAGGGCACCGGCTGCTCGAAATAATCGCAATTGCCAAATGCCAGCATGACATGGAGATTGGCCGCTTGCGTGAGTGTATAACCCCAGCATTGCACTTCCACCGTCCTGCCCTTGGCTTCCGCCAAGCTCATGATCTTACGGATCGGCGTGATGCCGCCGCAAATCGTGGCGTCAACCCGGAGCGCACTCCAGCAGTCCGTATTGATCGCCGCGAAGAGCTGCTGCAGGTCAGTCCAGGTATTGCCCGCGGCAATGACCGGAACTGTGGTTTGCCGCCTGATTTCCCGGTAGCCCGACAGATCCGTATCCACCAGCGGCGCTTCGAACCACTTGAAGTCCAGTTCTCCAATCCCGCGGCCAACCTTGATGGCGCTGGCAAGATCGTAACGCTGCTCCACATCCAGCATCAATGCCATGTCCTTGCCGGCAAAATGCTTGGCCACTGCCTGGCACATCGGCAAATCGCGGGCTGGATTGCACCAGCAATGAAACTTGACAGCCTTGAAGCCTTCCTCGTGGCGCTCCGCCACATAATCAATATAAGCCTGATTGTCGGCAAGAAGCGGGGTGGAAGCATAGGAAAGAACCTTGTGCCGGGCGCCTCCAAGAAGCTGGTAAAGCGGCAGGCCGGCATAATTCGCTGTCATGTCCCACAGCGCAATATCAATGAGCGATTGCGCTTGCGGCACCAGCGGCGTTCCAAGATGGCGGCTGCGGTGCCAGATCACTTCGCGCTCCGCCGGCGTCTCGCCCATGAGATCCGGCAGGAGATAGCGCAGGGTTTCCCCGACCGAACGGTCAAAGCCATGGCCGGTAATCATCGCCGCACCGGCTATGCCCTGAAGGCCGCTGCCCGTGGTGAGGCGCAGGATGATGTTGACCATGTACTGGTCGCTCATCCCTTCCGCCCAGGTGTAGCGCTCCGTATCCGGCCCGACGACAAAAACCTCCGCCCTCTCGATACGCTCATCTAGCATTTCTTCTCTCCCGTTTTTTTACTGTCTTGCGCTTTGCCTTGGCGGGCTTCGTCTTGTCGATTGCGCTTTCCCCATGCCAGCCGAGATGGCTGAGGAAATCCCTTGTCCGTTCCACCGTTGCCGCTTCGAAAATCTGGCGGGGCGACCCCTCTTCAATGATCCGCCCCTTGTCAAAGACTACAACCCAATCGGCCACGCGCCGGGCGAAATCCATCTCATGGGTCACAACCACCATGGTCATGCCTTCATCGGCCAGCACCTTCATGACACTCAGCACCTCGCCGATGGTTTCCGGATCAAGCGCCGAGGTCGGCTCATCGAAAAGCATAAGCGCCGGTTCCATCGCCAGCGCCCGGGCAATGGCCACGCGCTGCTGCTGCCCGCCGGACAGCATTGAGGGATAGGAGTCTGCCTTGTCAGCCAAACCGACTTTAACCAAAAGCTTGCGAGCCCGTTCCGTGGCAGCGGCCGGATCAAGCTTGAGCACCGTCGTGAGCCCAATGGTGATGTTGCGAATGGCCGTCAGATGCGGAAAGAGTTCAAAATTCTGGAACACCATGCCCATGTGCTGGCGCACGGTGCGGGCACTGACCGCATTGCTGACATCAACCGGTTTCCCGTCAAACAGCACCTGTCCGCCATCGAGGGTTTCCAGCGCATTGGCACAGCGCAGGAGCGTTGACTTGCCGGAGCCGGACGGCCCGATGAGGCAGATGACTTCGCCGCGGTTGACCGTGAGGCTCATGCCATCAAGCGCCCGCAATTTTCCATAGTCCTTTGAGACATTCTCAAATGCCAGGATGGGCTTGACGTCACTACCAACGCGTTTGCTGCTGATGCGGTTGTTCATTCTGTAACCTTGTAACGGCGATGTATCCAGTCGACGAGCTTGGCCTGGGGATAGCCCATGATCCAGTAAATCGCCGCCATGGCGGTGAGGACTTCCAGGATGCGGTACGTCTCCGACCTTATCTTCAGCGAGACATAGGAAAGTTCGGCGACGGAGATGATCGAGACCAGCGATGTGTCCTTGAACAATGACACCCAGGTCGTGGCCAGGGCGGGCAAGACACGAAGCACAGCCTGGGGCAATACGATATGCCACATGATCTGGCGATCGGTCATGCCGATGGCCCGTCCGGCGTTCCACTGGCCTTTTCGGATCGACACAATGCCCGAGCGGAACGTCTCCGAATTGAAAGCCGAGATATTGCAGGAAAGGCCCAGAATGGCCGTGCCGATCTGTGAAAGGCGGATGTCGAAATAGGCCGGAAGCACGTAATAGACCCAATAGATCTGCAGGATTAGCGGGGTCGCCCGGAAGAACTCGACAAAGCAGGCAGACAGCAGCGAAACCGCCTTGAATCTGGACATGCGCATAAAGGCCAGCAGAAGCCCGCCCGGGATGGCGATGAGCATTGTGACGACGCTGAGCCAGATGGTCATGACCGCGCCATCAAGCAGGCGCGGAAGGCTCTCCCATATGACATGCCACTGGAACGTCATGAGGACCCGAGATGCGCCACGCGCTTGTAAATCATGTCCACGCCGCGCGCCACGGGGAAACACAGCAGGAAATAGACCAACATGGCGGCGGTGTAGAGCTCAAAGGGGCGATAAGTATTTCCCGCCACCACCTGCGTCTGCCGCAGGAGTTCCGGAACGGCGATCACTGAGGCGATGGCGCTGTCCTTGACCGCGAACACGAAAAGCGACCCGAGGGACGGCAGCATGCGGATGACGGCTTGCGGCAAGATGATGGTTCGCACCGCCTGGCTCCGGCTCATTCCCAGCGCAAGGGCGGCCGACATTTGTGTCTTGCGCACCGAGGTCAATCCGGCACGGATTGTTTCAGCGATGTAGGCGCCGAGATGAATGCCTAGAGCCGCGATGGCCGCCGCGGTCACATTGATGGAATGGCCGGTCAGCATAGGAAAGGCAAAGTAAACCCAGACAAGGATGACAAGCAGCGGAATGGCCCGCATTGTGTCGACGTAAAATCCCAGCATCACGTCAAGGAATCTGCCGCCATAGGTTCGAAGCGATCCGACGATGACGCCGATCACGAAGCCAAGCAGCATCGAGAACACGCTGATGAACAGCGTGACGCCTACGGCCTTCAGAAGAAACGGCCAGCTATCAATGAATGGCGAAAGACTGATCGTCATGATGTGTGGCCTGCACCCTGCAAACTATGGGCCGGGCAGGCAATGGCCTTTGGCAATTGCCTGCCCGTTTCCTCAAAGTTTTCGTCAGTTGTCCTTCAGGATATGGATTTCTTCGGCCGTCACCTTGTCCTTCACTTCGCCATAAACCGCCGTCAGCCAATCCCGGAACACCGGATCGGCCTTGTCAACCGCCATGCCGACATCGGTGGCCATTTCGTTGCTTTTCAGGCAGTCATCGCCAAGCGGAAATATCATGAGGCCGGGCACCTGCTTGGAAAGCTGGGGCCAGGCAACATTGTCGATGGGCGCCACGTCGGCGCGCTTGGCCATGATTTCCTCGACCGGGGCATTGGCGCCCGAACCCGCAACACCCTTGAGAACCATTTTTGGAAAGCGGGTTGGCGCCCAGGTTTCCGGCGGCGTGCCGGTGAAATACGCCATGGTGAGATCAGGCGAATTCAGGTCGTCGACTGATTTCAGATCCTTGATCTTGGGATTGTCCGCCAGGCCGAAGAAGCAAAGGCTGGATTTCGAATAGACGATGAAGTCCACAACCTCCTGGCGCTTCGGCGTTACCGACAGCGGCGCAATGGTGATGTCGGCCTCGCCGGTTGCAAGGATCGGAACCTTGGTCTCGTGGCTCACCGGCACGATTTCAAGCTTCACGCCGAGACGGCTCGCATATTCATTCGCCAAAACCCACGCCGGGCCGGAGAACTGATCGCCGCTGCCTGTGGTGTTTTCCGGCAGCCACGGCGTTTCACCGATGGCCGCGGCCTTCAGTGTGCCCCGCGCCTTGATGGCGTCGATCTTGGCGCTCTGTCCGGCAGCGGGAACATCCGTCCCAGCGGCCATGCCCGGCGCTGCGCTGAATCCAAGTGCCATGGCAGCCGCAAGCGCTGCCGAGATCAATAAATTTCTTTTATGCATCAAATTTCTCCCTGTTACCCAACGGAACGATTGCCTAGCGGCGCCCGCAGCCTTCTTTTTTCAGGCAGCACCTCAATCGATATCCGGAAACCCACGACAACTGCGGTGCAGCCGAACATCCAATTCAGCCCTGCCTTCCATGGGAACGGGCGCTTGATCTAGCAAACACGAATTTGATATCATCTAGTATACTAGTATACAATAGCAAAAATCACTATTATATGCTTGAAAGCTGGCCCCGAATTCTTTCTTGAGGCGAAATGGCACCCAGAGAACTTGGAAATAAGAAGATCATTGTGGCTGTCGGTGAAGCGGCACCGCCCTCAACGGCATTGGCCTTTGAAACCCCCAATGACGGCACGCGCTCGCTTGCCGACGCGGTGGCCGATGTATTGGTGAATGCAATAGCCCAGGGCATGCTGCAGCCCGGGCAACGCCTGATCGAAGCCGATATCGCGGGGCAACTGAACATAAGCCGCGTACCGGTGCGCGAAGCCTTCAAGATTCTGCAAACCCAGGGCATCCTGAAAGCAGTGCCCAACCACGGTGCGCGGGTAGCGCCTTTCAACACGGCGGATTTCGATCAAGTCACCGAGGTGCGCCTAGCCCTTGAGCGCATCGCGGCGCGCCATGCGGCGGAAACCTATCGGCGCGAACCGCGGCGGCTGGATCTGTTGCGCGAAAATGTTTCACGCATGGAGCGCGCTTCGAACTGGTCGGATTGGGCGGAACTCCGCAAGCTCGACGTCGCCTTCCACCACGAATTCTGCAAGGCATCGGAAAACGAGATTGTTTTAAGTCTATGGGAAGCCCTGGCGCGCCGCATCAACATCATCTTCGGGCGGGAAATTGCCTCTGAGCAGAATTTTCAGGTCGTTATCAACCAGCATGAGAAGCTGATCACTCTGTTTGAGTCCGGCGATCCCACCATCGAGAGCGAAATTGAATCCCATATCCTGAGGCTTCACAGCAACAGGCCCAAATATGCGTAGCGTCAAACACCAACGCGCTGTTTCTTGCGAACATCGGCCTGGTACTTTGCCGCCGCGTTGACTTCGTTCCGCTTGCTTACCTGTGGCACGCCCACATCCCACAGCGCGTCACCTGGCGTCCAGGCAAAGGCGTTGGACACAATGGTGATGACGGTGGTGCGGTCGGTCGTTTTGGCCCAGTCCAGGGCCTGGCCGAGTTCCGCCAGGCCTTCGACCCGGCGCACCAAAGCCCCCATCGATTCCGCATGCTTGGCGTAGTCGACGCTGAAAGGTTCTTTCACCTTGCAGTCCTTGATCAGGTTGTTGAAGGAAATCCCGCCCTTAAAATTCTGCAGGCGGTTGATGACCGCGTATCCGCCGTTGTCGCAGACGACCACGATCAGCTTGTGGCCGGCGAGCACCGAGGAATAGATGTCCGAGTTCATCATCATGTAGGCGCCGTCACCCACCAACACGAAGGTCTCGCGCGTGGGGTCGGCCATCGCCGCGCCCCAGCCGCCGGCAATCTCATAGCCCATGCAGGAGAAGCCGAACTCAACGTCGAAGCTGTTGGCCGACTTCACCCGCCAGTTCTTCATCATCTCTCCGGGAAGGCCGCCGGACGCGGTGATTGCATAATCGCGTATCCCGGCCTTGCCGTTCACCACGCCCACGATCTGCGCATAGGTCGGCACCGGAGAATTCGTGGGCTTTTGAAAGCCATCAAGCATCCTGTCCCACGTGGCAAATTCGGCTCGGGCCTTTGTCATCCATTTCGTATCAGCCTTCCACCCTGTGAGGGCCGCCGCCAGCTCGTCAACCGCCTCCCTTGCATCGCCTACTACCGCAAGGGCCTGATGCTTGGTTGCATCCCACCGCGCCGCATTGATCGAGATGAATTTCGCCTCCGCATTGAAACAAGTCCAGGAGCCGGTTGTAAAGTCCATGAGCCTGGTGCCGATGGCGATGACAAGGTCAGCCTCCGCCGCCAGCGCATTGGCCGATGTCGAACCGACAATGCCGATGGCGCCCGCATAGGCACCATGCGTGTGAATGACCGTCCCCTTACCTGCGATGGTCTCGGTGATCGGAATGCCACGCGCCAAGGCAAATTTTGCGAGGCTTTCCTCCGCTCCGGAATAGCGCACGCCGCCGCCGGAAATGATCAGCGGGCGCTTGGAATTTTTCAGAAGTTCAACCGCCTTCTTCACGCTGTTGCGGTCCGGGCGCGGGTGCGAAATCTCGTGCAGGGTGGGCGCGAAGAAAGCCTCCGGGTAATCACAGGCATATTCCTGGATGTCCTGTGGCAGGGCAATGAACGCCGGCCCGCAATCGGCGGGATCAAGCATGGTGGCCACCGCTTGCGGCAGGGACGAGATGATCTGCTCGGGATGCACGATGCGGTCCCAATAGCGCGTGACTGCCTTGAAGGCGTCATTCACATTGACGGTGGGATCGCCGTAATGCTCGACCTGCTGCATCACCGGGTCCGGCCTGCGGTTCACAAAAGTGTCGCCCGACAGGATCAGGACGGGCAGGCGGTTGGCGTGAGCCACCCCGGCGGCCGTTATCATGTTGAGCGCCCCTGGGCCTATCGACGATGCGGCCACCATGATCTGGCGGCGGCGCTTGGCTTTGGCAAAACCGATGGCCGCAAGCGCCATGGACTGCTCGTTCTGCCCGCGCCAGGTGGGCAAAACATCTTTGACCGCTTCCAGCGCTTCCGCCAGGCAGGTGACATTGCCATGGCCAAAAATCGCGAAAACGCCGGGAAACAGAGGAACCCTTGCACCATCCACCACGGTGAACTGATTGCACAGATAACGCACAAGGGCCTGCGCCATTGTCAAGCGGACAGTCGACATTCCGGTTCCTCCCAAATCTTTCCGATCTCGCGGTTTTTTCCACTCTAACATGGCCGGCGAAAAGGTCTAACGCTCAGCGCTTTGAAGGAAGGGTCTCCGCCATCGCCTGGCGCAGGCTGTGCACCTGGTCCAGGAGGTCGAGGATTATGCCGATCCCCTCGTTATTGACGCCCATGTCCTGCTTCAGGTCCCGGATCAGTTTTGCTCGCGCCAGATCGATTTCCGAGAAGGCCGGTTCGCCCGCCGCATCATCCGGAATGAGCCACTGCTCGCCGATCCAAACCTCGAGAGTGTCCTGATCGAGTTGGGTGCGGGAAAGAAATTCCAGCTTGCTGATGATCATGGCTGCATCTCCTTTCGCGGCTCATAGGCCTTGCTGGGTTTCCAACTGGAAAGAAAGCTTTCAAGTTCCGGGTCGGGCCCGGGTGGCATCACGACTTTGAGCTTGACCAGTTCGTCGCCCTGGCCACCGCGCCGCGGAACGCCTTTGCCCTTCAGGCGCAGGACCGAAGCAGTGTTTGATCCCTTCGGCACATTCAGCATGACGGGGCCTGAAGGCGTCGGCACTTTGATGCTGGCGCCGAGGAAGGCTTCTCCCAGGGTGACAGGCAGCTCAAGATGAATGTCATCGCCGACCCGCGTAAAGAAGCGGTGGGGATTGATGGAAATCTCCACCAGCGCATCGCCCGCTTCGCCTTCCCCCGCCGATGGAACGCCCTTTCCACGAAGCCGCAGAATCTGCCCCTCCTGAATGCCGGGCGGAATAGTTACGTCCATTGTTCCGCCATTGGGCAAAGTGAGCCGCCGGGTAGCGCCCGTGATCGCATCGAGAAATTCGACTGAAAGCCGGTAATGTGAGTCAGCTCCCTTGGCCCGCCGTGATTGCTGCGCCTGGCGCCTGAACAGTTCGGCAAAAATGTCGTCGTCGCCGGCAAAATCGGCAAAACCCGAAGGATTCTGATAGGCATGGCCAGCGTTCGGCCGGGACGCGTAATCCTTGTAATATTGTTGGCGCGGCGTTTCGGCCCCTGAGACGTCAATCTCCCCGCTGTCAAATTTTTTGCGCTTCTCCGCATCCGACAATATGTCGTTGGCCTGCGAAACCTCCTTGAAGCGCTCCTCCGCCTGCTTGTTTCCGGGGTTGAGGTCGGGATGCAGCTTCTTCGCCAGGCGGCGGTAAGCTTTTTGAATGTCATCAGAGGTAGCGGTGCGGGCCACCCCCAGAATTTCATATGGGTCTTTCACTTTCACTCCATTGCTCTGAAGAACTTATGGCTTCCGCATACTACAGGGCAGCGGGTGATAAGGGAACCTTTTGACATGTTCTGCATTGCTCCCGGCATGCGGTAGATGCGTTCCTCCAACCAATAAACACCCAAACAACGGAGCAGATAATGGCCAGCAAAGCAAAACGACCGGTAAAACGCAAAGCCAGCGCCAAGAAGGCCACAAAAAGGAAAGTTGCCAAGAAGCAAGGCACCGGCCTCAAGTCAGCAAAGAAGACCGCACGCAAAGTCGTCAAGTCGGCCAGTAAAAAGGCAAAGGCGGCCAAAAAAGCCGGAAAAAGCTTCGTAAGCCGGGCGATCAAGGCAGTTTCTGGCGCCGTAGCCCCGCTCCTGCCCGCCACCAAAGCGGACAACACCTAAGGAAATTTCCTGTTTTGCCCCAATTCAATCAACTGGAGGGCATTCGCGGGATTCTCGGGCGCAGCTAGCGTTCAATATGAGACAGCGGTTCTTGCAGTAAATCAGCTTACCAGCGAATTTGCTCGATCTCGGTGAAATTCACATGGGTTCCGTCGGAATGCTGCACATAACCTGCCGAGTCAGTGCTCAGGGTCAGGCTCTCAGATCCCGTAGAGACGATCGATCCGGACGTGAGGACCAAGGTCCAGTCTGTCGGGAAGGCGCCAGCATATGAATCGCCCGACGAATCAAGCAACTCTATGGCGTCAATCCAGCCACCGCCTGCACCGCCTATTACGGTGTCGTTGCCAAGCCCGGCCTGAATCATAAAGAGGTCTGCCCCCGCGCCACCGTTAAGTGTGTCGTTGCCAGCCCCGCCCCAAAGCGTATCGTTGCCGGCGCCTCCGAATATTGTGTCATTACCACCACCGCCCCATATAGTGTTGTCACCGGAGTTGCCCGTAAGGGTATCTGCAAATTCGGATCCATAGAGATTTTCGATGCTAATTAGAATATCTGTCCCGGCACCGCCAGTGTTCTGCGCAGATGTAGTGGACAGGTTCACGGTAACACCAGAGGTGGCGTCGCTATAGAATGCAGTATCAATTCCAGCTTCGCCGTTCAAGTAATCATTGCCCGCGCCACCATATAGCGAATCATTACCTCCGCCTGTCCACATCGTGTCATCGCCGTCCCCACCGTAAACAATATCCTCAACATCATACGCTGCATTGGTATCAAATATGTCATTCCCGCCACCAAGATAGAACGTCATGTTGGTAGATCCGCCACCAACAGTATCAGCAAAATTTGTGCCGATGAAGGCCTCAATACCGGAGAAGGAATCACCGTTTGCATCACCGCCATAACCTCCGGCCGCCAGGTTCGTATACTGGCTGCCGATTCCGTTTCCGTCGGTTGGCGAGAATGAAAGGACGACACCAGCCGTCGCAGAAGAATAGTCTACTGTATCAAAGCCAGCTCCGCCGATGAGCACATCAGCGCCGGTTCCGCCGATCAGTATATCGTTGCCGTTGCCGCCATCAAGCGTGTCATTACCAGCACCGCCGATCAAAACGTCATTGCCATCGCCGCCATAAATCGTGTCATTGCCCGCTCCACCGTCGATGATGTCCTCTTCGGAAGTGCCGGTGATAGTATCTTTTCCATTTCCACCGGTGTAGCTTCCCGCGTAGTTCAAGATGTTAATGGTGACCGCCTGGTCGAATGTATTGCCTGTAGAATCCGTGGCGCGGACAGTAAGGGTGTATGAAGGCGTGGTTTCGTAATCAAAGAAGGCGCCTGGAGCCACTTTTATCTGGTTGCCGCTGATGGTGAACAGGCCGGCGGGTGCGCCTACAAGCGAGTAGGTGACGGAATCACCCTCAGGATCGCTGGCTGAAAGGATAGCAACAACGGGTTGCACCGCCCCTGGATTATAGGCGGTGCCGATTGTTCCGCCCGAGACAACTGTTTCCTGAACGGACATGGGACCTGTGATCGTAATGCCCGTCGGCGCCTCGTTGACATTGGTGACGGTGATGGCAACTGCCTTGCTGGTGCTCAGCGAGCCATCAGACGCCGTAACATTGACGTCGTAGACATTGTTGCCGCCTGCATCAGCGGGCGCTTCGTAATTGGGCGAGGACTTGAAAGTGACAACACCGGTTGTGGCATTGATATTAAACACGGAAGCGTCAGCCCCTGAGAGCGAATAAGTGAGCGTGGTTCCGGCATCTGGATCGGTTGCCGCAATCGTGTAAACAGTCCCCGTTCCATTCTCGGCAAAGCTGGCCGTTGCAGCGGAGGTGATCGTGGGCGCTTCATTGACGTTTGTGACGGTGATGGCCACGGCCTTGCTGGTCGTCAGTGTGCCATCGGAGGCGCTGACCGTAACGTCATAGACA
Source organism: Hyphomicrobiales bacterium (assembly GCA_038251095.1). Lineage (GTDB taxonomy): Bacteria > Pseudomonadota > Alphaproteobacteria > Rhizobiales > Aestuariivirgaceae > Aestuariivirga. The sequence goes on from JBBSBQ010000012.1 coordinate 58,343, forward strand.
TTGTTGCCGCCGGCATCGCCAGGAGTCTCGTAGTTCGGCGAGGACTTGAAGGTGACAACACCGGTTGTGGCATTGATGTTGAACAGCGAAGCGTCGGCCCCTGCAAGTGAGTAGGTCAGCGTTGTGCCCGCATCCGGATCGGTTGCGGTGGCAGTATAAACCGTGCCAGCTGCGTTCTCCGCAAAGTTTGCCGTTGCACTTGAGGTAATAGTCGGAGGCTCATTGACGTTTGTGACGGTGATGGCCACGGCCTTGCTGGTCGTCAGTGTGCCATCGGAGGCGCTGACCGTAACGTCATAGACATTGTTGCCGCCCACATCACCCGGAGCCTCGTAGTTCGGCGAGGATTTGAAGGTGACGGCGCCGGTTGTGGCATTGATGTTGAAGAGCGCTGCGTCAGCCCCTGCAAGTGAGTAGGTGAGCGTTGTGCCAGCATCCGGATCGGTGGCGGCCGCCGTATAGACCGTGCCGGTTCCGTTCTCGGCAAAGCTGGCGGTCGCAGCAGACGTGATCGTGGGCGCCTCGTTGACATTGGTGACGGTGATGGCAACTGCCTTGCTGGTCGTAAGTGTGCCATCGGAGGCGCTTACCGTGACGTCGTAGACATTGTTGCCGCCTGCATCGCCGGGAGCTTCATAGTTTGGCGACGATTTGAAGGTAACAGCACCCGTTACGGAGTCGATATTGAACAGGGCCGCTTCAGCGCCCGAAATCGAGTAGGTGAGCGTGGCGCCCGCATCCGGATCCGTCGCGGTTGCAGTGTAAACCGTCCCAGAACCATTTTCGGCAAAGTTGGCTACGGCTCCGGAGGTGATGGTTGGCGCTTCATTGACATTGGTGACAGTTATGGCCACAGCCTTGCTGGTCGTCAGGCTGCCATCGGAGGCGCTGACCGTAACGTCATAGACATTGTTGCCGCCCACATCACCTGGAGCCTCGTAGTTGGGAGACGACTTGAAGGTAACAGCACCCGTTACGGAGTCGATATTAAACAGGGCAGCGTCGGCACCGGAGATCGAATAAGTGAGCGTGGCGCCGGCATCCGGGTCTGTCGCGGCAACCGCGTAAACTGTTCCACTGGCATTCTCGGCAAAACTGGCCGTAGCAGCCGAGGTGATCGTGGGAGCCTCATTGACGTTTGTGACGGTGATGGCAACAGCTTTGGTGGACGAGAGGCTGCCATCAGACGCCGTGACGTTGATGTCATACACATTGTTGGCCCCGACGTCGCCAGGAGCTTCGTAGTTGGGTGAAGACTTGAAAGTGACAACACCAGTTGCGGCATTGATGTTGAACAGGGAAGCGTCAGCCCCCGAGATGGAATAGGCCAGCGTGGCACCGGCATCCGGATCGGTCGCGGAAGCGGTATAAACAGTCCCAGCTGCATTCTCGGCGAAACTGGCCGTTGCAGCCGAGGTGATTGTGGGCGCTTCATTGACATTCGTGACGGTGATGGCCACAGCCTTGGTGGACGTGAGACTGCCATCAGACGCCGTGACGTTGATGTCATACACATTGTTGGCCCCGACGTCGGCTGGCGCTTCATAGTTCGGTGACGATTTGAAGGTGACCGCACCGGTTACGGAGTCAATGTTGAACAGGGCCGCATCGGTTCCCGAGATCGAATAGGCTAGCGCTGTTCCAGCATCCGGATCAGTTCCATTGGCGCTATAAACAGTTCCAGTGCCATTCTCGGCAAAGCTGGCCGTGGCGCCCGAGGTGATGGCGGGTGCCTCGTTGACGTTGGTGACGGTGATGGCAACTGCCTTGGAGGTTGTGATAGCACCATCAGAAGCGCTTACCGTGAGGTCATAGACATTGTCGCCGCCAGCATCGCCAGGAGCTTCGTAATTGGGCGAGGCCTTGAAGGAGACAGCGCCAGTTACGGGGTCAATGTTGAACAAGGCCGCGTCGGTGCCCGAGATCGAATAGGTGAGCGTGGTTCCGGCATCAGGATCGGTGGCGGCAGCGGTATAAACCGTGCCGCTCCCGTTCTCGGCAAAGCTCGCCGTGGCGCCTGAGGTGATGACCGGTGCCTCGTTGACGTTGATGACAGTGATGGCGACAGCCTTGCTGGTCGTCAGGCTGCCATCGGAGGCGCTGACCGTAACGTCATAGACATTGTTGCCGCCCACATCACCCGGAGCCTCGTAGTTGGGAGACGACTTGAAGGTAACAGCGCCGGTTGTGGCATTGATGTTGAACAAGGCGGCATCAGTCCCGGAGATCGAATAGGTGAGCGTGGTTCCGGCATCAGGATCGGTGGCAGCAGCGGTATAAACGGTTCCGGTGCCATTCTCGGCAAAGCTGGCCGTTGCCGCCGAGGTGATGGTTGGCGCCTCGTTGACATTGGTGACAGTAATGGCCACGGCCTTGGTGGACGTGAGGCTGCCATCAGACGCCGTGACGTTGATGTCATAGACATTGTTGCCGCCGGCATCGCCAGGAGCTTCGTAGTTCGGCGCGGATTTGAAGGTGACAGCGCCGGTTGTGGCATTGATGTTAAACAGGGAAGCGTCACCCCCCGAGATCGAGTAGGTAAGCGTGGTTCCGGCATCAGGGTCGGTCGCGGCTGCAGTATAAACAGTTCCAGTGCCGTTCTCGGCAAAGCTGGCCGTGGCGGCCGAGGTGACGGTCGGGGCTTCATTGACATTGGTGACAGTGATGGCCACAGCCTTGGTGGACGTGAGGCTGCCGTCAGACGCCGTGACGTTGATGTCGTAAACATTGTCGCCGCCCGCATCGCCAGGAGCTTCGTAGTTCGGCGAGGATTTGAATGTGACAGCACCGGTCGTGGCATTAATGTCAAACAGGGCCGCATCAGTCCCGGAGATCGAGTAGTTCAGCGTCGCTCCGGCATCCGGATCTGTCGCGGCGACGGTATAAACCGTGCCCGAGGCATTCTCGGCGAAGTTGGCCGTTGCCGCCGACGTAACCGACGGTGCTTCATTGACGTTCGTGACGGAGATGGCCACAGCCTTGGTGGCACTGTTGGTGCCGTCGGATGCCGTGACGTTGACATCATAGACGTTGTTGCCACCGGCATCGGTCGGCGCTTCATAGTTCGGTGACGATTTGAATGTGACTGCACCGGTTGCAGAGTCAATGTCAAACAGGGCAGAATCAGCACCAGAGATCGAATAAGTCAGGGTAGCGCCCGCATCCGGGTCGGTCGCCGTAGCCGTATAGACGGTGCCCGTTGCGTTCTCGGCGAAGGATGCAGTTCCGGACGAGGTGATGGTTGGCGCCTCGTTGGCATCTGTGACCGAAATAGCCACAGCCTTGGTGGCACTGTTTGTGCCATCAGACGCCGTGACGTTAATGTCATAAATATTGTCGCCGCCCGCATCGCCCGGCGCTTCGTAATTCGGCGAGGATTTGAAGGTGACAGCACCCGTTACTGAGTCAATGTTGAACAGGGCCGCATCGGTTCCCGAGATGGAATAAGCCAGCGTGGTTCCGGCGTCCGGATCGGTGGCCGAAGCGGTATAGACCGTGCCGGTGCCGTTCTCGGCAAAGCTTGCCGTGACGCCCGAGGTGATGGTGGGCGCCTCGTTGACGTTTGTGACGGTGATGGCAACGGCCTGGGTGGTAGCATTCGTTCCGTCAGAGGCAGTGACATTGAGGTCGTAGACGTTGTCGCCACCGGCATCGGCAGGCACTTCGTAATTGGGCGCAGACTTAAAGGTGATGACACCTGTCGCGGCATTGATATCAAACAGAGCGGCATCGGCCCCGGAGATCGAGTAGCTCAGCGTTGTGCCGGCGTCCGGATCCGCCGCGGCAGCCGTATAGGCCGTGCCAGAACCATTCTCGGCAAAATTTGCCGTTGCAGCCGAGGTGAAAGCCGGCGCCTCATTGACGTTCGTAACGGTAATGGCAACGGTGCTCGTTGTGATATTAGTGCCATCGGAAACACTTACGGTGACGTCGTAGACGTTGTCGCCGCCGGCATCGCCAGGGGCCTCGTAATTGGGCGAAGACTTGAAGGTGACAGCACCTGTCGTCGCATCGATATCGAACAGGGTCGCATCAGCCCCGGAAAGCGAATAGGTCAGCGTTGCGCCGGCATCGGGATCGGTTGCAGTGGCGGCATAAACCGTTCCGGTGGCATTCTCGGCAAAGCTGGCCGCAGCACCGGATGTAATGGTCGGCGCTTCATTGACATTCGTGACGGTGACGGCCACGGCCTTTGTCGTGCTGCTGGCGCCATCATACGCCGTAACGTTGATGTCATAGACGTTGTCGCCGCCCGCATCGCCAGGCGCTTCGTAGTTGGGCGATGACTTGAAGGTGACAGCGCCGGTTGTGGAATCAATATCGAACAACGCCGTATCAGTTCCCGAGATTGAGTAGGTGAGCGTTCCGGCCTCCGGGTCTGTCGCGGCGGCAGTATAAACCGTGCCGGTTGCATTCTCCGCAAAGCTTGCGGTTCCAGCTGACGTGAAAGTCGGCGCTTCGTTGACGTTTGTAACGGTAATGGCAACGTCTTTGGTTGTGGTATTGGTGCCATCGGAAGCGCCGACCGTCACGTCATAGACATTGTCGCCGCCCGCATCGCCAGGCGCTTCGTAGTCGGGCGATGATTTGAAAGTGACAGCGCCGGTTGCAGGATCGATATCGAACAGGGCCGCGTCGGTCCCCGTGAGAGAATAGGTCAGTGTCGCACCGGCATCCTGGTCCTTCGCGGCAACTGTATAGACAGTCCCTGCTGCATTCTCCGCAACGCTGGCAGTCGCAGCCGAAGTGATCGTGGGCGCATCATTGGCGTTCGTAACCGTGATCGCTACGGCCTTCGTTGTCGTGATAGCGCCATCGGAAACGCTGACCGTGACGTCATAGACATTGTTCGCGCCCGCGTCGGTCGGGGCCTCGAAATCGGGCACGGATTTGAACGTGATGGCGCCAGTCGTGGCGTTGATATCGAACAGGGATGCATCGGCCCCCGAGAGGGAATAGGTGAGCGTTGTTCCGGCATCCGGGTCGGTGGCGGCAGCGGTATAAACGGTTCCGGTGCCATTTTCGGCAAAATTTGCCGTCGCGGCGGAAATGATGGTTGGCGCTTCATTCACATTCGTGACCGAGATGGCAACATCCTTGGTCGAGAAATTGGTGCCATCGGAAGCACGGACCGTGACGTCATAGACGTTGTTGCCGCCGGCATCGCCAGGCGCTTCATAATTGGGCGATGATTTGAAAGTGACGACACCGGTTGTGGCATTGATGTTGAAAAGGGCGGCGTCAACACCCGTGAGCGAATAGGTCAGGGTCTTTCCGGCTTCCGGGATTGCGGCAGCCGTATAAACCGTGCCCGTTGCATTCTCGGCAAAGCTGGCAGCTCCGCCCGATGTGAAGGCTGGCGCTTCGTTGGTGACATTGGTAACGGTGACCGCAACGGCTTTCGTCGTCGTAATGGCGCCATCGGAAGCGCCGACTGTAATGTTGTAAACATTGTTGGCGCCCGCATCGGTCGGCGCTTCGTAGTCGGGTGCCGATTTGAAGGTGACGACACCAGTCGTCGCATCGATGTTGAACAGCGACGCATCAGTTCCCGAAAGAGAATAAGTCAGCGTTGTGCCGGCGTCCGGGTCCGTCGCGGCCGCGGTATAGACCGTTCCGCTGCCATTCTCGGCAAAGCTTGCCGTTGCAGCCGAGGTGATTGTTGGCGCCTCGTTGACATTCGTGACGGTGATGGCCACAGCCTTGGTCGTGATATTTGTGCCATCGGACGCACGCACCGTGACGTCATAAACGTTGTTGGCGCCCGCATCGGTCGGCGCTTCGTAGTTTGGCGATGATTTGAAAGTGATCGCGCCGGTCGTGACATTAATGTTGAATCTGGCGGCATCGGCCCCGGTGAGTGAATAAGCCAGAACTGCGCCGGCATCGGGGTCCGTCGCGGCCACCGTGTAGACGGTTCCCGTGGCATTCTCGGCAAAGCTGGCTGCGGCGCCGGATGTGATGGTTGGCGCTTCATTGACGTTGGTGACGGTGATCGCCACGGCCTTGGTTGTGGTATTGGTGCCATCGGAAGCGCCGACCGTGATGTCATAGACATTGTTGCCGCCCGCATCGGTGGGAGCTTCGTAATTAGGCGAAGACTTGAAAGTTACGACACCGGTTGTGGCATTGATATCGAAGAGGGCGGCATCGGCCCCTGAGATGGAATAGGTCAGCGTTGTTCCCGCATCCGGGTCGGTCGCCGTGGCTGTATAGACCGTACCCGTTGCATTCTCTGCGAAGGATTTGGTTGCGCCCGATGTGATGGTGGGCGCTTCATTGACGTTTGTGACGGTGATGGCCACTGCCTTCGACGTCGTGTTAACGCCGTCGGAAGCGCGCACCGTGACGTCATAGACATTGTTCTTGCCGGAATCTGTTGGCGCTTCGTAATTGGGTGACGATTTGAACGTGATTGCACCCGTCGTCGCATCGATATTGAACCGGGCCGCGTCGGTGCCTGTGAGCGAATAGGTCAGCGTGGTTCCTGCGTCCTGGTCAGTCGCGGCAACCGTGTAGGCGGTCCCGGCGCCATTCTCCGCAAAGCTCGCCGTTGCAGCCGAGGTGATGGTTGGCGCTTCGTTGACGTTCGTGACCGAGATGGCCACGGCCTTCGTGGCGCTGTTGGTGCCATCAGACGCCGTGACATTGACATCGTAGACATTATTGCCGCCGGCATCGGCTGGCGCTTCATAATTGGGTGAGGCCTTGAAGGTGACAACACCGGTTGTGGCATTGATGTTGAACAGGGCAGCATCAGCCCCCGAGAGGGAATAGGTTAGCGTTTGACCGGCATCGGGCGTGGCGGCGGCGGTATAGACGGTTCCGGCGCCATTCTCGGCAAAATTCGCAGTTCCTCCCGAAGTGAAGACTGGCGCTTCGTTGGTGACATTGGTGACAGTGATGGCCACGGCCTTGGTCGTCGTGAGTGCGCCATCGGAAGCACCGACTCTAATGTTGTAAACATTGTTGGCGCCTGAATCAGTTGGCGCTTCGTAGTCGGGTGACGCCTTGAATGTGACAACGCCGGTGGTCGCATCGATGTTGAACTTGGACGCGTCAGTGCCTGTCAGCGAATAGGTCAGCGTTGTTCCGGAATCCGGATCTGTGGCAGTTGCAGTATAAACCGTACCCGTTCCATTCTCGGCAAAGCTCGCCGTGGCAGCCGAAGTAATTGTCGGTGCCTCGTTCACATCGGTGACGGTGATGGCCACGTCCTTGGTCGTGATGTTGGTGCCGTCAGAAACGCGTACCGTGACATCATAGACGTTATTGGCGCCCGCATCGGTAGGCGCTTCGTAGTTGGGCGTAGATTTGAAGGTTATGGCGCCGGTCGTGGAATTGATGTTGAACCGCGCCGCATCGGTGCCCGTCAATGAATAGGTCAGGGTTGCGCCGGCATCGGGATCCGTTGCGGCAACGGTATAGACCGTACCTGTCGCCCGCTCGGCAAAACTGACAGCAGCGCTGGAGGTAATGGTCGGCGCTTCATTGACGTTGGTGACGGTAATCGCCACGTCCTTGGTGGTCGTGACGGTGCCATCGGAAGCGCCGATCGTCACATCATAGACATTGTTGCCACCAGCATCGCCGGGAGCTTCGTAGTTCGGCGAGGATTTGAAGGTGACCGCACCGGTCACGGAGTCAATGTCAAATAGGGCCGCATCGGTTCCCGATATGGAATAGGTCAGCGTGGTCCCCGCATCGACATCGGTCGCAGCAGCCGTATAAACCGTGCCGGTCGCGTTCTCGGCAAAAGACGCCGCGTTGGAAGATGTAATGACCGGAGCGTCATTGGTATTGTTGACGGTAACAGTGAAGTCCTGGGTTGCGGAAGCCCCGGAATTATCGGTTGCGGTGACGCAGATGGTGAGCGAACCCACATCATCGTTTAGCGGCGTGCCGGAAAAAGTCTGCGTTGCGGCATCGAAAACAAGCCAGGCGGGCAGCGGGCTGCCGTCGGCAAGCGTGGCAGACAGGGTGAGGCTGTCGCCCACGTCCACATCGGTAAAGCTGGAGGCCGGCACGGTAAAGCTGAAGCCCGCGTCTTCATTGGTGGACTGATCGGTAATCGTGGCTGAAGCGACCGGGGCGTCATTGACGTTGGCAACCGTGACGGTGAAGTCCTGGGTTGCGGCAGCCCCGGAATTATCGGTTGCGGTGACGCGGATGTTGAGCGAACCCACATCATCATTCAGCGGTGTGCCGGAGAAGGTCTGGGTAGCCGGATCGAAGCTCAGCCAGGCAGGCAGCGGACTGCCATCGGCAAGTGTGGCCGACAAGGTAAGCGAGTCGCCTACATCCACATCCGTGAAACTGCCGGGCGCAACTGTGAAACTGAAACCAGCGTCTTCATTGGTGGACTGGTCGGGGATCAGCACCGAAGCCACAGGGCCATCGTTGGTATTGTTGACCGTAACCTGGAAGTCCTGTGTGGCGTTGGCACCCGAGGCATCGGTCGCCGTAACTCGAATAGTGAGTGAGCCCACATCGTCGTTGAGCGGCGTACCGGAAAAGATTTGCGTTGCGGCATCAAACACAAGCCAGGCCGGCAGCGGGCTGCCGTCGGCAAGCGTGGCTGACAGGGTAAGCGTGTCGCCCACGTCTACATCGGTGAAACTGCCGGGCGCAACTGTAAAACTGAAACCCGCATCCTCATTGGTGGACTGGTTGGCAATAGTGGCCGAGGCGACGGGGCCATCGTTGGTATTATTGACGGTAACGTGGAATTCCTGCGTGGCCGAGGCCCCGGAAGTATCTGTCGCAGTGACGCGGATGGTGAGCGAACCCACATCATCGTTCAGCGGCGTGCCGGAAAAGGTCTGGGTGACCGGATCGAACACAAGCCAGGCGGGCAGCGGGTTGCCGTCGGCAAGTGTGGCTGACAGGGTGATGCTGTCGCCCGCATCGACATCAATAAAGCTGGTGGCAGGCACCGTGAAGCTGAAGCCGGCATCCTCGTTGGTAGTTTGATCCGCAATCGGGACCACGGCGAACGGCGGATCGTTGGCATCCACTGTGGTTGTGGTTGTCTGGGTCTCGGCGCGGGAAAACTGTTCCTGTTGTGACTGAGGCATCGCAGCCGGCTGGACCGCTTGAGCCAGCTGAACATCAGGCGCCAGGATTTGCCCGTTGAAGGGGGCTTGAGTGTGGTAACTGGCGAAGTCTGACCCGGCAGAAATTTGATCGAGAGCAGAGGTCGCAGGAGGCGTCTGGACATCAGTGGAAGTGTCCTGATCCGCGCCGCTTTTGAAGTTTGAAACGGGAGTGAACGCCGCTGCTTTCGCCACGCCCGCACCTGATTTTTCCAGATCTTCCGGTGGCGCCACTTGCCCGTCTTCCTGGCCCGTGAGCATGATGTTGGAAAGTACGGATTGGTGATGGTGCCCCACTTCCGTTGCCACTTGCGCGTCATTGACTGAGGCCAATTGACGGCGCAGTTCGTCCAAAACTCCAGAGAGTTCTGAAAGTGGGGGCGCTGATACGGTATTTGCGGCCATGACATTCCCAACGCACGTTGTGATGCAGTTATCGAGATTTTACGATATCGGGAAGGTTGTAGTGATTTGGTAAATGCCGACTTCAGATTAATGGAATCTGCCGGTTGAGTTAAGAAATTGGCAAGAAATCAGAAATGATTTTCTGCAATCGGAGGTAAGGGAGTGTTTTTTTATGGTCCATTAACCATCGGAACGTAACTGTGAAGTCTGGAGAGCGGCGCTTGACGGATGTAACAGCTAAACCACAAAAGTTAGTGAAGGGTGGAGCACGTCAGGGACTCCTCTCCCTTCTCACCACGGCTTGCCTCGATATGCCGGCTACGGTCGTCATTTCTTCAATCCTTATTAACCTTCTTGCACTGTTCATGCCGTTGGCGATCATGCAGGTTTATGACCGCATCATTCCCCGGCAGGCGGTAGAAACGCTGACAGTGCTTGCCATCGTAGTCGCCCTTACGATAACGGCAGAAGCCATATTCAGGATTGCCAGAAACCATGTTGTCAGCTGGTCTGCGACCACCCTGGCCTGGCGCACCCATCATGAAGTCCTCAAGCGGGTCATGGCTGCGCCTTCCTCGCTCCTGGAAACCGAATCCGCCAGCCGGAACCTGGACCGCATCCAGGCCCTGTCCGCATACGCCGAATGGCACGGCAGTCCGTCCCGCCTTGTATTGGCGGATCTTCCGTTTGTGGCCCTTTATGTGGGCCTGATGATTATCGTCGGTGGACGGCTCGCCGCCATTCCGCTGATCCTTTTCCTGGTTCTTGCCGTGGCCGCCCACCAGCGGAGCACCGGGGTACGCAAAACCAATGAAAACCGGGCAATTGAAGACATGAAAACCCGCGATTTCCTGATTGAGGCAATCAACGGATTGCCCACGATCAAGGCCAACGCCATGGAAAGCCAGATGCAGCGGCGCTTCGAAAGGCTGCAGGAAACCTTGGCCGGCCATTCATTCACCTCCATCAGGCTGGCTGAAGAAACTCAGGCCTTTGGCAACCTCCTGTCAGGCCTCACGCAAATGGTGACGGTGACGGTGGGCGCCGTGTTTGTAATCAATGGCACGTTGTCAATCGGTGCCCTTGCCGCCTGCGTCATGCTGGCCGGCCGCGCGGTGCAGCCACTTCTGCGCTGCGTCGCAGTCTGGAATGAACTGCAATCGGTGATCGTCGGTCTCGAAAAGGCGGGGCCCCTGCTCAAGCTTCCCCCCGTGCAGGAAGGTTCGCATCCGGCGTGGACGAAGGGTCCCATGGACATCCGCCTTGCCGGAGTCTCATTCCATCACGCCCAGGAAAGCCGCAAGATTCTCGACAGGGTCTCACTTACCGTGCCTGCCGGCAGCATTCTTGCCATCACGGGCCGCGATGGTGTGGGCAAATCAACATTCGCGGATTTGATCTGCGGTTATCTGCCGGATTACAGCGGGGAAATCCGCGTTGGCGATTTTGACCCGCGTAACGATAGCGCCGCCCTAAGGCCATATCTGGCGATCGTCCGCCCAGTAGCCTCGATGATGCGCGGCACGATCAGGGACAACCTCATCATGTTCAGGAAGGGCGACGAGATCGAACTCGCCATTCATGCCGCCAAGCTCATAGGCCTTGATGCCCAAATTTCCAAGTTGCCGCTCGGCTACCAGACGGTGATGTCCGAAGGCCCCTCCTCCGAACTACCATCGGGCCTGGTGCAGAGGATAGCGATCGCACGGGCCATTGCGAGACGTCCCGCGGTGTTGATACTTGATGAGGCAAACGGTGCGCTCGACATGAGCAGCGACCAATTGCTGGCCAGCGGGCTGCGCAGGCTGAAAGGCTTTACGACAACCGTAATCATCACCAATCGCCCATCTTTTGCGGCCATTGCCGACCAGATATGGCGCCTTGAGGCCGGAAAACTCGAACTGGTTCCGCCTGCTCACGCAATGCCTTCCCCGTCGCATGCAACCCAGGCAATGCCATGACCGAGATTTCATCCATTGGCGACGGGCAACATCCGATCCGGGTCGCACACCGCAAGATCGCCGAGGTTTTCGCCCGTGGCGCGGCGCTTCCCCGTTCGGAAACCGCACCTGGTCTTTTATCCTGTGTTGTCCCCATTGCCGAGGCGGTGGGCTGGCGCGGAACGCCCCGGCAGATTGCCGAAGCGATGCCGCACGAGACGCCGGTCACTGATGTGCCCATGTTCCGGACTGTGTTGCTCCGCCTTGGCATTGAAACGGAACATGTCAGTGTTCCTGCCAGTCGGATTCGCAATGAGTATTGTCCGTGCATCGTTGTCAACGCGCGCGACAGCCTGGTTTTCGTCCAGTCCATAGATGCCGACGGAGCGGCCCGGATCTTCGATTCTCAAACCGCTGCATGGCAGACCGCGAACAGGCAGAGACTGCTTGGCGAAGTTTATATTTTGCGCCTGATCGATCCCTTCGTGGAGCAGGAGAAAGTGCAGCGCGATGGCTTCATTTGGCCGCTTCTCCGCAGGTTCAGAGACAGTTTGAAAATGGTGTTCTGGCAAAGCCTCGCCATCAATCTGCTTGGGCTCGCCGTGTCATTTTATGTCTTGTATGTCTACGACAAGGCAATCGGCGGGAAATCGGTCGACACGCTGACCTTCCTCTTTATCGGCGGGCTGGCGGCAGTTGGAATGGAGTTGCGGCTGCGTCACCATCGTGCGGCATCCATAGCGCGTCTTGGCGCCCGCTTTGACGCATTGGCAACAACCGGGGCCTTCCGGACAGTCCTCGGCCTGCCGCTCGGCATGAGTGAAAATGCGCCGCTTTCTGCGCAGCTCACGCGCTTCCGGCAGTTGGAGGTAGGGCGCGAGCTGTTTGGCGGCAGCCTCGCAACGTCGCTGATTGATCTCCCTTTCACGGTCATCTTCTTCCTCATGATATTCGCCCTGGGCGGAATGCTTGGATTTGTTCCCGTGACCTTCGGCGCGGTTCTTTTGCTGGCCGGCCTGTGCACGACACCCAGCCTGTCCAAACAAATGCGCGACATGGGTGACTGGAAAGCGAAATCGGATTCCCTCCTCATTGAAATTTGCACGAGGCTCAAACTCATCCGGGCCGACAATTCGGAAGATGTCTGGCTCCAGAGATCCTCGGAATCCTATCGCAATTACCTGCTCAGCAAATTCCGGAGCCAGCAGTACAGCAATACGCTGCAGGTTCTGGCCCAGGCCGGGGTAACGCTGTCCGGCGTGGCAATGCTCTGGCTCGGCACCCTTCAGGTCATGCAAGGGAAGCTTTCCATCGGCGCCCTCATTGCCATCATGGCCGTGACGTGGAGGGTTCTGGGTCCTATCCAGACTGTTTTCCTCTCGATGCACCGCATCAAGATAATCATTGGAACCATCCGGCAATTGGACAGGCTGATCAGGATAAGACCTGAGCGCGAGCCGGGCCGCATCACCGGCTCGGCGCTTGAGCTTTCCGGCCAGATGTCGCTGTCCGGAATTTTCTTCCGCTATGCCAACCGGTCTGATCTCACGATCAAGGGCGTTTCCCTCGATATCAAGGCCGGCGAGTTCATTGCAATCACCGGGCCGAGCGGTGCGGGCAAGTCAACCCTGCTAAAGATCATGCTGGGCCTCTACCAGTCGCAAAGCGGCAGCGTCCGCCTCGATGATCTTGATCTCCGCCAGATCGACCCAAGGGAACTCCGCCAAAGGCTGAGCTTTCTTGGCCAGGAACCCGCATTCTTTTACGGCACCGTAGCCCAGAACCTTCGGCTTGCGGCAGCCGATTCCACCGACATCGAACTGGCGGCTGCCCTTGTAAACGTGGGCATAAGCATTGCCGATCCGATTTTAGTGGAGGGCCTGGAAACGCGGCTGAATGCGGTGAACCGGCGCGCCATGTCGATGTCCTTCATACAACGCCTTGCGATCGCGCGCAGCTTCCTGACCGAGGCGCCGATCATCCTGCTTGACGAGCCGGCAAACCACCTCGACCGCGAAGGCGATGAGGCGCTGATGCGCCTGATCGAGAGAGTCCGGGGCCGCAGCACGATCATCATGACGACGGCAAGGCCCAGTCACATGCGTGCCGCCGACCGCGTGGTCGTGCTGCAGGAAGGCATGGTCGTGGCCCAGGGCACGCCGGAACAGATTGTGCCGCGTCTTATGGCGCAGAATGTCAGGGCCGCCGGATGATCACCAGACCATATTCAAAGCTAGGGGCAATACGATGAAGCTTTCAAACTGGCTAAAGGCTGACGGTGCGGTAGCGGGAACGAACTCTTTCGTTCTGCCGCTTGAACTTGAAGATGCGCGGCCCGTCAAAATTCAGCGCACGATCCTGCGCACAGGAAGCATCATCCTGCTGGCCGTCACGCTTTGGGCCGGTGTCACGCCGATACGGGAACTCGCCATTGCCCCCGGGCAGATCGTTCCGCGCGGCGATATCCGCGCCGTCCAGCACCTTGAGGGCGGAATCATTGCTGAAATCTACGTGAACCCCGGCGCCGTGGTGAAGGCGGGCGATCCCCTTCTGCGGCTTGCCCCTGCCCAGGCGGGCGGCGATCTCGGGCAGTTGCGGGCCCGTTCCGAGGATCTTCACCAGCAGAAGAACCAGCTCGAACAATTGATCCTGTCTCAGAAGACCGGCGCGCCTCTCAGGCTTGAGGGGATTGATCTCGGAACCGAACAGCAGGCTGTATTGGACACACGCCTGAATGACCGCAATTCCGAGCACCGCACCCTGCAATCGCGGATAGAGCAGCGGAATGTCGAGATTACCAATCTGGAGAAGGAAACCAAAGCGCTCGAAGGCATGGTGGTCATCCGGCAGCAGGTCTTCGATGACAAGGCCAACCTGCTCAAGCAGGGCCTTGCCACCCGGCGCGATTACTACAATGACCAATCCACCCTTGAACAGGCCAAGACGCAGTTGCTGAATTCCCGGGGTAAGCTCGCATCGGCTCGCGAAGCGCTTGATGAGGCAAACAGCCTGCTGGCGGCGTCGGACGCGAAGGCAAACCGTTCCTGGACCGAAGAACTTTCAAAAGTCACCGCCGATCTCAAGGAAACCGATGAGGCGCTGGCCAAGCAGCAGGACAGGTTCAGCCGGCTCATAGTCCGCGCCCCCGTAAGCGGCGTCGTGCAGGTGCTGACGGTAAAATCCGTGGGTGAAGTCATTATGCCCGGCGACACCTTCGCCAAGATCGTGCCGGAAAACGTGCCCCTCGTTGCCGAAGTGCAGGTGAGGCCCGATGACATCGGTAACGTCAAGATTGGCGACCGCACCGAACTGCGGATCACGGCCTTCGATTCCTCGATTTACGGCAAGCTTCACGGCAAGGTCGAAAGCATTTCGCCATCCTCGTTTCAGCGCGAAAACGGCGATTTCTATTTCAAGGCGGCGGTCAGCCTCGACGATTTGGAGCTTCCCGGCCATGCCAAAGTTTCGCCGGGCATGGTGGTCTCGGCCGAGATCGTGATCGGCGCCAAATCATTGCTGCGCTACATCCTCAAGCCGGTTTTCAAGGTGTACGGGCCGGCCTTCAGCGAGCGGTAAGGGCCAAAACGTTTCCTTTGTAATAGAATCATCATCCCGCTCAGGGTGGCGCTCCCAAGGGCTTGCGGAGATGTCCTATCCCGCGGAATTCCACGTTGAACTTGGTGATCGCTTCCCAAAGGTGGTCGCCGTAATAGAAAGGTTCAAAGGATTGAATGTCCGGCAACGGCAACGGCACGATCACCGCGTCGGGCCGCGGCTCGTAGAAAAAGGGAATAGAAAATCTTTCCCGTCCGGACCCCAGGACACGGTGAATGGTGGCCTTCACCCGGCCTCCTGTCCAGCGCTCCAGCACTTTGCCGAAGTTGACGGCGAGTGTTCCCTCAACCGGCGGAATGTCAATCCAGCTCCCGTCGTGATGCTTGGCTTGCAGACCGCTCACCGCATCCTGCGCCAGAAGGGTGAGAAACCCGGTATCGGCATGAGCCCGTCTCGTAAGGTACCGCCGTTCGCCGTTATGTTCCGTCCACAGACCCTCTCCCACGGCACCCTCAAAGGACTGTTCGGGCCGGACCGGGTAGTGAATAAAACGAAGTGTTGAGATGCCGCCGTCAAAGGCCGCATCAAACGTCTTCTCGTCGAGGCAAAGCCCGCGGGCAATGCTGCACATCAGTGTCGCAGACGTCTTCGTCATGGCCATGTAATAGTCACGCGCCGCCGCGTGCCAGCCGGGCAGCACATCTTCGCCCGGCAGCGGCGTGGCACTTAACAGGGGATCTTCGGCTTCAACCATGACCTTCCCGTCAACGATATCCGGCCCGATATTGATGCCTTCCTTGTAGGTCGGAAAACCATTCTGCAGGGGAAACCAGCCGCGATAGACATTCTTCTGGCCATGATCAAAATCCCACAGCCACAGCTTGCGG
>JBBSBQ010000013.1:0-73758 GCA_038251095.1 Hyphomicrobiales bacterium
AATGGCGGCATCACTACAACACAGTGAGGCCACACAGCGCCCTGGGTTATCGCCCACCGGCACCCGAAACCATCATCCCAATGGACCAAAAGCCCATCATGCACTAACATTCAAACTGGACCACTCAGTGGGGGCTCTCCACCTCTATTTGACGTTACTTCAAAACTTAGCGTGCCGCGGCCAGCCGTGAAAGGGCCAGCCGTAAATTGCCTTTGCTTTCAACGAGCAGCCGTTGCGCGGCGTCGGGCGATCCGGCACCGGCACTGATCAGAACTGCGGGCTTTACCTCACCCCCGGCAAGTTCGAGTGCGGCGGCAGCATCTTTCTCGCTTACCCCGGCAATGCGCGAAACAATACCTGCAGCACGGGCCTTGAGCTTGAGATTGTCGGCCCGTACATTGACCATCATGCCATCATGCACGGCCCCCAGCTTGATATGGACGAGGGTGGACAAAAAATTGAGGGCAGCCTTTTGCGCCGTGCCAGCACCCATGCGTGTCGATCCCGTGATAACCTCAGGCCCGGAATCGAGAAGTATTTCGATGTCAGCGGCAGCAGCCAAGGCGGAGTTCGGATTATTGACGACGGCCACGACCGTTGCGCCACGTTCCCTGGCGCGCTTGGCGACGGCAATCGTGTAGGGTGTTGAGCCAGATGCTGCGATGGCTATCAGCGCATCGCCGGCTTTGCAGATCGAAGCAGCACGGCTGCCTTCGGCCGCGTCGTCCTCCGCGTCGGCAAGCGTGTCAAACATGGCGGCGCGTCCGCCGGCGATGAAATAATCAATTTTGTCCTCGGCCATGCCGAAGGTTGCAGGAAGTTCCGAACCATCCTGCACGCCGATGCGGATTGAGGTTCCAGCCCCTGCATAGAGGAGGCGGCCGCCTCCGGCCAAACAGGCAGCAATCGCGATGGCCGCTTTCGAGATCTGCGGAATGGCCGCCTTGACGGCGGCGATGGCGCGCTCTTGCCCGCCGGCAAATGCCGCCAGAATCTCGACATCGCTCCACGTATCGATGCCCGTCGATTCCGGCAAATTAGTCTCGGTTTTTCTCAAGGACGCTCCCACAAATTTAACAATACCAAATAAATACCACCTGTCTAGTAGAAAGCATTAACCATTGAATAATCGTGCGATTTGTTGAAATTTTGATATTTATTAACAAAACTCTTCACATTTGGTATTGTTTTGGTATTGTAATATCATGAAACAAGCCAGCGTGTATTTTCTTGGCATTGATGGCGGCGGCAGCCGTTGCCGGGCCCGCATTCGGGATGCCGAGGGACGCATGCTGGGCGAAGCCATTGGCGGCTCCTCCAATATCTATCAGGATTTTGATGGGGCGCTGGCCACCATTATCGCAACTGCCGCAGAAGCGGCGGTCAAGGCGCAATTGAACACGAGCGACCTTCACGCCGGCCTTGGCCTCGCCGGCATCGTAACGTCAGTTGGAGCCGAGCGGATTGCCGAAGCAAAACTGCCGTTCGCTTCGGTCATTGCTGACAATGATGCCTACGCGGCCTGGATCGGTGCCTTTGCCGGAAGCGATGGCGGTATTGTGATTGCAGGCACCGGTTCGATTGGCTTTGCTTCCATCAAAGGAGTTCGCCACATGGTAGGGGGCTGGGGTTTTGCCCTTGGTGATCATGGGTCTGGCGCCTGGCTCGGCCATCATGCGGTGCGCCGCGCCGCGCTCGCGATCGATGGCCTGCTGCAACCCACACCGCTTATCGAAGAAGTTCTGTCGCGTGTTGGCCGTACCAGATTTGATGTCTCCCGCTGGTCTGAGCAGGCAACGCCAAAAGACTATGCCGAAATGGCGCCTTTGGTTTTTGAATGTGCCGCCAAAGGCGACGTGGTTGGCATGACCATCGTGATTGAGGGAGCGGCGGCCATTTCAAGCCTTGGCCGCGCCCTGTTGGCGCGTGGTGCCGGAAAGCTCTGCCTGCTCGGGGGCGTATCGAAGGTTTATCCACCCTATCTCGATGCCGACGTGAAGCAGGCGCTTACCGCACCCGGAGCTGATGCATTGGACGGTGCTATCATGATGGCGCGCCGTTCACAGGGCCTTTCGGTGAATTGGGCATGAACGCTTTCCAAACCATCTTCCAGCGCAGCCGCTTTGAGCGTGACAGCACTGCGCCGCGTTATCTGCGCGTAAAAAAGCTGGTGCAGGATGCGGTGGCTTGCGGCGATCTCAAGGAAGGCGATGCCATCCCCGGGGAGCGCGACGTGGCCGTACTGCTCGATATCTCGCGTGTCACCGTACGCAAGGCCTTCACCGATCTTGCGGCCGAAGGCGTGCTCGTACAGCGCCGGGGTTCGGGCACCTATGTGAGTGGGCCAGCGAGCCGCATTGAGCAGCCCCTGTCGCGCCTCACGAGTTTCACCCAGGACATGCAGCTTCGCGGCCTTAAAACCGATGCCGATTGGCTTGACCGTTCCACTGGCCTTCCGACGCCCGAGGAAGCGCTCAAACTGTCGATTTCGCCGGGCGAGCATGTCTCGCGCTTTCACCGGCTGCGCCGCGCCGATGGGGTTCCCATGGCCATCGAGCTGGCGGTGATCCCGCAACACTTTTTGCCTGATCCCGCCAGCGTCAAGGGTTCGCTCTACGGCGCCCTCGAAGCGCGTGGCGTCAGGCCGGTGCGGGCGCTTCAGCGCTTGCACGCTACGGCGTTGACTATGCAGGAGGCCAAACTTCTTGATCTGCCGGACGGCAGCCCGGCATTGTTCATTGAGCGTATTTCTTATCTGCCCGATGGCCGCATCATTGAATTCACCCGCTCCCATTATCGTGGTGACAGCTATGATTTTGTTGCTGAACTCACCATCGCACCCGGGATAAAATCATGAGCCACATGGCACGCGAAGCCGCCGAGGCACCGGAAGCCGTTGCCCGCTTTCTTCAGCGCAATGGCAAAGCGCTTTACGAAATCGGCGCTCATCTCAGGCGCAGGCCGCCTCCCGTCATCATCACTTCGGCACGTGGAAGTTCTGACAGTGCCGCCGGCTACTTCAAATATCTCGCGGAAATTCTGACAGGGGTTCCGTGTTCGTCGGTTGGCGCATCAGTTGTGTCGGTCTATGGCGCAAAGCTCCAATTGAAGAATGGATTGTGTGTAACCGTTTCACAATCCGGAAAAAGCCCGGACATTGTGGCGCTTCAGGATGCAGCTCGCGAGGCGGGTGCCCTGACGGTGGCACTGGTCAATGTGGAGGATTCGCCTGCCGCCCATGCCGCGGATATTTGCCTGCCGCTCCATGCGGGCCCGGAACTGAGCGTGGCGGCAACCAAGTCCTTTATCGTTTCGCTGGTAGCGGGCGCCGCCATCGTGGCCCATTGGCTGGATAGCAAGGATTTTCTTGCTGCAATTGACGCGCTGCCTGATCAACTCGTGAAGGCTGCAAAGATAGACTGGCCGGAAGCGGTTGCCCTCGCGAAAGATGCCGAGTCGCTTTATGTTTTGGCGCGCGGACCGTCACTGCCCATTGCATCGGAAACGGCCCTAAAGTTGAAGGAAACTTGCGCCATTCACGCAGAGGCCTATTCCATCGCCGAAGTGATGCATGGCCCGCTTGAACTTCTCGGCGAGGGTTTTCCGGTTCTTGCCTATTCGCCGGAGGATGGAGCGCGGAAATCCTCGCGCGAGTCCCTGGGCAAGATGCGCCAGACGGGCGCTCATGTTTTGGTGGTCGAGGAGGGCGGGCTTCCTTTTGCGCGCACTGGCAATTCCCTGCTTGATCCCGTCTCCATTATTCAAACCGCTTATCGTTTTGTTGAGGCAACCGCCGTGGCCCGTGGCCGCGATCCTGACCGCCCCCGACTTCTCAAGAAAGTGACGGAGACGCTGTGATGGCATTTGGTCTTACCGGAGCCCGCATTTTCGATGGCGAGAGCATTCGCAGTGGCCTTGCTGTCGTTATTGAGGGTGATCGCATCACTGAAGTCGTGCCCGAGGAAAAACTCGCCAAAGGTATTGAGCGGTGCGCCCTGAAGGGTGGATTTCTCGTGCCGGGCTTCATCGATGTACAGGTGAACGGCGGCGGCGGGGCACTGCTTAACGATAACCCGACAATCGATACGGTCCGCCGCATAGCCGAATCCCATCGCAAGTTCGGCACAACGGGGATGCTGCCGACAGTCATTACCGACGCGCCGGAGGTTTTGTCGAAAGCAATTTCTGCCATAAAAGCGGCCCGTGCGGAAAATGTTCCAGGTGTTCTCGGTGTCCATATCGAAGGCCCGTTCCTCGATAAGGAGCGCAAGGGCGCCCATGAGCTGCGTTTCATCCGCGAGATGACCGATGCGGACGTGGCCCGGATTGCAAATGCCGATTGCGGCAGCGTCATGCTGACACTTGCTCCCAACCGGGTGCCGCCAGACTTGATCAAGTCACTTGTCGGGCAGGGAATACTCGTTAGTCTGGGGCATTCCGCAGCAAGCCTTGCAGAGGTTACAAAGGCCTTGGCTTCCGGGGCGCGGGCCTTTACCCATCTCTTCAATGCCATGAGCCAGTTGAATGGCCGCGAACCGGGGATGGTCGGCGCCGCTCTGTCGGACCCGGAAAGTTTCTGTGGACTGATCGCCGATGGCTATCATGTGCATGACGCCGCCATGAAGGTGGCCATTGCGGCAAAGCCTCGTAGCCGCATCATGCTCATCACCGACGCCATGCCAACCGCCGCGGGCGGCCCTGACCGCTTCGCATTGCAGGGACGTGACGTTGATCTTGTGAATGGCAAACTGGTGCTGGATGATGGAACCCTTGCCGGCTCCAATCTGACCATGGATGAAGCCGTGCGCTATTGCGTGGAACGGCTTGGCGTCAGCCTGGAAAATGCCTTGCGCATGGCTTCACTTAATCCCGCAGCATTTCTCAGGCGTGAGCACGAACTTGGCCGTATCAAATCCGGCTATCTTGCGAGCCTGGTGCATTTGAGCGATGATTTGCAGGTTCTTCAAACATGGATCGACGGCAAATGAAAAAAATAAAAGTGCTTGTTGTGGGCCTCGGCAATATGGGGCTAAGCCATACCCGCGCCTACAAGTCCATCAAGGGATTTGAAATTTCCGGCCTGTGCAGCCGCGGCATTGAAAGCCGCGATGATATCAAGAAAGAATTTCCGGGCACTGCGCTTTTTTACGACTACGCCGAAGCTCTTGCCGCCACAAAGCCCGACGCCGTATCCATCAACACTTGGCCCGATACCCACGCCGCCTACGCCAAGCTGGCATTGAAGGCGGGCTGTCACATTTTTATCGAAAAGCCTTTGGCCGATACGGTGGCCGAAGCCGAGAAGATTGCGAAACTCGCCAAAGCGTCGGCCAAGAAACTGGTGATCGGCTATATCCTGCGGGTTCATCCCTCTTGGGTGAAGTTTGTCGAAGTCGGAAAAACCCTCGGCAAGCCGCTGGTCATGCGGATGAACCTCAACCAGCAATCTTCCGGCGCGCAATGGGCGGTGCACAAGCACCTGATGAATTCAATCAGCCAAATCGTTGACTGCGGCGTGCACTATGTCGACGTCATGTGCCAGGTAACAGGCGCCAAGCCCATTCGCGTCCATGCGGTTGGCGCGCGCCTCACCAACGAGGTTGACGAACTCATGTACAATTATGGTCACCTTCACGTGGCCTTCGATGACGGCTCCGTGGGCTGGTATGAAGCAGGCTGGGGACCCATGATGAGCGAGGCGGCCTTTTTCGTGAAAGACATGATGGGCCCCAAGGGTTCCGTGTCGATTGCTATGGAGGAGTCGAAAGCAGCGTCTTCAGACGTCGATAGCCATACGCGTACCAGTGCACTGCGCCTGCACCACGCTCTCCTCACGCCGAAAGGAAGCTTCGCCACGCCGGATGAAATCATCCGGATGGATGATGAGCCTGGCCACCAGGAACTTTGCAACCGTGAGCAGGAACTGTTCCTCGATGCGATCTGCCATGACCGCGACATGAGCGGCCATGTGGAAGATGCCATCAACTCGCTTCGCATCGTGCTGGCCGCCGATGAAAGCGTACGCACCGGCCAGGTGGTGGTGCTTTGAAGCTTGTCGGTGCCGCAACGCAAGGCTCAGGCACAATCAACGAAGATGGCTTGGGATTCCTCGGCAGTGCCGGTGATGTCTCCGCCGTCTGGATCTTCGACGGCATTACCGGCATAAACGGACAGAACTATCTTGGTGGCGGAACCGATGCGGCCTGGTTCGTTGCCAAGGCCCATGATCATTTGCGGGCATTGGCTGGCCTTGACCTTCCGTTGCGCGAAATTCTCTCCAAGCTCGTGAAGGTCTTGATCATTGATTTTGAGGCGGCTGCGAAAACCGTCAAACTTCCTGACAACTATGACCCGCCCGCAGCCTGCCTAATATTGCTGAAGCGCTATGGCGAGACATGGCAAGCGCTGCGCCTCGGTGACTCCTGCCTGCTGGCGCGCGGAAGCGATGGCTTGCATATGAGCGTCGCTGCCTCTCCCAACAACGCCTTTGACAACTGGCTTTCGACGGAAGCACTCAAGCGCCGCGATGCGGGCATGCTTGATATCAAAGAGCTGCTCGCCGAGTTCCGCCCACAGCTCATGCACGGCCGCAAATCGCGGAATTCTCCGGGCGGCTACAGCATTCTTGAGGCAAGTCCGTCAGCAATGAAATTCGCCGAATATTTTGATTTGGGCGCGCCCAGTGAAATTCTGCTGTGCACCGACGGCTACTACCGGGCCGTTGACCACTACGCATTGCATTCCAACGAGAGTCTGCTGCAGGCATCTCTAATTCCGGGCGGCGTAGATAATGTATTGAACAGCATTCGCAGCATCGAAGCCGAAGACCCGGCCTGTATGAAATACCTTCGTTTCAAGCCAGCCGACGATGCCACTGCAATGGCTTTGCAGAAGTTAATTTAATGATTACGCAATATCAACCCAGGCCCGCGCCGTCGAGGACTGCGCAAAGGCATGGATAATTTGTTCGATGCGGAGGCCCTTCGCAAAATCAATCCGGTTTGAAGGCGCCCCCTGGATGGCATTCAGGATTTCCGCCAATTCGATGACTTTCAGCTCATTGAAACCCAAGCCATGCCCGGGCGCCGGGCAGAACTTGCCATAAGCTGGATGGGCGGGTGACGAGAGGATGCGGCGAAAGCCGCGGGCCGCCGCGGGCCCTTCCGCCACGTACAGGCTCAGCTCATTCATGCGCTCATTGTCGAGCCACAGCATGCCCTTCGAACCGTGCACTTCGATTCTAAGTCCGTTCTTGCGGCCGTGCGCAATTCGGCTTGAGCTCAGAACGCCGCGTGCCCCGCTGCGAAAGCGCACAACTGCGTGGGCGATGTCATCATTTTCGACGCTCGCCAGCTTGCCGGATTCACCAGCAATAGGCCGTTTACCGTGAACCACATCGGCCATGGCGCAGAGGCTGCCGATTTCGCCCATGAGTTCATGAGCAAGTGAAACAAGATGGCAGGTCAAATCGCCCAATGTTCCGAGGCCCGCGTCCTTGCGCGTCAGCCGCCACGACCAGGGCAGCGAGGGATCGGCCATGTAATCTTCATCAACGCTGCCGCGGAAATCAAACACCTCGCCGATTGCGCCTTCGCCGATAAGCTGCTTGGCATATTGCAGGGCAGGGTTCCGCAGATAGGCGTAGCCCAAAGCTGTAATCTGTCCCTTGGCTTTCGTTGCGGCCGCCGTCATCGCCTCCGCATCGGCAAGCGTCAGCGCCATGGGCTTTTCGCACCACACATGCTTGCCCGCTTCGAGGGCTGCGACAGCCATTTCGCGGTGCATGCCGTTTGGCGATGTGATTGAAACGAGATGGATGGCCGGATCAGCCAGTAGGTCACGCCAGTTTGTTGTGGCGCGGGCAAATCCAAATTCAGAAGCCTTCAGCGTGGCGTGCGAGGACTCCACATCACAAAGCACCACCCTTTCAACATGCGGAACGTCACCGAATACCGCCTTCACCGCCCCAAAGGCCATGGCATGGCATTTGCCCATGAAGCCGGTTCCGACCAGGCCAACGCCAATGCGATCCATGATTAGCGCTTCCCGTTGTTGAGTTTGATGATTTCCTGTTCAAGATCGACAAGTTCCTTGCCGCCTGCCATGAGATTGAGAAGCTGGTCGCGGCTGATCTCGTTCTTCTGATAAGTGCCGGCACTCTTGCCCCGCTTCAGCAACGTAAAGCGATCCCCTACCACGTACGCATGATGCACATTGTGCGAAATGAAGATGACGCCAATGCCCCGCGCCTTGGACTGCACGATGAGCTTCAGCACAACGGAGGCCTGGTGAACCCCGAGCGCCGAAGTTGGTTCATCAAGGATCAGAACCTTGGCGCCGAAGTGAATGGCCCGGGCAATGGCCAGGCACTGCCGCTCGCCACCTGAAAGCGTGCCCACCGGCTGCTCGGGATTGCGCAGCTGGATGCCCATGTCCGAAAGTTCTTTAAAGGCTGTGCGGTTGGCATATTCGATGTCAAACTGGCTCAGGAACCAGGTCTTCTTTACGGGCTCACGGCCCAGGAAGAAATTGCGTGCCACACTCATCAGCGGTACCAGCGCTAGATCCTGATAGACCGTGGCAATGCCCTTATCGAGCGTGTCCTTGGGCGAATTGAATTTTGTATGTGAGCCGCCCACCAAAATCTCGCCTTCATCGGGGCTGTGAACCCCGGAAAGAACTTTGATGAGGGTTGATTTGCCTGCACCATTGTCGCCGAGAAGGCAATGCACTTCACCCGGGCGCACATCGAAGGATACATCCTTGAGCGCAATGACCGAGCCGAAAAATTTGCTGACGGATTTGAGTTCGACGAGCGGCATGTCCATTACCGGCTCCTCATGGCGCGGCTGCGCACATAGCTGTTGAACAGCACCGCGACCACCATCATGGCGCCCATGAAGAGCTTGAACCAGTCCGTGTCGATGCCCGTATAGAAAATGCCCATCTGCACCACACCAAAAATGAGAGCACCGAACATCGCCCCGATGGCCGAGCCATAGCCGCCGGTCAGCAATGTGCCGCCGATGACGACCGCGATGATTGCTTCAAATTCCTTCAGGTTGCCGCGCAAGGTGTCGGCAGAACCTGTCACCAGAACCTGAATGGTTGCAAAAAGGGCTGCGGCAAGCGCCGTCATGACGAAAAGCGTGATCTTGGTGCGGGCCACGGGAACCCCCATGTTGCGCGCCGCATTGGCTTCGCCGCCCGATGCAAATATCCAGTTGCCAAATCGCGTGCGCATCAGCAGCCAGGTGAAGAACAGTGTCAACCCGATCCACCAGACGATTGAAACCGGAATGCCGCTGATCGCAGGCAAGCCGTCGGCGCGTTTGCCGATCACGCCGAGTTCCGCAAGCCAGCGGATGGGCGTCCTGAAGACCTGGCCGGCAAAAAACGGGGTGATCCAATCTCCGGCGGAATATTCATGCAGGCCCGAAGCCTGGGTGCGTCCCGTGATGCCGCGCGTCACCCCGAGGGTTAGGCCACGCAGCATGAACAGACTGCCAAGCGTCACGATGAAGGAGGGAAGCCCCGTATGCACCACAATAAGGCCGTTCAGATAACCCACGAAGGCGCAGCTTGCGAAGGCCATGAGCACCGATGCCCATACGGGCCAGTCCCACATGATGGGCGGAATGGCGATGATGATGCCGGCAAAACCGATCATCGACCCGACGGAGAGGTCGAATTCGCCGGCGATCATGAGCAGGGCAACCGCCGCTGCCAGAATTCCGAGCTGGGCCGAGACTTCCAGGAAATTGATAATGCCTTTGGCGCTGAACAGGCCGCTGTCGCCCGCCGTGATCCCGAAAAACACGAAGATAAGGACCGTTCCCGCAATGGCCCCAAGCTCGGGCCGGCTGAGCAACCGGCCAAGCAGCGGAACAGCGCGGATTCGTTCATCCTTCACTTCAAGGCTCATGCCATCCTCCAAGCAACCCATGACATGGCGGCCGGCTTCTGACCAGCCGCCATGCAGAGATTAGCGTTTGCCTTGCTTTGCCAGGTCGATAACCGAAGCTGCCGTTTCCCCGGTCACAAAGCCCGGGCCTGTAGGATAGTCGGCGATGGGCGCGATCTTGTACTTCTTCAACAGGTCAAACATGACCACGGGAATGTAGCCCATCGCATATTGCTGCGCGTCGATTCCCCACTCCATTTTGCCGTCGGCTGTCGCCTGCAGAATGGTTGGTGAGAGGTCGAAGGTGCCGATCTTCACTTTGCCCGTAAGGCCAAGTTCGTCGAGCGCCATCAGGCCCGGTTCTGCGCCGCCAATGCCGACAGTCAGGATGAACTGCGTATCCGCATTCGTCTTGAGATAGGCAATGATGCGGTTCTTCATTTCTGTCGGGTCCATCACGCCGTTGAGAACCGGCACGTCGACGCCAAGTCCCTTGGCGAAACCGGCGCAGCGGTCGTCAAGGCTGACGTTGCCAACTTCATGGTTGGCGCATACGGCCTTGGTGACATTGAGCTTCTTGATACGTTCGCCGGCCATTACACCGGCCTCGTATTCGCTCTGCCCAAGATAGAGCAGGCCACCAAGTTCCTTGGTAAGCTCGCCGCCGCCGGAATCAATCACGATAACGGGGATGCCTGCAGCTACGGCGTTTTTCACCGGTTCGCTGAGGGCCGCCGGATCGGCAATGGAAACCACGAGGCCATCTGGCTTCGAGGCAACTGCTGCATCGATCATCTGGGCCATCTTGGCCATGTCAAACGTCTCAGGTGCCAGATACTCGGCTTTCACACCGAGCGTCTTAGCGGCATCATCCATGCCGTTCTTGACGACAGACCAATAGGGATCGCCGCTTTGGCCATGGGTCACAAACACAACACGAGTTTCATCCGCGGCAGCAAAACCTGCAGCCGCCGACAGCAGTGTCAGCCCAGCCAGAAGGCCGAGCACGGGTTTCATTATTTTCGCAAGCGAGAACATGTTTCCTCCTGTTAAATATCTCCGCCGGCCGTGATCGCAGCCGACGGACCAGTTGCATTTTCGGTTTCTAGGTTACGCTTTCGCACTGGTTCCTTCTGCGGGCGGAACTTCCGCCCCAACTAATTTTCTACCGTAAAACCTGCCTCCCTGGCCAGACGCGACAGGTTCTTGAAACCCATGGTCGCATAGGTAAGGGGATGGGCCTTTCTTGGATCTTGTTCGGCTTCAACGACGAGCCAGCCGGAATAATTTGCTTCCGCGAGAACCCGCAGGATTGACGCATAATCAAGGAAGCCGTCGCCCGGCACAGTGAAAATGCCCTCGAGCACCGCGCCCATGAAACTCATGTCCTGGCTGCGGGCTTTTTCGAGCATCGGCTTGCGCACATCCTTGCAGTGAACATGCACCACGCGCTTCACATTGTCTTTGACAAGCTGCAGGGGATCGCCGCCGGAAAAGGCCGAATGTCCTGTGTCATAGAGAAGCCCGACCGCTTCCCCCGTATGCTTCATCAGCAGGCCAACTTCGGCGTCCGTTTCGATAATGGTTCCCATGTGGTGATGGAACGCCATGCGCACCCCGAAATCCGCCATGCGTTCGGCAAGCTGCGTCAGCTTGCGCCCATAGGTCGGCCATTCCTCGGCCCGCAGCGCGGGGCGCTTGGAAATGGGGTCCCAGATTGCGCCATGGCGGCCGCGCGACGTGTCGGCATACACAACATGAGTTGAACCCATGTCTTTCAGAAGCTGGAGATGGGGGCCGATCGCATCCATTTCCGCGCTCACGTCCTTTTCATCGCACCGACCGTCATACCAGCCCGAAATAACGGCAAGCCCGTGGCGTTGCATGATGGGTTTGAGTTCAGTCGACCGGCGCGGAAATTTCCCGCCGAGTTCTGTTCCGGCATATCCCGCCTGCTTCGTTTCGCTCAGGCAAACCTCGAGTGGAATATCGCCGCCAAGCTCAGGCGCATCGTCATTGCTCCAGGTGATGGGATTGATGCCGATGCGGACTTTCATGAATGTGCTCCTGCTTGAAACTGGGCAAGCGCCGAGAGAAGCCGCATGTCGCGGCGCGCCTGTTCGGCCGTGTTGCGAACGCTCTTGCCCTCCACGATTGCCGACCAGAAGCCTTTCAACTCCTCGATAAAGGCTTCTTCATATCCGGTTCTCACGTCTTCCCTGACAAGCGTATAGCCATTGCTTTTCTTGACCGTGAGCCGCGTTGGCTGGTGGTTGAGCCACGGCGAGGGAAATTCAAGCTCAAGAATGCCTTCGTCAAAATAGAAGGTGATATGCTCGCGGTAATCGGCGAGCGCTGGAACCTTGAGGTGCACCATGTTCCACAGCGCGCGGCCCCCAAGCAAACGTACGGCACCCTGGCCCCCTTCGCCTCCGGCAAAAAGCTGCGCCCCGACGATCTCGCCATCCGGAACACCGAGCCCGTCGAGAAGCCCATGAACGGCATTCACATCATGCACGAGTGAAGAGCAATACGCAGCCGTAAAGCCACGGTAACTGATCTCGTCAAGGGATGCTTGCACGGCGCGCGCCACCTGTTCCTGCTGCTTGGCCTTTACTGAAGCAATCAAGTCCGGCACCACGTCATCACCCTGGCGCCATGCGTGGTGCTTGATGAATGGCCAGGCATCCGGATCATTCACTTCAACGGATACATAACGCAAGGTTTTCGCTGTCCCCGGCATGCGGGTGAGCGCTGCTTCATAGCTCGGGTCGAAGCGTTTCATGTAGCCGACTTGCAGGACTTTCCCCGCCCGGTCACGGGCCGCAATCAGATCGTCAATATCGCCCATCGCGTAACATAGCGGCTTCTCGCAGAACACGTGGAAGCCGCGCCGCAGGGCGGCGAGTATCTGTTCATGGTGCAGGGGGTCTGGCGAAGCAATGACGACGGCATCAAGCGGCAGGGCCAGAACGTCTTCCATGTGTTCAAATACAGGGAGCCCAAACTCTTCGCTGACAAAGGCGCGCGCCTTTGCGGAGGGATCGCAAACGCTTAAAATTTCAAACTGACGCTTCAGCCTCATCAGGTTCGGAATATGCTCAATCTGGGCAATTCCGCCTGCACCGATGACGCCAACCTTCAAACGCTGCATCCCCACCAACCTCGGACATGAAACTTGTCTCTTTATCTGACTTGAGACTATAACCGGGTTGGTTCTAATGTTAGAACCAGAACGCGATAATTTTTAGGAACCACTGTGGCAACAGCTTTCCCGATAGATGGCATTGTGATTGACCGCAGCGTCGCCACCAATCTGCATCGCCAGCTTTACAGCCAGCTTCGCGGCCTCATCGAGCGCCGGGTTCTGCTCAGCGGTACAGCGCTTCCATCCACCCGCCTTCTTACCAAAGATCTTGCCGTTGGCCGCAACACCGTCATCGCCGCCTACGAACAATTGGCCCTTGAAGGCTATCTGCTCATGCGGCGCGGCTCGCCGCCCCTCGTAAAAGACCTTCCTGCACCCGCCGCTGGATCAAATGAGCCGCGCACGGAAATGGACAGCACCCTATCGGCCCGCGGCAAGATCATGCTGGCGCAGCCCCATCACCATGGCAGCCCGGGCCTTCATGCCTTTCATCCCGGCCTGCCTGATTCCGACAATTTCCCATTCACCACCTGGTCGAAGCTTCTCAGTAAAAGGGCGAAGCTTGCTCGCCACGATCTCTTCGGCACTTATCACATCAGCGGCTATCCGCCCCTGTGCGAAGCCATCGCCCGCTATCTCACCGCATCGCGCGGCATGACCTGCAAGCCTGAACAGATCGTCATCACCAATGGCGCACAATCAGCCTTTGATCTCTTAGCGCGGTTACTCATTGATCCCGGTGATACTGTGTGGTTGGAGGAACCGGGATACTACGGTGCCGGTTCCGCCTTCCTCTCGGCGGGCGCCAATCTCGCGCCACTGCGCGTAAGTGATAACGGCTGGGATCTTGAACCGCCGCCCGTGCCGCCGCGCCTCATCTTCGTAACGCCATCCTGTCACCATCCGCTGGGTGTCACCATGCCCATGGAACAGCGCCTCAATCTCATCCACATGGCGGAAAGCTGGAATTCCTGGATCATCGAGGACGACTATGACAGCGAGTATCGCTTTCAAGGTCAGCCCATCCCGGCCCTGCAGGGTATCAGTGCCTCGAACCGCGTTGTCTATGTGGGAACCTTTGCCAAAATCCTGTTCCCGGCCATGCGGCTGGGCTTTCTCGTCGTGCCGGAAGCCTTTCGCGAAGGCCTCATCTCGGCACTCAGTGTCACCGGCCAGTTTCCGCCGCTCCTCACCCAGGCGGCCCTTGCCGATTTCATCAATGAAGGCCATTTCGCCCGGCACTTGCGCCGCATGCGAAGGCTTTATGCAATACGCCGTCAATACTTCATGGAAATCTGCGAAGAATACCTCAGCCCTTGGCTGCGCCTGCGCCGCACCGAGTCAGGCATCCAGCTTGTCGGGCTGTTTCACGAAAATCACGATGACAAGGCAGTGGCCGCAGCGGCCCGTGCTTATGGCGTAAATGTCTCGCCCCTCTCAATTCAATATCGCCACGGCCTGGTTCAACGCGGCCTGCTGATGGGCTTTGCCGCAGCAGACGAAAAAACGACAAAAAAAGCCATGGGAAAACTGCGTGATGTGCTTCAGATGACGATGGCATAAGGTCAAGGCATTCATCGCTATGCTCAAGGAAGGACGCGCATGACAAGCCGGAAATTCAATCAGCCCCTGGGCGGCAATGAAATGCCGCGCTTCGGTGGCCCTGCCACCATGATGCGCCTGCCGACCCAGCCCATGGCGAAGTGACTGGATGCGTGCTTCGTTGGGATTCCACTAGATATTGGTTCCTCAAACCGTGCCGGCACACGCTTTGGCCCGCGCCAGATCAGGGCCGAATCCTGTTTGATTCGCCCTTACAACATGGCCACCCGCGCCGCGCCCTACGACAGTCTCATGGTGGCTGACATCGGCGATGTGGCAATCGACACATTCAATCTGCCGAAATGCATGGACATCATCACCAATGCCTACAACGCCATCCTCGGCGAAAATTGCAAGCCGCTAACGCTGGGCGGTGATCACACCATCGCCTATCCCATCCTCCGCGCCATCGCCAAAAAACATGGCCCAGTGGGCCTCATCCATGTGGATGCCCATGCCGATATCAACGAGGCCATGTTTGGCGAGCCCATCGCCCATGGCACACCCTTCCGCCGCGCCGTTGAGGACGGGCTGCTCGATACCAAGCGCTGCATCCAGATTGGCCTGCGCGGCACGGGCTATGCGGCGGATGATTTCGATTGGCCGCGACAGCAGGGCTTCCGCGTCGTGCAGGCCGAGGAATGCTGGCACAAATCGCTCACCCCGCTCATGGAGGAAGTGCGCAAGCTGATGGGTTCTGGCCGCGTCTACCTGAGCTTCGACATCGACAGCCTTGATCCCGCCTTCGCGCCGGGAACCGGCACCCCTGAAATCGGCGGCCTCACCACGGTTCAGGCACTGGAAATCATCCGCGGATGCTGGGGGTTGAATCTGGTTGGGGGCGATCTCGTTGAAGTCTCACCACCTTATGATCCCTCAGGCAACACCGCGCTCACCGCAGCCAACCTCCTGTTTGAAATGCTCTGCGTCCTGCCCGGCGTGAAGAGGCGGTCTTGATGGAAAACTTTACCGATAGTGCGCAAATAGCTGATATTGCTAAAGCTTAGCCGGCTTTCCGCCAGCCCCATTCATTGGCTAGCGCAAGGCATTTGTGCCACGGTTCAACTGCACCCGTGGTCGAAAGGCTGCGCAATGAGGCCGCCGCCGAGGCGTGGGCAAGGGCGAGCGCGTCATCGACGCTCCACCCTTCGTGAATGCCGTAGAGCATGCCCGCGGCAAAGGCATCGCCCGCCCCATTGGCACCGGCCACAAGCTCGCGCGGTATTTGCGTGGATGGTTTTGTGAAAACCTTTCCGTCACGGGTAACCGCAATGGCGATGACCGGGCAATGCACCACCACAATATCCATGGCGCCATTTTCCAGAACCTGCCGCGCCGCGCGCTTGCAGGCCTCCACATCGGTCACTCCGCCGGGCATCGTCTGCATGCCCGCGAGCGCGCCGATTTCACCATCATTCACAATGATCATATCAAGATGAGGAAGGCAGGGTCGCACAAGCTCCGCCAGTTCCTGCGGATCAATGCTGGCAAGTTCAAGATTGGTCTTGAGGCCCATCGCCCGGGCCTTCTTGAGAACGCTCACCCAGCCATTTGCATCTTCCTCCCAGGGCGAATCCATCAGCTTGTGAACCCCGGGCAGGCCGAGATGCAGAAAGCGCGCGGTTGTGGAGCTGAAGTCAAAGTGATCCGGCGTCAGCACATCGGAGGCGCCGCGGCTGAAGATGTGGGTGCGTCGCCCGGTTGCCTGTGAGACGAAGGCATCGGTCCACTGCGTGCCAACGTCCGAAGTCACATGCATTTGTGCATGGCCGATGCCGGCGTCGGCGGCAAGCGCGCGCAGGAACCGCCCGCCCTCGTCATCGCCCACAATCGTGATCGTTTCCACCGGCATGCTGGAATCAAGGCGCTTGATGCCAAGCGCGAAATTGCATCCGGAGCCGCCGCCGTGGCGCTCTTCCCGAAGGAATTGCGCATGGCCGTCTTCTCCCGGCCAATGCGTCACCATGCGGTTGTTGTCAACGCACCATGTGCCGCCCGTGATGAAGCCGCGGCGCTGGGTTTTCCCCATGATCAGCCTGCCTTCAGGACCTTTTCGGTGATCTCACTGTCGGCGGCCAGTTCGCGGATGGCCGTAAGTCCGCTCTTTTTCAGGCTGGCATGATAGGCCCTGACCGCTTCGAGCGGCTGGATGTTGCCGCTGGCCACTTCACGCATGAAGGAAACCATCGCCAGAGGATCTTCCGCCAGATTGATCTTGCGCCCGAAGAGGGCAACCCGTGCGCCGTATTTTTCGGCCTGGTTCAAAAGCTCGAAGCAGTCGCGCGTCGTGCCGGCGCCACCGCCGAGCACACCCACCGTAATGCTGGGATCGAACGAAGCCAGCTCTTCCAGGGCTTTCGGGCCGTTATAGGCGATTTTCAGGAATTGCGGCCGGTCCGCTTTGGTCACGCCGGCGAGGCAGCGCACGATGCTGTCATTAATATAATGGGGCACAAGCGCGGGATCGATGCCGCATTCAACGTTTGGATTAAACACTTCCAGGAAGTAATTGAATTTGTTGCGCGCCGCGTCCTCGCGGAAGGCACTGAAATGTTCAAGTGCGTTGTAATCCTGCTCCAGATCATTGTTGAAGGTGATGGAGTAAAGGCCCAGGTCCGTATACTTCTTCACGCGCGAAAGCGAAGCGCTGCGGAAGGGGCGACTCGCCAGCTTGGAATAGCCCGCGCCACGCCCCACCCAAATGTCAGTCGTGTCATTGGCGCGGATGGCGGGTTTGACGGCACTTTTCTTGAAAACGCCCTTGTCGGCCAGGGCCTCCAGATTGGAAGCTGAGACCAGCATGATATCCACGACGTCCTGTTTAACGATTGCAGCGATATTGGCCAGAAATTCCGGCCGGGTCACGAAACGTGTCGAACTTCCGTCCTTGTTACGCTTCGGGCCGCAACCGGGAATGCTCGGGCCCATGTCGCCATCCTTGGCGTCGGCAATGATGAAGTCGCTGCGCTTGTATTTGCCGGCGCGGATGCGGGAGAGTTTTTGATCAAGTCTGAACATGATGAGCCTGTGGGTTGCTGATGTTGGATGGCGGGATAATTACACGCATATTATGCATAAAGTCAATCATATCTACCAATTTTTATGTATATTATTTTACATAATAGTTCTGCGGGAAACATTGCGAAAGCTATTTAACCGCGCCGGCCGTGAGCCCCTTCACAATGAAGCGCTCCAGGAAAATGCCAATTAGAACAAGGGGCATGACCGCCGCCGTGGAGAGTGCGGCCATGGACCACCAGCTGATGCCTTGCGACCCCGTCTGGCTCGCCACCATCACAGGAATAGTTTTGGCATTGGTGCTGGTGAGCAGTGCTGCAAAGAAATATTCATTCCAGCACAGCACCACCGCAAGGATGAAAGCCGCCACCATGCCGGGAAGCGCAATGGGCAGGATGATCCGGAAAAAAGCACCCCACACGGTACAGCCATCAACCAGGGCCGCCTGCTCAAGCTCATTCGGAATCGTATCAAACTGGTCGCGCATGATCCAGATCACGATGGGCAGCACCGTGAGTGTATAAATGAGGATGAGCCCGATGATGCTGTCGAGCAGGGCCAGTTCCTTGTAAAGCACGAGAAATGGCATGGCCAACACGACTGGCGGCAAAATGAGCTGGGACAGAAAGAAGAACGAGATGTCTTTATTTCGCCACGGGCCGAACCTGTATTGGAAGCGGCTGAGCCCATAGGCCGCCAGCGAGCCGATGATCACCGCAAGCAGCGCCGCGCCCACCGACACCAAAACACTATTTCTGAACCGCAGAAGGAATTCATCGCGCACCGTTGAAATCTGGCCAATCGTATCGGGCGAAAGGCCAAGCGACCGCCAGCCCCGCCAATCCGGCTGGAAGCGTCCGACCCACGGGATGATGTCGCCTTGCGTCACATTCACCGCCGTCTTGAAGGACGTGCTGATCGTCCAGTAAATCGGGAACAGGCAGACGAAGGCCCACAGAAGCAGTGCGCCGTAAATCAATACGCGGCTTCCCGCATATTTGAACTGCTGCGAAGTGTTGGAGGGCTGCGTCATGTGCTCTCTTCCCGTTGCATCCAGTGGCTGACAAATTTCAGCAGCAGCAAGATGAAGACAATGATGACGATGAGATAGACCTCAGCAATCATCGTGCCGTAGCCCACATTGGAGCGTTCGCGGTATTCACGGTAAACAAAGCTGGAAACCGTATCGGTGGCTCCACCGGGTCCGCCTGATGTGGTGTTGATCACAATATCGGCGAGCTTGAGCTGGAAAATGATGCGCAGAATAATGGCGGTGACACTGACGGGCAGCATCAGGGGAAAGGTGATCTGCCAGAAGGATTGCCAGGGCGTTGCGCCGTCAACCTTGGCAGCCTCCTGAACTTCTTTCGGCAGGGCCTGAAGCCCGGCAAGCAGCAGGATCATGATAAAGGGAATCCACACCCAGGCATCGAGCGCAATGATGCTGAGGCGCGCTATCCACGGCGTTGTAAAAAAGGCGGGGCTGTCCCAGCCGATGTGGCGCATCAGGGAAGCGAGCGGCCCGAAACGGAATTCCATCAGCGACTTGCCAATCATCCAGCTGACCGCCACAGGGCTCAGCATGAACGGCAGCAGAAACGCGACGCGGAAGAATTTCCGCGCCCGGATGTCTGCATTCAGCAGCAGTGCAAGGCCAAACGCGATGGTGTATTGAACCAGTACGCCCAAGATATAATACACCATGTTGAGCAGCGCGTTCCAGAAATAGGCATCGTGAACCAGCGTGCGGAGATTATCGAGCCCATTGAACTTCGGTGGATCGAAGGCCGAAAGATTCCAGTCCGTGAACGCAATATAAATTCCGAAGAAGGTAGGGAATATCACCATGACAATAGTGAACAGCAGTGCAGGCAAGAGGAACAACGCACGATGCCCCGCCTCGCCACGAACCATGACTTGCCCCGCGCCAAGCGCCACCGCCCAGAGAACATAGGCATAAAGCACCGGCCGCCAGTTTTCGAAACCTGCGGTTATGGTACCGGCCGCATAAAGGCTCTGCACAAGGATGATAACGGCAAGTCCAAGCGTGGCCGCAGTAATCAGGCCGCGTCCGGCCCGCTGACGCGCCAGCGAAATCAGCGGCGCGCTAATCTCAATAGGCTGTCCGGATGTGACCGTATGCGCGTTCTGCATGGCGTTCGGAATCTGCCGCTCGAATTAAAAATACAACTGGTGGCACGTTAGCCACCAGTTGCGGATTTATAACCACAATTGAGCCGCGCCGCTCTTAGCCAAGCGAAGCCTTGTAGAGCTCGATCTGCTTGTCACGGCCGATGCCATCGGTAATTTTCTCCCAGGCGGCGGCGATCTTGTCCGCCCCTTCCTGGGCGGTGGAGCCACCGGCCCAGATCTTGGACAGTTCGTCCTCGGCAGCACTGTAGTATTGGAAGATGCCGGGGATGCGCGGTTCGATGGCCGCATTGGGATGGTTGTAGGAATCGGCTTCCGAAGCGAGATAGGACGAGATGAACGCCTCATCATAGCCGGCGGTTACCCATTCCTTCACATCGAAGTGGCTCTGCCGATAGGGCTGGAAGCCGGAAGGATAGGCCGAGCACCACAGCGAAAGGTCTTTTCCGCCGAGATGGGCTGCCGCACTCCACGCTGCCTTTTGCTTGACCGGATCGGAATCGACCCGCGCCATCACGTAAACACCCCAGCCGAGATAGGCCATGTTGGGCGCATAGTTGGGGCCGCTGGCAAGCTTGTCCCACGCGCCGGTGCTGGCATTATACACGTCATCGGAGCCAGGCAGGATCGAGAAGCCCGTGACATCGCCAACCACCGAGCTGTCGCTCGTCTTGGCGCTTGAACCAATGTCGCCCCACCAGGACAGCATGGAACCTGTGCCTGCGAGGAACTGCTGGAAGCCCGTCGTGCCGGGATCGGCATTGAGCTGATCTGCTGGTTCTGAAGGCAAGGCATCGATCACGTCCTGAATGGCGCGCACCCAGGCTGGATTGTTGACGCGTGGCTTCATATCCGTGTCAAACAGCCAAGCCTTGTCATCGGGATGCTTGGCATAGGCCGTGGCGCGCGAACCAAGGAAATAGAAACCGAAGCCGCCCCATCCCTTGATCGGATCGAGATAGCCATAGGCATCCTGCCCGGCAACCTTTTTGCCCTTGAGGAACTTGGTGACTTCCTGAACCTTCTGCCAAGTTTTTGGAACCGCAAAGTCGCCTTCATGGCCCTCGGCCTTCCAGGCCGCAGCAAGATCGGCATCGGCAAAATAGTCGGTGCGATAATTGAAGGTGTGGCAATCGCCGTCGATGGAGATTCGGTAGGTCTTGCCGTCCCAGGTGCCGACCGGCGCCTTGAGGTAGCCCACGTAGTCATCCATGTCGATTTGCGTCTTCACCCAGTCAGGCATTTCCGACGCAAGGCCCTTGCCGCAAACGTCACCTTCGAAAGGTGCGCCCATTTCGATGATGTCGAAGTCAACAGTTCCCGTTGCAATGGATTGCTGCAGGCGGGCGTTGTAGTCGGCCTGCGCCAGATCGATCCAGTTGATCTTGGCCCCGGTATAGGTTTCCCAAGGCTTCAGGAAACCGCGGAACAGCAGGTTGTGAAGATTCTGGTTGTTGAGGCCCATGAAGGTCAGCTCAACGCCCTTGAACTCGCCTTCCTTGACGCTCGCCTTGGTGGCCCCGAGACACATCTCGCCCACTTTCTGCCAGTCCGAATCCGTCGGCGATCCCTTGCCGACACCCGGAATTTGCAGGATTTGCGCCCGCAAATTGTCTTGCGCACCAGCTGTTGTCGTCATGGCGCCCAGTGAAGCGGCAACGCCCGCCGCTGAAACGGCAGCGGAGCCTTTAAGCATGGCCCTGCGGTTCATCACCATGCGGTTATAAAGTTCGACTTTCATTGTGGATCCTCCCAGTGAATTTTAATTCTTTTCTCAAAGCCACTGTTTTTTGCCCATCTTTTCATTTGAAAATGTTTGCTATAGGGCAAGTGACAAAGACAGTTGATACTATGCGTCCGGTTTGTGCGATGTCAATTCATGCGGCGGCTGGCCATTGCATATATTTGAGATGGAAAATCGTGTACTTGCTGTTGCAGCGCACAATGAATGAGTAAAAAAATGGCAGATGCAGGACAACGCTTTGCAACGCGGCTGAATAGTTTCCGTGCGAAGAGCGGGGGCACCCAATCCGCCGAGCAAGCGGTACGGGCGGTGGCCGAAGTTCCGGGTGTTTCGGCCGTAGAGTTGAACTACCCGCAGCACTTCGCCGGTGACGGCAACCGTTCGGTCCTGGCCGCGGCGGCGGACGTCGGCCTGTCGGCGACAGCCCTCAACCTGCGCTGGGATGGTCCCGACTTTGTCCACGGTGCATTTACCCATCCCAATCCTGAGAATCGCGGGAAGGCAATCCGCACAGCCATTG
The DNA here is from genome assembly GCA_038251095.1 of Hyphomicrobiales bacterium. GTDB lineage: Bacteria > Pseudomonadota > Alphaproteobacteria > Rhizobiales > Aestuariivirgaceae > Aestuariivirga. Next base: position 22,088 of record JBBSBQ010000013.1, read on the forward strand.
AGGCCGTTGCCCTGGCTGCCCAGAATAACATCGAGCATGTCATTCTGTGGATGGGCCCGGACGGTTATGATTATCCCTTTCAGGCTGCCTACCGCGCCATGTGGGATATGGAAATTGATGGTTTTCGGCAGGTTGCGAAGCATAATCCTGACGTGCGCGTGAGCGTCGAATACAAGCCAAGCGACCCCCGCCGGACTTCGCTCATTCGCTCAATGTCGGATTCCCTTTTGGCTATTGACGAAGTGAGCCTGCCGAATTTTGGCGTCACCCTCGATTTTTGCCACGCGCTGATGGCAGGTGAGCAGCCGGCTGCGGCCGCCGCACTCGCCCTGCGCGCCGGCAAGCTCTTTGGAGTTCATCTTAATGACGGGAACGGCCCCGCTGACGATGGCCTGATGGTGGGATCGGTTCACCCCTGGCACACGCTGGAGTTGCTCGCGGAACTGCACAATGGCGGTTTTTCAGGGACACTCTAATTCGATACATTTCCGGACCGCGTGGACCCGGCTCGCGAATGTGCGGCCAATGTGAAAACCGTGCAGCGCATGTTGCGGCTTTTGGACCGTGTCCCGCTGAAGGAGCTGCGCCAGGCGCAAGCGGGACAGGATGCTGTAACCGCACTGCAGATCATGCAGGGCCTCTATTTCAATGAGTGATGATCGCCCACCAAGCGCCGTTGTCCTCGGCAGTGTCCACATGGACCTCATCGCCACCGCGCAGCGGCAGCCTGGCAGGGGTGAATCCGTTGTCGGAACAGGCTTCACCACATCGCTCGGAGGCAAGGCCGGCAACCAGGCCAGCCAACTTGTCAAATGCGGCACGGATGCCGCGATCCTTACCCGTCTTGGCAATGATACTTTTGGCCGGCAACTGCTTGAACATCTGAGATCGCACGGTGTTGATCCTTCCCTCATTTCCGTTGATGAGAAAGAACCGACAGGTGCCAGCACGGTTTTTGTCGCGGAAGGTGATTACTCCTCAATCATCGTAAGCGGTGCGGCTGGAAAGCTTACGGCCGCTGATATTGAATCCAGGCGCGCTGCCCTTGAAGCCGCCGACGCGCTTGTCCTGCAGCTGGAATTGCCTGCTGCCATTTCAATTGCAGCGGCACTCATTGCCAAGGCCAAGAGCCGCTGTGTTGTCCTCAACGTGTCGCCCGCTCCGGACGGACTGTCTCAGGTTCCGAAAGAACTTCTGCAGGCGGTTTCAGTCCTCATCGTCAATTCCTTTGAAGCGGGAAGATTGCTTGGCCGCGCGGTCTCCCATGCCGAAAGCCCGGCGGCGGCATCGGAACTGGCGAAAAAGTCCGGCGTGGGTCAGGTTATCGTCACGGCAGGTGCTTCGGGCAGCGCCGCCGTTCAGCGCGGCGAAGCATTTTTCCAGCCCAGCTATTTCGCCAAGGTGGTCGCCACATTTGTGACCGCCCAGCTTGAGGGAATGGCAATGCAGGACTCGCTTAAGCGCGCTGCAGCGGCAGGCGCCCTTGCGGTTTCACGTCCCGGTTCCGCTGCTGGCCTCATCACGAGGCGCGACATCGACAAGTTTTTGGGAGCCTGAGCCGGCGCTAATTTCCCAGCGTCTTCATCAAGTCCTTGTTGCGCTCGTAGAGGCTGCGAAAAACCTCATAGTGTTTGCGATAGATTTCTGCGTTTTCCTTTTTAGCGGCGAATTCCGAAGCAACGGGATTCCAGTCTGTAATATCCCTCACTTGCGCATCTCCAACAGCAAGAGCTGCAAGAAACGCATTGCCGTAGGATGCGCCCATGGATTTCTCGCGGAGAATCTGTGTCCGCCCGCAAACATCCGATGTCGCCTGGGCCCACACGTTGTTTTTTGTGCCGCCGCCCACCGCAAAAACATTCTGCGGCGGTTCGCCGACATCATCAAATGTTTCCATGATGTGGTTCGTGGCCAGCGCAATACCTTCAAGCGTGGCGCGGAAGAGATCGCCGCGCGTATGGGTGAGATCCAATCCGAAAATAACACCTTTGGCATGCGTATCGTGGATAGGGGTGCGTTCGCCGGAGAAATAGGGCAGCATGACAAGCCCCTTGGCGCCCGGAGGCGAGGCCTCCGCTTCCGCTGCCAGTTCCTTTATGGCCCGGGTTGGATCAAGCTCGCGCGCCATGTTCTCGCGGAACCAGTGGGTGAGTGTGCCGCTTGTTGCGAGCCCCGCCATGGAAGCATGCTGGCCCGGAAAAAGCCACGGCGCATACCACAGCCTGCCGTCTTTCACGCGCTCGGATGTGACGGCGATAATAAAGATGGTGGAGCCATACATGAGCATCATGTCGCGCGGCTCCAGCACGCCAACGCTGATCGCTTCCGCCGCCGCATCCACCGTGCCGCAGATGACCGGCGTTCCTTCCGCCAGTCCCGTTTCTTTCGCGGCCTTCGCCGTGACCGCACCCACAATGTCCGTCGTCCAGGCAATGTCCGGCAACCCGTCAAGCGGAATGATGTCGGGTGCCAGTTCATCGCTCCACGTTCGGCGCTCCGCCGAATAGAGCGGCGCGCTGTTGGCTGCGGTATAGTGGTCAATCACGAATTTTCCGGTGAGGCGAAACACCAGATAGGAAGTGGAGGTCAGAATTTTGTAGGCCTTGGTAAAAATCTCCGGCCGGTTGTTTTTGAGCCAAAGGATTTTTGGCCCCACCGATTGCGAGGTCAGCGCATTGCCGCAGTAATCGAGAATGCGGTCAACTCCAATGCGCGCCGTGAGTTCATCGATTTCCCTGGTCGCCCGCGTATCCACCCCATAGAGCACCGCATTCATCAGGGGTTCGCCGGCTTCATTCACTGGCAGCATGCAGGGGCCGATGGCGCTGGTGCCGATAGCCCTGATGTCGGAAGGATCAATTTTGCTGTCAGCGAGAAGCTTCTTGGAGATGAAGGTGACGTCATCCCACCAGTCTTCGATAGGCCGATGTTCCGCCCAGCCCGCTTGCGGCACCAGCATCTTGTGGGGCTTTGCAGCGCTGGCAATGATATTGCCTCTTTGGTCGCTCAGAACGCCCTTCGACTCGAATGTTCCAATATCGATCCCGAGATAATATTTCATCAGGTGTAGCGGTCCCGGTCGAGCGAGAACTTTTCATCTATGCGGGCGATCCCGGCGGCCAGCAATTGCGTGAGGCCCACGAGGTCGGCTGGATCGCACACTTCCAGCGAAGAATGTGTGTAGCGACAGGGAAAGCCCAGATCGATTGCGGCGATGCCTTCATGCAGCAATTGCACATAAGATGAATCAGTGAGCGCCCCCACATGGGCGCTGCGTTGAAGGTTCAATTTCTGTTGAACTGCGGTGGAGGAAAAGAGATCCACAAGGGCAGGGTGGGGAATTGTGCCGTTCAGCGTGCCGCGCCCATGGAAACTGTACATGCTCATGGCAGGGCCGGCTCCAAGCCTCACATCGCCCCGCGCCGCCATATCAGGCGTATCGGTTGCGAGAATGAGATCAAGCTGGATGGCAATATCGGGTGCCAGCTTGCGTGCCGCTGTCACCGCGCCTTGCAGGTTGAACTCTTCAAGAACCGAGAACAGGATATGCACGGTTGGCTTTTTCTTGGTTTGCAGCACCGCGCGGGCCACCTCGATAACCACGGCGCAGGCCGCCCGGTCATCCACGGAGGTGCCCGCGATCCTGCCATCGGCAAGGGCAAGCACCTTCGGCTCATATACTACCGGCGTGCCGATATTGATGCCGGCCCCCAATACCGCCTCTGCAGTGGCAAAGCCTGCGTCGATGAAGATTTCCGCGTAGGGCAAAACCTTGTATTTTTCATCAGGCGATGTGGCGTGATGGCTCTTGTTGGTGATGATCCCCGTAACGTCGCGCCCTTCGCCCACACACAGCAGCACCGCTTGCGAAGCCAGCGCCCGTTCCGGCACGCCGCCCAGCCGCTCAACCCGCATTAATCCATTGACTTCGATTTTGCGCACCACGAATCCAAGCTGGTCCATATGGGCAAACAGCATCACGCTTGGCAGCTTCGGATCACCTTCAATCGTTGCAAACAGATTGCCGAGTCGGTCAGTCTTCGCGGCAAGGCCAAGCTTGGAGAATTCCTTGGCAAGGGCCCGGCGCACTCGGTCCTCATGGCCGCTGAGGCCCGGAATGAGCATCAGATCGCTGGTGAGTTTGCGCAGGCGGTCTTTCATATCCTTCAGCCCTTCCGTGCAGCACGCACGATGCGCATGAAATCCGCCGCCCGTTCCGGATCAACCGCATTCCACGTATTGCCGTCACGCTTGAGTGACGAGCCGACGATCACGCCATCCGCGACTTGGAGCACATCAGCCACCGTTGCGTGCTTCACGCCTGTATTGGCCAGCACTGGCGTATCGGGCAAAACCTTTTTTACTTCTTCGAGATCAGACATGGCGGCAGCTTCACCCGTAATGGTGCCGGAGACAAGAATGGCATCTGGAACGCTGGAGAACACGGCACTACGGGCCCGGTCGGCCAGGCTTCTCCGGTCCAGCGAATAGGCAAATTCCGCGCTTACATTATAGAGCACGGCAAGATCGCTCCGTCCCAGCCGGTCGCGGTAACGCAGGGCAGCCCCCGCATCGGGGTTCCACGGGCCCATGTCGGAAGCATAGGTTCCGGTCATGATCTCGCGCACGAAGGAGGCGCCGGTGGCGGCGGCCAGGGCCATGGAGCTCATAGGATCCCACAACACATTCACACCAAACGGAACCTTGATCTCGGAACGCAATGCCCCAATGGCAAAGGCCATGGTGGCCGTGGACGCCGTATCAACTTCGAATTCATAGGGCCTGTCATTTTCATTGCCGAACATCACCGCATCGACCCCGGCCGCCTGCAGGGCAAGCAAGTCCTTCCGCGCCCTTTCAATGATGCCATTCAGCCCGGCTTTCACATCATGCAGTGGCGATCCGGGCATGGCGCCGAAATGCACCATGGCAATGATGGGTTTCTGGCTGCCAAAAACCTTCTTGTATTTTGCTGTCATTCCTGTTTCCTGTCGCGCACTGGGAAAGAATGAAAGAATTCAGAAGGAAGAGCAAGTAGCCCATGACTGACACGATTAACCAAATGGGCACCCGTGCCCTTGCCGATCTTGCTGGCGTTCTTGCAAATGTGGAGGATGCGGTCGTTGACCGCTTTATCGCCGAACTCGCTTCCGCCAAGCGCATTGCCCTTCACGGCCTTGGCCGCGAAGGCCTGCAGATGCGCGGCCTCACAATGCGCCTGTTCCACATGGGGATGGATGTTCATGTCGTGGGCGACATGACGACTCCGCCGCTGGGCGCAGGAGATCTGCTGGTTGTGTCAGTTGGCCCCGGCGATCTACAGACTACCGCAGCGCTGATGAACATTGCCAAGGCGGCAGGTGCAAGAACCGCTGTGGTCACGGCCCAGGCCACAGGTGGTGCCGCGCGCCGTGCGGACTGCGTGTTGCTTATTCCTGCCCAGACCATGGCCAATGATCAATCCGGAAAACTTTCTATCCTGCCCATGGGATCACTTTTCGAGGCGGCCCAGATGCTGGTCTTTGAACTGGTCGTGTTGAAACTGCGCGACCGATTGGGCGAAACCGCCGAATCCATGCGGGCCAGGCATACAAACCTGGAGTGATCAGAGCCGCACACCGGATTCCGCGTCGAAGAGGTGGGCCGCACCGGGATTTGGCATAATGCCCAGCACCTCACCCGGTTTCACCGAAATCCGCTCGCGGAACACGCTCACGATTTTCTGTTTGCCGAGCTTGGCAAACACCTGGGTTTCCGAACCCGTAGGTTCGGTCACCGTAACTGTGGCCTTCACTCCGCCGCTGCTCAGCGTGAAATGCTCAGGCCTGATGCCATAGACGGCGGGCCGGCCATCGGAAGCTGCCGGCGCCTTGGCAAGCGGTAGCTTAATCCCGTCTTCGGTTTCGAACACCGGCTTGCCCTTGCTGCGGATGGTCCCCTTGATCTGGTTCATCGAAGGCGAGCCGATAAAACTTGCCACGAACATGTTGGCTGGCTTGTCGTAAAGCTCAAGCGGCGTTCCCGATTGCTCCACGATACCGTCATGCATGACAACGATCCGGTCGGCCATGGTCATGGCTTCAACCTGGTCATGGGTAACATAAACCGTCGTCGTTTTCAGCCGCTGGTGCAGTTCCTTGATTTCGGCCCGCATCTGCACGCGGAGCTTGGCATCAAGATTGGAAAGCGGCTCGTCAAAAAGAAACACCTTGGGATCGCGCACGATGGCCCGTCCCATCGCCACGCGCTGCCGTTGGCCGCCCGAGAGCTGCCGGGGATAGCGGTTGAGATAGGGCACAAGATCGAGAATTTCAGCGGCCCGTTTCACCCGCGCCTCGATTTCTGCCTTCGGCGCGCGCCGCAGCATCAGGGCAAAGCCCATGTTTTGCGCCACCGTCTTGTGCGGATAAAGCGCATAGGTTTGGAACACCATGGCAATGTCGCGGTCTTTCGGCGGCAGGAAATTCACCACCCGCTCGCCAATTTTGATGTTCCCGGAGGTGATGGCCTCGAGGCCGGCGATCATCCGCAGAAGCGTGGATTTCCCGCAGCCGGAAGGCCCCACGAGAATGACGAATTCCCCATCCTGGATATCAATCGAGACGCCGTGGATAATCTCCTGTGCGCCGTAGGATTTGCGCACGTCAACAACGCCGACCGATGCCATATGATAAATCCCCCTGAAGCTCGAATTTAAGTGAACGTTATTGCATCTCTTCACGTTGGTCGAGAGGGCCATGTAAAGGGGCGGCCTCGTCCAGAGTAAATTTCTAACATTTTCAGATCGCAAGATGTATATGTACATTTTTGGACATATATTGTGCATGGCAAAATCTATGGGCGAAAAGGAGCAAGCCAGTCTTGCAAATGCCAGCGAAATTCTTTCGCTGATTGCAAGTAGCGCTGCCAATTCGCGCGCCGCGCTGCTTGCTGCTTCCGGCATGTCCAGGGTGACCGTTACCCAGCGCCTCAATGTGCTGCTGGGTGCCGGCCTCGTCGAGGAAACGCTGCGCACCTTGCCCAGCGGCGGAAGGCCGACCCGCGTTCTGGGCATTAAGGGATCCGCAGGTTTCCTGCTTGTTGCGGATATTGGCGAAACCCACATTCATCTTGCCGCCATGAATCTCGTTCCCGATATTCTGGCGCAGAGCACAATTGCCTTCAGCATAGCAGAAGGGCCGGCGGCCACCTTGCAGCGTATCATGGATGAATTCGACAAGCTCGCTGCCCATGTGCGCGAGAGCCATGGCTTTCTTGTGGGCGTCAGCCTCAGCATGCCAACCCCGGTAGATTACAAGCGCGGCCGGGTCGTTGGCCCCTCTGTTCTTTACGGTTGGGATGATTTTGATATCGTTTCGTGGCTGGGCCGGCATTACGAAGCGCCAATCTATGTCGAGAATGACGTGAACCTGATGACCATTTACGAGCACCGCCATAGTTTCCCTCATATCGATGACATGATTTTTATCAAGGCGGGCACCGGCATTGGCAGCGGCATCATCGCCGGCGGAAAAATTTTCCGCGGCGCCCAGGGTGCGGCAGGTGACATTGGCCACATCCAGTTTAATTCGCCCGATGCCCCCCTTTGCCGCTGTGGCAAGCTGGGCTGCGTGGAGGCCCGCGCCGGGGGCTGGGCCATTGCCCGCGATCTCGCCGAAAAAGGCCTGCAGGCGGAAACGGCCCGGGATGTTGTGGCCCTCGTCGAGATGCAAAAGCCTGAGGCCATCATGCTGCTGCGCCGTGCCGGGCAAACCATTGGCGAAGTGGCGTCTGATGTTGTCAGCATCCTCAATCCGAGCCTGATTGTCGTTGGCGGCATGTTGGCGCGCGGCGGGGATTTTCTCCTCTCAGGCATCCGCGAGCTCGTCTATCAACGCTGCCTGCCGCTGGCCACTGGCGACCTGCAAATCATGCTGGCCGAGCCAAAAACGGATTCAGCCTTGATTGGTGCCGCCCATCTCGTTCTGGACGATGTTTTCAGTGCTGGAAAAGTGGCGGAATTTCTCGCCAGGTTTACTGCAAAACGCCCACGCTGACCTCGGCCTCAGCCTGCTTTGCCGGTGCTGTCACGTGCAATCAGCTGGAAGCCCAAATCAATCCGGCGCTGTTTCGGCCGGACCCCCGTGCCGCGGGTAATCTCCAGGATGATTTCCGCCGCACGCCTTGCCATTTCATAGCGCGGCACGGCAATCGTGCTGAGCGAAGGATAGGCGCACGCCGAATCCTCAAGGTCGTTGAAGCCGATGATCGACAGGTCCTGGGGCACGCGGATGCCGCGCCGCTGGCACTCAAACAGGGCGCCCAACGCCAGATTGTCGTTGCCGCAAAAAATCCCCGTTACCTTCGGCCAGCGGGTGAGAAGTTCCGTGAGCAAACTGCCGCCGAGGGGAACCGTGCACGGCTCTTCGGTTGAAGCCAGCATGGGCGTTGCATGAAACTCCGCGCAAGCCTGAAGGTAGCCCTCCAGGCGCTGGCGCGAACGGGCGTCGTGGGGTGCGGAAATCTGCCCCACATGCCGGTGGCCAAGGTCAAACAAATGCCGTGCCGCCACATAGCCGGCTTCCCGTTGCGAGAGGCCAATGTTGATGTCGATGGGGTCGTCCGTCATCTCCATGGTTTGCACGACCGGGATGCCGGCCTGCTGCAGCGACCTGCGCGCGTGCGGGGTCTGGTCAACACCGGCAAGGATCATCGCTTCCGGAAACTGCCCCAGCATGGTGGCTACGGCTTTTTCCTCGCGGCCTGCAAGGTAATGCGAATTGAGAACCAGAACCTGGAATCCCGCCGGAACGAAAACATCATGCAAGGCCCGCAAATAGTCGCCGAACACGCCGTTGGTGAGGGAGGGGACAATAACCCCGATGCGCCCCGTATGTGTCGAGGCGAGCGCACTCGCAAGCTGGTTGGGAATATATGCAAGCTCTCGAACCGCGCTATCCACCCGCGCCCGGAGATCGGCGGACACCATCTCGGGCTTGCGCAGCACCCGCGAAGCCGTCACCGCGCTCACCCTGGCCCGTATGGCCACGTCGTCGAGGGTAACACGACGGGATTTGTTTTTCGGCAGGGTCATGACGCAACTTTTTAATGTCGATCGCTATTCAGGGTAATTGACAGCGCTATCATCGTACAATAGGTTCTTCCCATCAAGTATCGAAAAACATGCTTGGTACAAAAAATAGCACGTCCGTCGAGGGCGGAAAGCCAGATGAACTTTCTGTTCCTCAAAATGAGATTGTGTAAACCAATGGGAGAAAATTCAATGAAATCAACATCACATCTACGCCGTTTTGTAAGCATTGGCGCCGTATTGGCGGCAGGGCTTGCCTTCTCGGCCGTGGCAAAGGCTGCCGGACCTGAAGTGGTCGCTGGCCCTGCCGCTGAACCTGATTGTTTCGCGCCTTGGGCAGCCGACACCAAGTTCTTCAAATTTCCAAAGAAGGATGGCCCATACCGCATTGCGCTTGCCAACGGCTACATCGCCAACACCTGGCGCATTCAAATGATCCAGACTGCGAAAGCCTATGCGGCCCAGCCTGACGTTGCAGCCAAGCTGAAGGAATTCAAGGTCGTGTCCACCGGTGAAGACGTGCCGGCGCAAATCTCCGCCATCAACAACTTCATCGACTCCGGCTATGACGCGATCGTCGTGAACGCCCAGAACCCGACAGCCTTCGGCCCCGTCATCAAGCGGGCCAAGGAAGCTGGCGTGATTCTCGTTGCCTTCGATAACATTCTCGACACGCAGGATGCGATCAACGTGAACGTGGACCAGAAGGGTCTTGGCGTTCTCTGGGCCAACTGGCTGATCGCCCATCTGCCGAACGGCGGCAAGATCCTTGAAGTGAAGGGCGTTGCCGGAACCTCCGTTGATACCGACCGCCACAATGGCATTCATGAAACATTTGATGCCTCAGGCAAAAAATGGGACGTGACCGAAGTTGCGGGCAAGTGGGACGACCCGACCGCCCAGAAGGTGACGGCTGACGCCATTGCCACCAACGGTCCGTTTGACGGCATCACCGCGCAGGGTGGCGACACCGGTGTTGTGCAGGCGATGATCGACGCCAAGCATGCTTTCGTGCCCTTCGGCGGTGAAACCGAAAACGGCTTCCGCAAGTTCTGCGCCGCCCACGCTGCTGATGGCCTGAAGTGCTCATCCGCAGGCACAGGCCCGGCTCAGGTTGCAGTTGCCATCAAGACGGCAATTGCGGCCCTTGAGGGTGCGGTTGTTCCACAGTCAGTCAAGCTGCCGCTGGCGATTGTTGAAGACCCTAACTTCAAGGAAGGTCAGGATTTCTTCCCCGACCAGTCCGACAACTTCTTCGTAGGCAACTCTTTCCCGACCTGTGGAATCAATTTCACGGCGCAGGAAATCATGGGCCAAACGAAAGAAAACCAGTAGTCTGATCGAGAATCCCGAGAGGCGTCGCGGAAGCAATTCTGCGGCGCTGCTTTTGGTTCCTGATCATCCTGGAGGATGCCCGTGGTCGAAGCAGCCCCACTATTCCGTCTGGAAGGCGTATCCAAGAGCTACGGTGGTGTCCGTGCCCTTGAGAAGGCCGATCTTGATATCTATCCCGGCCGCATTCACGGCATTTTGGGCGAAAATGGCGCTGGCAAGTCCACCCTTATAAAAGCCATCGCGGGCGTCGTGGCGCCCGATGAAGGCCGCATGTTTCTCGATGGCAAGGAAATTTCCTTTGCGTCGCCGACTGCCGCCAATCAGGCGGGCATCGTCTGCATTTTTCAGGAACTTTCGCTTATTCCCGATCTCTCGGTCGCCGATAATATCGTCATCAGCGATCCGCCCACGTGGTTCGGCATGATTGACCGCGGCAAGCAGTGCCAGATCGCCGAGGAAGCCCTGGCCCGGGCTGGCGCCGAAGACATTCATCCGCTTGCGCTGGTTAAAGACTTGCCCCTGTCGCGTCGCCAGATGGTGGAAATCGCCAAGGCGCTGGCCCGCAAGCCGCGCATCCTGATTCTCGATGAGGCCACATCGGCGCTCACCGCGACGGACGTGACCAAGATTTTTGCCGTGCTCAAGCGCCTGCGCAGTGAAGGCCTGGCGCTTCTCTATATTTCCCACCGCATGCACGAAATCGCCGAACTCGCCGACGAGTGTTCCGTGTTCCGCAACGGCAGGAAAGTTGAAACCTACGTGGCTGGCAGCAAGACCGACACCGAAGTCGTTGAGCTCATGATCGGGCGTGAATACAAGAATGTGTTCCCGCCAAAGCCGCCGCTGCAATCCAATGGTGCAACGCCGGTGCTGCAAGCTGAAAACCTGTCCTGGACCGATCGCCTCAAGGATATTTCGCTGTCCGTCAGGGCAGGCGAGATTGTCGGCCTTGGCGGCCTCGACGGGCAGGGGCAGCGCGATCTTCTCCTGGCGCTCTTCGGTGTGTTGCGCGGCTGCTCGGGCAATGTCCTGATTGATGGTGTGCCAGTAAAAATCAACAGCCCGACGGCGGCCAAAAGCGAAAAAATTGGCATGGCCCTCATCCCCGAGGACCGCAAGACCGAAGGTCTCATGCTGCCCATGACGGTGCGGGACAACCTGTCCTTTGCCTCGCTCCACCGCATCTCGGACAAGGGCATTGTCAATCGCGCGAAGGAACAGAGGTACATCGACGAGATGATTTCCCTTCTGGCCATCAAGACGGCGGGAACCGACATTCCCGTAGGCTCTCTTTCCGGCGGCAACCAGCAGAAGGTGGTCATCGCCAAATGGCTGATGAACCAGCCGCGCATAATCCTGCTCAACGATCCCACCCGCGGCATCGATGTCGGCACAAAGCAGGAGCTCTACGTCCTTCTGCGCAAGCTCGCCGACCAGGGTGCCGCCATCCTGTTTTACTCCACTGATTATGACGAATTGATTGGCTGTTGCGACCGGGTGCTGGTTCTCTATGATGGCAAGGTGAAACGCGAACTGGTGGGTGCTGAGATTACCGAGCGGGCGCTCATCGCCAGTGCGCTCAACATCGATATGGGAGAGGCATTGCACCCATGAAGGATTGGCGTTTCTGGTTTGCCGAACAGCGCGGCACCCTGATGGCAATCGCAATTTTTGTTGTGATGTTTATCATCTATTCCTCGAACCATCCCGCCGGCTTTAACGCCAACGTGGTGCAGACCGCCTCGAACAAGGGCGTGCTGCTGGCCTTTGTCGCCATGGCCCAGGCGCTTGTGGTGATCACCGCCGGCATTGATCTTTCCGTCGGCATGATCTTTACCCTGACCAATTGTCTGGCCTCATGGATTGTCGTCGGCTCACCCATTCAGGCTTTCTTTGGCGTGGTGGGCGTACTTCTCGTGGGAGCCCTGTGTGGCGCCATCAATGGCGCCATTGTTATTTATGGCCGCCTGCAGCCTATCGTGACGACCATTGCCACTGGCGCTGTGTTTTACGGCATTGCCCTTGCCATCCGGCCCAATCCCGGCGGCAGCGTTGATGAAACCCTGGCGGATTTCTTCACCGGCCGGTTCTTTGGCTTTATGCCGGCCAGCCTTTTGACTCTCGCTGCCGTCGTGCTCGTCGTCTGGGTGCCGTTCAGCCGTTCAGTCACCGGCAGAGCGGCCTATGCCGTGGGCTCATCCGAACCGGCGGCCTATATGTCTGGAGTCAACATTCGCCGCGCCAAGTTCGCCGCATACACCCTGTCTGGCCTGCTTGCAGGCATCGGCGGCTTGTTTCTCACCTTCTTCACCTATACGGGCGAGGCCGCCTATGCGAGCGGCAATGCCTATACCCTGTATTCAATTGCTGCCGTGGTGCTGGGCGGCGTCTCGCTGTTCGGCGGCAAGGGTAGCGCGATTGGCGCCATCTTCGGTGCCATGGCTTTCCGCACCATTGGCGACCTGCTCTTCGTCTTTGATTTTGATCCCCTCTGGCAGCCCCTGTTCCAGGGCGTGGTATTGCTTCTTGCCGTGAGCATTGGGGCTTTTGGCCTGTTCCGCATTCGTAATCGATTGGATTGGTTTGGATGAACGCTCTCGCTGAACGCCTTCCCGCTTTCATGCGCCGGATGGACCCTGCCGTCGTCACGGCCTTTGCCTGCATTCTGCTGCTGCTGTTTCTCGGCAGCTTTTACTCAAGCAATTTCCTCTCGCCGGAATATCTCCTGCAGCAATTGAAGGTAGCGTCATTCCTCGGGATCATTGCAACCGGCATGATGCTGGTCATCCTTCTGGGCCAGATCGATCTTTCCTTGCCGTGGGTGGTGAGCGTCGGCGCCATGATGTCCAGCGCCGTTGCGGGTTTTGGTGACGTGGGTGCGGTCATCGCCATTCCGTTCGGCATTTTCTGCGGCGTCTTAATCGGGCTCGTGAACGGCGTTGGCGTGGCCTATCTCCGTATCCCTTCCATGATCATGACATTGGCCACCAACGCCGTGGCCCAGGGCCTCATGGTGGTTTACACCGGCGGTTTCTCACCACAGGATTCCGCTTCTCCCGCCGCGCGCTATCTGGCCACCGGCTTTATCATCCCCACGGTTCCGAATTCGGTTCTCTGCTGGCTGGCCGTGGGTGCCGCCGCCGTATTCCTGATGACCCGCACCACCTTCGGCCGCTCCATCTATGGCATCGGCAACCGCGAACGCGCCGCCTATCTCTCGGGCATCAACACGCGCCGCGTCGTCATGATCGTATTCGCAATTTCGGGGGGCCTTGCCGCATTTGGCGGGGTGCTGCTCGCGGGCTATGCCTCGAAGGCCGCCCAGTCCATGGGTGATGCCTATCTGTTGCCCGCCATCGCCGCCGTCGTGCTGGGCGGAACCTCCATTCTCGGCGGCCGCGGCAGCTACCTCGGCACCGTTGCCGGTGTCATGCTGATCACGCTCCTGCAATCCATCCTGTCGGTGATGCAGATGCCGGAATTCGGCCGCCAGATCGTCTATGGCGTGGTCATCATATTGATGCTCCTGCTCTATGGGCGCGAGCGGCTTCAACGCTGAGAATCGAGGTTTCCATGATTCCTGCCAATGCCTGCCTGGTTGCCCGTGTCTTCGTTCCTGATGTTGGCCCCTGCGTTGCCCGTGTCGATGGTGAAAGCCTTGTGGATGTCACCGCCAGCTTCCCCACCATGCGCGATCTCTGCGAGCAGAAGAATCCCGCAAGCGCCGTTCGCGCTGCCAAGGGAAACAATCTAGGCAAAGTTGCCGATATTCTGGCCAACGCCGCCCCCGACACCCGCAACAAGACCAAGCCTTGGCTTCTGACACCTATTGATCTCCAAGCCATCAAGGCGGCAGGCGTCACCTTCGTCGTCTCCATGCTGGAGCGCGTGATCGAAGAGAAGGCTCGTGGCGATGCCAACGCGGCCATTTCAATCCGTTCCCATATCCAGGATCTCGTTGGCAGCGACCTGCGCAAACTGAGGCCCGGTTCGCCGGAGGCCGCCGCCTTGAAAGAAACGCTGATCAAGGCCGGCGCCTGGAGCCAGTACCTCGAAGTAGGCATCGGGCCTGATGCGGAGATTTTCACCAAGGGCCAGCCCATGTCGGCAGTGGGTTCCATGATGGATGTGGGCATTCATCCCAAATCCACCTGGAACAACCCGGAGCCGGAAGTTGTGCTGGTGGTGTCTTCAAAGGGAACCATCGTCGGCGCAAGCCTCGGCAATGACGTTAACCTCAGGGACGTTGAAGGCCGCTCGGCCTTGCTCCTGGGCAAGGCCAAGGACAACAACGCCGCCACCGCCATCGGCCCCTTCATCCGCCTGTTTGACGACAAGTTCGATCTCGATACCGTGCGGAAAATGGATCTCACCCTCATCGTCGAGGGAATCGATGGCTTCAAGATGACTGGCAGCTCCTCCATTTCGCAGATCAGCCGCGATCCCGCCGATATCGCCAGCCAGACGCTTAACGCCCATCACCACTATCCCGATGGCTTCGTGCTCTTCCTCGGCACCATGTTCGCCCCCAGCGACGACCGCGACGTGCCCGGCCGAGGCTTCACCCACAAGACGGGTGACATCGTGACGATCGCCACGGCGGAACTCGGCGCGCTGGTGAACCGTGTCGTTCCAACCGACAAAGCCGCCCCCTGGACCTACGGCACCGCCGACCTCATGCGAAATCTCGCCAAGCGCGGGTTACTCTAGCAACCCACTCTCTCCGAAATGCCGGGGAAACAGCGACGACGCACACACATAAACCGTACGGATGGCTTCGTCACGGGAATAGGGCGTGGTCATTGACATGATGTCGAGCCACAGCCCTTCGACGATCACGCGCAGCAGGCGGGCCACGCGCGCCGCATTATGGGCATAACCGCCTTCCGTGATCAGCCGCGCGCAAACCTCTTCCAGTTCACGGTTGCAAGCCTGGTCATTGGCATCGCATTTTTCCTGGTAGATCGGCCGGCTCTGCGCCTCGCCCCAGAAGGCGCACCAGGCGCGCAGCTTGCTCTGCGTGCAGATCTTCTCGTTGAAGTCCGCCAGCAGCAGGGCATTGAGCTGCGCCGCGGGGGAGGGGGCAGCTCCCGTCAGCGCGTGCCTCCAGTTCTCGCGGTATTCGGCGGCGAGATAAAGCAGCGTCTCGGTCAGAAGTTTTTCTTTCGTCTCAAAATGGAAATTCACCAAGCCGTGCGACACGCCGGAGGCCGCTGCCACATCGGTCATCGTCGTCTGCGCATAGCCGCGGCTGGCCAGGCTTTCGATGGTGGCCTCAATCATCTGCTGCCGCCGGTGTTCGCGGCTTGCCTTGCGGGGCGATGGGGTGGGATCAAGCATTTTGGCAGCTGCTTTCATGGTTTTCATTTTGATTGACAATTCAGTCAATATCAAGCCAGACTATCTCTTAATCAAACAAAACCTGAAATCCGGCCGCACATATTAAAGACGCCGGGGCAGCGCGTGTGGCCAGGGAGTGATGTATGGATCGTCCGAAAACGCGCGTGCTTGCGAAATCCAACGCACAGTTCCAGAAGGCGTTGAAGCGCCTGCCGCTCGGCGTGGCCTCCACCTTCCGCTACTGGGGCGATGACCGCACCATCTATGTCCACCACGGCAAAGGCGGCCGCACCTGGGATATAGATGGCAACTGCTATGTCGATTACCGCCTGGGTTATGGCCCCGCGATTCTCGGTTACGCCGACGACCGCGTCGATGCGGCCGCCCGCAAGGGCATGGATATGGGCGGTGTCTTTGCACTCTCCACCGAACGTGAACTCATAGTGGCTGACCGCATTGCCAAGATGGTGCCCGCCGCCGAACTGGTGCGTTTTTCCAATTCCGGCACCGAAGCCGTGATGGCGGCCTTGCGGCTAGCCCGCGCCTACACGAACCGTGACAGCTACCTCCTGGTCGAAGGCGGCTACCACGGCCTCTTCGATGCGGCCATGTGGATGTCGAATGTCGATGGCTGGGACAAGAATTCCAATGATGATCCGGAAGTGGTGGCCTATTCCAAGGGCATCCCGCAAACCCTGAAGTCGCTCGTCCATGTCGTTCCCGACAACAGCATGCAGCGCCTTGAGGACACCTTCAAACAGCACGGCCACACGCTGGCCGCCATGCTCATCGAACCGATCCAGGGCAATTGCTGCTCGATCATGGCCTCGGTTGAATATGTGAAATTCGCCCGCGAACTCTGCGACAAATATGGCGTGCTGCTGATTATCGACGAGGTGAAGTCCGGCTTCCGTGTCGGCAAGGGCGGCATCCAGGGCCTCTATGGCGTGACGCCCGACATCACTACCTTCGCCAAGGCGGTGGCCAACGGCTATCCCATCGCCATCGTAGCGGGCAGCGAAAAGGTCATGCGCACCTTCAAATATGGCGGTGCGGCCCATGGCGGCACCTACACTGCCCATTCCGTGAGCCTTGCCGCCGCCGAGGAATGCCTGCGCATTCTCGATGAAACGCCAGCCCTTGAAACGCTCGCAAACTATGGCGAGAAACTCAAAGTTGGCCTCTCAGAAATTTTGGACCGCCGCGGCATCGTGCATTCCTATACGGGCCATCCCTCCATGTTCGGCCTTTTCTTCGCCGAAAGGCCGCCGGGCAATTACCGTGAATGGAAAAAATCCGATTACACTTTCTACGACACGATGGCCTATCACCTGCACGACTTCGGCATCATCTGCGAGCCCGACTCGCGCGAGCCCTGGTTCATGTGCGAAGCCCATGGCAAAGATGTCAGTTGCCTCACCGACACGCTGAAGGCGGTTGAAACTGCCGTCGATCTGACGCTCGAACAATTGGAAGCCGAGAAGAGCGCATGACCGCCTACGACGCTATCGTCATCGGCGCAGGCCACAACGGACTGGTCACCGCCTGCTACCTCGCCAAGGCGGGGCTCAAGGTGGTGGTGGTTGAAAAGAATGACTGGATCGGCGGCGCCGCCGTCTCGCGCTCGCTCTACCCCGGCTTCACCTACTCGAACTGCTCCTACGTGTCGTCATTGCTCCGCCCGGAAATCATGCGCGATCTGGAACTGCCGAAATACGGCTTGCAGATCTTGCCCTATGAGGGGGGTGCCGTGCTGCAGCAGGATGGCGGCTACCTCGCCATGTACCGCGACCATGACGCCAACCGCCGCGAATTCGCCCGTCATTCCAAGCGCGATGCGGAAGCCTACGACCGCTATTCCCGCGACATCCTGCGCCACTGCCGCTTCATCCGCCCGCTGCTGATGCGCGCCCCACCCGATCCCACCTCCTTCCGGCCCCGCGATCTCAATGAACTGATGTACATCGGCAAGAAATTCTTCGACCTCTCGGAAACCGTGCGCTACGAAATGGTCCGCTTCTGGACCATGAGCATTTCCGATTACCTCGATGAATATTTCGAGCATCCCGTGATCAAGGCCTATCTCGCAGTCTCCGCCATCATTGGCACGGCCCTTGGCCCCATGTCGCCGGGCTCGGCCTATGTGCTGCTCCACCACTACATGGGCGATGTTGATGGCAACATCGGCGCCTGGGGCTTTGCCCGCGGCGGAATGGGCTCCATCACCCAGGCCATGTCAAAGTCATTCGCCGCATCGGGCGGAGAAATCCGCGCCGGAAAAAGCGTAGACAGGGTCCTCGTCAAGAATGGCCGCGCAATTGGCGTCGTCCTCGATGGCGGCGATGAAATTCATGGTAAGCTTGTCGTCTCCAATATGGATGTGAAGCGCACCTTCCTCAAAACCGTTGAAGAAAAGGAACTGCCTGCCGCTTTCGTAAAGCAGGTCAAGAACTTCAAGATCAGAGGCTCCTCCGGCAAGGTGAACATCGCACTTGATGGCGTGCCCAAGTTCAAGGCTCTCCCTAAGGATTCCCCCTGCTACCGGGGCGACCTGCACTTCACTGATTCCATCGAGCGCATGGAAAAGGCCTATGACGATTGGAAAGCCGGCCGGTGGTCGCGCGATCCTTTCCAGGACACGATGATTCCTACCCTCATTGATCCCACCATGACGCCGCCGGGCAAGCATTTCATGAGCTGTTTCGTGCAATACGCCCCGCCGAAAATCAATGGCGGTGAATGGAGCGACAGGGACCGTGACGAATTCGGCAAGACGGTCATCAACCAGATCGCCAGCTATGCCCCCGGTTTCAAAGACCTTATCCTGCATATGGAAGTGCGAACCCCCCGCGAACTCGAGCGTGAAGTGGGCCTCACCGAAGGCAACATCTTCCAGGGCGAACTCACCTTCGATCAACTGCTGTTCAACCGCCCCGTGCCCGGCGCGTCGCAATACCGCTCGCCCATCAAGGACCTCTGGATGTGCGGCTCGTCCACCCATCCCGGCGGCGGCGTCATGGGCGCACCAGGCCGCAATGCCGCCGCCGAAATCCTGCGCGACCTGAAGAAACTTTTGCCGATGAGTGACGCCTATGCCGTCCTGTGATGCCATCATCATCGGCAGCGGCACCAATGGCCTCGCCGCCGCAGGCCGCCTCGCCAAGGCAGGCCGCAAGGTGCTGGTCCTCGAGCAAGGCGCAGTCGCAGGCGGTGGCGCGATCACCACGGAATTCACCAGGGGCTATAAAGTCAGTGCTGTCGCCCATCTCCTCAACCTGCTCGATCCGCGCGTGGAGCAGGGGCTCGACCTGAAAAGCCATGGCCTTGAATTTGCCGCCACCAATGTTTCAACGACCGCGCTGTCGCCAACTGGCGACCACCTCCTCCTCGAAGGCAGCTACGGCGAGACCATCTCGGGAAGTCTTTCAGAGGCTGACTGCGCCGCGTGGAACGACCTGCGCCAGAAACTCATGCGCTTTGCCGCCGTATTGCGCCCCTTCAAGGCCATGACCCCGCCGCGCCTCGGCAAGGGCGTTGGCAATGAAATGCTGAAACTCGCAGGCCTCGGCCTCAAGATTAGGGGCCTTGGCCGCGATGACCTGCGCGAATTCATGCGTCTCATGCTGATTAATGTGGCTGATGTGCTCGACGATGAACTGAAAGATAACCGCCTGAAAGGTATCGTCGCCTTCGATACGGTGCTGGGCGCTCATCTCGGCCCGCGCTCACCCAATTCGCTGCTTCTTCTATTGAACCGTTTGGCAGGCGAAGCCCTGTCCATTCCAAAAGGCGGCATGGGCTCGGTCGCTGCCGCCATGGCAAAGGCGGTTCAGGCGCTCGGCGTTGAAATCCGTCTGAACGCCAAAGTTCAGTCGGTGGCCATAACCGATGACAAGGCCACAGGCGTAATCCTAAAAAATGGCGAAACGCTCGACGCAACGACAATCATTTCCGCCATAAACCCCAAGACAACCTTCCTGGATCTCGTGGGCTCCCGCCATCTCGATACCGGCATGGTCCGCCGCGCCGGCAATATCCTGATGCGCGGCAATGCGGTGAAACTGCATCTCGCTCTCAAGGGCGTCCCTGAGTTTAAGGGTGCCGATCTGAAAACCCGTTTGGTCATTGCACCATCCGTACGTGCCGTTGAAGATGCCTTCAATCCTGTGAAATATGGCGAATTCTCACAAGACCCCGTGATGGAAATTGTCATTCCCTCGGCCTTCGAGGAAGGCTTGGTACCCAAGGGCCACCATGTGCTCTCCGCCATCGTGCAATATGCCCCTGTAGCAATGGACTCCAAGGCCCGCGCCGCCTTCCTGAAACGCATCATGGCAACTCTCGAAACCTATGCTCCAGGCATCGGAAAGCTTATTGTGAAAAGCGAGATGCTCACTCCCGAAGATCTCGAGAAGCAGTATGGCTTCATCGGCGGCAACTGGCATCACGGCGAACTCGCCGCCGAACAGATGCTTTTCCTAAGGCCCTTCATCGGCGTCGCCCAATATGAAACCCCAATACCCGGCCTCTGGCTGGCAGGTGCCGGCTCCCATCCCGGCGGCGGAATTTCCGGCGCTGCCGGCTGGAACGCGGCCGAACGCATTCTCAAGATGGAGGGCAGGCGATGAACGATCCCCGTCTCCATTTCAAGAAGCCGCTGCTCACCTCGCCCTTCCATGCCCGAACTTCGGCGCTGAGCAAGCTCAACTCGTGGGGTCCTTGGGGCGGTTACACAACGGTGCTCGCCTATGATGACGAGTCGATGGAATATACCGCCATCCGTAATCAGGCCAGCGTGTATGATCTTTCGCCCATGGTGAAATACAGGATCACGGGCAAGGATGCGGCCGCCTATCTCGATCGCCTGATGATCCGAAATGTGGCGAAGCTGAAGGTGGGCCACGCCCACTACACTGCCTGGTGTGACGATGCAGGCAAGCTGCTGGACGACGGCACGCTGTTCCGCCGGAGCGCCACCGACTTCATGCTCTGCTGCCAGGAACGCCATCTCCCTTGGCTCCTCGACAGCGCCGCAGGCTTTGATGTGGCCGTCAGCGAAATCAGCGAGGAGATCGCGGCACTTTCATTGCAAGGACCGTGCTCCTATTCCGTCTTGAAAGCCGGGGGTTTCGAAAGAGTTGCGGCCCTCAAGCCCTTCCAGATGGCCGATTTCAAATTCTGCAAATCCGGCACCCTCACGATCTCACGCACCGGCTTCACCGGCGATCTCGGCTATGAGTTATGGACCTCGCCGGACCGCGCCCTGGAACTCTGGGATATTCTCTTCGAAGCAGGCGCTCTCTACGGAATCCGCCCAATCGGCACCAATGCGCTGAACATGGCGCGCATTGAGGCAGGTTTCATCATCGCCAACATGGATTTCATCACCGCCGAACACGCCGTGCGCGGTGACCGGGCCCGCTCGCCCCTCGAAATGGGCTTGGAATGGATGATCGATTTCGACAAAGGGCATTTTAACGGCAGGCGCGCCCTGGTTGAGGAAAAAGCAAAAGGCACCTCGAAATGGGCCCTTGTCGGCCTTGATATTGAAGGTAATGTCTCCGCCGAACATTCGCTGATCTACCACAACAAGAAGCATGAAGTGGGCCACATCACCGCCGCCCTCTGGTCACCTGCCACCAAGCGCAACATCGCCCTGGCGATGATGCAGCGGCCCTATCACGCCGAACGCAATGGCGACCTCTGGGTTGAAATCTACGCGTCGCGCGAACTGCAATACCACAAGCTCATGGTGAAGGCCCGGGTCATCCCTCGCCCCTTCATAAACCTGGCCCGCCGCAAAGCCGTGCCGCCATTGAATTACTGAAAAAGTGGCATCAGGCCACGGAACAGAGGAGTAGGAAGCATGAAACGCATTCAATTCATCGACCGGATAGCTCAGGGCAAGATGTCCCGCCGCCAGATGCTGGCCTCGGCGGGCGCCTTTGGTGTGGGGTTGCTCAGCCTGCCAAAACTTTCCGCCGCTGCCGAAGTGCTCACCTGCATGGAATGGGGCGGCTATGATGCTGTCGAGTATTTTAAGCCTTATATGGACAAGCATGGGTCCGCCCCAAACTTCTCGATTTTCTCCGGCGAAGAGGATGCCTTGGCCAAGGTGCGCGCCGGCTTTGCCGCCGATGTGATGCACCCTTGCAACTATTCCGTGAGCCGTTTTGTGAATGCCAAGCTCGCGGTGGAAATAGATACGACGAAACTTTCCAACTGGAAGGATATTTTCCCGCAATTGCAGACCGCCGAAGGTGTCGTCGTCGACGGCAAAGTTATAATGGCGCCGGCCGATTGGGGCAATTCCGGCATCGCCTACCTGACAGATCTTGTGGACGAGGATTTCAAAAAAAATGAATCCTGGTCGATTTTCTATGATGACAAATATGCGGGCAAGGTTTCGATGCTGGACAATGAAGTTGCCATGCAGATCGGCGCCATGGTTGGTGGCCAGACCTATGACGAGGCCTATGTCCAGAGCGGTGCCGCCCTCGCCGATGCCGCCAAGAAATGGGGCGTAAAGGCGGTCAAGAACAGCCGCTTCCTGTGGAACGATGCGTCCGAAGTGCAACAGGCCATGGCGTCAGGCGAAATCGTCGCCTGCTATGCCTATAATGATCTGGTCAAGAATCTGAAGAAGGAAGGCATCGCCGTCACCTATGCCAACCCCAAGGAAGGTTTTTTCACTTGGTTCTGCGGGCTCACCCTGCTCAATTCCGGCAAGGCCGACTCGGCGCTTGCCTATGATTATATTGACGCGTGGCTTTCGCCCGAGACGGGCAAGTACCTGATTGAAGAATCAGGCTATGGCCATGCCAATGCCAAGTCCTTCCAGATCGCCAACGCCGAGGACGTGAAAGCCATGGGCATTACTGATCCGGTGGAACACATGAAATCCGCCATCCTGTTCAAAACTCCGCCCGACGCCGTGCAGAACGAGCAGAACAAGGTCTGGGGCGAACTCAAGGCCTTGAAGCAATAGGGCAGAGCGTAAGTGTTAAAAATCTCTCCATGGCCGGGCAACGATCCGACCACCCAGCCCTTCGTTGAACGAAGTCTGGGTGATCGCATCAAGTGCGACCATGGAGAGAAAAGGGAAATCACCGTGCTATGACCGGAAGGGCCGCCATGACCAGCCCTAACCTGCGCCGTCAGTGGCCGGATTGGCTTGCGGGCTATGCGCTTCTGTCTCCCGCTTTGCTTGTCATGGTGGCAACGCTTGCGGCCCCCGTCATTGCCCTTTTCGTCTTGAGCTTCTGGACCCAGAGGGGCTTCGACATCGACCCCACCTTCACGCTCGCCAATTACTGGAAACTGATCGAGCCTTCGGCGGACCCCATGGTCTGGATGGGCATCCCATTTCCCTTTGCCTATCCGGTCGCCGCCATCCTGATGCTCAAGTCGCTTGTCATGTCGCTGGTGGCCACCATTGTGGTCATCGCCATGGCCTATCCCATGGCCTATTTCCTTGCCTTCCGCGTCACCTGCCACAAGGCCTTGTGGATCATCCTGCTCACAATTCCCTTCTGGACCAGTTATCTTCTGCGTGTCTTCGCCTGGAAGATCGTTCTTGGCTACAACGGTGCCATCAATACGGGATTGAAATCGCTCGGCCTCATTCATGCACCGCTGGAATTCCTGCTCTACAATCCGATCGCGGTAATGATCACCCTGGCCCATGCCTGGATCGCCTTCACCGTACTGCCGATCTATGTCTCCCTTGAAAAAATTGATCGTTCTCTCCTTGAAGCGGCAACCGATCTTGGTGACAGCCGCTGGCAGCGCTTCTGGCGCGTAACACTTCCGCTCTCGGCCCCGGGCACCATTGCGGCAGCACTTCTCGTCTTTATTCCAACCGTTGGTGATTATGTTACGCCAACCCTCGTGGGCGGCCCCGGCGGCACGATGATTGGCACGCTGATGCAGGAGCTCTTTCTCCGCCAGGACAACGCCCCTCTCGGCGCGGCTCTTTCCATCGTGATGATGCTGATCATCGCAGGGCTCGTGGCGCTGTTCCTCTGGGCCGTCGGCTATTCCAAAATGCGCGAGCGGAGCCGCTGATGATGCTTGGCAGACCGCGCGCCCTCTTTGTCTATGCCGCCGGCTTCATGATCTTTTTGTATGCACCGGTTCTGCTTATGCCGGTCTTTTCGCTGAACGACAGCACCTTCGCCACCTTCCCCCTGAAAGGCTTCACCACCCGCCACTATGGTGCCATGCTGGCCAACACCAGCATGATCCTTTCCCTGAAAAATAGCCTGATGGTCGGTGTTTTTGTGTCGGTGGCGGCAACCGCCATTGGCCTGCCTGCGGCCATCGCCCTCACGCGCTACCGGCTGCCCGGCGGCGGGCCGGTGCTCAGCGCCATGATGCTGCCGCTGGTCATTCCTTCAATTGTCATATCCGTGGCGCTGCTGGTCATCATCCTGCGTTTCCTGCATCTTGATCTCTCTTTGTGGACCGTTGCCGCCGGCCACATTCTCCTCTGCATCCCGTTCTCGATGACCGTGTTGATGTCGCGGCTCGAAGGCTTCGACAAGAGCCTTGAGGAAGCCTCGCGCGATCTCGGCGAAAACGCCTGGATGACCTTTGTGCGCGTAACCCTTCCGCTGGCCATGCCCGGCGTGGTTTCAAGCCTGCTCCTCTGCTTCATCACCTCGTTCGATGAATTTGTCATCGCCTTCTTTCTGACCGGCACGGAAAACACCTTGCCCGTCTATCTTTTCAGTCAGCTCCGGTTTCCCAACAAATTGCCGGGAACCCTGGCTTTGGGTTCCGTAATTTTCGTTGGCTCGGCAATTCTTGTGGTAGCGGCGGAACTGCTGCGGAAACTGGGAGTCCAGTCCACCAATCCGGGAGATCTTTGAAGATATGCCGCAAGCCGACAACATCATTTCAATATCGGGCGTTACCAAACGTTTCGGCCCCGTGTCCGCCGTCGACAATATTTCCTTCAATATTCATCGCGGCGAATTCTTTTCCCTGCTGGGCTCTTCCGGCTGCGGCAAAACCACCTTGCTGCGCATGCTTGCTGGTTTCGAGCAGCCGACGCAGGGCGAGGTTCTTATCGATGGTGAACCGATGGCGGGTGTTCCCGCCAATCACCGCCCGACAAACATGGTGTTCCAGAGTTACGCGATTTTCCCCCATCTCAACGTCCGCGAGAACATCGGCTATGGGCTACGCAATGCCGGGATCTCGAAGGATGAGGCAGGCAAGCGCGTGAACAGCGTGCTCGAACTGGTCAAGTTGTCGGGTTATGGCAAACGTGCTGCCCACCAGCTCTCCGGCGGCCAACGGCAGCGTGTGGCCCTGGCGAGGGCTCTTGTCTGCAGGCCGAAAGTTCTCCTGCTTGACGAGCCGCTGGGCGCCCTCGACAAGAATCTGCGCGAGGAAATGCAGATCGAACTGCGCGCCCTGCAAAGAACCGTCGGCATCACCTTTGTGTTTGTCACCCATGATCAGGAAGAGGCCCTGACCCTCTCTGACCGGATCGCCGTCATGTCAAAGGGCAAAGTGCTGCAGATTGATGCCCCGGAAGCGCTTTATGAGAATCCGAATTGCCGCGAGGTCGCCGAATTCATCGGCACGATGAATGTTTTCCCCGGCAGGATTGCCGGTGTTTCCAAAGGCCAAACGATACTGGACGCCCGGGCTCTCGGATCATTTCAGATTGCAGGCGAAAATCCGAAGGGCAAGGAGGTCTTCCTCGCGGTGCGGCCCGAAAAGCTGAAGCTCTTGGTCAAGAAGCCAGCGGCATCCATGAACGCCATCGCTGGCGTGGTGAGCGCCATATCTTATCGCGGTGACCGTCACCATTTTCTGGTGACTGTTGACGGCCATGACCGCCCCATTTCCGTTTCACAGCAAAATGACGGCGACACAAAATCAACTGCAATGAATGTAGGCGCTAAAATCTGGATCACCTGGCCAGCCTCAACCGGCCGCGTGCTCAGCCATTGACCGCCATGCAGAACAGCACTGGAGAAATCGCCCTTCGCACGCTCGTCGCCGAGATTGAAGCCTGCCTGTCAGGTCTAAAAGGGCCGGGAATTGCGTCAGTTCTCGAAGGAATGGGCAAATGGGCGAGGGGGCCGGTTGGCCAAATCAAAAGTCGCAACCTTCCGGCCTGCGCTCATCTCGATCCGGCCCTGCAGGCCATGGGCAAGCCTTCCCTGGCAAAAGCCATTGCCGATGCGCGCCCATTTCTTCACTGGGTTTCCTACGATGCCTACCCCTGCGAGGACATTGGCGCAGGCTTCGCTGACAATCACGCCTTCGCATCAATTATCGGTGAAGGCTGTCCCTTTGAGGCGGTGGATTTTGACCTCGGTCTGTTCATCATCGCGCCGCGGCTTTTCTACCGCGACCATCACCACGCGGCTCCGGAGCTTTATGCGCCGCTCACTGGCCCCCACGGCTGGCGCTTCAAGCCGGGCGATCCGCTTGTCTGGAAAGAAGCCGATATTCCCGTCTGGAACAATCCATGGGAACCGCACGCCACCATGACCGGCGACACGCCATTTCTCGCAATTTTTTGCTGGACAAGCGATACAAGTCAGCCCGCAAAAATAATTCCTTCACCCGATTGGCCCACTTTGGAGAATCCATCTTGAAAACCCCTGAACTCATTGTCATCAACGCCGATATCTGCACCATGGACCCGCTTGCGCCGCGCGTGGCCGCTCTGGCCGTTACCGATGGCCGGGTCTCTGCCCTCGGCACCGCTGCCAAGATCGCTGCGCTTGCCGCCCCCTCCACTCGCGTCATTGATGCCGGCGGCCGCCTCGTCCTGCCCGGCTTTCAAGACACGCACATTCATCTGCAGGACAGCGGCTACGATCACAGCAAAAGTGCCGAGCTTCACAACGTGGCCACCATCGCCGAGATGCAATCGGTTTTGGCCGACTTCGCCAAAACCCATGCCGGCCCGTGGGTGAACGGCGTCGGTTGGTACACCGGAATTTTCACCGATCATAATCTCAACCGATATGTGCTTGACGCGGCCGTCCCCGACCGGCCCTGCTACATTGTGGCCAGCGATGGGCACAATGCCTGTTTGAATTCCAAGGGTTGCGAAGCGGTGGGCCTCGTGCGGGGTACGCCTGATCCGGTGAACGGCCACTTCGTGCTCGATGCCAATGGCGAGCCCACCGGCATGCTGCATGAAACTGCCACTTACTGGGCCGAGAGCTTCATGCCCGTGCCGACCGACGAGGATTTTGCCAATGGCGTCCGCTATGGGCAGGCCCTGTGCAATCGCCACGGCATAACCGGCGTCATTGATGCCATGGTGAATGAACGCCATGCCCGCGTTTACAGCAGCCTGGAGCGCGCCGGCGCACTAACCGTGCGCGTCGCCGCCACCGCCAAGGTAGTGTCTGCCGAGAAAACCGAAGACGCCGTGCGCCGCATCGAGGATTTGCGCCGCAACGCCAGTTCCGACCTGTTCAAGGTCCACTCGGCGAAATTCTTCCTGGATGGCGTTCTGGAAAACCGCACTGGCGTTATGATCGAACCCTATTCCGATGCGCTTAGCGGTAATGCCGAATTGATGTTCGGCCACAACCAGATCAAGGAACTCTTTACCGCTTTCGATGCCGCCCACTTTCAAATTCATGTGCATGTCATTGGCGATGGCGCCGTACGCGTCGCGCTCGATGCCCTTGAAGCAGCCCGCGCCGCCAATGGTCCATGGCCCAGCCTCCACCAACTGGCCCATGTCCAGTGCATTGATCCCGCCGACATTCCGCGCTTCCGCCAATTGGGCGTGGTCGCCAATATCCAGACCCTGTGGGCCCGCTATGAGCCTTCGGTCACCGATGTGGCCTTGCCGATGGTGGGCGAGGCGCGTGGAAAATGGATGTATGCCTTCCGCTCGCTCATTGATGCGGGCGCCCCTTATGCCATATCCAGCGACTGGGGCGTTTCCACTCTCAATCCTTTCCCAATCATGGAAACGGCGATCACCCGCCAACCGCCCATCAAAAATGGCGAACACCCGGTCTTCCTCCCTGAGCAGTGCATGACCCGCGAGGAATGCGTCAAAGGCTACACCACCTTTGCCGCCGAAGCCGCCTGGCGCAGCCACGACACGGGCTCTTTAAGTGTCGGAAAATATGCCGATCTTATCGTTCTGGACCGCGATATTTTCACCTGTAATGTCTATGATATCGGTGATACGGAAGCGCTGCTCACCCTCCTGGGCGGGAAAGAAGTTCATCGCTCCGAAAAATTCAAAGGGATTGCTCATGCTTGAAGACCTGCGCGGAAAGGCCGTTCTCATTACCGGTGCGAGCATCGGCATCGGGGCCGCCGCGGCGCTCGAATTTAGCAGGTTCGGGGCGAATGTGGCGGTTCACTACAACAAGAACGTGGAGGCCGCTGAAGCGGTTTGCGCCGCCATTCGCAAGCTTGGCAGCAAGGCCGTTGCCATCGGTGGCGACCTTGGTGTTCCGGGCACAGGAAAGCGGGTTGTCGAGGAGGCGGCAAAGCAACTGGGCCGGCTCGATATCCTGCTCAACAACGCCGGCGCCATGATCCGCCGCGCGCCATTCCTTGAACTTGATTCAGATCTCTACGATGCCGCCATGAACCTGAATGTGAAATCCGTGATCGAAGCCTCGCAGGCCGCCGTCCCCCACATGGAAAAGCAGGGCGGCGGCGCCATCATCAATGTGGGCTCCATCGCAGGCAGCGATGGCGGCGGCCCGGGTTCCGGCCACTATGCCTGCGCCAAGGCCTATGTCCACAATCTTACCCGCCACATGGCCCGCGACCTGGCCGCGCGCAAAATCCGCGTCAATGTCGTAGCCCCCGGCGTCATCGAAACCGCCTTCCACGCGGCAACGCCGCCCGAACGCATGGAAGCGATGAAAAAATCAGTGCCCCTCGGCCGCGCCGGAACCCCGGAAGACTGCGTGGGCTCCATCCTCTTCCTCGCCTCAACCTCCATGGGTGGTTACGTCAGCGGGCAGATTTTGCACGTTAACGGCGGCCAGTTCATGCCTTGAGCCGCCGGCGCAATTCAGCTTGGTAGGCCCCATGTCCAATTCCCCTGAAGCCGCAGAACAGGCATCACGATTTGCCAGGTTGTTCGAGCCTGTGCGGATCGGGCCGGTAACCGCACCGAACCGATTTTACCAGGTGCCCCATTGCACCGGCATGGGCTACGGCCTGCCGCGGACGCTGGCTGCCATGCGCGAGGTCAAGGCAGAAGGCGGCTGGGGCGTGGTCAATACCGAATATTGCTCGGTCCATCCGAGTTCCGATGACACGCCGGCCCCTTACTGTTCGCTATGGGACGATGGTGACGTGCGCAATATGGCGCTGATGGTGGAAAGCGTGAAGCGTCATGGAGCTTTGGCTGGTGTGGAACTCTGGCATGGCGGCTTGCGCTCTTCCAACCTGTTGTCGCGCAAGGCTCCGCTCGGGCCTGAAAGCCTTCCTGTCTACGCAGACCCCTGGCAAAGCCAGCGCATGGACAAGAGTGACATCCGCGCTTTTCGCCAGTGGCACCGGGCGGCAGCCCTCCGCGCCAGGCAGGCGGGCTTCAACATCATCTATGTATATGCGGCCCACACCTACCTGCTGGCCCAGTTTGCCGACGCCGAACTCAACCGCCGCTCTGATTCCTATGGCGGCAATCCCGAGAACCGCTGGCGGCTGGTTCGCGAACTGATCGAGGAAACCCGCGAGGCGGTGGGAGAGACCTGCGCCGTTGCCATCCGTATCGAAACTGACGATGAAAGGGGCGGGGGGCAGGAAGAACGCCGAAGCCTGTTCGCAAGCCTTGCGCACCATCTTGATCTCTTCAACGTAACGATTTCCGATTATAGCCGGGAGATGGGTGTCTCGCGCTTTGTCCGGGAAGCCTCGCTTGAACCTTTCGTGGCCGAAGTCAGGCGCATCACCGGAAAACCGGTTGTCAGTGTCGGCCGCTTCACCAGCCCCGAGACGATGCTCTCCCAGGTGCGCCGCGGCGTTTTGGATTTCATCGGCGCGGCAAGGCCTTCCATTGCCGATCCGTTCATCCCGCAAAAAATTAGCGAGGGCCGTCTCGATGACATCCGCGAATGCATCGGCTGCAATATCTGCTACGCCGGCGATGCGCGGGGCGCGCCCATCCGCTGCACGCAGAACCCCACCATGGGCGAGGAATGGCGGCGCGGCTGGCACCCGGAAATGTTCGGAACCGCCGCTGCCCCGAAGCGCGTGCTGGTCGTGGGGGCAGGGCCGGCGGGCCTTGAGGCCGCCCATGTCCTGGGCAAGCGCGGCCACCATGTGATGCTGGCGGAAGCCCGCGACGTGGCCGGTGGCCGCGTTGTTCTCGAAGCGGCCTTGCCCGGACTGTCCGAATGGAAGCGCGTTGCCGACTACCGCCTGCACCAGATCAGCAAACTCGCCAATGTCGAGCTGTTTCGCGCCAGCCGCATGACGGCTGATGACATTGTGGCGGCCGGCGCGCCCCATGTGATCATGGCCACCGGCAGTCGCTGGCGGGCCGATGGCCGTGGCCGGCACTACCGCGCGCCGCAGCCCGGCTTTGCCGCGGGCCGGATCTTTACCCCCGATGACGTGATGGAAGGCCAGAAGCTGGAAGGCCCCATCGTGGTCTTCGACGATGACGGCTATTACATGGGCTCTGTCATTGCCGAATTGCTGGCTGGCCAAGGCCATGCCGTGACCTATGTGGCGACGGCGGGCAGGGTGAGTGAATGGTCGGAAAACACCGCAGAGCAGTCTTTAGTCCAGGCGCGCCTCATTGACTTGGGCGTCACCATCATCGTCTCCCATGCAGTTGCAGCGGCAGACGGAAACGAGGCGGTTTTGACCTGTGTTTATTCAGGGCGCGAACGCCGCTTGCCCTGCCGCAGCCTCGTCAGCGTGACTTCGCGGGAACCCAACGATGCCCTCTGGCAGGAACTGAGGGCGCGCGAAACGAGCTTCGAAAGTCTCGTCCGCATCGGAGACTGCAAGGCGCCCGGCATTATCGCCATGGCCGTGCATGATGGCCATCTAGCCGGGCGGATGCTGGGTGAAGACGCCGGATTAATGGCGCCGAAGCGGGAACGGGTTGTCATCGCGGATTAAATCCCGGCGGGCGCCGCTGGCTTCAAATGGGCGCAACCCAGCCTTGAGCAACGGGCGCAAATCGGCTTAACAGGGGCCATGTCCAATACGTTTGACTCCAAACCCTTCCGCTCAGCCCTGGGAACCTTCGCAACCGGCGTCACCGTGATGACAACGGTGACGGCCTCCGGAGAAATGGTGGGCAACACCGCCAGTTCCTTCAACTCAGTTTCGCTCGATCCGCCGCTCGTTCTGTGGAGCCTGGCGCGCAAGGCCTATAGTTTTGAAACCTACATGGCCACCAAGTATTTTGCGGTGAATGTGCTGCGCGAAGGCCAGGATGATCTCTCGGCGCGCTTTTCCAAATCCTCGGGCGACAAGTGGCGCAGCATCGACTACGAGGTCTGGGAAACGGGCTGCCCCATTCTGCCCAGCGCGCTTGCCATTTTCGAATGCCGCAAGCTTTATACCTATGATGGCGGCGATCATGCTATCTTCGTGGGCGAAGTGCTGAAATTCGATCACGACCCCAAGGGCAAACCACTGGTATTCTGGCGCGGCGGCTATCACCGCACGGTGAGCTGAATGTTTCTCTCGGTCTTTGAACTCTTCAAGATTGGCATTGGCCCGTCAAGCTCCCACACGGTGGGGCCCATGGTGGCGGCGCGCCGCTTCCTGTCAAATGTCAGGGCCGAAAACGCCGCGCGCGTCAGCGTTTCGCTGCATGGCTCGCTGGCCTTTACCGGAAAGGGCCACGGCACCGACCGCGCCTGCGTGCTGGGCCTTGCCGGCGAAGCCCCCGACGCGATCGAGCCAGACCGTGTCGATGCCGTGATCGAGGACGTAACCGGGCGCAAATATATTACGCTCCCAAACGGCAAGCGCGTGTCCTTTGACCCCGTCAAGGATGTGATCTTCGATTATGGCCCCGCACTTCCGGGCCATGCCAACGGCATGATCTTCACGCTGTGGGACGCGGGCGGCGCGAAGGTCTTCGGTGAAACCTATTATTCCATCGGCGGCGGCTTTGTGCAGACCGAAGCGGAAAGATTGGAATCAAAATCCCAGGATCGCGCCGCATCCAAGCCCAAACTCGCCGTGCCCTATCCATTTTCAACCGCGAAGGAAATGCTGGAGATGGGCAAGGCCTCCGGCCTCACCATCGCCGCGATGAAACGCGCCAACGAAACGGCTCACATGTCGAGCGCCGATCTGGACAGGGGCTTGGACCGCATCTGGCAGGCGATGAACACCTGCATGGATCGAGGGCTAACCTTCCAGGGCACGCTGCCCGGCGGCCTGAAAGTGAAACGCCGCGCCAGCGAAATTTTTAGCCGGCTCAGGCAAGAGCAGGGCGGCAATTCCATCCAGCCCCACCGCATCATGGATTTCCTCTCGGTCTATGCCATGGCCGTGAACGAGGAAAACGCCGCAGGCGGCAAGGTGGTGACCGCCCCCACCAATGGCGCGGCGGGCGTGATGCCCGCCATCGTCCGCTATTATCTCGATCACTGCCTCGACGCGGATGAAGCGGGCGTGCGCACCCTGCTTCTCGTCTCCTCCGCCATCGGCGGCATCATCAAGCACAATGCCTCGATCTCCGGCGCCGAAGTGGGCTGCCAGGGCGAAGTGGGCTCGGCTTCCGCCATGGCCGCCGCCGGTTTATGCGCAGCGCTCGGCGGCACCAATGAGCAGGTCGAAAACGCCGCAGAAATTGCCCTCGAACATCATTTGGGCATGACCTGCGATCCCGTTGGCGGCCTTGTGCAAGTGCCATGCATTGAACGCAACGCCTTTGGCGCCGTGAAAGCGGTGACCGCCGCATCGCTGGCACTGCGCGGCGACGGCCAGCATTTCATGCCGCTCGACAATTGCGTCGAAACCATGCGCCAGACCGGCCTCGACATGAGCGACCGCTACAAGGAAACCTCAACCGGCGGATTGGCTGTCAACGTGGTCGAGTGCTGAGATACCCAACCTCTCCCTCGTGAATAGCGGGGAAAGGTGTTTGCGAAACAGACGGAGAGGGGGTGCCGGCGGTTATGAGCCGGGTCTTCTCTTCACGCCACGATCTTAAGACTGTGATCCGGCAAGATAATATAATCACGATTCAATCACGCCCATTAGCTTCGGCTCACCCATTGGTGACTGTGCAACATCATACGTGTTTGAAACGTTACACGACAATTTTTCCTGAAAACAAGCTCATGATTCGACTAAGTAAATCGTATCTTGAAACGTGAAGCGCATTGACTCGTGATGACCATACAGAAGTGTAAATTCCGACTGTCTGAAATGCAGTAATGCGCTTTGGACGGTTCAGCAACACTCGACTTGAGTTTAGCTTTTTCTCCATTCGAGTTTGAGACCTGAGAACTGATAATCAACAACATTCCGAAAGCGGAATAGGTTCTCGTTCCGTCTAGGGTAGAGGAAATGAAAATGAAAAAGTTACTTTTAGCTTGTGTGGTTACCAGCGCAGGGTTCATGGCACTCGCCAGTGCTTCCTACGCTGACAGCAATGCCATGATGAAGGACTCAAAATACTGCAGAGACTACAGTGAAGACGTAATCTGCATGGGTCCTGAAATGATGGCGATGCGCGCCAAAATGATGGCGATGACGAAAGAAAAGGCAATGGAAAATCGTTCCATGTATTGCCGCAACGGCCAAGGCGGCAAGGATCCAATCTGCGATCCCAAAATGATGAACGACGCCACAGGCTACTAACGCTCTCTGTGCCTCCTGGTGTGAAAGCCAGGAGGCATTTATTTAGCTATCCTTCTTGCCTCCACTCGCCAGTTTAAAGAACCTGCTTGAAAACTTGGAGGAGATGTCATTGAGATTGACCAAATGACAATCGAAATCACCCGCCTTAAACCCTACTTCCCTGAACTGCAGACTTGCGCTGCGTGGCGCTACGAGGCATTCCTGAAGTCCTATGGTTATTCGCTTTTGGAGAGCGGCGCGCAGCTTGCCAAGCTCGCGACAGAGCCCGATGAATGCGAAACCGCATTGATCGCGTTGGTCGATGGCCGTCTCGCCGGCATTTGCCTGCTGGTTCTGCAGGAGTTCGAACCGTTGCATGACGTTTCGCCTTGGCTAGCAAGCCTCTATGTGGCTCCCGAATGTCGAAAGCGCGGTGTGGCGCGAAGGCTCGTGGCGGCCATTGAGGATCAGGCCCGCAGCAACGGCGTGGCCCGGCTTCATCTCTATACGGGTGATGCGGAAGAATTCTATTTGAAGTGCGGCTGGAGTCTGGCGGGGCAGGGCATTGCCGGTGGTGAACCCTATGCCTTCATGATCCGGGATCTTTAGTCATAGCTTCAAAGTTGTCCAAGTCTTCTGCTTGCCGCCTTTTCAATTTCCAAAATCAACTCCGCAGCAGAGATAAAATCGATAGGCTGTGTTTTGGTAACGCAAGAGACAGTTTGCTAATCACCATCTAACGCATTTCCATAATGAGCAGAATTCCCGTTTCTTGGCAATGCTGCGCCTGCAAAGAAACCCGTACAGGCGGTTCTTGCAGGTGGAAAATGGGGGTGATAGCTTCCTACTAATTCTAATTGAACTGGCGTGGTAAACGTATGAATCGCAGTTATCTGGATCCTGGACTAGCTATCGCGATCTTGCTTCCAGGAATTAATTGGCTTCCCGATGCCAACGCTGGAAGGGCGTTTGTGGTTGGCTCCACTTTCTGTCGTCCGCACTACAACCAATGGAAAAAATGACCTGGTTGGAAGGCATTTGCGTTGAACACTATAGTCAATAACAAGCAAATCTGTGGATGGGCCTATAAAGCTCCCAGCAAACAGGTAGCGATTGCGGAAGCCTTACGATATTGCCGTAAGAACGAGCGAAAATCTCCAGGCTTCGGCAGAAAAGGCAGCTGTTATCTTTATGACGTTCACCGTTGAAAAATTGCATTCAACTGTCCACCCGCTGGCGAGCCTAATGCTTTCACGATCCGGGACCTCTAGTGTCTTTCTGACATTGATTGAATGATGTCGTGTATCCTTCCCCGTCCTGCGGACGGAGAAGGATGAGGGGCTCTAAGCCCCGAGCTTCTGCAGGTAGTTTACTAGCCCGGCTGTGGAGCTATCCTGCCCCTCGGTTGACACCTTGCCCTCCATGACGGGTTGCAATCCCGTGGCCAGTTCCTTGCCGAGTTCGACGCCCCATTGGTCAAAGGCGTTGTTGTCCCACACCGCCGCTTCGACGAAGACGCGATGCTCGTAAAGCGCGATGAGGCGGCCAAGCGTGTAAGGATCGAGCAACTTGTAAGCCAAAGTTATGGAAGGCCGGTTGCCCGTGAACACCCGGTGCGGCGCAAGGCGGTTGGCTTCCGCCTTGCTCTTGCCCATGGCAAGCAATTGCGCCGTGGCCTCCGCCAGCGTGCGGCCCTTCATTAGGGCCTGCGACTGCGCCAGGCAGTTAGCCATCAGCAGCGTGTGATGTTCCGCCATGCCTTTTTCATGGGACTCCGCCGCAATCAGGAATTCCATCGGGATGATATCCGTGCCCTGGTGCAGCAGCTGGAAAAAGGCGTGCTGGCCATTGGTGCCGGGTTCGCCCCACACCAGAGGCCCCGTGGCATGGCGCGAAGCCACGCCGGCTTTCGTCACCCGCTTGCCGTTGGACTCCATGTCGAGCTGCTGCAGATAGGCGGGAAAGCGTGAGAGCCGCTGGTCATAGGGAATGATGGCGCGGGCCGGATACTTGCAGATATTGCGGTGCAAGATGCCGATGAGGCCCATGAGCATTGGCAGGTTGGACGCCGCATCCGCTGATTTGAAATGCTCATCCATCGCATAAGCGCCTTCGAGGAAGCGCTTGAAATGATTTGGCCCCACGGCAATCATCAGGGGCAGGCCGATGGCCGACCAGATGGAATAGCGCCCGCCGACCCAATCCCAGAATCCGAAAATCCGTTCCGGGCTGATACCGAAGGCCGCCACCCTGTCGAGTGCCGTGGAAATCGCCGCGAAATGCGCTGCCACCGCCGCCTCGCCCAGCGTCACCACGATCCATGCCCGCGCCGTCCTGGCATTGGTCATGGTTTCGATGGTGGTGAAGGTCTTGGAAGCGATGAGGAACAGCGTTGTCGCAGGCTTCAGGTTTTTGAGCGTGTCGGCGATATGGGCGCCGTCCACATTGGACACATAATGCAGCCGTGGCCCGTCATGGTAAGGCGCCAGCGCCAGCGTGGTCATGACCGGGCCCAGGTCCGAGCCGCCGATGCCGATGTTGACGACATCGGTAATCTCGCTGGCCCGCACACGCTCGGCAAATGTCGCCATGGCCGACAGAACGCCGCGCACATCCGGCATCACGTCCTGGCCCGCCACCATGACAGGCGACGTTGACTGGTTGCGCAACGCCGTATGCAGCACCGCGCGGCCCTCTGTCGTGTTGATGACCTCGCCCGCAAACATCGCGTCGCGCTTCTTGGCCACATCGGCAGCCTTCGCCAGGGCCAGAAGCAGCTTCATAGTCTTGGACGTCACGGCGCATTTGGAATAATCCATCAGCAGGTCGTCCTGCGTTGCCGAAAACTCTGCAAACCGGTCTCCCCGCCCCGCAAAAGCCTTGCGCATGTCAAACGGCGCCAGCTTCTTCTGGTGCTGGCTTAAATCCTTGAGAGCTTTGTCAACTTTGTTGGAACTGGCCATGGCTTCCCCAAGTGTCGATTGCGGTTCTAATTCGCGTTTCTATACACTTGAAACTTGGCGTCAATCACGCCGCCTGGCGCAGCGCCTTGCCTTCGATGAGATTATTGAATAGCGTGCGGCTCATCCGCTCAAGTTGCGGCATGAGGGGCAGCGCCTTGGCGCGCACCCGGGGGTAGGCATCGGGGCCGAGCGCCTCGTTGAGCCAGTCGATATATTGCGGGGTATGGGCCCAGCGTTCGATGAGGGCAGGGGTCAGCTCCGCATGGAACTGGGTGGCAAGCAGCGTATCCGCCACAGACATGATCTGCACTTTTGTGACCGGCGACGC
The DNA here is from genome assembly GCA_038251095.1 of Hyphomicrobiales bacterium. Classification (GTDB taxonomy): domain Bacteria; phylum Pseudomonadota; class Alphaproteobacteria; order Rhizobiales; family Aestuariivirgaceae; genus Aestuariivirga. The sequence goes on from JBBSBQ010000013.1 coordinate 58,911, forward strand.
CGCCAGCACTTCGGCACCCTCCGGCAACTCCTGCACCTCGGCATGGTGCCACTGCATTACCTTCAAGGTGGGCTTCAAGCCGCGGGTCATGCCATGCCGCCGGCCAAGCCCCGAAAGCTTCACCTCGCCGATGCCCACTTCCGGCTTACCGGCCACGCCGATCTTGCCGCCAAGCGCCTCCGCCAGAAGCTGGAGCCCTAGGCAAATGCCCAGGAACGGCCGGTTGCGGTTGAGGGCCCATTCCCTGATGGCGCGCTTTTCGTCCACCAGCCAGGGATGTGCCTCCGTTTCCCACACGTCCATGGCCCCGCCCATGACCAGCAGAAAATCATAAGGGGCAAGAGATGGTATCTCTTCGCCCCGGTGCAGCATCACAACGTCCAGTTCGGCCCCGCGCCCGCGCAGGAAATCACCGAAAAGCCCGGGAGGCTCGTCATCCATGTGCTGGAACACAAGGGCTCTGCTGATCATTTCTCGGTCCTCATGTCCGGTTGATGAGGGAGGGTAAATAAGGCTTACATGGCGAATCGCAACAGTTTTCTTTGTCGCAGAAGTTAAGGAATCAAAAGCAAAGGACAATCCAGTGACAGTGGCGCGACGGACCATTTTTTTTGCCCTGTTCCCTTTCGCCTGCGGCTACTTCCTGTCCTACCTGTTGCGCGCCGTGAACGCCGTGGTGGCGCCCGATCTGGTCAGGGACTTTGCAGTTTCCCCGGCCGAGCTCGGCGTGCTCACCTCGGCCTATCTCCTGTCGTTCGCCCTGTTTCAGCTGCCACTGGGCGTCTTCCTCGACCGCTACGGCGCAAGGCGGGTGCAAACCATGCTTCTCGCCATCGCGGCGGCGGGCTGTTTTCTCTTTGCCGCCGCACCGGATTTCCTCTCGCTGGTGGCTTCGCGCGCCATTATCGGGCTTGGCTTCTCGGCCGGATTGATGGCGAGCTTCAAGGCATCCTCCATCTGGGTGCCGATCGAACGCCGCGCGCTGGCCAACGCCAGCATCATGTCGGCGGGCGCCCTTGGCATCATCATGGCAACGGAGCCCACCGCCTTTCTGGTCTCGCTGGTGGGCTGGCGCAGCACGTTTACGATTTTCGGCGGCATCATTCTGGCTGGCGCCGCCTTTGTCTTCCTTGCCGTGCCGGAAAAGGACGAGGCGAAAACTACCGTGAGCCTCGGCCGGCAGGTGGGCGAACTCGTGCAAATTCTCAAACTGCCGCTGTTCCTGCGCATTGCCCCGCTGCTGGCGCTCACCGCAGGCACCGCCATTGCCTTGCAAACCCTGTGGGCCGGACCCTGGTACCGCGATGTGCTGGGCCAGGCCCCGAACGAGGTGGCCCGCAGCCTGTTCTGGATGGCAGCTGCTTTCATGGTGGGTATCTTGCTCGTCGGCGTGGTGGCCGACCGCCTGCAGCGGCGGGGCATCGGCCCGATGACCGTGCTGCTCGGCTTCGTCATCGCCAACCTTTCGGCTCAATGCGTTATTGTCTTGCAGGTGAAGCCGCTGGCCTTTGCCGCCTGGTGCGTTGTGTCTGCCGCGGGCCAGGCCGCCATTCTGGCTTACCCGTGGTTTGCGGCGCGGGTGGGCCAGGGCCTTGCCGGCCGCTCCAACGCCACCATCAACTTTGCCATGTTCCTGGTGGCCTTTGCCGCCCAGGCCTGCGTCGGCGTGGTGATCGGCTGGTTTCCGCAAAGTGCCGGCGGCTATGACACGCACGCCTACATCTGGGCCTTTGGCCTGCTTTTGGCTTTGGAGTTTCTGGCCTTGTTCTGGTATCTCTTCGCCCCCATCGCCAGCTTGAAAGATGAGACTTCATGACCAATCCGATTATCGCCGAAGTCACCCGTGGTGGCATTGTTGAAAGCCGCCATACTGGTGCCTTCGCCGTGGTGGACGGGGCGGGGAAGCTGATCCGCCAGGCCGGCGATTTCGCCACCCCGGTTTTCCCGCGTTCGGCCATCAAGGCATTTCAGTTCGTGCCGGTAATCGAGTCAGGCGCTGCCGACGCATTCGGCTTGAGCGATGAGGAAATTGCGCTCGCCTGTTCTTCCCATAATGGCGAGCCGGAGCATGTGCGCGTTGCCCGTTCCATGCTGCAGAAGGCTCACAATGACGAAGAGCTTTATGAATGCGGGGCCCACTGGCCCACCAACATGGAGGCCCAGCACAATGAGGTGCGGGCCGGCGGCAAGGCGCTGCAGGTTCACAACAACTGCTCAGGCAAGCACGCCGGCATGCTGGCCCTGGCGCGCCAGCTTGGCGCCGACCCCAGGGACTATGTGAAGCCGGACCATCCGGTGCAGCTTGCCGTCGCCGAGGCTATCGCCAGCTATTGCGAGGTTGACGTGAAGTCCCTCACTTGCGGCATCGATGGCTGCTCGGTTCCCACCTGGGCCTTTCCCCTGAGCAACATGGCCCTGGGCTTTGCGAGGCTCACCGAGACTGCCGAGGGCAAGCGCATCATAGAAGCCGTGCGCAACCATCCCTTCATGGTGGCGGGAACCAAGCGCTTTGATACGAAAGTCATGCAGGCCGTGCCGCGCGTCTTTGTGAAAACGGGGGCCGAAGGCGTCTACTGTGGCTGCATCCCCCACGCCCATATCGGCGTAGCCCTCAAATGCGACGATGGCGCCAGCCGTGCGGCTGAAACCGCGATGGCCTCAATCCTAGCCTCGCTTGATGTCTGGACTGCGGAAGAGAAGGAAATTCTGCAGGGCTTTGCGCACCATGACCTCAAGAACTGGCGTAAGATTCCTGTGGGCGATATACACGCCGCTATGCCCGGATAACATTGTCTTTCAACTGAATCAGATCCGGAATCTTCGCGCCTTCCTTGCCCAAATCCCCGGTCACCGTCTCAAGATGGTCCATGCCGAGGATGGCGGCGATTTTGGAGCCGCTGATCACATTGTTTGCAATGTGGCTCGGCCCCGCGCCTTCGGTTAATGATACCGCAATGCCTTTCCCGCAATCCCTGATGAGATTTCCCTGCGCCGAAAGATTGCGCGCATAGGGCCCCCAGCCCAGGGCAATGCCCACGTCCCGGGCATTCTCCACCACATTGCCGCTCACCAGCGTATCGGCCTCCGCATAGATGCCGCCGCCGGTGGTCACGCCTTCCGTGTTCCCGCCCTTTGCATTGCGCACCAGATTGCCGCTGCACACCGCAAGTCGCCCGCCCTCGTTGAAATTGGTGATGGAAATGCCGAACCCGACATCATCCAAAATATTGTTGCTGACCACCGCCCCCTCAAAGGCGAACTCGACATAGATCGCCACTTCGCCGCTGCGTGAAATGTTGTTGCCCATGATCTGGCAGTTGGAGCCCGCATTGTTGCGGATCGCCGAGAAGAAACAATCCGCGATGCGATTGTTTGCAACCAGGACCTGGGCCGCCTTGTAGATATTGATGCCATTGCCATTCTGGCCGGAGCCGCCTGCCTTCGCGGCAATGCGCTCCACCCGGTTGTTGATGACCAGCGTTCCGTCTTCGCGTTTGTCACTCGTCCAGACCTGGATGCCATTGTTACCGATGTCATGAACGTGATTGCCGGAAATTTCGAGGCCCACGGAATCGCGCGCGAAGAGGGCGGTTTTCTCCTGCAGCAAAAATTCATTGCCTGAGATGCGCCCGCCGCAATTCTTGAGCACCAGCCCGTTAGCGCCACCTTCAAAGATCACGCCACTAATACTCAGATGCTCAGCGCCATCAACACTGAGAATGTCCACATTGCCTAAGGCCACAAGCCTCGTATGTCCGGCAACACCCTCAATCTGCAGTGATGTCTTGAGGCTCAGCCCGGATACGAGGAACTTTCCAGCCCCCAGGCGCAAGAGGCCGCCGTCTCCCGCCGCCTGGTCAATCGCCGCCTGCAATTCACGCGTCTGGTCCGCCCCATTTGAGGCGACTTCAGCAACCGCAGGCGTTGCAGCAAATGCGGCCCCAACAGACAAGAGGGATCGGCGCGAGAATTTCATTTTGACACACTCCGCCGGGAGCGGAGCAATTTCCGTGCCTTAAGGTGTGGAAACCAGCTTGGTTGAAGGATCGCTGGCGCTGCCGATCAGGGCCTTGAACAGGCCCATTTTATCGTCCCCGTCCTTGACGAAACAGCTTGAATCCTTGAACTCAATCTCGGTCGAGAATTGCCCGGATTCCTGCAGCTTTTTACACTCAAGGGAATAAATCAGCAGCTCCTTTGGCTCTGCCTTGACCAGCACATAGGTTGACCCCGCAGTCTCAGCCGCCTGCAAAATCCACCACGGACCCTCAAGCGGCACAAAGGAAATCACCATGTCAGAGTTGCCCGATTTAACCAGGTAATGGGACGCTTCGGGCGTGATGCTCAGGGGATCGGTGCTCTTCTTCCAGCTGCCATCGTCGCGTTCATAGGGTGCCAGATTGGGATAATCGGTCAGCAGCAACTTGGCGTCCGCATCGGCAAACAGCGGCGTCTTGGTTTCAAGATTGCACCCCGCCAATCCAAACGCCAGAAGGCCGAGGAAAATCACGCGAAACCAAATGCCCATGAAATTATTCTCCGCTTGGAAGTTTTAGCTATGCACCTTGGGCTGCGCAAAACCAAGGCGCTTGTTCAGTTGATCGAGCAGCGCCAGCGCCGCATCGGGGATGACCGTTCCCGGCAGAAACACCGCCGCCGCCCCCATGTCCTTCAGGGTTTGAACGTCTTCCGGCGGAATGACGCCGCCCACCACGATCATGATGTCGGCCCGCCCCGCTTTTTCCAGCGCGGCCTTGAGCAGGGGAATGTGGTTGAGGTGTCCGGCGGTGAGCGTCGAAATGCCGACCATGTGGACGTTTTCCTTCGTGGCAAATGCCGCAACTTCCTCCGGCGTGGAAAACAGCGCCCCGATCTTCACCTCGAAGCCCATGTCAGCGAAGGCCGAGGCAATCACCTTTTGCCCTCGGTCATGGCCATCCTGCCCCATCTTGGCAACCAGGATGCGCGGCGCGCGGCCATCCGCTTCCGTGAAAGCCAACACCGCCCGCTTGGCCAATTCTATTTTCTGCAAGTCGCGCGACGAGGCCACATATATGCCCTTTGTCACCCGCGTCTTCGCCACATGCCGGTTCCACACTTTTTCGAGCGCCAGGGAAATTTCCCCGACCGTTGCCTTGGCGCGCGCCGCATCGACGGCTGCTGCCAGCAAATTGCCCTCGCCGGTTTTTGCAACTGTGGAGAGGCGGTCCAGCATCTCCTGGCATGTCTGCGGATCGCGCTCCGCCTTCAGGCGCTTGAGCTTCTCTATCTGGCTGGCCCGCACAGCCGAGTTGTCTACCTTCAAAATATCGATCTTCATTTCATCCGAATTGCGATACTTGTTCACGCCGACGACGGTCTGTTCGCCCGCATCGATCCGCGCCTGGGTGCGGGCCGCCGCCTCCTCAATGTGCAGTTTAGGAATGCCCGCTTCAATGGCCTTGGCCATGCCGCCGATCTTTTCAATCTCGGCTATATGCGCCCAGGCCTTTGCCGCAAGATCAGCGGTGAGTTTTTCGACGAAATAACTGCCACCCCACGGGTCGATCACTCGGCACGTGCCCGCCTCCTGTTGCAAAAACAATTGCGTGTTGCGCGCGATTCGCGCCGAAAAATCCGTGGGCAGGGCCAGGGCCTCATCAAGCGAATTGGTATGCAGCGACTGCGTGCCGCCTTGCGTCGCCGCCATCGCCTCGATGCAGGTGCGCGTCACGTTGTTGAACACGTCCTGCGCCGCAAGGCTCCAGCCCGATGTCTGGCAATGGGTGCGTAAGCTGAGCGAGCGCTCGTCCTTGGGCGAGAAACGCAGCATCAGGGTAGCCCAGATCACCCGCGCCGCGCGCATCTTGGCCACTTCCATGAAGAAGTTCATCCCGATGGCCCAGAAGTAGGAAAGCCGCGGCGCGAACCTGTCGATGTCCAATCCCGCATCCACGCCAGCCTTCGCGTATTCGAAGCCATCGGCCAGCGTATAGGCCAGTTCGAGATCGGCGGTCGCTCCCGCCTCCTGCATATGATAGCCGGAAATCGAAATCGAATTGAACTTCGGCATGTGCGCGGAGGTGTATTTGAAAATGTCGGAGACAATCCGCAGGGAATGCTGTGGCGGATAGATATAGGTGTTGCGCACCATGAATTCCTTGAGGATGTCATTCTGGATCGTGCCGGAAAGTTTTTCCGGCGAAACACCCTGTTCTTCGCCCGCCACGATGAACAGCGCCAGGATCGGCAACACCGCGCCGTTCATCGTCATGGAAACCGTCATCTTGTCCAGCGGGATGCCGTCGAACAGGGTGCGCATGTCATAGATGGAATCAATGGCCACGCCTGCCATGCCCACATCGCCCGCCACGCGCGGATGGTCGCTGTCATAGCCCCGATGCGTGGCAAGGTCGAAGGCGATGGAAAGGCCCATCTGCCCCGCCGCCAGGTTGCGGCGGTAGAAGGTGTTGGAATCCTCCGCCGTCGAGAACCCGGCGTATTGCCGGATGGTCCAGGGCTGCGTGGTATACATGGTGGGGTAGGGACCGCGCAGGAATGGCGCGATGCCGGGATATGAATCCTCGAAATCTTGCGTATCATCCGCCGTATAAAACGGCTTGACCGAAATACCTTCCGGCGTCAGCCACGGCGTGCTTGAAAGATCAGGAACACGGCTCATGGGATGGACTCCACCGCCGCTTCGAATTCCTTTGGCAGTTGATGGGTTTTTGTTCCAATGACCGGCTCACTGCTTGCGTTCGCGGAATCAAACGCCGGCAGCTTTCCCGTCTTCTCAATACCTTGGAAAATTGACCAGGCGCGTTCGCACAAGTTGTGGGTGAGCGTCTCGACATAGCCAGAACCGGAAGCCGGATCGGCCACGCGCCAAAGCTGCGATTCCTCCAAGAGGATAAGCTGCGTATTGCGCGCCATGCGCCGCGCGAAGGCATTGGGCCGGCCCTGCGCAATGGAAAAGGGCAGAACCGTAAATGTATCCGTGCCGCCGAGCCCGGCACCAAACACCGCCGCCGTGGCGCGCAGAATATTGGTGTGGGGATCTAGGCGCGCCATCATACGCCGCGAGGTTTCGCCATGCAGGCGCAAAGGCTGGTGCGCAATCCCGCTTGCCTCCAGCATCCGTGCCCACAGAAGTCTGATGGCGCGGAATTTCGCCAGCGTCAGGAACATGTCCTGATTGGCAGCGAGCGTTGCGCCCGCAATGCTTTCCGGCGACAATTGATCAAATTTCCGTAACGCACCAACAATCTTCGCCAAAACGCAAGCCAGTTCCTGTGCTTCGCTAGCGCCTTGCTCGTGAAACACGCGGCCATCGGCCTCAATAAATGGCCCCTTGAACCCTTGCGCCAGCAGTTCTTCGACATCGCCCATTCCAAATGATACATCCAGTCGTGCCGGATCAATCGGCTGCTCTCCCACGTGAGCCGCAAAGGCCCTGGTCAGCCCGTCGCCGCCTTCCAGCCGCGTGTGAATGGCATGCAGCGCCACGCCTTGCAGAACGCTGGCAACATCCGCATCCCCGTTAATGATGCAAAGCCCGCCCGCCCCATTTTCCAGATCATCAAGCGCCTGGGCATTGGCCTTCGCGCCATCCGGATGATCCACGCGCTGCATGACGGTCCATGGCGCATGGGTAGCCCGCTCCGACCGCGTGCCGCCTATCTGCTGGTACAGCGGTTCAATGCGAAGGCCGTCCGCCGTCCGGCTCGCAAGCGTTTCAGCGCTTTCGCCTTTCAAAATGGCGGCCACGCGGGCCTGCCACATGTCCAGAGTCGCCTTCGGAAAATCACTCATCCCGGTGATGCTAGTGCCCAAATCTGCCCTGTCAATCCGCACCTCTTTTCGGTAAATGGGGGGCCACATCATTGCTCCAATTTGCGGAAATAAGGATTATCATGAGCGACAACGCAATTTTTCTCGGCAAAAGCGACAAGCGCGAAGAACTGTTCCTGCCCCTGGCCAATCGCCACGGGCTGGTAACCGGCGCCACCGGCACGGGCAAGACCGTGACCCTGCAGATCATGGCCGAGAGTTTCTGCAAGGCCGGCGTTCCGGTTTTTGCCGCCGATGTGAAAGGCGATCTCTCCGGCATATCGCAAGCGGGCACCCCCCAGGATTTCCTCACTGAGCGCGCCAGGAAAATCGGTTTCGACGACTACGGCATGGAAGCCACGCCCACCATCTTCTGGGATCTCTTCGGTGAGCAGGGCCATCCCATCCGCACAACGGTCACCGAAATGGGCCCGCTCATGCTGTCGCGCCTCATGGGCCTCTCGGAGGCACAGGAAGGCGCGCTCAACATTGCTTTCCGCCTCGCCGACAATGAGAACCTCGCCCTGCTTGATTTGAAGGATCTGCGCGCGCTTCTTGCCGATCTCGCCGAGCGCGGCAAGGAAATCACCACCCAGTACGGCAATGTGCAATCCGCCACCATAGGTTCCATCCAGCGCCGGCTCGTCGTCATCGAAGAGCAGGGCGGCGATAAATTTTTTGGCGAGCCCGCCCTTGATATCAAGGACCTGATGCGCACCACGCGTGACGGGCGCGGCTACATGAACATCCTCGCCGCTGACCGGCTCATGTCCTCGCCGCAGCTCTACGCCACCTTCCTCCTCTGGCTCCTCTCCGAACTGTTTGAGGTCATGCCGGAAGTGGGCGATCCGGAAAAGCCGAAGCTCGTGTTTTTCTTCGACGAAGCCCATCTGCTGTTTGATGATGCGCCTCCAGGCCTCGTGCAAAAAGTCCAGCAGACCGTGAAGCTCATCCGCTCCAAGGGCGTTGGGGTTTATTTTGTGACGCAAAATCCGCTCGATGTGCCTGACAATGTGCTGGAGCAGATGGGCAACCGGGTGCAGCATGCGCTGCGCGCCTATACGCCGCGCGACCAGAAGGCCGTGAAGGCCGCCGCCACCACCTTCCGCCCCAATCCGAAATTCAGTACGGAAGAAGTCATCACCGAACTGGGCAAGGGCGAGGCCCTGGTCTCAACCCTCGATTTGAAGGGTGTTCCCTCCATGGTGGGCCGCACCCTGATCCGCCCGCCCTCCGGCCGTATGGGCACCATAACGCCGGAAGAGCGCCGGAGCTTGATCACCAATTCCCCAGTCTTTGGCCAGTATGAAGAGACAGTTGACCGCGAGTCGGCTTATGAAAAACTGCAGGCGAAGGCAAACGCCCGCGCCGAGGCAAATCAGCAGGAAGCGGCAGAAAAAGTCGAACGCAAAACCACCACCAGTTCCGCCCGCCAGCCCCAGTCCGCCACCGACCGCTTCGTGAAAAACATGGCCAGCAGTGTTGGCCGCCAACTCGGAACCAGTGTCGCCCGCTCCATCGGCAACGCCCTGGTGCGCGGGATTCTGGGCGGACTGACAAGAAGGTAACAAGCCTGATTGCACGGCCCATTGTTCACTTGAACCGCCAATGAACCGTCCGTTCAGCGGGGTTTCAAGCATGAAAAGGCACTCTCCTTGCCAAGCCCGGTCACCGGCCGGGCAATTCAATCGGGGGCATGACCGCCCCCAAGCAAAGGAGAAAACCATGTTTGATATCAATACAAACCTTCGCCGTGTAATTCTGGCGGGTGTAGTTGCGCTGGTTCCCGTGGTGCTTGCCGGCAGCGCACAGGCCTATCAGTGCAAGGCCGTGAAGACTCAGGCCGAAGCCATCGGCAATACCAAGCCCGCCACCAAGGCCGCAGCGCGCGGCCTCTGGTCGACCGCCGTGAAGAACAAGTATGACCTCGCCTGGTCGGTGTGGGACATCGCTGCTTCCAAGAGCGAGAACTGCCAATGGACCGGCAACAAGTTCTACTGCATCATCAAAGCCAGGCCCTGCCTCTATGTCGTTCAGTAAGGCATGAAGCGCAACGGCTCTTCCTCTCCCCCGCTATTTGGTGGGGTATAGTGATATCTCTAAAATTGGACATCAATGACTACACCTGACTTGGAGGTCAGTTCCCAATATTTGAAACGTCGGAGTAGAGAAATTGAAATATTAGTCTGATCCTTTTTGCCATGGCGCAGCACTAGTTGTGGAATCTGACGAATAAATGGTCCCAAGCACCTGACCGGGGGTTAGGTGCCTTAATAACCCAATTCCACCAATTCCATAAAAATGGCCATAGGAACGTTCTTTAAATGCGTTCTGCTTCCTGCGGATATGAGAATACGCTGACTATTGTTATGTACGATTCCTCCCTTCGGAGCCAGAAACTTAAGCTTCTGTTTGGAGCTGTACAGCTTTGCATCGGCAACCTCTGCCGGTTTCACCCAATTTAGATCTGTCATTTCTTTAACAGATTTTGCATATGCAACAGCAAACTGCTTTTGCAATAGAACAGACGCTCCGGGAATGTCATCGCTGCCGGTGACATTTCTTACTGCTAGGTGCATTTCTCTAAATAGATGCCTCATTTGTCCAGCAGCACCAACTGTTCTCAAAATATAGACATACTTTGGATTTGCATTCACAGTATAATCTACAGCCTCCATGGCATCTGTTAATGCGCGCCAAGGGGAATTCACAAGGCCATTTTCTTTATGCTGAGCTCTCGTCAATTCCTTCCAACGATAATTACTATCAGTAACGATGAGTGCTCCGGTGGATTGAGCGAGAAATAAAGACATTTCAAGATTAGGAAGCATATTCATTACGATTAACTGACCACCGTCCACACCTCCTTTCAAAACGTCATCTTGAAGTAGAGCAAACGGATCCTCTTCTCTTTGTTTCTCCATAAAGGCAATTGTGCGATTTATTTGAGCGTCATTTAAATGTGGTAGAGCCTTTCGAATTTCCTGCTTTTGCTGATTTGGCGCTGCCATCTGAAGTGTGCGCCCCACATCATCCTTTGCCAACAACTCCGCAATGCGGTGGTCTCGGTCATCGAGTTCGACCACGCCCGACCGTTGTCTAGCCAGCTCAAACATTTGCCATTGCATGTGACTGCTGAATGAACACGGGTCCGGAATGAAATTGATGTAACCAGCCTCTATTAAGGGCTCTAGCGTGGCCATTAACATTACGTTCTTGAGAGTCTGCAGCTTATGCTGATGTGGAGATGCGACAGGGCTAAATTTGGGATTCATCAAGTTAGGATTGGGAAAGGGATTTTGGATGATGAGTTCGTCAAAATACTGCAGCAACGCAATTGCAGAATGTCTAATGAGCCTAGGGTCAATGAAGCCCGAATATAAAGCTCTCAAACGAGTGTCAGGTTTGGGCAGCAACCCAATAATGTCCGTGTCTAATGGCCAAAGAAATCCGTAAAGTTCGTGAATATCTTTGACTTGAGCATTGCTGAGTTCTTTTCGAACATCCTTCCATGATTTTCCGTCTGATAGGCCTAGAATGCCATAAATGCCATTCAAAAAAATCAAATTTCGCTCACGAATACTGAGCACATCCCAAGAAGGCCTCTCTGCCTGTTTTTTGTCAATACAACATTTTTTGTACTTTAATCCACTTCCACAACCGCAAAAGTCGTTTGGTTGAGGATTTTTGTTTCGCACTTTGTTGAGTTGTTTAAGCTCTGGTGCAGTTCGTCCAAATGCATCTTGATAGCGAGAGCTTCCATCTTTGTAGCCTATTATAGTTTCACCTCCGAACTGCCAAAGCTCGGATTTTGGCGGCAGCAACACTTCGCCCAACTTATTCCATTGATCTGTCACAACGTTTTCGGGATATAACCAATCCTTTTCCGCAGCTGCGACGTACCTTCGAGCCCTGGCCTTTATAATCCGATTTATGCTGGCGACAGCCTGCGGATCTAATGAGCGGATGCGGATAAATTTGTCAGTTCTTACGAGACTCTGCCTGAAGTTCTGGGGGTTTGTGCGACGATGTATTGCTGTTTTAAATTCTGGATTTTGTGCATATTCGTAATTTGTAAGAATCAGACAATGATTCAAGTCTAATGGAAATATCGTGTGCGTACCCTTGAGATCAATGTATGGATCACTGGGATAATTACATTCCTGGTGTTCGGGAGGAAAAGCGCAATTATAAGAAGTAACAGGATGATCAGACAGAATAAATTTGACATCTGAGTTTTCGGCGGAAACTATTTCGCGAACTCCTTCCATCCATATTGCACAGTTGATTTTTCTAATGCCCTGAAATTCGAGCATCAATTCCAGCTGACTAAGTTGTGGATAATGATTTTTAATCCACTGTAGGCCTTTTGGGGTCCTTAACTTCTGGGTGTCGACATATTCAAAGAAATTATTAAAGTGCTTGTGCCACAAACCCAAATCTGTGCCGATGAAAGCGCGGATTGCTCTGGATCCCGCGTCATCTATTTTGCCGAATAGCTTTCGCTCAATTTCATCGTTGATTTGAGACCCGAAAAAAGTGGTGTAAAGGTCCGGTTCAAAAAAACAACGTGACACAGGCCATGATCGCGGGTTATCGATTCTCACAACGGTACCATCGGGTAGCCTGTTTCGCGGCGGCGTCAAATCCAAGTACTGCAGAAAATCACTTTTTTTCTGCACGAACCCTTTTTGATACCATTCTGGAACGTAATGATTTTTTCGTGTTTCAGCCATCAACTTAAGTTCGATCCTTTAAATTGCTCATCGGAACGGCGCTAGTCATCGCCACAACCTTCCTGGCCAATTGAGGATTTAATCTGCAGAATCCTTCCTTGGTGATGGTGAAATCCGCACGCGTCAGAGTTTCCTTCATAAGTAACTCCAAAACTAATCCATCAACCACCGGTCTTAGAGGCTCCATCCTGTCTAGCACGAGAGCGTCGCGATATTTTACCTGACTGTGTGAAAGGCCAATTGTCGGATCACGGCCCTCCGCAATAATCTGCATTTTGACTTGGTTGTGAAGCAGCGCATAGGCGTAGTTCAACATGGCATTTAGAGGATGCCGAGCGTTTCGATTTGATTTTCCAATGGCAGACCGCCTAGGCCCGATTTTATCCCAATCCTGTGGAATGAATTCTTTTTTTGATAATTTCCATTTTAAAGGAATTTCCCGCCAAACCGCGAAATAACAGACTGCTGCCTGGCCTTCAATTCCCAGCATTTGATCGCTTGAAATTGATTTTCGGGACGATAATTCAATTATTGCTGAATTCAGGTAATTAATTGCCTCTAATTTAATTGGGCTTTTGGGTAATAAACCGAGCGTTTTAATTGAATTCCTGAATTTCTCTGCAATTAATTTCCTGAACTCTTGTTGCGCAGCACCTGATTTTATTGAATTACGTTGTACCGCCACTAATTTGGGGTCGGCGGAATAAGCGGCATTTCCAATGCACAATAAATTGCCCTGCCAATCAAGTTTTACTAACGGAATACCCTGTTCTGCCAGCCAATTTAATACGGCAAATGAAATGGAGCCGGAGGCATCAATAATAATTATTCGACTGGGTAAATGCGGGTCTCCAGGAAAATAGCGGTATATTTCCCTCACATGGGGAAAATGGGTAAAGCCATTTTGAATTAATAAGGTTTTCCGCTCTATTTGGAGCCGTGCTCCATGACCGCAGATTATTATAGGCCTGCGGTCGCGTCTTTTATTATTTCGGTGATTAAACGGATTTTGCCGCGATTTAATCGCCCAATATTCTAACCTTTGTGCCCACTCATGACCGTCGATAACCTCTTGATCCATAAAGGTAATATAACCCCCTTAGTCGTCTTTATTTAGCATAAATGACGACGGAATTATACTATTTAAATTGGCCCATTTAGGGTTTCAATCCATCAATTAGGCCTGAAAGTCTTGGTGAATTGAACCAGGTCTACTCGTAAGCCCTTTGTAAGACTTTAGTATTTCAGCTTCTGACCCGGAGCCGACATTTCATACGGAGTTTGGCCGATAGCGTGCTTAGCATACATGCAATCCCGGGTGGGGTCATTTCACATGCCGGGCGAGGACTCCGGCCTCAAAGCTCAAGGAACATTGGCACGAACTGCCCACGCGACGTTTGCGAAAGACCTGGGCCCGTCAGGGCGGCCAGCTTCGTAAGCGTCACGGACCGCTTTGCCCGTGCTCTTTCCCTCTGCTTCATCGAGGGTTGCAATATACTTGCCCAAAGGGCCCTCTCCTGCGCTGATCGGCGCCCAATAGTCGTCGAAGTTCTGATAGTCCATGCGAATCATCAGTTCAGACTCCTCGACCTTTACCAAGCCCTGTTCCAAGAAAGTTCGTTTCATTTCGCCGGGTTGCATCATTGGCTGAAAGCAATAGCGGCTGCGCAACTGGCGCCCACCTTCACTCAGTGCTGCCACCGTATCCACCATCATTCGCATTCCCGGCATTCCGCCAAGATGGTCCCATACCACTGCCGCAACCACTCCACCCGACCGCACGACGCGGCGCATTTCGGCTACGGCCTTTCCTGTCTCCGGCACAAAGTGAAGCACGAGTAATGCCAGCGCGCAGTCAAAGGAAGCGTCTTCGAACGGCAAGGCGCAGGCATCGGCCTGTTGGATCTTGATGCGCTGATCGGTATTGCGCCGGGTCGCTTCCGCGACAAAGACCGGTGAAAAGTCAATGGCGGTGATCTCCCTTAGGCCTTTGGACTTGGCTAGTTCAAAGGTCAGACTACCGGTCCCACAACCAACGTCGAGAACCTTTTCTTCCTCACGCAGTCCCGCAAACTCGATAAATTTGGGAGCAAGCTTTTGGCTCCAGCGGCCCATCAACTGTTCATAGCCGGCTGCGTCGTGAACATTGAAGATCGATGCCATTTTACCCTTCCTATTGCTCTATTCGACATTCCCGAGATGAACCGGTATCGCCATCAGATTGCGCCGTTTCAGCTCTTCTGGCAACGCTGGCTCCGGACTGCGGTGCTGTAGGTTTCTTCGGCTGGTGGAAGAAGCGG
>JBBSBQ010000014.1:0-71286 GCA_038251095.1 Hyphomicrobiales bacterium
GCATGCTGGGCATCATCCTGGCAGCCCTTGCGGTGCAATTCGTGATCGACGGCATTATCGCGCTGGCTCGCCCGTAATTGGGCTAGGAGAAACTTGCGGAGAGAAAAAAGAGGGGTGAACGGCAGGAATGAATGATCGCCGGATTTCAGTTGATCCACCTTCCGCTTTTGGTTTGTTAGCGACTGCGGGGGGCAGAAAGCGACATTACCGCTACCCCAGTTTGATTATCGTAATTTCTATTTTGCGCCTGCCTGGACCAGAAGCAATTGAAGTAGACCGGCGTTCGGAGCATAGCGCTTGGATTGGTCCAGCGGCGTTAAACCAATAGCGTCCTTGGCATTCACGTCGGCCCCCCGATTTATCAAGAGCTCCGCCACTTCCAGGTGGCCTTGCGGGGCAAACCATATTGCATAGTGCAGGGGCGTCCCGCCATAGAGGTTGTCTTTTGCATTCATGTCCGCGCCAAAGGCTATCAGAAGATCGGCCACATCCGCACGGCCATGCATCGCAGCATAATCCAGCGGATGGTAAGGCACTGGTCCGTCGAGGAGATTTGGATCGGCTCCGCCGTCCAGCAGGGCAATGAGGGTACTCACGTCACGGACATTACCGGACATGAACGCTAGAAGCGGTGTTCGGCCGGTGTTGTCGCGTGAATCAACCTGTGCGCCACTCTTGAGTAGAATGGTCACGACCTTTGCCTGCCCTGCCAAGGCAGCTGAATGAAGGGGACGAACACCCCCGAAGCCGGAAAGCTCCACGTCTGCCCCACCCTTGATGAGAATGGTGGTAATCTCAGCCGAACCTATCCGAGCCGCGTCGTGCAGGGGACCATTGTAAGAGGACCGCTTGTTTGGATCTGCGCCGGAATCCAGCAACTGCACAACACGGCCCACGTTCCCGGCCCTGACAGCATCGATCAAATCGGTCGCTGATGCCGGCCTCACCAGAAGGAAAGCTATGATTGCTGTTAGACAAAGCACTAGGAAACTCGACTGCCGCAATTTCATTGCACGTCGCTCCTAATTTCAAGCGCATGATATCACACGTTGAAAATATACCAAAATGGTCGTCTGTGCGTAACCAAGATTTAGCTGTTCACTTGCATTCGATCACGCCAAATTTTTGAAAAATTATTCACCGGGGAATAAATCCGAGAAATAGTCCACAACATGAGGAATGGATGATCGCCCGGTTCTCAGATTCTACCTTCTGGCTTTAGGCAAATTCACGCAAAATATCAGCTAGAGCCAGGTGTGGGTGCGCCTACGAATCTGTCATCTGATCGAAATTGTCGGGGTCACTAATGTTGTATCCAAACCGCTCTGCGGCAATTGTCCCTCCCTTCCAGTTCAATACTCCTGTCTTGTGAGTTTTCTGGTTCAGCAAAATTCGGCTAGGTCAGGGCGTGGCAACGCAGCGCCCGGACGACCGACTTTAGACGGTGCGCTGAATGGATCGCTAGTGACGATTGTCGACGATTTTTTCAGCGAAGTTCGAAAAGGCGATTTCGAACGTTCTGAATCGCGTATCCGGGCTATTCTTTCGGCCCAATCCCCTAGTTGCATGATGATACCGCGCCGCGGCTCACAACATTGCATCTGAGGACTAACGATATGTCGATCTATTCTAAACCAACTATCCTTGCTACCGCACTAATCGCACTATTTTTCACCGAAGCCACAGCTGGTACCCAAGGTACAGATTCGCCAACGAGTTGGCCAATAAGCACTGCCATTCGAACTGAAGCTGGTCAACAAATACCCTCTGGTGCCCTCGGGGTTGCCCTGATCGACGCCCCGCGTGAGGCAACACTCATGCAGCTGAGAGGGATGGTAGGAACTGGCGAAGTGATCTTGCGAAGCAGCGACAGCCGCGATTGCCTGACATTGCCTATTCGTTTCGTCGCGGGCGATCTTGGCGGCCACTCCATCTCGAGCCGCCCGACAAAACGGATCCGCTTGTTCATACAGAGCACACGCGTTGCACAGGCATTGGCAGATGGAGAAGATATCGTAAGTGACATGTATCGCATAAGCAACGTGGCTGATGACCCGGATGCGGATATCATTATCCAAAGCGGTCTGAGCGAAAGTTACGGCTTTGTCTTGAATCCTGGACGATCAATTCTCGCAGATATACTGGGTGAAAACCCAAGCCGCACGAGATGCTTGGAGCTCTAGTGCCGTCAGGGAGGAGCAGACGCGGTTACGCGTCTGACTTTTTTGCGCGGAATTGCGACGGGGTCTGCCCGACGATACGGCGCAATTCGGTGTTGAAACTGGATTTGCTAATAAAACCCGATTCAAACATTACCTCGATGATAGGCAACTCGGTCTCACGCAAGGCATGCTTCGCGTGCCGAACACGAAAGCCGTTGATATAACGCGAGAAATTTTCGCCAGTAAGCTTGTTTGTTGCATTTGAGACATCGCGGACGGGCACAGATAACCGCCGCGCCACTCGCGCTAGTGTTAAGTTACTATCCGTATAGAGGAGTGTTTCTGTCATGAGCGCATCAAGTTTCACCATAAGTGCCCGGTCGAGTTCACTAGCTTCTCCGACCTTAGCTGCGGAATTCCCGGGTCCGTGCAGCGCTAGCGGCGCACCGATAAGGGTTACAACAAATATGAACGCCGTAAAGACACCGGAAATACCCGTCAGAAACCGCAAGATAAAGGCTTCGCCCGCAAACACACTTACCGTAACGATCAGGAGATCTGTCGCAACCATCATACCGAGCAGAACAATTGTGGCATAAATGGCCAACCGCAAAACACGTATGCTATGGGACGGCACATGCGGAAAATCATCCGCGCCGTAACCCAATAACGTAGCTAACCGGAATAGATAGACGCTATTGATCGCCAGCACATACACATCCGGAGAAACCGGAAGTGGTGTGAGAATGGCGAACTGGGTAAGAACGATCGGTACCCCATTCCAGAGCAGGGTCTGACGTAATGAAGACGCTCTATCCTGTGCTAGTGCTTGGAAGCCCAAATAGGCCGTGGGTGCAACCATTACCGCAACCAGTGGCTGAATCCGCGCAGCCCATTCGAAGCCGAAAGTGAGTCTGAACCCCAACAGCAAACCGATAGTCGCAAGACTTAGAAGGAATGCGCACAGAAAGAGACGCGCGGAAGATGGCATGCGCGTATTTTTTGCCAATACGTAAGCGGCAATTATCGTCAAAGCACTGACTAGCCATACAAGGGGAAATGCAACCACAATTGTCTCCTGATTCCGAAGGAAGGAAATTGGTCGCTCCAGTTAGTTTCTCTATCGGTTGCATCAAGTGATCGACATAAAACGTGCTTCTGCCAAACTCGGGATGCCTATCTAGAAACCATCGCAATCCTCTCCTATCCAGCAATTTCGCGCTCCATTCTGACATGGAGAAGTGCGAAGAGGATAGCTAGTGAACGTAGGTTCGCATAGCTATCTTAAACGGTCGCTTCGGGTCAATAGCAGACGCCAAGCGACCACTACGCAACGTACGTTGTTCGTCTGATAGCGGACATTTCTTCTTTTTATTAAAAAGAAAAGCTATTCGCCGGGGAATAATCGTTGGAAATAGTCCACAACATGAGCAACCTTTAGCCGCTCACCCCTTTACGAAAGTGGATTCGTAAGAACGCCACTCCGCGACACGAGTACTCTGTAATGAAAATGGGAGGATCCAACCAGACGTGTGCATTGCGGTATACTTTGCAAGGGCCGGGCCAGTTGCAGGAGGCCCTGAACCGCTTAGGGCAGTGGCTAAAAACCAATCAGCCTGAGTAATTTGCTGTTCTTTTATTGCTGCATTGCACATAATTTTTGCTCAGAGGATTTGGCAAATGCCCAATGGAAATCTGATAAATTTAAATTATCATATAAAATCAATAGATTAAAAGAACTTTGAAATCTCCAATAAACTGGCCCGGCCCTTGCAAAGTATACCGCAATGCACACGTCTGGTTGGATCCTCCCATTTTCAATTCAGAGTACTCGTGTCGCGGAGTGGCTTGTTAAATCCACTTTCGTAAAGGGGTGAGCGGCTAAAGGTTGCTGCCGTTCACCCCCTCTTTTTTCACCCGCACACGGTGTGGTATTGAATCTTAACACCAAAAATAGAATTTAATCCTAAGAGCTCTGATAGGGCCGCAGGCGGGAATCTGTCCTGCGCCGCTCTTGCCACTGACCTGCCCGATATTTTGTACCAGACGCAATGAGAGATTATTGCATGAGTGAGGCCTCGTCGAGCGGGGGTAGTTTTGGTGTCTGCAACGGATCAAAAGCAGACGTCAGACATTCCTCACGCAATGTCCGTTGTTCGCCTGATAGCGGACATTTTTCTGTTTTATGAAAAAGATGAATTATTCGCCGGGGAATAAATGCTGGAAATAGTCCACAACATGAGCAACCTTTAGCCGTCCACCCCTTTACTAAAGTGGATTAAAAAAACCACTCCGCGACACGAGTACTCTGAGATGAAAATGGGAGGATCCAAACCAGACGTGTGCATTGCGATATATTTTGCAAAGGCCGGGCCAATTCTTATAAAATCTTTAAAATTCTTTTAACTATTTGATTTTTCATGTTAATTATATTTCAAGCATTTTTCTCTGGCATCTAACGAAGTGCCCGTAAGCAAGAAATATATGCAATGCAGCAATTAAAAGAGCAGCAAATTAGCCAGGCTGATTAGTTTTTAACCACTGCCCGAAACGGTTTATGGCCTCCTGCAACTGGGCCGGATCGCGCAGATAGCACATGCGCATGAACCCCTCTCCATCGGCGCCAAAGGCCGAGCCGGGGGCAAAGCCGACACCTGCCTCATCGATGAGGCGGCGGGCAGTGGCAGCGGAATCTGTCATACCTTCGATCTTGAAGAACATGTAAAAGGCGCCAGTCGGGATCTCAAAGCGGATCTGCGGGAATTCACGCAGGGATTTCACCACAAGATCGCGGTTGGCCCGCGCCCGGGCAACCTGCATGGCGATAAAATCGTCGCCCTCGTCCAGTGCGGCAACGCAACCGCGCTGCAGGAAGGCGGCGGTGCCGCTGGTGTTGTACTGGATGATCCGCTCAATTACCGCGCCGAGTTCCCGCGGGGCCTGCAGCCAGCCCACGCGCCAGCCGGTCATGGCCCAGTTTTTTGAGAATGTGTTGGCAAGCAGGAGGCGCTCTTCGACATCGCAGACATCGAGAAACGAGGGGGCGCGGGCCTCGTTCTTGGCGTCATAATAGAAGCGCGAATAGACTTCATCGCCGAAAATCCAAATGCCGTACTTGCGGCAGACATCTCGGATGGCAACGAGATCATCGCGCGAGGCGGTCCAACCCAGGGGATTGGAGGGCGAATTGAGGCACAGCGCCTTGGTGCGCGGGGTGATCGCGGCAAACAACTTGTCAAAATCGAGGGACCATTTGCCATTGCTGAAATCCATGGGCACTTCCACCGGGCGCGAGCCCTGCATCCGCAAGGGGCCGGCATAATTCGGCCAGGCGGGGGACGGGATGATCACTTCATCATTTTCCCCGGCAATCATCTGAATGGCGGTCTGGATGGCCTGCATGCCGCCCCCAGTGACGAAGAAATTCTCAAAGCTGAAGTCGCGGCCGAAGTGGCGCGTGTGGTAGCGGGCGAGCGCTTCGCGCAGTTCTGGGATGCCACGCTGCCAGGTGTAAAAGGTTTCGCCCTTGAGTAGGCTATCGGCGGCGGGCTTACAGAAGGCTTCGGGGGTTGGAAGGTTTCCTTCGCCGGCCCAGAGCGGAATAACGCTAGGCCTGCCAAAGCCATACATGGCGGCCTTGACGATGCCGCTGTCGGGTTCAGCCTGGGCGGGCTTGGTGATGCTCAAGAGATGCGATTGATTTTTCATGGGGCCCTTAGAGCAAAAAAGCGGCCCGGATGTCCAGCATCCGGGCCCATATCAGTCATACCTCAGACGCTTACTTCTTTTTTGCAGTAACCAGCGCGTCGCGGATTTCTTTAAGCAGAACCTCGGTGGTCGTAGCGGCTGGCGGCGGAGCTGGCTTTTCGGCCCTTTTCAACCGGTTTGAAACCTTCACCAACTGGAAAAGAATGAAAGCAATGATCAGGAACTGGATCAAAACCGTGATAAAGCTGCCATAGGCAAAGGTGGCTCCCTGGGCCTTTGCCGCCTCGAGAGTGGGCGCGTTGACAGCGGAAGAAAGCCCGAAGAAGTAATTGTTGAAGTCGAGCCCGCCAAACAGGACGGCAATAATGGGCATGATCAAATCGTCAA
This sequence comes from Hyphomicrobiales bacterium, assembly GCA_038251095.1. GTDB lineage: Bacteria > Pseudomonadota > Alphaproteobacteria > Rhizobiales > Aestuariivirgaceae > Aestuariivirga. The sequence continues at coordinate 6,258 of JBBSBQ010000014.1, forward strand.
CGATCGAGGCGACGATTTTTCCGAAGGCCCCGCCGATGATTACACCGATGGCCAGGTCAAAAGCATTTCCCTTGAAGGCGAAACTTTTGAATTCATCTAATGTCTTGGCTAACATTTTGACCCCTTATATTGAATTGACGTTCAAGCAAAAGCGGCACGTGCAAGTGCTGGCATCCGCATAGCATAAGTCACGCCGCGGGCGATAAAGAAAACGCTGAGCGCCGCCCAGAGGCCGTGATTGCCAAAATTGTGCTCAAGAATCCACCAGGCGGCCAAATAGATCAGCAGCGACAGCACCATCATGTTGCGCATGTCGCGCGTCGCCATGGCTCCAGTGAAAATTCCGTCGAACTGAAAGCAGATGGTACCGAGCAAGGGCGTCAGAGCGGCCCAGAACAGGAAATGCCGGGCGGTTTCGCGCACCTCGGGGTTGACGGTCATGAGATCGATGAACCAGGGCCCGGCAAACCAGATGATGGCGCTGCAAATGGTGCCTACAACAAGCGCCCAAAGGGTTGTGAGCCTTATGGCTCGATTGAAACGCTCGCGGTTCCTGGCGCCGACGGATTGGCCCACCAGAGCTTCCGAGGCATATGCAAAGCCATCGATGAGATAAGCGGCCACTTCAAAGAAATGCAGAAGCACGGAATTGGCAGCAATGGTCACGTCGCCGGCGCGGGCGCCGCGCGCCGTGAACCAGGTGAAGGCAAAAACCAGGCAGAGTGTGCGGATCATGATGTCGCCATTGGCGCTCAAGGTGCGCAGAACTTTTTCACGGTTCCAGATCTGGGCCCAGGTCGCCCTGGCTTTCATCCGGTGGACGGTTCGCCAGATGAGAATACCGCCAAGCAATGCCGCGCCGATTTCGGCAATCAGGGCGGAGAGGCCAACGCCATCGGCCGTCATGCCGAGCGAAAGAACGAACCAGGCGCCCAGCGCCATGTTGACGACATTAAGAAATATCTGGACAACGAAAGCAATCGCAGCGCGGCCTTGGCCGATGAACCAGCCAAAGATGCAGAAATTCGTGAGTGCAAAGGGGGCTGACAGAATACGGTAGCGGAAATAAATTTCGCCCTGAGCCCGCATTTCTGGCGAACCGCCCATGAGGTCAAAAGAGACTTTTTCGATGATGGGACTGGCGAGGATAAGGCAGAGACCGACTGTTACGGCAATAGCCAAAGCGCGCCAGAGAACGGCGGTTACCTCGCCTGAATCGCCAGCGCCTACGGCCTGCGCCGAAAGGCCGCCGGTGGAGAGCCGGAGGAAGCCAAAACCCCAGAAGAGGAATGAGAAAATCAGCGAGCCGATTGAAATCGAGCCGATGTAATAGGCTTCCGGCAATTGCCCGATAACGGCGGTGTTGACCACGCCAATCAGGGGTTCCGTCACATTCGACAGCATGATCGGCACGGCAATGATCAGCACCGAGCGATGACTGATCGGCATGAGCGAGATGGAGGATTTCATGAACCCCGTGTTGCTTTAGAGCATCCGCCGAGTCAAGCTCAGAGCCATGAGTACGCTCCCACGGAAATTTCAGGACTGGTTTGCGGGGCGCGGCTGGAGTGCGCGGGCGCATCAACTTGCGATTCTGGATCATGCGATGAAGAGCGAAAGTGCTTTGCTCATTTCGCCAACGGGCGGCGGCAAGACACTGGCGGGATTTCTGCCGAGCCTGGTGGAATTGTCAGAGGCCCATGAGCGCGATGGCATTCATACTCTCTATATCTCGCCGCTCAAGGCGCTGGCGGTGGATATCGCACGCAATCTTGAAGCACCGGTGCGGGAGATGGCGCTGCCAATCACCATTGAAACGCGCACCGGCGACACGCCGCATTCCCGGCGCAAGCGCCAGCGCGAAAATCCGCCTGACATTCTGATCACGACGCCGGAACAGGTATCGCTGCTGATTGCCGATCCCGGTGCGGCGCATATGCTGCGCCATCTCAAATCCATCATTCTTGATGAGTTGCATTCGCTGGTGACATCCAAGCGCGGGGTGTTGCTGTCGCTGGCGCTTTCACGGGTGCAGAGCTTTGCGCCCGCCGCACAGCGCATCGGCCTTTCAGCTACGGTGGCCGATCCGGAGGCCTTGCAAAGTTGGCTGGCGCCCAGCGGAAGCAAGCCGGTACCGCTTGTCATGGGCAGTGCCGGTGCGGCGCCGCTCATCCGCATTCTGAAGTCGGCGGAACGGGTGCCATGGTCGGGACATTCCTCGCGGTATGCGATTGAGGAAGTCTATGAGGAAATCACCCGGGCCAAGATGACGCTGATTTTCGTCAACACCCGCAGCCAGGCAGAAATGACTTTTCAATGGCTGTGGGAGGTCAACGAGAAGCATCTTCCCATCGCTCTCCACCATGGCTCCCTCGATGTGGGCCAAAGGCGCAAGGTCGAGGCGGCCATGGCGGCGGGAAAGCTCAAGGCCGTGGTTTGTACCTCGACGCTTGATCTCGGCATTGACTGGGGCGATGTGGACCTTGTCATTCACGTGGGGGCGCCGAAAGGCTCCAGCCGCCTGCTGCAGCGCATTGGCCGTTCCAATCACCGCTTGGACAGCCCGAGCGAGGCGCTCCTGGTGCCCTCCAACCGGTTTGAGGTGCTGGAGTGCGAGGCGGCCCTGCAGGCGGCCAAGGACAATGCCCAAGACACTGAATACCCCGCGGTCCTCAAGCTTGATGTGCTGGCCCAGCATATTCTGGGGCGAGCCTGCGCCGGGCCGTTTGATGCGGACGAATTCTATGCCGAGGTGACGAGGGCCTGGACCTACCGCAATCTGACGCGGGCGGATTTCGATGCGGCGATGGACTATGTGGCCACCGGCGGCTATGCGCTGCGGGCTTATGAGAAATATGCCAAGCTGAAACGCCGGGAGGATGGGTTGTGGCGCCTGACCCATCCGCTGATTGCCCAGCAATACCGCCTGAACATTGGGACCATTGTTGAGGCCGCGATGCTGAAAGTGCGGATTGCCAGCGTCAAGCGCCGGGCCGGCAAGCGGGTTGTCACCGGCGGGCGCAGCCTCGGCGAACTGGAGGAATGGTTCCTCAGCCAGCTTTCGATTGGCGATACGTTCCGTTTCGCTGGAGAAGTTTTGCGCTTTGAAGGCCTCGATGAATTCGGCGCCCTGGCGACGCGCACATTCGACAGCGATCCCATGGTTCCTTCCTATGAGGGGGGGAAATTTCCGCTCTCGACCTATCTGGCCGAGCGGGTGCGCGAGATATTGAGCAACCCCACCAAGTGGAAATCCCTGCCATTTCAGGTTCAGGACTGGCTTTCGATGCAGCGCCAGAAATCGGTCATCCCGCGGGCGCACCAGATGCTGGTCGAGACCTTTCCACGGGCGGAGAATCATTATCTGGTGTGCTATCCCTTTGCCGGGCGCCTGGCGCAGCAAACCCTTGGCATGCTGCTGACGCGGCGGCTGGAGCGCTGGGGGGCACAGCCTTTGGGTTTTTCGGCTTCGGAATATGCCCTGGCGATCTGGACGGTGCGTGATGTCTCGCTGATGATTTCTTCCGGCAGACTGTCATTGGAAAAACTGTTCGACGAGGACATGCTTGGCGATGACCTTGAAGCGTGGCTGGCGGAATCAAACCTGATGAAACGCACCTTCAGGAATGCGGCGATCATTGCCGGTCTGATTGAGCGTCGCTGGCCGGGAAAGGAAAAAACAGGGCGGCAGGTAACGGTCAATTCAGATTTGATTTACGACGTGCTGCGCTCGCACCAGCCGGATCATATCCTGCTCAGGGCGGCGTGGGATGATGCCGCGGACGGCCTCATCGACATCCACCGCCTGGCTGAACTCCTCAAGCGCATCAAAGGTCAACTCCTGCACCGGCCGCTAGATACGGTATCGCCGCTCGCGGTTCCGGTGCTGCTTGAGATCGCGCGCGAATCAATTTACGGCGAGGCCCATGATGCCCTTCTCTCCGAAGCTTCCGGCGCCCTCATCGACGAGGCCATGGGGCTTGTCTAAGGAGCATCGCATAAGCCTCAACGGGCTCGATTTCATTCCTGATCTTTCGGGGGCGCTCTTCGTGCCGGATTTCCGGGCGCTGCTCATTGCGGACTTGCATTTGGAGAAAGCCTCCAACATGGCGCGGCGCGGAGTTCATCTGCCACCCTATGATACGCGGGCCTCGCTGATGCAACTGGAAGCGGTCATTGCCCAGACGCGGCCGGAGCAGCTTATTTTTCTCGGCGACAGTTTTCATGATGACGGGGCACGGGAAAGAATTGACGGCGCGGATCTGGCGCGGCTGCGGGCTCTTTCGGAGAATGCGGCAACTATCTGGATTACCGGCAATCATGATCCCCATCCGCCAACCGACATTGGCGGCAGAATAGCCGACCACGTGGTGCTTGGCGGCGTGACCCTCAGACATGAACCCCAACAATTGGGGGAAGAAGATTTTGAAATTTCCGGCCACCTGCATCCTGGAAGCGCGGTGAGCCAGCGCGGCAAACGCATTCACTGCAAATGTTTCATTGCCGACAGCCGCCGCCTGATCATGCCGGCCTTTGGCAGCTTCACCGGGGGGCTCAGCATATCGGCACCGCCCTTCAGGACGCTCTATGTGGAACAAAACTTCCACGTGTGGATGCTCAGCCAGCGAGCCATCTACAAATTTCCGGGCAAACGCGTGAGCTAAAGCCTTAACTTGTTCTTGCCTGCAACTGGCTGATCAAATCGGCGGTGACTTCGCCCGTTACCTTCAAACCATATTGAAGCTGGAACAAGCGAATGGCATTCGTGGTGCGGACACTCATCCGGCCATCGGGCTCGCCGATGTTGAAGCCCAGCTTGTTCAGAAGTTGCTGAGCTTCGCCGATAGGATCTACGTTTGCAGCTCGCGGTTTTTCAACGAGCAGCTGAAAAGGCGTGATTTCCGTAAGAGAAGCAGGGCTCTGCCAGGCAGCATCCTGGATCGTCACCACATTGGCGTTTTCAGGCGGCCGCTGCGGAACCCATGCCTTGGCCTTGGCGCGGACAGCTTCAACGACGAGCGGCGAGAGATTCTGCGAGAGCACATCGGCGCGTTTCTTGGCATCGGCATCATTCTGGCTTGCGGCAAGCAAATACCAAAACAGGGCTTCATCGACATTGGCCTTTGTGCCCAAGGCCCGCTCGTAGAGAACGGCAAGATTGAACTGGCTGTCCTTCAAGCCATTCTGGCTGGCCGCCAGGAACCATTTATAGGCGGTATCATAATTGGGCTTTCCGGCTTCAGTTCCCGCCGCAATAACAGCGGCGTTGTGCATGGCCTTTACATTGCCCTGGGCGGCAGCGCGCTCGTACCAGATGAGGGCGGTGGCCGTATCCTTGGGCACGCCGCGGCCGCGCTCAAACAGCGTGGCGAGGCGGTATTGGGCGGGCGCCAGGCCGGCACGGGCCGCCTTCTGATACCAGTGAGCGGCGCGGGTTACATCCTGGGTGACGCCTTCGCCATCGAGATAGCGGGTGGCGACAATAAACTGGGCGGAGGCGTCGCCTCTCTCGGCGGCACTGCGGAGCTCTTCGGAGCCTAATTCAGGCGGAGGCATTTCACGTTCACCTGCTGTCGTCCCGGGTTCGGCAACAATTGAAGCCAGAGTTGCGTCGGTTTTTGGATTGGGCAGGGAACCGGTGAGAATTTCATCGATGGAACTGGAACCATCGCTGTTTTCCTGCGGCAGGGAATCGGTAGTTTTCCCCACCAAGAATTGGCTTTCCGGCTCGGCGGAAGGAGTGACGGCGTTGCTCTGCTTTGCGGGCGCTGGGGGCTGGACCGTGTCTTCAATCGGCGCCGCTGGCGTGGTCGAAGTGGATTTCTGCGGCTTGTTGAGCATGTTGAAGGTGAAGGCGGTAACGGCAGCCAGCAAAACAAGGCCAGCCAGTACGAGGGTGCGGCGCTTGTTGCTATTCTTGTTGATGGCCGGCTTGATTTCCGGCGGCAATTTTTCATCCGGGGGAAAGGCGCGGGCTGGCTTTGAAGCCAACTTCAGGAAGGGCAGATTGTATTTGCGGCCCGACTTGGCGCTTGGCGCGAGGCTGGCAAGAATGCTCTTTTGCGCCGATGCCTGGGCTGCCCGGCGGGCGGCGGTAATGAAATCGTCCGATGCTGCATCAGCATCATCCGGCAGCGGCGGTTCGCCGCCCGGCAGGGTTGATTGCGAAAGCCAATCAGACAGCGGGTTGGCATCCAAGGGGGGCTGCGCCTGGACCACCGGGTTGACGGGACTTTCTTGCATGAGTTCAGGTTCAGGTTCCGGAGACTCCGGCATGGGCTCGGCCTGATGGGACTCCTTCCAACTTTCTTCATACCGGTTCTCGGGTGCAGCAAAATGACTGCCTTGGGCAGCGGCGGTGGCTACTTGCTGGCCGACGGCGGCAGTTTCCAGTTCTGCAAGCTTGGTGACGATTTGCTCGAGCGTGTCATGGACGGCCTGCAGGGTTTCCTGATTGCGCTTGTCAGCACCTATGGCGCTTTCGCGCACGGCCTGCAGGCCCTCTTCAAGGGCCTGCAATTCCGGTGAGCTTCCCGGTGTAAGCGGCGTGGCACCCGGGGCATTCATCAGACGGTCCGCCATCCGGTTGGCGGCATCCTCGGCCACGTCCTTGGCCCAATCGCGGCTTTGCTCAACACTGTCAAACAACTGGTTGATGGCGCGCTCTATCGTTTCGAGATGGCCGAGCTGGTGTTCGGTCTGACCGACGCGATCGGCAACTTCGGAAATTTTCTGCTCAAGGGCAAGCTGGGCCTGGCCATCGCCTTGCGCCTGCAGGGCGTCATTCAGGCGGTGATCAAGTTCGGCCATGCGGCGATCAAGATCGCCGAGTTGGGGATTGTTGCGGGCCGATTGCTGGCTTTGCTCGAGGCGCTGGGAAATATCAAGCAGGCGCTTGTCCATGTCGGCCAGGGGCCGCATGTCCGGGCCCTGGGCAACGCGGGTTGAAAGCTGTTCAAGAGCCACGCGCAAGGCGTGGACATCGCGCTGCGATGCCGTATCGGTCCGGGCGCTGTCGATGCGCTGGTTGAGCAGTCCCACCTCAGCCCGCAGCCTTTGCATTTCCGCGCTGTTGTTTCCGCCCTGGCCGGAGAAGGCGGTTTGCGCCTCCTTCAGCAGTTTAAGGATACGCTGTTCGATTTCGCGGAGTTCGGTCTGCGAGGTTTGCACTGCGGCGGTCTGGGCTTTGGAAGCCAGGACTTCGGCGGATTCGCGAACCGTTTCGATTCGGTCTGCGAGCTGGGTAAGTTCTTCGCGCAGGATGTTGGAAAGACCGGCGTCGGATTTGTTTTCGCTGCGCTCCACCCGGGTCGCGAGTTCATTCAAGCGGGATTCCAGGCTGGTGAAAGCGGGGGCCGATTGCAGGACCTGCTCGCTGGTTGACGAGGTTGCGCGCTGAGCCATTTCGGCCATGCGGTCCTGCATGGACTTCAAGCTGTCACGGGTCCGGCGCTCGCTGATCTCAATATGCTCAACGATATTGCGAACAGCGGTTTCCAGGGATTTGAAGGCGGCCGGCTCTTCAGGTTTGCTGACCGTCGGCATTTTTGCCGTCTGCAGCACCTGCCGGCTTAAAACAGCGAGGCGTTCGTTCACTGCGGTGAAAGCTTCAACCGTTTGCCGCTCGTTGCTTTCAATGCGATTGAGAATCTTGGTGAGATTTTCTTCGTCCTCATACCTGCTCTCCGAGCCATAACTCGCAGGCGCCGTATTCTGTTCGCGCCTGGCAATGCGGGACAGTTGTTCGGCGATGTCCTCAAGGCGGACCGAGGTTTCGGCACGGGCCGGAGTGGCGCGCTGATAGCGGGCAGCGGGAGCGGACTCCTGCTCTTCAGCGGAATCGAGAATTTTGGAATTGAGCCATTCACCAAGCGTCATACCGGAGCGGCGGGCCGCATCTTTTGCGGCTTCGCGGGTTTCGGGCTCAATGCCCTTTACACTCCACGGAATTCCCGGTTTCATTCGCACTTCCACTTTTGACGTCACCTTGGATTCCCCCATGCGTCCCGAAAGACGAATCTCCGGCGCCTGAATTCTTGCCTTCCCTAGAAGTTAACGTTTTTGGTAAATATTCAGTTAAGTATTTGTTTTTTTCTTGTATTTTTATCTCATCGCTCCCCAGCAACTGGATCCATTGTGCCCCATTCATCCAAACTCGCTTACCTCGGAAATCCCCTCGACCGCTGTGCCAACAAAAGATCTGATGAGGCGTGGCTTGCGTGCCTGCTGCACCAGCCCTCGACGCGACACATCCACATGAGCGGTGACAGGACCGTTATCAGGGATGGAAAGCTGCAGACCTTTGAGTCAGCAACGACGCCCGAATGTGTTCTTCTGGGCGTCGATGGGGGTGGCACTGCGTGGTTTGCCAGTCCGGCGCAGGCCAATGACAGCCTCATGGACTTGCGCAGCCTTGCGATGGCGGGAACGCTGCCGCAGGGCGAGCTTGCCATTCTTGCCCAGGCCCGTTCCCTGCTGCATTGGCATGAGCGGCACGGGTTTTGCGCCAATTGCGGGGCAAAAACGGAGATGCGCGACGCGGGTTACCGCCGCCATTGCGCGGCTTGCACCACGGATCATTTCCCGCGCACAGACCCGGTTATCATTATTGCGGTTCGCTATAAAACCCGCATGCTCCTCGGGCGGCAAAGCGCCTGGCCGGATGGCATGTATTCAACCCTTGCAGGCTTCATGGAACCGGGCGAGACGATCGAAGAGGCGGCACGGCGGGAAGTTTTCGAGGAAGCCGGCATTCGGGTGGGCGACATCAAATTCCATGCGAACCAACCGTGGCCCTTTCCATCAAGCCTGATGATCGGGCTCATCGGGGAGGCGCTCAATGATGACGTCATTATTGATCCGAAGGAACTTGAAACGGCGCGCTGGTTCGAGCGCGAAGAGGTTCAATCCATGCTAGACAGAATCCACCCGCAGGGACTGAACGCGCCCTTGCCGCTTGCCATTGCGCGTCACCTTATCCGCGCCTGCCTTCAGTCGTCCTGAGTGGGCGCCATCCTCCGGGCAAATTCTTCGCGGTAGGGGCTTGCCTTGTAAACGCCGAGCACGCGCATGTAGGACGTGAAAAAGCCCAGCTCCTCCAGGGCAAGGCGCACGCTGCGCTGTTCCGGATGGCCTTCGATATCGGCATAGAATTGCGTGGCGGAGAACTGGCCCTCGATCTGATAGGATTCAAGTTTCGTCATGTTCACGCCATTGGTGGCAAAGCCGCCCATGGCCTTGTAAAGGGCGGCAGGAACGTTCCGTACACGGAAGATGAAGCTGGTGATAATGGGTTCAGTGCCCAGCGCCGCATCCTTTGCTTCAGCCGAAAGCACCACAAAACGGGTAGTATTATGGGCCTCGTCCTCAATATCCTCGCGCAGGATATCGAGGCCGTAAATCTTCGCCGCCAGTTTCGATGCGATGACGGCGCGGGCCTTGTCCCTGCTTTCACTCAATTCACGGGCGGCTCCTGCGGTATCAACCGCGACCACAGCCTTCAAGCCGAGATCGCGGATGAGTTTGCGGCACTGGCCCAGGGCATGGACATGGCTGTGGACAGATTTGACGGCGCCAACGCTCACGCCCGGCATGGCCAGGAGCTGGTGGTGGACGCGCAGGAAATATTCACCCACGATGTGCAGATTGGCCGCGGGCATGAGATGGTGAATATCGGCCACACGGCCTGCCACAGAATTATCGATGGGGATCATGGCAAGGGCCGCCTCGCCATCCTTCACGGCCTGGAAGGCATCCTCGAAGGTGCGGCAGGACAGGGGTTCAAAATCAGGATAGGCCTCAATACAGGCGATATGTGAATTCGCACCGGGTTCGCCCTGGTAGGCGATTTTCGCTTTCATGATTTCTTCCTCAATATGGCACGTGCCGCTTCGAGGTCGGCGGGAACGCCAACCCTCAGCGGTGTTGAATCAACCCGCACGACCGCCATGCGCATGTCATTGTCCAGGGCACGGAGCTGTTCCAGCTTGCGGATGGCTTCCCGGGTGCTCACGGGGAGGCTGGCAAAGCGGTCCAAGGCCTCACGCCGGTAGGCATAGACGTTAATGTGACGCCAGAAGGGCGCGTCATGTTCGGGGCCGATGCTGCGCACGAAATCTCGAACGTAAGCCACCTCGCGGCCTTCGCCAAGGGGAGCCATAACCTTGACGACATTCGGGTTTTGGATATCCGCATCGCTTTCAATGCGGGCCGCGATAGTTGCTATATCCACGGTTTCGTTGGTAAGGCCCGCCAGGCAGCGCTGGATGGCCAGGGGATCAATGGTCGGCCAATCGCCCTGCAGATTGATCACGGCGGAAAAATTTCCTTGGGGGTCACGGAATTTCAGGGCTGCTGCAACGCGGTCCGAGCCGGAGCGCAGGGCCGGATCGGTAGCCAGGGCATCGCCGCCGTGGCTGCGGATGACATCGGCTATTTCATTCTCGGCTGCCGCTACCAAGACTTTACCTACATTGGCCTCAACGGCACGCTTCCAGACATGGACGATCATGGGAATCCCATGAACGTCGGCCAGGGGTTTTCCCGGCAGGCGCACGGATGCCATGCGGGTGGGGATCACGACTATGGTATTATTGAATTCAATCATGGACTTGATTCTAGGCGCGGCAAATTGTTCTGGGGCCCTTATACGTATTGCAGGTCAGCAGAGAAACAATTAGTTTCCGGCCCGAATATGTGGTTTCAAAGGACCGGCTAGCCCCATGGATAGTTTTGAATTCAATAAAATTGCAGGCGCTGTCCTGGCAACTGCACTGGTTGTATTTGGCCTGAAAGAGCTGTCCGCTGCGGTTTATCACAGTGAAACGCCGGAAAAACCGGGATATGCCATTGAGGTTGCGGAGGCAGGCGCCACTGGAGAGGCCCAGGCGGCGACGGGTCCTGCGGTTTCGCTCGGCACCTTGCTGGCATCGGCTGATCCGGCAAAAGGGGCGGCAGGGGCCAAGGCCTGTGCGGCCTGCCATGACTTCAGCAAGGGCGGGCCCAACAAGACCGGTCCCAATCTTTGGGATGTGGTTGAGCGTGGAATTGCTTCCCATGAGGGCTTTGCCTATTCGGATGGCATGAAGGCCCGGGCTGGCGAAATGTGGACCTATGAGAATCTCAATGCCTTTATTAAGGATCCCAAGACCGCCACGCCAAAAACGAAGATGGCCTTTGGGGGCGTCAAGAAAGACCAGGCCCGGGCCGATATTATTGCCTATCTGGCCTCGCTTTCAGATGCGCCGAAGCCATTTCCTGCCCCTTAATTGCTGCAATTGTTGCGAAAAATTAACACCGGCAAAGGTTTGCCGGTGTTTTCTTTTGGGGAAAGCCATGCGTATCTATAATATCGAATCAAGACTGGAGACGCGCACCCATGGGCATTAGCCGCCGGACCATCCTGAAATTGGCGGGCCTCACGCCATTAGCGAAAATTTCCGGACTTTCCATTGCCCAAGCCCAGGACCGGCAATTCCGCCACGCACTCACCCTGTTTGACGACATCAAGTACGGGCCGAATTTCAAGAATTTTGACTATGTGAACCCGGCGGCGCCGAAAGGCGGCAGGTTGCGGCTTTCCGCGGTGGGATCATTCGACAGTTTAAACCCCTACACTTTCAAGGGCGATCCCGGCCCGGGCACAACCAACGAAACACTACTCACATCGTCACTTGACGAACCTTCGACGGAATATGGGCTGGTGGCGGAAAGTGTCTGGTTTCCGGAGGACTGGTCTTCGGTGGTTTACCGCCTGCGGCCCGAAGCGCGTTTCCATGACGGGCAACCCATGACCCCGGAAGACGTGATCTGGAGCATGCAGGCGCTGCGGGAGTCACACCCCTTTTACAACTCCTATTACAAGAACGTCACGACTGTTGAAAAGACAGGTGACCACGAAGTGACGTTTGCCTTCTCGCAAAAAGGCAACCGCGAATTGCCTCTGATCACGGGTCAAATCCCGGTTCTTCCAAAGCATTGGTGGACGGGCAAGGATGCCAGCGGCAAGCAACGGAATATCCAGGAAACCACCATGGAAATTCCGTTGGGTTCCGGACCTTACAAGGTTGCCGAGGTGAAATCCGGCGCTTCGATTGTCCTGAGACGGGTTGCAGACTACTGGGGCAAGGACCTGCCGGTGAATATTGGCCAGGATAATTTTGACGAAATTGAGTACATCTATTTCCGCGATGCCAATGTGGTGCTCGAAGCCTTCAAAGGCGATCAATACGACTATCGGCTTGAAAACAGTTCGAAGGATTGGGCCACGGCCTATGATTTTCCGGCTCTCAAGGACGGGCGTTGCATAAAGGAAGAAATTACCCTCAAGCAGGTGGAAGGCATGCAGAGCTTTGCCCTCAACCTGCGCCGCGCGAAATTCCAGGATGTGCGGGTCCGCAAGGCCTTGAACCATGCCTTCGACTTCGAATGGTCGAACGCGAATTTGTTTTACGGCCAGTACACGCGTTCGCGGAGCTACTTCAACAATTCGGAGATGGAAGCGAAGGGCCTGCCTTCACCGGAGGAACTGGCGCTTCTTGAGCCCTTGCGGGATCAACTGCCGGCGGAAGTGTTCACCACGGAATACAGCAATCCGGTGAGCAACAATTCCACCGATCGGCGCAAGAACTTGCGCGAGGCTTCCAGACTTCTGGCGGAAGCGGGATGGAATGTGACCCAGGATGGCAACAAATCTGTTTTAAAAAATGCAGCAGGCGAAAGGCTGAGCGTCGAGTTTCTGCTCGACTCTCCGACTTTTGAACGCATCACCCTGCCCTACAAGCAACAACTGGAATTGCTGGGCATCGGCGTCAGCATCAAGACGGTTGACGGGGCCCAGTATGAACGGCAGACGCAGACGTTTGACTATGACATTATCGTGGGAAGCTGGGGGCAATCGCTGTCGCCCGGCAATGAGCAGCGCGATTTTTGGGGATCGGCCTCCGCTGACAGCAAAGGCAGCCGCAATTATGTGGGCATCAAAAACCCGGCAATCGACAAGCTAATCGATGAGGTCATTTTTTCCAAGGACCGGGCAGGACTGACCACGGCATGCAAGGCGCTAGACCGGGCCTTGATCTGGAACCATTATGTGATTCCGCATTGGTATGTTCCCTATGAGCGCACGGCGCGCTGGGACCGGTTTGGAAAGCCGGACAATTTGCCGGACTATTCCATCGGTTTCCCGACAATCTGGTGGTGGGATGTGGAAAGAGCCAAGAAAGCAGGGAAGGGATGAGGCTTCGCTTACTTGGCATCGCACTTTGCGCTGCACAGTTTCTCCCATCTCCCAGCCTGGCCGAGCCGATGCATGGACTTTCGGTATTCGGGGACCTCAAATATCCGGCCAGCTTCAGCCATTTTGATTACGTGAACCCGATTGCCCCCAAGGGCGGGCGCATGGCGCTGATCGGGATTGTGGCCAATGACACGTTTGACAGCTTCAACGGCTACATCCTCAAGGGTGACGCGGCGCAGGGGCTAGCATTGTTGTTCGACACGCTCATGGCGCGGGCCATGGACGAGCCGGATGCGGTTTACGGCCTGGTGGCCAAAACCGCCGATCTTGCGGCAGACCGCAAGAGCCTGGTCTTCGAGCTGCGGCCAGAAGCGAAATTCGCCGATGGCACGGGAGTCACTTCCAAAGATGTCTGCGACAGTTTCCGCCTGCTCTCAACCCTTGGCCGTGAGAATATCAGGCTCACGATAAGAGACGTTGAGGCGTGCGATGTGGTGGCGCCGCATACGGTGCGTTACCGCTTCAAAAGCGGGGGCATCCGCGACCTGCCGCTGAGCATCTCTGTTTTGCCGATTTTCTCCAAGGCCTATTACGCCCAGCATGATTTCTCAAAAACCAGCCTCGAGGCGCCGCTTGGCTCCGGGCCTTACAAGATCAAGAGCTACCGCACCGGCGAATATGTAGCCTATGAACGGCGTGGCGACTATTGGGCCAAGGACCTGCCGGTCAACCGTGGCCGCTTCAATTTAGGCGAAGTGCGCTTTGATTATTTCCGTGAGCGAACCGCTGGCTTTGAAGCGCTCAAATCCGGCGTCATCGACCTTCGCGAAGAATATACCTCGCGCGATTGGGCCACGGCCTATGATTTCCCCGCAATTAAGGATGGCCGCGTCAAGCAAACCACCCTGCCTGATGAAACGCCATCGGGCGCGCAAGGATATTTTTTCAACCTGCGGCGCGAGAAATTCCAGGACATCAGGGTGCGCCGGGCTTTCAATCTCGCCTTTGATTTTGAATGGACCAACAAGAATCTTTTCTACGGCCTCTATGACCGCACGGTGAGCTTTTTTGAGTCGTCACCGTTGAAAGCTGTTGGCGCCCCGCCCGCCGAAGAGCTCGCCATTCTCGAACCGATGCGCGCCATGCTGCGGCCTGAGGTTTTTGCAGCGCCCGAACTGCCGCCGGTTAGCGATGGCTCGGGTCAGGACCGGAAACTCCTGCGGCAGGCATCGGACCTGCTCGATCAGGCGGGCTGGGTCAAGGATGGTGATTTCCGCAAAAACTCGAAGGGCGAGACCCTTTCGTCTGAATTCCTCATCGAAAGCCCCCTCTTCGAGAGGATCCTCGGACCTTATGTGAAGAACCTGAAACTCCTCGGGATCGACGCCAGCATCCGCATTGTAGACGACGCGCAATACCAGTCGCGGCGCAAGAGCTTCAACTATGATATCCTCTCGAGCCGGTTTGGCTCTGATGTGACGCCGGGCACCGGGCTTCGGGTTTTCTTTGGGACTGCTTCGACCGATGCGCCGGGCAGCTTCAACATCTCCGGGGTCAAAAGCCCCGCCATCGACGCGCTGATCGAGCAAGCGATTGCCGCCAACAGCCGCAAAGAGCTTGATATTGTCGGCCGTGCGTTGGACCGGGTTCTCCGCGCCGAGCTTTTCTGGGTGCCCAACTGGCACAAGGCCAGCCACTGGATTGCCCATTGGGACCGCTACGGACGTCCCGCGATAAAGCCCAAATATGACCGTGGAATTGTCGATACCTGGTGGTATGACACGGCTAAAGGAAACTGAATCTCACCATGGGCGCCTATCTCCTGAAACGCATATTGCTGATGATCCCAACCCTGCTTGGGATCATGCTGATGACCTTTACGGTCATTCAATTTGTTCCGGGCGGGCCCATTGAGCAGGTCATCGCAAAAATGCAGGGGACGGATACGGATGCCACGGCTCGGATCAGCGGCAATTCCGGCAATGAAGCGGGCGGCAATCAACAATCACAATTGGGGGGCGATACCGCCATCAAATACAAGGGGGCGCAGGGGCTGGACCCGGAATTCATCAAATCGCTGGAGAAGCAATTTGGCTTTGACAAGCCGGTGCATGAACGCTTCCTGCTGATGATCGGCGACTACCTCACCTTCAATTTCGGCAAGAGCTATTTCAGGGACCGGAATGTGGTCGACCTGATGATCGAGAAAATGCCAGTTTCGATTTCGCTGGGCCTGTGGCTGACGCTGATCACCTATCTGGTTTCCATTCCGCTGGGCATCCGCAAGGCGGTGCATGCGGGATCAAATTTCGATGTGTGGACCTCGGCCGTGATCATCGTGGGCTATGCCATCCCCAGCTTCATTCTGGCGATACTGTTGATCGTTTTGTTTGCTGGCGGCAGCTATTACAGCTGGTTTCCGCTGCGGGGCCTGACGTCTGACAATTTCGACCAGTTGAGCTGGTTTGGAAAGATCGTGGACTATGCCTGGCACATGGCGCTGCCGCTGTTTGCGCTCGGCATCGGCGGCTTTGCCACTATGACGCTTCTGACCAAGAATTCCTTCCTCGATGAAATCAAGAAGCAATATGTGGTAACGGCGCGGGCCAAGGGCCTGACAGAGCGCCAGGTGCTTTATGGCCATGTGTTCCGCAACGCCATGCTGCTGGTGATCTCCGGTTTTCCGGGCGCGTTTCTCGGAGCCTTCTTTGCCGGATCGCTCCTCATTGAAACGGTATTCTCGCTCGATGGCCTTGGCTATCTTACCTACAAGGCAGCACTTGACCGGGATTACCCCATCGTTTTCGCCAATCTCTATATTTTCACGCTGGTGGGGCTTGTGGTGGCGCTGATTAGCGACCTCACCTACATGATGATCGATCCGCGCATCGATTTTGAATCGCGTGAGGTCTAACCCATGGCGCTTTTTACCCTCAAGGGACTGAACAGGCGGCGCTGGGCACTATTTAGAGCCAACCGCCGTGGGCTCTGGTCCCTGTGGATTTTCGGAGCGCTTTTCCTCATGAGCGTGTTTGCGCCGATCATCGCAAATGACCGGCCCATGCTGGTGTCCTACAAGGGGGAACTGCTGTTTCCGACATTCGTGAACTATCCGGAATCAAAATTCGGCGGCTTCCTGGCGCGCACGGATTACCGCGATCCGGTGAACCAGGAAGAAATCAGCGCCAATGGCTGGATGATCTGGCCGCCTATCCGTTACTCCTACAATACGGTGAACAATGAGTTACCGCGGCCCGCACCCTCCACGCCGGCTTCCAACCTCTCGCGCGACGAGGCTTGCGCCAAATATCCCCTTGGGGCTACAGATCCCAATTGCAATTTCGGCAACTTAAATTGGCTGGGCACCGACGACCAGGGGCGCGATGTGGTGGCGCGGCTCATCTACGGCTTCCGGATTTCGGTGGCCTTTGGCCTGATCCTAACATTCTTTTCGTCGATTATCGGCGTGGCGGCGGGGGCGGTGCAGGGTTATTTCGGCGGCTGGACCGACCTGCTGTTCCAGCGCTTCATCGACATCTGGTCGTCGATGCCGACACTTTACCTGCTCATCATCCTTGCGGCGTTCATTACGCCCACCTTTTGGCTGCTGCTTTTCATTCTGGTGCTTTTCTCATGGACGGGTCTGGTGGGCGTGGTGCGGGCGGAGTTCCTGCGGGCCCGCAATCTGGAATATGTTCGCGCAGCGCGGGCCTTGGGCCTGAGCAATACAAAAATCATGTTCAAACATCTTCTGCCCAATGCGCTGATTTCAACGGTCACCTTCATGCCCTTCATTCTCTCCGGTTCGGTCACCACGCTGACGGCCCTCGATTTCCTTGGCTTTGGATTGCCGCCGGGTTCGCCTTCGCTGGGTGAGTTGCTGGCCCAGGGCAAGGCAAACCTGCAGGCGCCATGGCTGGGCTTCACCGGCTTCTTCGTGGTTTCCATCATGCTGACGCTGCTGGTGTTCATCGGCGAGGGCGTCAGGGATGCGCTTGATCCGCGAAAGACATTCGCATGAGCGAAGCTTTGCTTGAGGTCAAAGACCTTTCGGTCGCTTTTCGGCAGGGCGGCAAGGCCACGCTGGCGGTTGACCACGTGTCGTTCTCATTGAAAAAGGGCGAGACGCTGGCCCTCGTGGGCGAGTCAGGCTCGGGCAAATCGGTATCAGCGCTTTCCATTCTCAAGCTGCTACCCTATCCGGCCGCGGAGCACCCCTCCGGCTCAGTCAAGTTCAATGGCCAGGAATTGCTCGATGCGGACGAACGCGACCTGCGCAAGGTGCGCGGGAACGACATCACGATGATTTTCCAGGAACCGATGACCTCGCTGAATCCGCTGCATTCGGTGGAAAAGCAGATCGGCGAAATCCTCGAATTGCATCAGGGCCTGAACGGAACCAAGGCTCGGGAGCGGATCATCAGCCTTCTCACCAGGGTCGGCATCCGCGACCCCGAAACGCGACTGCAGGATTACCCGCATCAACTATCCGGCGGTCAGCGGCAGCGTATCATGATCGCCATGGCGCTTGCCAATAATCCCGATCTGCTGATTGCAGACGAACCCACCACGGCACTTGACGTGACGGTGCAGGCGCAAATCCTGAAGTTGCTGAAGGAACTGCAAGCCGAAAATGGCATGGCTCTGCTGCTGATCACCCACGATCTTGGAATCGTGCGCCACATGGCGGATACGATTTGCGTGATGCAGCGCGGCAAGGTGGTGGAAGCCGGCGATGCCAAGACTGTGTTTGCCAATCCGCAGCATGAATACACCAAAATGCTGCTCTCGGCGGAGCCCAAGGGCAAGCCGCCGAAATCCGACACGAGCGCTCCCATTGTCGTTGAAACGAAAAAACTGAAGGTCTGGTTTCCCATCAGGCGCGGATTTTTCCGCAGCACCGTTGGCCACATCAAGGCTGTTGATGGGCTTGATACGCTGGTGCGTGCCGGGCAGACGCTCGGCGTGGTGGGTGAATCGGGGTCGGGGAAAACCACGCTCGGCCTTGCCATCCTGCGGCTGATTTCCTCGGAAGGCGAAATCTCATTCCAAGGACAGCGCATTGACAAATTCAGCTTCAATGACATGCGGCCCTTGCGCAAGGACATGCAGATTGTTTTCCAGGATCCTTTCGGCTCCCTGTCACCGCGGCTCTCCATTCTCCAAATCGTTGAAGAGGGCCTGCTTGTGCAAGGCAAACGGGGCTCTGCGGAGGAGCGCCGCGAACATGTTTCGCAGGCGCTCACCGAAGTGGGGCTCGATCCCGCGACAATGGACCGCTACCCGCATGAATTTTCCGGCGGGCAAAGGCAGCGCATCGCCATTGCACGGGCGCTGGCGCTCAATCCCAAGTTCATCATGCTGGATGAACCCACCTCGGCACTGGACATGTCAGTGCAGGCGCAGATCGTCGATCTGCTTCGGGCCCTGCAGACCAAGCATAATCTTAGTTATCTCTTCATCAGCCATGATCTCAAGGTGGTGCGGGCGCTGGCAAATGACGTCATCGTCATGCGCAATGGCGTGGCGGTTGAGCGGGGGCCAGCGACACAGATTTTCGAGAACCCGCAGACAGACTATACCAAGGCGCTGCTTGCGGCCTCACTCAACCTTCGCGTAGTTCCAGGAAACAGTGTGAAACAATAATGGCTTTTCTCTTTGTAACACCCACATGGCCCACCGCCCTTTGGAAAGCCGCCATGAACAAGGCGGCGCCAAAGCTTGAGGTGCGGATTTGGCCGGATGGTTTGGGCAATGTGCAGGATATTGAATATACGGCGGCCTGGCTTCCGCCCGAAAATGTTCTGAAAGGCCTGCCTAACCTGAAGGTGATATTTTCGCTCGGCGCCGGCGTTGATGCCATCCTGAAAGACCCGACGCTTCCCGCTGGCATTCCCATCGTGCGGGTGAATGATGATGACCTCACCAAGCGCATGACGGAATACGTCGTGCTGCATGTGCTTTTACATCACCGGCAGCAGCGGCGCCTTGATGCCAACCAGAAGCTGAAAATCTGGGACAGCTTTCCAACCCATGCCGCTTCGGCCCTTTCGGTGGGCATCATGGGGCTGGGCATAATGGGGCAGGATTCGGCAATGCGCCTGCGCGACCTCGGCTTTCGCGTGGCGGGCTGGAGCCGCAGCCGGAAAGCCATTCCGGATGTGGAATGTTTTGCCGGGCCTTCCGAATTCGATGCATTTCTGGCGCGCAGCGATATTCTGATTTCGCTGCTACCGGCAACGGCGGAGACTGATGGAATCATCAACCGCGCCACTATCCGGAAATTGTCGCGCAAGGGGCCGTTTGGCGCACCCATTGTCATCAATGCGGGTCGTGGCCGCCAGCAGGTGGCCGGTGATATTCTAAAATGCTTCGACGCAGGTGAACTCTATGCGGCGACGCTTGATGTGTTTGCGGTGGAGCCCCTCCCCGCCGATGATCCCCTATGGAGCCATCCGCGGGTGACCATTACACCGCATATTGCGGCGGATTCCGAACCGGAAGTGATCTGCGCCTATGTGGCGACGCAGATCGAAAGGCATCAGAAGGGATTGCCGTTGATCAATCTAGTGGATGTCAAGCGCGGTTACTAGAATCGTCTGATGCTGGTGACCTGTCCGTAAATGCCGGCAATGCGGGCAACCGCTTCGGAAAGGGGCTCCTTTACCGTCATCATGTGATGGCCATTGGCATGGAGCAAGGTTTTCGGGTCGGCCATGATTCCCACATGGCCTTTCCAGAAAACCAGATCGCCGCGGCGCAGGCCATCGAGATCGTTGATCAGCAGGCTATGGCCCAATTGCGCTTCCTGCATGTCGGTATCGCGCGGCGAAAAAATTCCGCAGGCTTCGAGCGACGTTTGCACGAGACCGGAACAATCCAGGCCCTGCGAAGTTTTACCGCCCCAATAATAGGGCACATCAAGAAATTCTTCGGCCACGCTGACAAAATCTGCTTCCGTTTCACTCGAGGGCCGGATGTGTTTGGTGAAAACATGGTGCCCGTTGGAAAGCTTTGAAAACTTTTCACTACTTTCAACAATCTCAAGCCGGGCGTTCATGGGCAGGCTGACCGGAGGCTGCGATTTTATGTCCGGCAGCGGATACAAAAAGGTGGCTGGCACGGAAACCCGGTGGGTGGGACTGGTCAAATCCGTGGCGACAGCGGCCTTGGCAATGTAACCCACATAGCCGTCTCGCTTGAGTTGGCCCCAAACCCAGTCACCGGCGACCTCGAATGCCACCAGCCTTTCGCCGAGAAGGGCCTGAGTGGTCTGCATGGCGGTTACAGCGACCTCCCGGTGCAGGGTGGCAATGGGCACGACCACCTCCATGACCACACCTTCAACAAATTTGTTGGCGTCGACACGGCCTTGCAATTTTGCATCGGCAAGATCGGGGCGGAAGGCATTCAGCCTGAAATCAAGATCAGCCATCACAGGTTCTTCGAGTTCTTGCCGATCAGGTCGGCCAGCCGGTCCAGATACAGAGCACCTTTTACGGTGCGCTGGACCAGGACATTGCGGCGGTCGGCGGTGTCGCGGCGGCGCGCCACGAGATCAAGCTTGCCCATGGAATCGAGGGCCCGCGTCACCACGGGCTTTGAGACTTTGAGCTTTTTTGCGAGATCGCGGATCGTGTGGGGCGGGGCTTCCATGTAGATAGTCAGCAATATGCTCACCTGCCGTGTCGAAAGATCAGCCTCAGCACCATGCACCTGGGCAAGGCTCACATCGTGCCAAAGTTTGAGGGCCTGCGCGGTTCCCAGTGGAATTGACATTTTGCGATTCGACAATCGTTACGGATGCGTTTCATTCTCCCGCATTGGACAAAAAGGTGCAAGCCTATTTCTTGTAACGCTCGGAAATCAATGAAAACAAGGCCCTGATGCCTTGCGCCTCGCCGCCTTTGGGAAAGCCCGGCTTGGCGGTTGGGGTCCAGCCATAGATATCCAAATGCAGGTATGACGTGGCTTTTTCCACGAAGCGCTTGAGGAAAAGCGCCGCCGTTATGGAGCCGGCGAAACTGGTGTCGGCACTGTTGTTCATGTCGGCAACGGGTGATTCAAACAGGGAGTAGTAGGGTTCCCAGAATGGCAGGCGCCAAAGGGGATCGTTCTGCCCCTCGGCGTGCCTAACGACGTCACCAGCGAGTTTTTCGTCATTGGTATAGAAGGGTGGCAGGTCGGGGCCTAGCGCCACGCGAGCCGAGCCCGTTAGGGTCGCCATATCGATCAGAAGATCGGGAGATTCTTCGTCAGCCAGCGCCAGGGCATCACCAAGGATCAAGCGACCCTCCGCGTCGGTGTTGCCGACCTCTACGGTTAAGCCTTTGCGGCTTTTCAGGATATCGCCAGGGCGAAACGCATTTCCGGCAATGGAATTTTCAACGGCCGGAATGAGTACGCGCAGGCGCACGGGAAGCCTGGCATCCATGATCATCTGGGCGAGGCCTAGCACATTGGCAGCACCGCCCATGTCTTTTTTCATGATTGCCATGCCGGAAGCCGGCTTGATATCAAGGCCGCCCGTGTCAAAGCACACGCCCTTGCCGACGAGCGTTACCTTGGGAGCCCGCGCCGCGCCCCAGGAAAAATCGATGAGGCGCGGCTGCCTAGGACTTGCCTTGCCTACCTCATGGACCATCGGAAATCCGCGCTTCAGGGCCTCACCCCTTATGACGCTGAGTTTGGCCTTGTAGTGAGAGGCCACTTTACGGACGGCAGCTTCCATCTCATCAGGGCCAAATTCATTGGACGGCGTGTTGATGAGATCGCGCACCAGATAGGTGGCATTGGCAAGGCGCACGACGCCTTCGTAGTCGACACGGGACGTGCATACGAGGCTGGGAAATTTTCTGGCGTTAGCCTTGTAGCGATCAAAAGCATAGGCCTCGAGGCACCAAGCGAGCTCGGCAAATTTGAGAGACTCGGATTTCGCGCGCCCAAACGCGTATGTGCCAGTCGGAAGTTGTCTATACAGGCGTGCCAGATGGAAACCATCGTCGCCGCGATTGGATCCCAGGATGACTTCAGCGACGGCGCCCTTTACATCGGGAATCTGCAGGCAGGTTCCGGAGTTGCCAGTGAAATTCTGAGCGTCGGCCCAGGCTTGCGCGGTGCGGGGAAGCTGGGCCCGAATTTTTGGCCATGTTCCCGCCGTTGCAACCTGGATCTTAATCACCTTGTCGCCGCCGGCTTTCAGCAGAATTTTTCGGGCCTCCATCGACACACCTTCTTTCGTTAGCATTCCCGGCTTCGCGCCAGACATGGTTAATTGTTTATTGACACCTGCATACCATGATCAGGCTTCTTCTCTTTCGCAATATGCATGATTCTGTTGGGGTTTGGGTGATGGTGTCGGTCAATACTGGAAGTTTGCGCGGGATTACACTGCCCCTGCTCCTCGTGGTATCAGCATTTGCAATTTCGGCCTGCCAGAGCAAGACGGCCAGCCTGGAAAGCCTTGATGGCCTGAACACCGCCAGCACGGCTCCTGCTTCCTTCAAAAAGACAGCTGAACTCGGCAACCGCTGGCAAGCTGACCAAAAGAACGTTGAGCTTGGGCTGGCCTATGCCGATGGGCTGGACAAGCTCGACCAGACGGCCCAGCAGATGCAGGTGCTTGCCACCCTGGCGGAACAAAATCCCGAGAAGGCCAACATCAAGGCGCTTTACGGCAAGAAACTCCTTGCCGCTGGACGGTCTGGCGAAGCAATCCCGGTCCTCAAGGCCGTTGCAGACAACGGAACCGGCGATTGGCGCATTCTTTCCGCGCTGGGTTCGGCCTATGACCAGCAGGGCCAATATGCCACGGCGCGTGAAACCTACCAGAAGGCCCTGGCGCTTCAGCCCAATCAAATCTCCGTTCTCAACAACATGGGCATGTCCTATGCGCTTGAGGGAAACCTCAAGGAAGCAGAGGAAACCCTGCGCGGCGCTGCGGCCCTGCCCGAAGGCAAATCTTTGCCAAGACTTCGGCAGAACCTCGCCCTGGTCGTTGGCCTGCAAGGACGCTTCGAAGAGTCCCGGAAAATTGCCAGCGAAGACCTTCCGCCCGAAGAGGTTGAGGCCAACATGGCTTATTTACAGAAAATGCTATCGCAGCCCAACACCTGGCAGCAGCTTTCGGGCGATACAGAGGGCTAAATATCCGAAACCAGGCCAACAAAGAAGGCGCGAAACCCATTCGCGCCTTTTTGTATTTTAATACGCTTTTCTCATTTGATCTTCATGACCAGGATAACCGATGGCCCAAGTATGATCACGAAAATAACCGGCAGGAAAAACAGAATCATCGGTACAGTCAACTTAGGGGGAAGTGCCGCGGCCTTCCGTTCGGCTTCCTGCATGCGAGCATCGCGGTTTTCTTGGGCCAGAACCCGGAGGGCCGTACCCAAAGGCGTACCATAGCGTTCCGACTGAATAAGGCTTGTTACGACCGATTTTACGGTGGGCAGGCCGGTGCGCTTGCCCAAATTCTCAAAAGCCTTGCGTCGGTCCTGCAAATAGGAAAGCTCGGCAACCGTCAATGTCAGCTCTTCTGCCAGGGCCACCGAGCTGCTGCCGATTTCGCGGGCGACCCGCTGCAGGGCAGGTTCGATGGCCATGCCGGATTCGACGCAAATCAGCAAAAGATCGAGCGCATCCGACCAGGCTTTCCGGATTGAATCCTGCCGCCTTGTCTTCAGGTTTTTCAGAATAATACTGGGCAGATAAAAACCAAATACCAGGCCCACCACGGTTGCAACCAGTCGCATCTGCGGCGGGATACGGTCGGCGAAAACCGTGGAAGAATAGACGAATACGATCACGCCGACAATGATGGGTGTGATCAGGCGAAGGGCAAGAAAGGTGATAAGCTGGCGTTCGCTGCGCATACCGGCCTGGCGCAGCGCCTCGCGCGAGGCTTCAGCTTCAAACACGCTGCGCAAATTGAGAGCTTCCACGATCTGCGATACGAGACTGCGCTTCGGCTTTTCCCGGAGCCTCGCTTCGCCGCCGTTCAACTGGACCTTTTGCTGAATCCGCAACCTGTCGCGCTCCAGGGAAACCCCCTTGATACGTGCGCTTAGCTTGTCGCCCTCAAAGTAGGGTGCTGCAATTGTCAGCACAGTTCCAAAAGCGGCAAAGCCGACAAGTGCCGTAATCAGCACTTCCATTTGGAAAAGGTTTTCGATGAAGGCTATCATTTTCCTGGTACCCGGCCCTAGATTTCGAAATTGATCATTTTGCGCATAACCAGAATGCCGGTCAGCATCCATACGGCGCAAGTACCCAGCATGATGTTCCCGATCGTGGTGTTAATCAGGGGATTCAGATAGGCGGGATTTAACACGGAAAGGGTGCCCATAATGATAAACGGAAGCGAGCCAATGATAGCCGCCGACGATTTCGCTTCCTGGCTCATGGACCTGATCTTTGCCTTCATTTTCTTGCGGTCACGCAGCACCTTGGAAAGATTGCCCAGGGCCTCCGACAGGTTGCCGCCGGTCTTGGACTGAATTGCCATCACAATTGCAAGAAAATTAACTTCCGCCAAAGGCATCCGCTCGACCATGCGTTCAATGCCCTGGTCCACGGAAATTCCAACCCGCTGGCCCTCCACAACTTCATTGAATTCCGGACCAACGGGCGGGCCAGATTCATTCGCAATAATCTTCATCGCGTCAGTGACCGGAAGGCCCGATTTAAGACCACGGACCATAACATCAATGGCATCGGCAAAGTCATTGAGAAAAACATTCTGCCGGCGGGTACGCAGGAATTTTATAAACCACCGCGGCAAACCAAGAAAACCGACAATTCCGCAGCCCACGCAAACATACCATGGCAAGGCAAAAACAAATGGCACAATCGCCATGATAATGCCTGTGATGAGCGACCACAGCCAGAACATACGGATGGACAGGTCAATTCCTGCCTGTGCAATAAGAGTGCGCAAATTGAGTTTTTTCTTGCGCTGCTTTTCGCGCTCACCAAGCTGGTTCAGCGAATCCTGGATCTGCTTTCGGCGTGTGTCCTTCGGATCTTCCATAAGGCGCGAGCGCAGGGATTGCCTAGTGGGAGCTTTCACTGTCGATGTGACGGATTCAATCCGCTTCGATGCCGCTGCACCTGCAAACAGGGGAAAGAATATCGCCAACGCCATGCCACCTACGGCAATGGCCACCATGAACACAAAGGCGATTTGTGAAAGATCTTGGCCGAACATAGCTGCATCTACCCTTTAATAATTTGCGCAACGCATGGCGCCCCGTAACCTCTTCAAACTACTTAGTCCTGTTCGTTGCGAGCTTCGGCTTTTTCCAGCGCCTCAGCCAGGCGCCTTTCTTCGTTATAGTAGCGTGCCCGATCCCAAAAATGTGGCCTGGCAATGCCTGTCGACCTGTGCCGCCCGATGATCTTGCCGTTGGCGTCTTCACCGACAATTTCGTAGACAAAGAGATCCTGGGTGATGATGACATCACCTTCCATGCCGACAACTTCAGTGATGTGGGTAATGCGGCGGGAACCGTCACGCAGACGCGCTGCCTGAACGATAACGTCAATCGAACCGCAGACCATTTCCTTAATTGTTTTCGACGGAAGCGAAAAGCCGCCCATGGTAATCATCGATTCGAGACGCGATAGGGCCTCACGCGGGCTGTTGGCGTGGAGTGTCCCCATGGAGCCGTCATGACCCGTGTTCATGGCCTGCAGGAGGTCAAAGGCCTCCGGGCCACGGACTTCGCCGACGATGATTCTTTCAGGACGCATGCGCAAGCAGTTCTTCACGAGATCACGCATGGTGATCGAGCCTTCGCCTTCCAGGTTGGGCGGGCGGGTTTCGAGGCGCACCACATGGGGCTGCTGCAATTGAAGTTCGGCCGCGTCTTCGCAAGTGATGATGCGTTCGTCGTGGTCGATATGACCGGTCAGGCAGTTCAGAAGCGTGGTTTTTCCCGAACCCGTACCGCCGGAAATGAGGACATTGCAGCGAACCCGGCCAATGATCTCCAGGATCGAGGCACCTTCCGGCGTGATCGACTTGAATTTCACCAGATCGGTGAGTTTCAGGCGGTCCTTTTTGAATTTACGAATTGTGAGGGCTGGCCCGTCGATGGCCAGCGGGCCGACGATCACGTTGACGCGCGAACCATCAGGCAAGCGTGCGTCGCATATTGGGCTTGCTTCGTCAACACGCCGGCCGATTTGGCTCACGATGCGCTGGCAGATGTTCAGGAGCTGGCCATTGTCGCGGAAGCGCACACCGGTTTGCTGCATCTTGCCGCCGACTTCGATGAAAGTCAGGTTTGCGCCATTGACCATGATATCCGAAATGTCATCCCGGGCCAGAAGCGGTTCAAGCGGGCCATAGCCCAAGACGTCGTTGCAGATATCCTCAAGCAGCTCTTCCTGCTCGGCAATGGACATCACGACGTCCTTGAGCGTGATGATCTCGTTTACGATGTCGCGAATTTCGTCGCGCGCCGCGTCGCGGTCAAGCTGGCCGAGCTGGGTAAGATCAATCGCATCAATCAAGGCATTGAAAATCGTGCTCTTAATATCGTAATAAGATTCAGACTTTCGGGCCGACAAACTGGATTCGGCTTTGGGAACCTTGGGCGCTTCCGGTTGGATACTTTTTGATCCGGGGCGGGCCGCCTGCCCGCTAAACTGCGCGCCAGCCGCTGGAATGCCCAGGTCCGGAATGTGGCTGGAGGCTGCGGCTCCCCCGGCGAAGTCGTCGCCAGTGGGCGCAACGGTTTGCGGAATCGGCAATACGGGCTTTTGCTGAGCTCCTACATCACTTCTCTTGCCAAACATTATTTCTTCCTCAGCAACGGGAGCTTGCTAAACAGGGATGACCGTCCGGACTTGGGGGCCTTTCCGGGTATTTCCGTGCCCGCAATTACCTGCGCGAACGATGTCAGCAGCTCGGCGGTTTTGGATTTGGGTGCTACTTCCAACACCATCTGGCCGTTGCTTTGGGAGGTTCCAAAGGTTTGCGGATCGTGCGGAATGATCAGGGACGGCACGATGCCAACGGCTTTAGCAAAATCAGCGGCAGGAATTTCCGGGCGTTTTGGCACGCCAACCTGGTTCAAGATCAGGCGCGGCGGCCTGTCATTGGGACGCGATGCCTTTAGAAGATCAATCAAGTTCTTGGCGTTCCGTAAGCTCGCGAGTTCAGGCGTCGACGTGATTACGACCTCGTCGGCATTGAGCAAGGTGTGCTTGATCCATGGGGCCCACATGTTTGGAACATCAACCACAACGCATGGCACACTATGGCGCACCACACTGAGAATTGTCTCTATGGCGCCAGCCTCAATCGTGGTATCCCTGTCTACGCCGCCTGGACCGCTCAACAGACTGAGCTTCTCTCCCAGTTTCGTAAGCATGCGGTCAAGCAGCGTGGCATCGACACGGTCCGGCTGGCCGAGCGCATCAAGGATTCCGCCCGTAGAATCCTGGTTGAAATTCAATCCCGCCGTCCCGAAGGCCAGGTCGAGATCGGTGATAACGGTTTCAAGCCCGTGATTTTTTGACAAGGCCCAGGCAATGTTGTGAGCAATTGTACTTGAGCCCACCCCGCCCTTTGCGCCGACGAAAGCCACGATGCGGCCCAGCGGTTCCGACTTCGGGTCCTGATAGAGAGACGCGATGGTTTCAATGATCTGCATCTGCCCCAGGGGGGCCACCAGGTATTCGCTGACGCCCTGGCGGATCAATTCGCGGTAGAGAATAACATCATTCAGATGGCCGACCACGATAACTTTGGTTGTAGGCTGGCAAACCTGGGCTAGTTGACCAAGCTCCGCCAGGATGCCGTCCCGTGAACTATGCGATTCCACAACCAAAACATTTGGCGTCGGCTGAGTCTGGTAGACCTGGACAGCCGCCAGAATACCGCCGAGCTGAATTGTGACATGAGCCTTGGACATGCGCCGGTCCATCGCAGCGGCCTGCAACGTTTCAGCAGTTTGCTGGTTGTCGCAGAAGGTATGAATATTGACGCGCGGCACCAAGGCGACCGGAAATTCGCCCTCTTGTGGCATTGCGTTACTCTGGGCAGTTGCGTTGATCATTTTTTTGACCTGTTCTCAAACTTTTAAAGCGTCGCATTGGTGCATGTCAGAAGCAAATTTTCGAAATTTACGGCAGAGCTGTGGTCACAGAACTTGAAGCTGTGGGCATGGTCATTGTGGGTGTAACTCCAGGCGTCCGCGTGGCTGCCAGAGCCGGGGTCATTTGGCGCGGCACAACAAGATCGTTCGGATTTACAACCATTGCAGCAATATTGTTTTGGGTGGAACAGCCAAAATTTGAATACGGTTCATTGCTTGACGTATTCGTCATATCCGACGACCAATCGCCACATTCCTTGGTGACCGCAACACTGCGAACATATGTAATCTGCACCGGTCCCATAGCAGAGCCTGGGTAGGTTTTTTGCGAGATCATGCCTGGTGAAATACCGCTTTGCACGAGCACCTGATAGACTTGCCTTGCAACCTTGCCAGATGCGCCGCCGGCCGAGGGGCGAAGAACAGTTATTTTGGATGAGCCGGAACTGCCGGCGGAACGCGAGAATCCGGAGATCGCGTTGATTTGAGATGATTGCAATGTTCCATGCCGCGATGAAACCTCCATTCTTACGGGCCCACTGGTGACCTCAATCGGAAATCTCTCATAGTGGGTTGCTGGCACATACGTGTCATCAAGCGCAAGTTCGCCATTGCTGCATGCGGCCAGTGCCGATGACATTGCGATGAACAAAACCGCACTCATCCTTGAAGCGGCCGACACGGGAAGATACTTGTACATGATAGTCTCCGCTTACACTTATTCTACAATGAAACCGACGTTGCCGTGATATACGCCATCCGGATTTTGCCCGGCCGTGCCGTAGACCTTATTCAGGCGGCCAAGGAGGATCGTCTGCCGGTCGGTTGCCGTGTTGAGACGATCAACCGGTGTTGAAAGCTCCCTCTCGGCAACGGACCCAACGAGATAAGGCGTTACTATCACCACCAGTTCAGTTTGATTGTGTTTGTAGTCACGGCTGCGGAACAATGCACCGAGCACCGGCAGCTTTTTTAGACCGGGCGTTCCGTCAACCAGCTGCCGCGTCGTATCCTTAATCAGGCCCGCCAACATCATCGAACCGCCGCTGGGAAGTTCGATCACGGTTTCGGTGCTGCGTGTATCAAGGATGGGAAGATTGCCAATTGCACGCGAGCTCAATTCACTTACTTCAGTTGAAATCTTGAGATTGATGCGGCCCTCGGACAGAACTACAGGCGTGAAGCCTAGAGAGACACCAAAATCCCTGAAGGTTACTGTGCATTCCCTGTCCGAACCGCTCCCAGTACAGGTTTCATAAGGATATTCACCGCCAGCATGGAACTTGGCAGGCTGACCCGAAACTGCAGTCAAATTGGGCTCGGCCAGTGTTTTCAAGACACCGTCTTGTTCCATCGCGCGTATAACGCCGGTTATGCTAGTTGACCCGTCCGTATAAACGCCCTTGTAACCCGTATTCGAGGTAATTGGGGGAATACCGCCAAGTGCGCCGACTTGAGTAATGCTGGCAAGGTTAAACGCAAACTTTCCAACGGAGAGCAATGCCTGTAGGTCAACGCCAAACTGCTTCAAGACATCGCGCTGGACTTCAACAACACGGACCTTCAGCATCACCTGGTCTTCACCGGTAATCTTGATTGTGTTGACGAATCCCGTGCCAGCGGCCTTGTCAACTTCACGGGTGAGAAATTTTGACGCGATGTCTTCGGCGAACTTTGCTTCCGCCGCATTGGGAGCCGTGCCGCCCAGAATAACGCTGTTGTTTACCGTATCGACAGTGATCTTAGTGCCGGGAATACTTCTCTGCAAGAGATTCCGCAGGGCGGTAACATCAACAGCGACCTCCAAGTCGAGGTTGAGAATCTGCTGGCCGTTTTTGTCAAAGAAGAAAATATTAGTCTGCCCAATGGTGCGGGCAAACAGGTAGGCGGTATTTTTTGAACGGACCACAGCATCGACAATCTCCGGATTGCCGACGATGACATCGTGGGCTTCGGCGGGAAGGCGGATGACAATGGATTTGTTCAGTCCAATGCGCACGAAGTGCCCATCGCCCTCCGAAGCGCTCTGAATGTTTTCCAGATCGCTGGCCGCGGCGGCTTTTGGCAACAGCACGCCGGCTACCGGCATAACTACCAGCGAACTCAGAAGGAGCGCGGCCAGTTTGAGGCTTATGCGATTGGATTTAAGTGCCGGCGATTCTTTAATTTTGAACAACATGACCTGATGCCTCAACGAGTAGTCGAATAAGTTTCAACGCCGTAACGCACGAAGAGCGTGTCGCCACCGCCTTTTTTCTTGCCCAAGTATTTGTCGGAAAGCTTCGGGCCTTCTTCTTCCATGTTCTTTCCGTCGTTCTCGGCAATCGAACGCAGGGCAAGGGAGAGCTCGCCAACCGACTCAATCATGGCAATAATTTCCGACTGACGCGGGTCCAACTCGAGAGTGGCGGTCTTACCTTCCGCGACGGTTACCTGCTCGCCTTCCTTGTCCTGCCGATAGGTCTGATTGATGGCGAGAACGCGCACGTTGGAAAGAACGATTTCACTGCTGATGATCTTGTCCGTGCCTTGCGGATTATCCAGTTTCTTGGTGAGAATGACGTCAACGCGGTCGTTCGGAAGAATGAAACCGCCGGCGCCGGAATGCTCGGAGACGGCAACCGAGATTGCCCGCATGCCTTTCGGCAGGATAGCGCTCATGAAGCCCGATTCACCAGGCAGGACGAGTTTCTTTTCAAGGATAGTTTCACCTTCATAGATCGTGATTCTGGCACGGGCCGACAGGTAGGCCTCCCGGGCGTCTGGTTTTTCGTCACGGGTAATCATGGCGTCGGTGACATTTTCCACCGGCCAGGACTTCCATGAGGTCGAGCCGTCAACGAAGCGCTCGCCCATATTGATATCTTTCAAGGCGGTCAGAACATCGACGGTTTTGACCTTATTGATTTCGACAACTTCCTTTTCTGGCTTCTGGCCAATGAAGCCCTTCGCCAGAAGGCCGGCCATGATGGCTGAGCCGAAAGCCAGACCGAATATGACAATGCGCATTTTACTCATTTCGTACCTTTACCTTGCGCACTTGGCGCCAATTGGAATTCAGACTTTCGGACGGAATGGTCAAATTTAGGTTAATGACCGGCAGATTGTTGTTGCTCCATTAACCGGACGCCACCATCCACCAGCTTTCGGGAAATGCCAGAATGGCTCCTATGGCGAAGGCGTAACCGTAGGGAACATTTGGCTTCAGGCCGGATAATTTCTTTGCCCAGAAAATATCATGAATTTCCGAACTCATGGAAATGACCGACCACAAGCCAACACAAATCGCCAGAACACCGCCAGCGATGGCCGTAAAAGCCAGAAACGGTAGAGCCTGCGTACTGCCAAACCAGATTCCCGCTGCGGCCATCAGTTTGGCATCACCGCCGCCAAACAAACCAAAGGAAAATAACGCGAAGCCCACACCAAGAAGAATAATTGACGTCATCACATGAAGGCCAAAGACGGCGAGCGGCATCCCTGTCGCCCAGGCCAATGGAAAAAACGCCGCGAAAATCAAGAGGGTCAACCAATTGGGAATGCGAAGCGACAGGGCATCGCCCGCACCGGCAATGATCATGAGGAACGGAAAAATCGAAATTGAGAGAAAGTGTATCATGAATTCCCAAAAGATTGCGGCGCCACCGGAGTGATGCGCGCTTCAATCATCACACGCACGGCGTAAAGACGGAGTTAACCTTGTCAAATCGTTGCATAAAAAAGAACCACCGGGACTGGCCTGGTGGTTCCATTCTAAAGACATACTTGCAAAGCCGCTTATGCGGCCCTGAAGTACCGGCCTATTACATGCCGTCCAGACCGGTCGAGAGCTTGCCGAACACGCCCGAAACAGCGGTCGCCAAGATCGGCATAACAAGTACGAGCATCAAGCCCATGGCAGCAGCAATAAGGCCGTACTCAATTG
This sequence comes from Hyphomicrobiales bacterium, assembly GCA_038251095.1. Lineage (GTDB taxonomy): Bacteria > Pseudomonadota > Alphaproteobacteria > Rhizobiales > Aestuariivirgaceae > Aestuariivirga. The sequence goes on from JBBSBQ010000014.1 coordinate 38,530, forward strand.
CCGTCGCGCCGGACTCGTCGTTGATGAACTTCTTCATTTAAATCTCCAAGATTACTCTACAGCACCTGGCTCCTCATATAACGGTGCTTCATGCGCCGCACAGGTGAGCCATGTAGCGACCATAGCCGCCACCTATTAATGCCAAGTAAATCTTCTCAATCGAATGAATATTTCTTGTGTCTCAAAGACATTTTGGTTATCAATTCAATGTATTATTCTGTAATATTTTATATACTTTAATATATATTGGTAAATTAAACATTATTATAGAGTATTTATTTCATTCTCTTTTTTCATACTAAATTTCATGATGATTTATTAAGATATATTATAGTTTAAATGAGACCTCCACTCAGAATTTGAATTTGTATATTGAATTGACCGATTAATGGATTTCGTCCCTGTCCACAGGGCCTGACCCGTTATTGGTTCAAACAGGCAACTACTTTGTCCCGAATATCAACAAATTCCGGGGCTCCCAATTTCGTAACAGAAGATTCACCATTCACGTGCACATTGGCAAGTCATTACAAGGCAATCGATGGAAAGCCATTAAGGGAACTCGTGACATGCTGAAATTCGTACGCATAACTTCAACTGCCCTGGCGCTGACATTCTTTGATACTTCTGCATCTCTTGCCGCCCAAGAGCTGGTCGTAAACACCGACCAGACTCAGTTGATCAGCGTATCGGGAAACCCCGGTACGGTTGTCATTGGCAACCCGAGTATTGCGGACGTCACAGTTCATGGAAACAAGTTGTTCGTTCATGGACGCGCCTATGGCACAACAAACCTGATCATTCTTGATGAAAACGGCAATCAACTTTCCAATCTCGACGTCACGGTGATGCTTGGTGGCGAGAACAATTTGCAAATTTACAAGGCTGGGGCGCGCTATTCATATGTATGCGCGCCTGGTTGTGAAGGAACCCTGCAATCGGGTGACGCGGCCAGCTTCTTTGGCGATATTTCGAAAATGGACGCAAAGAAATCCGGAACGGCGCAGGGCAAGGCCAGCACCGAACAGGAAGCGGCCCCCGCCGCCCAGTAGCGATAACATAGTTAACCTGATCAAGGGCCTTGCACAGCAAGGCCTTTTCCATTCAGAAAGCAGCATTTCCGGAAGATCTGTTAAAATTTTAATGAATTCTTTCAGTTGGCGGAAATGGCTTGTTGATAAGAATGCATAATATGGAAGCGGATACGGTTCATTCTATCCACGGGCCGCTTCACTACGGGAGATTGCTATGCGGGCTTTTCTAAACAGATTCCGTCCAAAGTTTGCGCGCCGGATGATCAAGTCTGAAAATGGCGCCGCTGCAGTAGAGTTTGCACTAGTCGCTTTCCCGTTTTTCATGCTCATGGGCTGCATTTGCGAAACCGGGCTCATGCTCTTTACTGAGTATTCGATACAGGCCGGCGTCCAGGACGCAGCCCGGCAAATCAGGACTGGGCAGGCCCAAAATTCAAGCATGACCGCGGCAAATTTTAAGTCCAAGATCTGCGAGATCACCGGCATCGTCATTGATTGTGAAAGCAAACTCACGGTTTATGTGAGACCTGCGGCGACCTTTTCAGCGCTCGCATCCGCGATGCCCGGATTTATGGATGTCGGCGTCAAACCTGACGGAACGCCCAATCCAGTTTCTTACAGTTGTGGCGTGCCCGAGCAAGCGGCTGCCGTGCTTGCCACTTATGACTGGAAATTTACCATGCCGTTCATGACGTTCTTGGGGAATTTCAACGGCGGCAAGACACGCCGGTTACACGGCATTGCAATTTTCCAGAATGAACCGTTTCCCGCCGGCACGGCGTGCTCATAGGGATGTCTAAAATCATGAAAAGCAAGCTCAAAAAATTCATTGGCGAGACCAAAGGAATAGCCGCGATAGAAGTCGCTCTCATTATGCCCTTCATGCTCTTGCTTTATTTTGGGCTTTTTGACATTACTGCTCTCATTTCCGTGAATAGAAAAGTGACCTATTCAGCAAGCATCGTTGCGGATCTCGTTGCCCAGAACAAAACATCGGTGTTGAAAAGCAAACTCTCTGACTACTATAACGCCGCAAATCTGGTTATGGCGCCAACTTCTTCGTCTGCAGTTCGCATTGAGGTCTTTGGCTATCGCATAGCCGGTTCGACAGTTTCGCAGATATGGAAAACCAACAACGGGCAAGCCACTTCCTGCGGTGCGGATCCCGTCACGACCGCCATGGCCCCGCTCATGTTTGCGGGAAACGATCTTGTGGTCGCGCGCGTTTGTACGACATACTCGCCCTACGCAGCGAACTTTCTTGGGCACAGCATCGTGAACGCTTCGACATTTAAAATCGGCGAAAGCATTACACAGAGGCCACGCAGCACATTGAAGTTGACCTGCTACAACACGACTGTGGGCGGAGCCGTCTGCTCGTAACACATTTCCGGCCAACGACTTGCCAAAGGGAGCCCAACAGGAGCTCCCTTTTTTTGTTCGAGGTTCTCCGCTCTGGCATGAACTCCGATCTCGCGGTATAGGGGCTTGATTCCTGGAGTTAAATAGTTGGAACTTACCGTTTTTCTTGCCGTTCTGGCTGCAGCCTTCATGCATGCCAGCTGGAATCTGCTGGTCAAGCTCAAGCTGGACCGGTTTCTGTCGCTGTTTCTCATTCAAACCCTGATGGGTGTCATGGGCATTGGCATGCTCTTCTTTTTTGCCTGGCCGTCGCGCGAAAGCCTGCCCTATGCACTCGCCTCCGGTTTTCTGCATACGGGCTATAACATTTTTCTGGCCCGCAGCTACCGCGATGGTGATCTCAGTCTGGTTTATCCCGTAGCCCGCGGTACCGCCCCACTGTTCACGCTTCTGGCAACATGGCTGGTGGCTAGCGAGCAGATCAATGCCGTAACCGCTATCGCCATCGGCGTACTGGTGTCGGGCATATGGCTGGTTGCTGTGGGCCGGTCAAAGACGCTCAAGCTTGACAAGGTGTCGCTGTTCTTTGCCCTTGTCACATCCTGCTTCATCGCCGCCTATACGGTTGTGGATGGCTTGGGTGGGCGCGTCTCGGGATCGGCCTCCGCCTATACGGCCCTCGTGTTCGTTCTTGATGCTGTTTTCCTTCTGGGAACCGGCCTCTACATGCGGGGGCCTGGCATTTTCCAAAAGGTTGCACCCTTCTGGAAAAGTGGCGTCATGGGGGCCCTGCTTTCAGCCTCCTCCTATTGGATTGTCATCTGGGCCATGACTCAGGCGCCCATTGCGGCGGTGGCGGCGCTGCGCGAGACCAGCATTCTGTTTGTCATCTTCATGTCTGCAAGGCTCCTTAAAGAACAGCTCAGTTGGCTGCGCATCGCAGGGGGAATATTGGTTGTCGTGGGAGCGGTTGCGCTTCGCCTGTCATAAATCCAGCAGACGGCTCACGTTTCTTTGGCCAAGTCCGTTGGAAATCGCGGCCGAGAACACGTCTTCCACGGCTCCCACAAGTGTATTTTCGATGCCAAGCCCGGATGCGAGTGATTTGAAATAGCCAATGTCCTTGGCGGCATTGGCAAGGGAGAACTGATAGCCCTCAAAGTCTCCTTCCAAGGCCGGGGCCACCATCTTGCGTAGCACACCGGAATTGCCCGAGCCATTCAGCATGACGTCATACAGATTGCGCCAGTCGATATCTGCCTTCCGGGCGGTTTCAAAGGCTTGAGCCACGAGGGCTATCATGCCGGTCACAAGGAAATTGGAAATGAGTTTTGCGGCGTGGCCGGAACCCACAGGCCCCATGTGGCGAATGGTGCTGGCAAAACAGGAGAGCAGCGGCAGAATCCTTGAAAACGTTTCAGGGCTTGCGCCGCAGAGCACACCAAGCTCTGCAATTGCAGCCTGTTCGGGACCGCCGGTCATTGGTGCATCGGCATAGGCAATTCCCAGCAGTGCCAATTCGCTGGCAAGGCGGCGGGTAGATTCGGGCTCGGATGTGCCTGCATCAATGATGACCTGCCCGAAGCGCAAGGCAGGCTTCAGGGCGGCCACCGTCTCTTCGACAATTTTTGAGGAGGAAAGGCAGAATACGATGCAATCACTGGTTTGAGCGATTTTCTCCAAACTGCTGGCTTCGCTGGCTCCCTTGGCGAGCAGATTCTCGATGGGCGCCCGGTTACGGTGAGCAATGACAAGAACCTCATGGCCGCCTTTCAGCAAATTGAGCACCATGCCATGCCCCATGAGACCAGCACCTATGAAACCAATTCTCATGCTTGCCTCCGCCCCATCCCATGCTAGTTTCCGCCCCCATCAACAGGAGCAGAATGCACCATGGCGTTACACCAGAATTTCATAAATGGCGAATGGGTTGCGGGCACAAGTGCCAAGGAAAACATCAATCCTTCCGATACTACCGACATCGTTGGCGAATATGCGCAGGCGGACAAAGTGCAAACCGAGGCAGCCATTGCTGCGGCGCAGGTGGCGGCCCCTGGATGGGCGGCAACAACCCCGCAGCAACGGGCCGATATTCTGGAATCGGCGGGCATTGAGTTGCTGGCGCGGCGTGAAGAAATTGGCCGGCTGCTGTCGCGCGAAGAAGGAAAGCCCCTGGCCAACGGCGTTGCGGAGACCATGCGCGCCGCCCAAATTTTCAAGTTTTTCGCCCAGGAGGCGCTCCGCGTTGAAGGTGTTTCGGTTGCCTCGGTGCGGGCCGGGGTGGATGTTTCCATCACTCGCGAGCCCTTGGGCGTCGTTGGCCTCATCTGCCCGTGGAACTTCCCCATTGCCATTCCGGCTTGGAAAATGGCGCCAGCGCTCGCCTTTGGAAATACCGTCGTGTTCAAGCCCGCCGACCTGGTGCCCGGTACGGCCTGGGCCATGGTTGAAATCCTGTCGCGCGCCGGACTGCCCAAGGGCGTGCTGAACCTGGTCATGGGGCGTGGCTCGGTGGTGGGGCAAACCCTGCTCGATTCCCGTGGCGTGAACGCCATATCATTTACCGGTTCTGTTGAGACCGGGGCCAAGGTCGCTATGGCCTGCTCGGGGCGCGGGGCCAAGTATCAACTAGAAATGGGCGGCAAGAATCCGCTGGTGGTTCTCGATGACGCCAACATTGATGCGGCAGTTGCCGCTTCCATCGACGGAGCATTCTTCCAGACGGGGCAGCGCTGCACGGCTTCGTCGCGGCTTGTCGTCCAAAGCAAGATCCATGACGCCTTCGTTGACAAGATGGTGACGGCCATGAAGGCGCTGAAGGTTGACAATGCGCTGAAGGACGGGACACAGGTTGGCCCCGTCGTTGATGAAAACCAGATGGCGCAGGATGAGAAATATATCGGCATTGCAAGGACTGAAGGCGGCGAATTGGCCTGGGGCGGCGAGCGCCTGAACCGCGATACGAAAGGGCATTACCTGTCGCCTGCCCTGTTCACGAATACGAAGAACGAGATGCGAATAAACCGCGAAGAAGTCTTCGGCCCCGTGGCCTCGGTCATCAAAGTGGGAAGCTATGACGAGGCGCTCGCCGTTGCCAACGACACGGCGTTTGGGCTTTCCTCCGGCATTTTTACGGCGTCGCTGAAATATGCCACGGACTTCCGTAAGAAATCGGCGGCGGGCATGGTCATGGTCAACCTGCCGACGGCGGGCGTGGATTATCATGTTCCATTCGGCGGGCGCAAAGGTTCAAGCTATGGGGCGCGCGAACAGGGGCGCTTTGCAGCTGATTTCTATACGGCGATCAAGACGGCTTATACACTTGCAGGCTGAGCTCACCGACATGTTCAATGGCTGCATGCAGTTTGTCGCCGGGCCGGATGGGGCCAACGCCGCTCGGCGTGCCGGTGAAGATGATATCGCCGGCATGCAGCTCAAATAACCGGGACAGTTCGCGGATGATTTCAGGAACGCTCCAGATCATTTGAGAAATATCAGAGCTTTGACGCTGCGTGCCATTGACGTGCAATGAAATGCCGGCGTGCTCAAGCACGCCTGTATCTGCCTTTGGAATGATTTCGCCAATCGGCGCCGAATGGTCAAAGGCTTTTCCGACCTCCCAGGGTCTGCCAGCCTTCTTGGCTTCGCTTTGCAGGTCACGCCGCGTCATGTCGATGCCGACGGCATAGCCATAGATATGCTGCGCGGCGTTGGACACGGCGATATCCATGCCGCCGGACTGAAGAGCAACGACGAGTTCCACTTCATGGTGGACATCGCGGGTGGCAGGAGGATAGGGAAAATTTCCATCGAGAAGCAAGGCATCCGCCGGCTTTTGGAAGAAGAACGGCGGCTCGCGACCGGGAACGTCGCCCATTTCAACTACGTGATAATTGTAGTTGCGGCCCACGCAGTAAATGCGCCGCACGGGAAAGCGCAAATGCGTGCCTTTCACCGGCACCGAGGCCTGTTTTGGCGAGGCGATAACATAGCTCATATGAGTTCGATGCCGCGGTGGCGGAACAGTTTGCGCGTAGCTTCGGCCGAACCGTGGAGATCAATAGCCTTGCAGGCCTCCTCGATCACCACCGTATCAAAGCCTAGGTTTTTTGCGTCTTCGGCCGAATAGCGCACGCAATAGTCGAAGGCCAGACCAACGCAAAAAATCCGGGTGAAGCCCCGCTCCCTCAAATAGCCGCCAAGGCCGGTGGGTGTCACGTGGTCGTTTTCGAAAAAAGCCGAATAAGAATCCACTTCATGACGGAAGCCTTTGCGCACAATGAGCTCGGTCTGCGGGATATTCAAAAGCTTGTGGAATGCCGAACCATGGCTCCCCTGAATGCAATGATCCGGCCACAGGGTTTGCGGGCCATAGGGCATATCATATTCCGAGAAAATTTCCTTGCCGGGGTGCGACGATGCAAAAGAGGAATGCCCGGCGGGATGCCAGTCCTGGGTCATCACGACATGCTTGAAATTTCTGGCGAAGTCATTGATCAGCGGAACAACTTCATCGGCATCGGGCACGGCCAGCTTTCCGCCGGCACAAAAATCATACTGGATGTCGACAACAAGGAGGACTTCGTTTTCACTGGTCTGCATGGGAACCTCATTGGGCAAGGGACGCGGCGCATCCCTTGAAAGCTGGAAACCGGTCGACAATGACATAAACAGGAATGGAACGCATGATATCCGACAGCTTGCCCTTGTCCTCGAATATGGCGCGGAAAAGTCCGCTCTTCAATTTATCAATGATGGACGGAGCAATGCCGCCAGCCAGATAGACGCCGCCGCGGGCCTGCAGCGCCATGGCCGCATCGCCGGAAATGCGCGCCAGCCAGGCAATGAATTGGTCGAGGGTTTGGACGGCCACCTCGTCCTGTCCCTTCAAGGCTGCCTGGATAACGGCTTCGGGGCTGGTCAGTTTTCCCTGGGGAGAGAGTGTCTTGTAGAGCAGATAAACACCACTGCCGCTGACGGCATCTTCGGCGATAAATATGCTGCCGGGTTTTTTCATGCGTTCGCGCAGGTCAAATTCCTCGCGCGTGACGGTGGGCAGCGTCACCTGGCCAAGTTCGCCGGGCAGCGCCATCCAGCCGCCGTGCGGCAGGGGTGCTAAGGCTGCCATACCAAGGCCGGTTCCAGGGCCCATTACGATTTTGAGCTTGGGGACCGGCGACTCCTGGCCGCCGATCTGGACCAAATCATCGCCCGTGAGATGGGGAAGGGAAAGGGCCAGGGCCTCATAGTCATTCAACAGCCGCAGGCGCCTTGCCTTGGCGGCCAGCCGCAGGCTTTCATTGGTAAATGACCAATCATAATTGGTCAGGGAAATGTGCTCACGGTCAACCGGTGCGGCGACGGCAAGGGCGGCAGATGCGAGCGAATTTACCTCTTGATTGCGTAAATATTGCTGGATTGCTCCCTCAAGCGATGGGAAATTATCGTTGCGCAAGGCCTCCATGTGCTGGATCACCATGGAGCCTTGCTTAACCAGACCAAAACGGGAGTTGGTGCCCCCGATGTCGCCGACAAGTGCAAATTCCGTCATTCTGTCCTCAGCCCTCCACTGCCACGGCCAGCGCTGGAGGGCAAGAGCGGCGGTGATCTGGCCAATCACCATGACTTCCGCTAGGAAGCGTTTTTACCTGAACCAGTTGGAAATTCCGTGACCGATCAAATAGCTTCCGAGGTTTCGCGCCGGCGGACCTTTGCCATCATTTCCCATCCGGACGCCGGCAAAACCACGCTCACCGAAAAGCTGCTGCTTTTCGGCGGCGCAATCCAGCTTGCCGGACAGGTGCGGGCCAAGGGCGACCGGCGGCGAACGCGCTCGGACTGGATGTCGATCGAGCGGGCACGCGGCATTTCGGTTGTCACCTCGGTGATGACTTTTGAATACAACAACTGCGTATTTAACCTGCTGGATACGCCGGGCCACGAGGACTTTTCCGAAGACACTTACCGCACGCTAACGGCAGTTGACGCGGCGGTCATGGTGATTGACGGGGCCAAGGGCATTGAAGCGCGCACCCGCAAGCTTTTTGAAATCTGCCGCCTGCGCGACATTCCGATCATCACTTTCATCAACAAGATGGACCGGGAAACCCGCGAGCCGCTTGACCTGCTGGACGAGATTGAAAAAGGCCTGGCGCTGACTGTTGCGCCCATGGTGTGGCCCATCGGCCTGGGCCGGGCCTTTGTCGGCACTTATGACCTCAATACGCCGCGGGTCCGGCGGCTGGACGAAGACCCCGCCGGGCAGATGGTGTCCGGCCCCGATGACCCCCTGTTCACCACGCTGCTCACACCACCACAGCTTGCGACCTGGCGCGACGAAATGGAGCTGGTGCGCGACCTCTGCCACAGCTTTGACCGGGCCTCTTTTCTCGAAGGTCATTTGTCGCCGGTGCTGTTTGGTTCGGCTTTGCGAAACTTCGGGGTGCGCGATCTTCTCGATACGCTCATCGCCCATGCGCCGCCGCCGCGCGACCAGCAGGCCCTGCAGCGGGTGGTCCACGCGAACGAAGACAAAATGACTGGCATTGTCTTCAAGATTCAAGCCAATATGGACCCCAGCCACCGGGACCGTATTGCCTTCATGCGGCTTGCTTCAGGCAAGCTGACGCGCGGCATGCGGGTCAAGATTGTCCGCACCGGCAAGACCCTTGCCCTTAATGCCCCGCAGTTCTTCTTTGCCCAGGACCGCTCTCTGGCAGAAGTGGCCTTTGCGGGCGATGTCGTAGGCATTCCCAATCATGGAGTGCTGCGCATTGGCGATACGCTGACAGAAGGCGAGGACATTGTTTTCACGGGCGTGCCCAGCTTCGCGCCGGAAATCCTGCGCCGGGTGAAGCTGGGCGATCCAATGAAAGCCAAGAAGCTTCGCAGTGCCCTGGAAGAGCTTGCCGAAGAAGGTGTGGTACAGCTCTTCATTCCGGTGGATGGCTCGGCGGCCGTTGTGGGCGTCGTGGGCGCGCTACAGCTTGATGTGCTGGCTGACCGCTTGGCTAACGAATATGGCGTTCCCGTCGAGTTTGAAACAACCAGACATGAGGTAATGCGCTGGATTGCCAGTGATGATCCCAAGAAGCTTGATGATTTCATCGTGGCCAACCGCTTTTCCATTGCCAATGACCTTGATGGGTCACCCGTATTGATGGCACAATCGGCCTTCAGCCTAAACTACACACTGGAACGGGCGCCCTACATCAAGGCCACCGAAATCAAGGAAATGCACAAGGCCGCCTAAGGAGCAAACATCATGTTGCCGACTGACCTTGACCTGCCGCGCATTCTTGCCATTGCCTTGATTTTCGCCATGTGGGGACTCTACGGCCCAATCCTGGGCGCCCTTGGACGCGGCACCCTGAACGCCCAACTGCATGTGGTGCGTTTGCGCTGGATGCGCATGCTGCTGCAAACCCATCGCGACCACCGCACCTTCGATGCGCTGATGATGGGGCACATTTCCAATTCTATGGCCTTCTTCGGCTCGGCCACACTTCTGGTGCTGGCGGGCCTGCTGGGAACGCTCGCCAATATCAGCCGGCTTTATGCGGCGGTGATGGAAATAAAATTCATTCCCATGATGAGCCTTGAACTTTTCACCATTTATTTCGTGACACTCACCGTGATCATGGCGATCTGTTTTTTCTCCTTCACCTTTGCATTGCGGAAGCTTGCCTATACGCTGGCCATGATCGGCGGATTGAGCGAAGCGCCGGGTGACGATCCCCAGTCAAGAATTATGGTTGTGGAGACAGCGACGGTGATGACCGAGGCCGTGAAAAGCCTGAACAACGGCATTCGCGGCTATTATTTCGCGCTTGCGGCGTTCTTTCTCTTTGTCGGTCCCTATGCCTGCATGGTCATGACCGCGGCAATGAGTGGGCTGCTGCTCTACCGTCAAGGATTTTCCACAACGGCGTTGGCAATCGAACGCTATGTTGATGCGATGAGCAGCGGCAAGAGCGACGGCAGGCCATGATCTCACGTGATATCCATTCCAGCGATGGTTTGGTTCTTGCAGGTTATGAGCATGGCAATCCGAAAGGCCCTGAAATTCTCTTCATTCATGGCATTTCGCAATTTTCGCTCTGCTGGAGCAATCAGTTTTCCTCTTCCGATCTTGCCAATGATTTCCGCCTGATCGCTTTTGATATTCGCGGCCATGGTGCTTCGGAAAAACCAGTGGACATGTCGCGCTATGCGGATGACAGGCTGTTTGCAGATGATGTTCACGGCGTCATGGAGGCCTTCAGCCTGAGGCGGCCCGTGCTGGTGGGCTGGTCCTATGCGGGCCGCATCGTTGGTGACTATGCGGAAGCTTACGGCACAAGCCGCATAGCCGGCATCAACTATGTCTGCGCGCGAACAAACAATGATCCGGCTTACAATGGACCGGGAACGGATTTTCTGGGCGACATGAGCGGCAATGATCCTGACGCAAATATCAGGGCCACGCGGGATTTCGTGCAGGCCTGTTATGAGAAGCAGCCCAGCCCCGAAGAGTTTGAAGCAGTTTTCAATTATAACATGCTGGTTCCAGCCGGCATACGTGGGGCGCATCTCAGCAGGCCCGCATCGGACGGAAGCATACTGGCAAAACTTGATGTGCCGGTGCTGGTGACCCAGGGAAGCGAGGACAAGTTGGTGCTGAGAGGCCTTGGCGAGCTTACGGCGGCTGTTGTGCCCGGAGCGCGGCTCTCACTGTATGAAGGCATTGGCCATGCGCCCTTTGCCGAGGACGCAGCCCGCTTCAATCGCGAGCTGGCGAAATTTGTGCGGGCTTCGCAAGTTTAGAGGCCTCGCGGGCCAGCACTTCTATCCCCGCCCAATCACCGGCCTCGATCAATTTCTTCGGCACCATCCAGGAGCCGCCGACGGTGATGACGTTTGCCAGCTTCAGGTATTTGGGGGCGGATTCCAGGGTTATTCCGCCGGTGGGGCAGAAGTGGATTTGCGGCAGGGGTTGGGCCAGCGAAGCCAAATAGGCGGCCCCGCCTGCGGGTTCGGCGGGGAAGAATTTCTGAAAGCTGTAGCCCTGCTCAAGGAGGTTCATGCCTTCCGAGGCGGTAACACCGCCGGGGAGAAGCGGCATTTTAATATCCTTTGCAGCTTTGAGCAGCTTTGGCGACGAGCCGGGCGACACAGCGAAGGCGCAACCCAGCTTGTCCATGTCATCCATCTGTTCTGGCGTGATCACCGTGCCGACGCCGACAATGGCGCCTTTCACTTCCGCCATGATGGCGCGAATGGACTCAATGGCCGCAGCGGTGCGCAGGGTAATTTCGAGAACGGGCAGGCCAACCTTAACAAGTGCCTTGGCCAGCGGCACCGCATCGGCCACGCGCTCAATCACCATTACGGGCACCACGGGGGCCGCTTTAAGAATGGCTTCGATGCCTGCCTGCAAATCCCTTGTCATCACGCAATCTCGAAAATTGATGCGCCCTGATCGGCGCGGCCTGCAAGATTGCGGAAGGCCTTGAAGAGCTCGCGGCCCGTGCCTTCCTCATTTTTTGAAAGATCAGCGGTGGCGGGAACCCGCAACGCGAACTCCTTTGCATCCACCAGAATTTCAAGACGGCCGTTGTCCGCGTCGATACGGATGATGTCGCCGTCCCTGATCTTAGCGATGGCACCGCCATTGGCGGCCTCGGGGGTCACATGGATGGCGGCCGGCACTTTGCCGGAAGCGCCCGACATACGGCCATCGGTGACCAGCCCGACACGGAACCCCTTTTCCTGCAACACGCTAAGGGGCGGTGTCATGCGGTGAAGCTCCGGCATGCCGTTGGCCTTCGGGCCCTGGAAGCGCACCACGGCAACCACGTCACGGTGGAGCTCACCTGCCTTGAACGCGGCATGGAGCTCTTCCTGGGATTGAAAGACGCGGGCGGGCGCTTCAATGAAATGGCGGTCCTCAGGGATCGACGAAGTCTTGATCACGGCATGTCCGAGCGGGCCTTCCAGCACATTGAGCCCGCCGGTGGCCTGAAATGGATTTCCGCAGCCCCGCAAAACCGTGTCGTCATGGGAAACGGAAGTGGCATCTTTCCATTCCAAGGCGCCATCGCGATTGAGCTTGGGTTCGACGAGATAGCCATTCAGTCCGGTACCCATGATGGTGGTGACATCCTCATGGAGAACACCGCGATGCAGCAGTTCGCGGATGAGGAAGCCCATGCCGCCTGCCGCGTTGAAGTGATTCACATCGGTCTTGCCATTGGGATAGATGCGGGTCATCAGCGGCACGACATGCGAAAGTTCCGCGAGGTCCTTCCATGTCAACATAATGCCGGCGGCGGCGGCCATGGCGATGAGATGCAGCGTGTGATTGGTGGAACCGCCGGTTGCCAGCAAACCGACAACGCCGTTCACTACGGCCTTTTCATCATAGATGCGGCCAATGGGCGTGTAGTTGTTGCCCAGCGCGGTGATCGATAGTGCCTGTTGCGCCGAAGCCCTGGTGATTTCGTCACGGAGAGCCGTCCCGTGATTCAGGAAGGTCGAACCGGGCAGATGAAGCCCCATGATTTCCATCAGCATCTGGTTTGAATTGGCGGTGCCGTAGAATGTGCAGGTGCCGGGACCGTGATAGGATTGGGCCTCCGCCTCTAATAATGCGGCGCGATCCACTTTTCCTTCAGCAAAGAGCTGGCGGACTTTTGCCTTGTCATCATTGGGAAGGCCGGATGTCATGGGGCCGGCCGGAATGAATACCGCCGGCAAATGGCCAAATGACAACGCACCGATGATGAGGCCCGGCACGATCTTGTCGCAGACACCAAGATATACAGCGGCATCAAACATCTGGTGGGACAGCGCCACGGCGGTTGAAAGGGCAATCACGTCCCGTGAAAACAGCGAAAGTTCCATTCCCGTTTCGCCCTGGGTGACGCCATCGCACATGGCGGGAACACCGCCTGCCACCTGGGCTGTGCCACCAACGGCGCGGACCGCATCACGGATGATCTGCGGGTAATGCTCAAAAGGCTGGTGGGCCGACAGCATGTCATTATAGGAGGTGACGATGCCGAGGTTTGGACCGGTGCCGCTGCGCAGTTCATTTTTGTCATGGGGGCCGCAGGCGGCAAAGCCATGGGCGAGGTTGGCGCAGCCCAGCGCCTTGCGCTTGGGTTGCGAACTCGCAGCCGCCGCAATGCGGCTGATATAGCGGCTGCGCGTCGCCTTGCTGCGCTCAATGATTTTCTCCGTGACCGCAGAAACGATTGCGTGGACAGACATGGGCTTAACTCCGTCAGGGACACCAATAGAGTGTCAGAGGTTTTTTTGACCGCAGAACCGCCCGGACCGGCATGGCCTCAACCGGCCCTTCTGTAAGGGCCCTGTCTAGCACATCGCGCTTTTCCTGTCCTTCGATGTGAAGGCAGAGAAGGCTTGCATCGAGAAGGGCAGGAAGGGTGAAGGTGAGGCGCGGCTCATCGGCGGCGGGGGCCGACATCGCCACAATGCGCTTTCCGGCTTTTGGGTTGAGCGCTTCGCTTAAATTATTACCGCCAGGGAAAAATGAAGCGGTATGGCCATCGCTTCCCATGCCGAGCACAATGACATCCAGGGTGCCAATATTTTCTGCGTCGGAATTTTCAAAAAGTGGAACAAACTCGGCGCCCGCGGCGCTATTTTGCAGGAGGTCTTCGCGCACCAGCCTGGCATTGGAGCGGGGATTTGTTTCCGGCACCTGCCGCTCGTCAACCAGCGTAACGGTGATCCGGCTCCAGGGAATATCGAATCGCGACAGGGTTTCAAAGAAGAGCTTCGGCGTCGATCCGCCTGAAACCGCCAGGCAGGAACTACCCTTGGTCCTCACGTGATGCTGCAAGGCATTGGCAACATCGGTAGCAAGGGCGGATGACAGGCTGCCCCGGCTTTCAAAGAGCCGCTCTTTCGCTATCATGCAGGCTCGCCCTCATGCCAGGTGCGGCCATCACGTTCGATGAGGGCAACGGCAGCCGTCGGCCCCCAGGTACCCGCCGTGTAGGATTTCGGAAGTTCGGGAGATTCCTTCCAATAATCCAGAATGGGATCAATCCAATTCCATGCGGCGGTCACTTCATCGCGGCGCATGAACAGGGTCTGGTTGCCGCGCACCACATCCATGAGCAGGCGTTCATAGGCGTCGGGATTTCGGACGCCGAAGGCATCGGCAAAGCTCATGTCGAGGGGCACCTGACGCAGGCGCATGCCGCCGGGGCCCGGATCCTTGATCATCAGCATAAGCTTCACCCCTTCATCGGGCTGCAGGCGAATGACCAGCGTGTTGGAGGCAATGTGGCCGGCACTTGCGCCGAAGACCGAATAGGGCACGGGCTTGAACTCAACGACGATTTCCGAAAGGCGCGAGGGAAGCCGCTTGCCGGATCGCAGATAGAAAGGCACGCCATTCCAGCGCCAGCTTCCGATCTCGGCCTTGAGGGCCACATAGGTTTCGGTTTTGGAGGTATCGGAACCCAGCTCTTCGAGATAGCCCGGAACTGCACCGCCGGCTGAAGCGCCCGCACGATATTGCCCGCGCACGATTTGGCTGGCCACATTGCCATCGGTAAGCGGCTTGAGCGATTGCAGAATCTTTAATTTCTCATCGCGCACGGAGTCCGCTTCAATCGAGGTGGGCGGCTCCATCGCAACCAGGCAGAGAAGCTGCAGCATGTGGTTTTGCACCATGTCGCGGAGCGCGCCTGCCGTATCATAATAACCGGCGCGGCCCTCAACACCCAGGGTTTCGGCAACAGTGATCTGCACATTGTCGATGTGGGCGGCGTTCCAGACGGGTTCGAACAGGGCATTGGCAAAGCGCAGCGCCATGAGGTTCTGCACGGTTTCCTTGCCGAGGTAATGATCGATGCGGTAGATCGAGGGCTCGGGGAAAATGCAGCCGATCTGCTCGTTCAGGGCCTTGGCTGACGCGCCATCCTTGCCGAGAGGCTTCTCAACCACAACGCGGGAATTAGGTGTCACCAGATCGTGGCTGCCGAGGCGCTCACAAATCGGGCCGAAGAGATCGGGCCCCACGGCCAGGTAAAAGACGCGAATGCGATCTTCATGGGGCTTCAAGGCCTTTTCGAGATCCTTCCATCCGGACTCCTTGCTTGCTTCCGCGGCCACATAATCAAGTCGGTCGAGAAATCGTTTGCACATATCGGGCGTGCGCTCGCCTTCAGACACGTGGGTTTCGATCGACGCTAGCGCGAAGGCGCGAAACGCCTCGCGGGTCATGGCGCGGCGTGAAGAGCCGATAATGCGGGCGGCCGCGGGGATTTGCCCCTGCGCATCGCGGTGAAAAAGAGCGGGCAGCAGTTTGCGCTGGGCCAGGTCACCGGTGGCGCCGAAAACGATGAGATCGAAGACGTCGACAGGAATAGTTCGGGGGGTCATATTTTATTACGATTCCGGATTTGAGGTACGCCAATCAGAAGGGCGATCTACACGCCGAAACCTACTTTTGCAATAATTCAATTCCACTGATTTATTGATTTTTTTGCCGACTCTGGCAAAGGATAGCCAGAGGCACCCAAAAGGAGAGAGATATGATCGTTTGTTGCGGCGAGGCGCTGATCGACATGCTGCCGCGCACGTCCAAAGAGGGTGCGGCCGTTTACCAACCCCTCAATGGCGGCTCGATTTTCAATACGGCCATCGCCCTGGGGCGGCTGGGGATCATCACCGGATTTTTCAGCGGACTGTCCACGGATTTTTTCGGCGAGAGCCTCGTGGCTGGCCTGAAAGCCAGCAATGTGGATCTGAAATACACCAAGATCTGGGACAAACCTTCAACCCTTGCCTTTGTGAAACTGGACAGTGGGCAGGCGCGCTACTCCTTCTTCGATGAAAACTCCGCTAGCCGGATGCTGACCACGAAAGACCTTCCGAAGCTTGCCGCTGACGTCAACGCCCTACATTTTGGCTCCATCAGCCTCATTCCTGAACCCGGCGGTTCGACGCTTGAAGCCCTGATGACACGCGAGGCCGAAAAACGCGTGATCTGCCTCGATCCCAACATCAGGGCCAGCTTCATCAAGGACCGGCGCGGATATCTGGAGCGGATCAATCGCTTCATTGCCATGTGCGACATCCTGAAAATATCGGATGAGGATATCACCTGGATCACCGGCAAGACCGACCTGACGGCGGCTGCGCGAAAATGGCTCAACGCCGGGGCCAAGGTTGTGGTCATCACAAGGGGGGAAAATGGTGTTGAAGTTTTCACCAAGGGCCTGTCGTTCAAGCAAGCCTCCATCAGCGTCAAGGTGGTCGATACGGTTGGAGCGGGAGACACTTTCACCGCCGGTTTTCTGGCCTCGTTGCAGAAGGCGGGAAAGCTTAACAAGGCCGCCGTTGCCTATCTTGACGAGACTTCGCTGCGAAACGCGGTGACCTATGCGGCGCGGGCCGCGGCGGTTACGGTTTCACGGGCCGGTGCCAACCCGCCTTGGCTGCATGAACTGCAGATTTAAAAGCTATCAAGCCCCCGATGGAATTTCCCGTCGATGCCGTCATCCCACTCTTGAGCGAAGCCTTGACGCTTGGCTCTGCTGCGATCCTGGTAGCAGAACCTGGGGCCGGCAAAACCACGCGGGTGCCCCTGAATCTTTTGGAGAGTTCGTGGCTTGGCGACAAAAAAATCGTCATGCTGGAACCACGCCGGCTTGCGGCGCGGGCCGCAGCCAGGCGCATGGCGGAAACGCTTGGCGAAGAGATTGGCGCAACGGTGGGCTACACTGTCAGGCTTGACCGCAAGATTTCGGCGAAGACCCGCATAGAGGTTGTCACCGAAGGCATTCTCACGCGGCGCCTGCAACATGATCCTGAGTTGAAGGATACGGGGCTCATCATTTTTGACGAGTTCCATGAACGGAGCCTTGATGGCGATCTGGGACTCGCCCTGACCTTGGACATGCGCCAGGGCCTGCGGGAGGATTTACGGCTTCTCATCATGTCTGCCACGCTCGATGCGGCAAAGCTCTCCGAACATTTGCAGGGAGCGCCTGTAATCCAGGCAAGTGGCCGGATGTTTCCGGTGGAAACGCGCTATCTCGGCAAGACGACGCGGCAGACACTTTCCGCCGATGCCTGCAAGGTCACGCAGCAGGCGCTTCTTGAAACAAAGCAAAGCATTCTCGTTTTCCTTCCCGGGGAAGCCGAAATCCGCCGCACGGAAGACATGCTGAATGCAGCAAACCTTCCCGCATCGGTTTTCGTCCGGCCACTTTATGGCGCGATGGGCTTTGCCGAGCAGGATGCGGCGCTCAATCCGGCGCCGGAGGGATCACGAAAGATCGTTCTTGCCACGACCATTGCGGAAACAAGCCTGACCATTGAAGGCATCGGGACGGTGATTGATACGGGATTAAAGCGATCCCCGCGCTTTGATCCGGCCAGCGGGATGACAAGTCTGGAGACGGTGCGCGTGAGCCTTGCTTCGGCGGATCAACGCCGGGGCCGCTCCGGCCGTTTGGGTCCTGGCATTTGCTACAGGCTATGGCCGGAGGCTGAAACGCGGGCCCTTGCGGCCCATGACCAGCCGGAGATTCTGGTGAGCGATTTGACACCGCTGGTGCTTGAACTCGCCGCCTGGGGGGTCAATGTGCCCTCCTCCCTGTCATGGCTTGATCCACCGCCGGCTGCGGCCTTTGCCCAGGCGCAGGACTTGCTCAAGCGTTTGGAGGCGCTGGATAAGGATGGAAGGATCACGGCCATGGGCAAGGCTATGGTCAAGGTGCCGTTGCATCCGCGGCTTGCCCATATGGTGGTCAAGGGACAAGCCTTGGGTTCCGGGGAAGCGGCGGCTGAACTGGCGGCTTTAGTGTCGGAGCGCGATGGGCTGGGCCGCGATACGGGCTGCGATATTGCCTCGCGGCTCCTGGCGACGCGGGGTTCGGCGCGCGCGCGTATTCAGGCCTCGGCAAAACAGATCAAGCAGATCCTCAGCATCAAGGCCGATACAGCGTCGGTCAGCGAAGGGGTGCTGGTTGCCATGGCCTGGCCGGATCGCATTGCGCAAAAGCGCGGGGGTGAGCGGCGATACCGGCTATCGGGTGGCGGCGGTGCAGCTCTTCCCGAGCATGAGGTTCTCGCCAAGCAGGAGTGGCTTGCGGTTGCCACGACCGATGGCGCGAGTGGCGACCAAAAGATTTTTCTGGCGGCTCCACTTACGCTGGCTGAAATCGAAACGCATTTTGACGGCCAGATTGAGGCCTTGGAAAATGTCGGCTGGGATACGCGTTCGCAAAGTGTTGTTGCGGCGCGGGTAAGGAAACTCGGGGCGCTCGTTCTTGAGGAACGCCCGCTGACAACTTCGGACCCGGAAGCCATGGCAGAAGCGATGCTCAAAGGCATTTCCGAAATGGGCCTCAAGGCCTTGCCATGGACTGACGGTGCAAACAGTTTTCGCGCGCAGGTGCAATTTCTGAAACGCCTGTTTCCTGAAGAGGCCTGGCATGATCTCAGCGATGAGGCGCTTGCGCTAAATCTTGATGACTGGTTGAGGCCCTACCTCGCGGGCATTTCGCGCAAGAGCCATCTTGAAAAGCTGGATATGCTGGCCATCCTGAAAAGCCTGGTGCCCCATGAGCTGCAACGGCAGATGGAGGGGCTCGCACCGCGCCGCATCGAAGTGCCATCGGGTGCGTATGTCGCCATCGATTATGAAACCGAGGGCGACCCGGTGATCCGGGTGCGGCTGCAAGAGATGTTTGGACTGGCCAAAACGCCGACTATCGCCAAGGGCCGGGCCCAGCTCCGCATCGAATTGTTGTCGCCGGCGGGAAGGCCGCTAGCGGTCACGAAATCCCTGGAGACATTCTGGACTAATGGTTACCCCGATGTGCGGGCCGAATTGCGGGGCCGATATCCGAAGCATTCCTGGCCGGAGGACCCGCTGTCGGCACCTCCAGTAAAGCCCCGAAAATTGCGGTAATCGTGCCGCTTGACCATTGGCCATGCCAATGCCAAACACCGCGCGCAATGACTAACACCGCCCATATCCGCAATTTCTCCATTATCGCTCATATTGACCACGGCAAATCAACGCTGGCGGACAGGCTTATCCAGCTTTGCGGGGCAGTGAGCGACCGCGAGATGGTTGACCAGATTCTGGATTCCATGGACCTGGAGCGGGAACGTGGCATTACGATCAAGGCCAACACGGTTCGCCTCGACTACACTGCCAGGAATGGTGAAAAATATGTTTTGAACTTGATCGACACGCCGGGGCATGTGGACTTTGCCTATGAAGTTTCGCGCTCGCTGGCGGCCTGCGAAGGTTCACTATTGGTGGTAGATGCAAGCCAAGGCGTGGAAGCGCAGACTCTGGCCAACGTCTATCAGGCCATCAACAACAACCATGAAATTGTTCCCGTCCTCAACAAGGTGGATTTGCCCGCCGCTGAGCCGGAGCGTATCCGCCAGCAAATTGAAGATGTGATCGGCATTGACGCTTCGGAAGCGGTGCTGATTTCAGCCAAGTCGGGGCTTGGTGTTCCGGATGTGCTTGAAGCCATCGTTCACCGCTTGCCGCCGCCCAAAGGCGATCGCAACAAGCCGTTGAAGGCCCTGCTGGTTGACAGCTGGTATGATTCCTATCTCGGCGTTGTGGTTCTGCTGCGCATCATTGACGGCGAGCTCAAAAAGGGCATGCGCGTCAAGATGATGGGCACTGGCGGGTCTTACCTCATTGACCGGGTCGGCGTCTCGCGCCCGAAAAAGGAAATGGTGGCGAGCCTCGGCCCCGGCGAGATCGGGTTTTTTACCGCCGCGATCAAGGAAGTGGCGGATACGCGGGTTGGCGATACGGTCACCGATGAAAAGCGGCCAACGGCTGAACCCCTGCCTGACTTCAAGGAAGCGCAGGCCGTGGTGTTTGCCGGATTTTTCCCTGTCGATGCGGCGAAGTTCGAAGACCTGCGCGAGGCCATGGGGCGCTTGCGCCTCAATGACGCCAGCTTCTCTTTCGACATGGAAACAT
Source organism: Hyphomicrobiales bacterium (assembly GCA_038251095.1). Taxonomy (GTDB): domain Bacteria; phylum Pseudomonadota; class Alphaproteobacteria; order Rhizobiales; family Aestuariivirgaceae; genus Aestuariivirga. The sequence continues at coordinate 58,915 of JBBSBQ010000014.1, forward strand.
CTGCCGCTTTGGGATTTGGTTTCCGCTGCGGCTTCCTGGGCCTCTTGCATCTTGAAATCACCCGCGAGCGCATCGAGCGCGAATTCAACGTGGACATCATCACCACGGCGCCGAGTGTCATTTACAAGATTAATATGCGCGACGGCACGCAGAAGTCGCTGCACAATCCGGTCGACATGCCGGACGCGACACTGATCGAATCGATCGAGGAGCCGTGGATCGAGGCCACGATCCTGGTGCCTGACGAATATCTCGGCTCCATTCTGAAGCTGTGCGAAGACCGGCGCGGGCGGCAGAAGCAGCTGACCTATGCGGGCAGCCGCGCCATGGTGATCTATGATCTGCCGCTCAACGAAGTGGTGTTTGATTTCTATGACCGGCTAAAGTCCGTAAGCCGCGGCTATGCCAGCTTCGATTACAAGATGGTGGGTTATGAAAAGGGCGACCTGGTGCGCATGGGCATCCTGGTGAATGCGGAGCCTGTCGATGCGCTCGCCATGGTGGTGCACAGGGCACGGGCCGAACAACGCGGCCGGGTCATGTGCGAGAAGCTGAAAGATCTCATTCCACGCCACATGTTCCAGATTCCGATCCAGGCCACAATCGGCGGCAAGATCGTGGCGCGCGAAACCCTGTCAGCCATGCGGAAAGACGTTACGGCGAAGTGCTACGGCGGCGACATCAGCCGCAAGCGCAAGCTTCTGGACAAGCAGAAGGAAGGCAAGAAGAAAATGCGGCAATTCGGCAAGGTCGAAATTCCGCAGGAAGCCTTCATCGCAGCCCTGAAGATGGACGAGAACTAGGCAAGGCCGCGCTGGCGTCTGTCCCAGTTGGCAATTTTTCCCGCTAGCCGCCAGCAGGCCAAGGCAACGGCTGCGCCGGCTAATCCGTCGACGGCGTAGTGCCAACCAAGCAGGATTGATCCGAGGAAAATGGAGGCGGAGTATGCCACCATTACCCAACCCAGTCGGCGCTTTCCGGCGGCGAACGACAATTTGAAAAGCAATATGGTAGACGCCACATGCATGGAGGGCATGGCCGACACGCCTTCTACATCCCCGTAGCCTACTAGATAATTATGCCAAAGAGCGTCCTGGATTGAAACGGCCCATATGGGATAGATTTCATTGGTTACTCTGAGATAGCTCATCAGGGGGGCATAGAGATTTTCGCCGGCAACAACCAAACCATAATAGCAGGGGCCAGCGGAAGACATCAGGGTGCCAAGGATCAGTGTTCCCAATGACCATGTCAGGAAATAGGACAACAGGTATTTTTGGCGAAGTGCTGTGTCGTTTCGCGAAAATCCCTGCCAATAGAGAAAACTCATCAAGATCAGGAACCAGCAATTGTACACAAGGTTGATGGCAAGGGTTGCAGCGGGATACTGAAACAGAGGGGCCAGAATTTCGTGGGGCAAAAAGCCAAAGCCGAGGGCCCTGTCGAGTTTCATGAAGCTCTCGTCCCAGGAAAAGGGAATTGTAAGCGGGATGGCTTTCTTGATGGCCAAAAAACCCACGAAGAACAGGCCGTTGGCAACAAGGATATTGGCCGTGTTGGCAACCCGGCCCGGGGCCAGAATGTCGTCAAGCAGCTTGCCCCTGAGAGCCAGGATCGGGTTGCCCTGGTACCCCGTCCACCACAAGCGCAGAGCTTCCGCTGCCAGCCAAATGAAAACTGACGACCCAAGAAAAAGCAACGTTGTTTGCGATATCATTTTAACCAATGCGAGATTGACGCCAACGCCGAGCCACAACGCCTGGGCGCCCGCCGCCACGTAAACCAGCAAGGCGATGGCATGGAGCAATGCGTGGCTGCGCGCACCATGAACCACCGCATGGTAATTTGCATTGCGCGGTTTTGCAGCGGCAGGGCAGCGGTTTCAGTCATGGCGGCCAGAGTCCCGTTAAAGGCATCAGCCTGTCAAACCGCGGGTTAATGAGTTGTTTCCAGCTGGACTATAGATTAGAATTATTCTAATTTAGATTCAGAGGTTCACATTGAAAAGTTTCTCCGATCTGTCCGAACAGGAAATCATCGCCCTTGCTATTTCGAGCGAGGATGATGACGCGCGCGCCTATTCGGGCTTTGCCAATGCCCTGATGGAGTCCTATCCAGCATCCGCCAAGGTTTTTATGGAGATGTCTGAAGAGGAACACGAACACAGGCGCTGGCTCACTGATCTCTACCGGAAGAAATTCGGCGATTTCATTCCTCTGATCAGGCGCAGCGAGATCAATGGATTTGTGAAGCACAAACCGGCCTGGATGATCGGCAAGCTCAACGTTGAGGCAATGCGCCAGCGCGCCGAGGTCATCGAGCTGGAAAACTACCGCTTTTACAAACAAGCGTCAGCACACAGCAAAGACCCGCAGATTGCAAAGCTTCTTGCGCAATTGGCGGAAGCCGAAAAGGGCCATGAGTCGCTGGCCGCGCGCTTGGGCGACAAGCATCTGACCGCAGACGTGAAAATCGAGGAAGGCGAAACAAAGCGCCGCCTCTTCCTGTTGCAGGTCATCCAGCCGGGCCTTGTGGGGCTGATGGATGGCTCGGTTTCCACCCTTGCGCCCCTGTTTGCCGCAGCCTTTGCCACGGGCAATACCTGGGCAACATTTCTGGTGGGCATGGCGGCCTCGATAGGTGCGGGCATTTCCATGGGGCTGGCCGAAGGCCTCTCCGATGACGGCAAGTTGACAGGCCGTGGCCACCCGACAATCCGGGGCCTGGCTGCGGGCATCATGACCGCCGTTGGCGGGCTGGGCCACACGCTGCCCTATCTCATTTCTGATTTCAAAACCGCCACGGAACTGGCCATCGTTATCGTGTTCCTTGAGCTCTGGGCCATTTCATGGATCCGCTACAAATACATGGACACGCCATTCCTGAAAGCGGCCTTCCAGATCGCGGTTGGCGGATTCCTGGTATTCCTCACCGGCATGTTCATCGGAAGCGCGTGAGGCCCGCAGGCGTTACTTTAGCCTGGCAGTTCGTCGGCGTTCGCGCCGCCCTTGTCACCTGAAGGCATTAAAGCTTTGGCCATAGGTCCACTCAGTTCTGAGCTGATGGTTTAATTCCTCAACAAGGACCTGGGCGTCAATCCCTATTTCTCCCATGGCATAGGCCGCATCTATCGCGTCCTCGATTGCCTCTGCCTGGGTAGTATAGGGCCCATAATGCTTTTCCTTGAAGCTAATCTTCCATTCACCGTTGTGGAATATGATAAAGTACTGTTCAGCGGCCATGTGGACCTCGCCCCAATCCGTGAAGAGTTTCTTTTATAGGGTTTGTCAGTATGAGTCGAATAGAGGTAACTTACCCGCCGGGGATGCTCCCCAAGGCCACGGATCCAGAGACTGCTCAAGTCATTGTCTGCCAACCACCACATCACGACGGGCCTGTTCAAGCAGCAGCGTCGGCAAATCAGTTTTTCATACGCGAAAAGCTTCAATAGCTTGCCGGTTAACGCGCGGGACCTCGCGCAGCACAAGTACAACAGCCTCACCCATTAACCTAAGGACAAGCTGCACCAACAACTCCGGGTGTGGGCCTCATCGGGTTCATGATGCCATGCGAGGGTGGCCTTGCTTAAACTTGCGAATACTGTGTAAATCCAACATTCATGGGCCAATGTTCTGTACGGTACCGCACCGTCCTCGGGATTCCATTTTCGGGAAATAAAGTCAGCTAATGGCACCAATACAACGTCGTTCACTGTTTCGCTCCGAAACTCTTGCAACGGCACTCATCCTTGCTTTTCTGTTGTTCCTGCTTGGCGGCACGGCGCTGGTCCTGAGAAATGCTTACATGGCGGCCAGTGAGATTGCACGTATCCGGGCCAACTCCTCGGCCGAGGTCGTTGCCGCAAACTTCGAGTGGGTGGGCGAGACGTCGCAGCAGTTGTTGCAGCGGGTTGACGATTTTGTCGGACCGAGCCTGGATGCGCTGCCCGCAAACGCCTTGGGTTTTCTCAAGGAGGCAGTGTCTACCCTGCCAGGCTCGCCGCAAATTTATCTTGTGGGGGCGGACGGGAGCACAAGGCTTACGACCGATCCCGATTTCAAGCCTATCGACATCCGTGACCGGGATTACTTCAAAGCCGTGGCAGACGGGGCCGGGACCTATATCTCGCCCATGCTGGTAAGCCGGCTCAATGGCGAGCAGATATTCGTCATCAGCAAAAGGGTTGAACGCAACGGCGTTTTCGTGGGCGCGGCGATAGTTTCATTCAATTCGCAACTCATCGAGAAAGTGTGGAATTCTCTGCGCTTTGATCCAACCTCAACGGTTTCGGTGGTGCGCGACGACGGCCAGATTGTGGCGCGCTATCCGAAGCTGGACGGCGCCACGGACATCAGCGCTTCTGTCCTGTTCACAACGTACCTGCCGCAGGCTCCCAGCGGAACCTATGAAGCGGTTTCGGTGACGGACGGAGTGGAGCGGATTGTGGCCTACCGCCGTGTCGATGGCTCACGGCTCATCGCAATCGCCTCGATCGGTCACGACGAGGCCTTTGCGCCTTTCTATAAATTCTCTATCCTGAGTCTCGTGGTTGCGCTACCTCTGGCCCTGTTTCTGGCATTTCTCGCCTGGATCACCTTCCGATGGCTGGCCCGGGAAACACGGCAGAGGGACCAACTTGCCGCTGCCCTTGAAGCCAATCAAATGCTGTTCCGGGAGATTCACCACCGGGTTAAAAACAATCTGCAGGCGGTGAACTCGCTAATCAACTTGCAAAAGATCGACCCCTCTGCAAAGCAGGAAATGAGCCACCGCATCCAGGCGATGGTAGCCGTACATGAGCAGATTTACCGGAATGACCAGTTTGGACTTGTGGATGCCTCGGCCTATATACCCGCCATTATCGGAAAGCTGGTTGAATCCTACGGACGCGAGATGAAGCTCAATTACGACCTGGAGGCCATTGAAGTTGACCGCGAACATGCCCTGCCCCTCGGGCTTGTGGCGAATGAGGTGGTTTCCAACGCGATGAAATATGCGTTTCCCGATGGCCGGGAAGGCGCGCTAACAGTTACTTTCAAAAAGACGGAAGACGGGCGTACGGGAATTCTGACGATCCACGACGATGGCATTGGATTTGATCCCGAGACGTCCTCAAAGGGCACCGGAAGCAAGCTGATCAATGGATTGGCGGCGCAAATCCAGGGCGAAACGGGATATTACTTCGGGCAAGGCACGCGGTTCGAGATGCGCTTTCCCTTGCCAAACTCCTCAGCCTAACGGCGTCTACACCATGGACCGCATGGTGGCGGCAATTTCATTCACATTATAAGGCTTGGAGAAGAAGCGGGAATCATCAGGCAGGGCACCCAAATTGATTTTCCGGAGCCCGGAGGCAACGACAATCTTGATCGGCGGCCAGCGGTCACGTACGGCGGCGGCAAGCTTCAGGCCATCCATGCTACCCGGCATATCGACATCGGTGAAGAGGATACGTATGGCGGGATTGGCTTCGAGAATTTTAATGGCCCGGTCAGCGTCGGGAGCCTCAAATACCTTGAAGCCGCTTTCCTCAAGCTGATCGACCACATCAATGCGGGTAATCGGCTCATCTTCCACAACCAGCACTGCGATCTTGTCGGGCATCATCATCTCTTCTTACTCAGATACGATAGGCAAATCCAGTAACCCTCGAAAAGCTTCAATTGTTTCAATCTCATTCAAGTTTTAGCGTTTTATGCTTACTCAAAAGTTTCTCATGACGCCATTGAACCTCCGCGTGCTTATTACCAGCTTATTAATTCCGTTACATATCAACTATTTGAAAGGTTATTTAACGAAAAACATAGGGAGTCTCGATTGAATGGGGGCCTCACCCTTTTTGCCTGGAAACTGCCGCCGCGTTCAAGGCATCGGAAAGCTGCGCCTGACTGAAGGGTTTGGAAAGCCGCAGCAGTTTTGCACCAAATCCCGCGGGCAATTCCGCATAGCCGGTGGCGAGAATTATCGGCATCCCCGGCTTACCCGCCAGAATTTCTTCAGCAAGCTGCACGCCTGTCATGCGCGGCATCGCCTGGTCAGTCACAACCACATCGATTTCTGTCCCCTGTGCAAGAATTTTCAGCGCTTCGGGGCCTGAGTTCGCTTCGATGACCGTGTGCCCGAGGTCTTCAAGCATCGCAACCGTGCCCATCCGGACGAGAACATCATCATCGACGGTGAGAACAACAAGTTCCATCTGTCCCGCCGGCTGCGGCGCTTCTGGAACCACCGCCTCCGGGAACTTCTCTGTTTCGGATTCGATGGCTGTCGGAAGCCATATCTCAGCCGTGGTGCAAGCATCTTGTTTACTTTTAAGGCGCAAGCAACCGCCGGATTGCTCGGCGAATCCCTGGACCATAGACAAGCCCAAGCCCGTTCCCTTGCCCACACCTTTCGTCGTAAAGAAAGGTTCCGTCGCGCGCTTGGCTGTCGCTTCGGACATTCCTTCGCCCTTGTCCTCGACGACCAGGCATACATATTTCCCGGGTTGTAGGCGCAGGCTATTGTCCTTCAGGAGATTTTCCTCGCGCGCCGAAATGATCAGCGGGCCGCCATCAGGCATGGCATCGCGGGCCTTGACCGCCAGGTTCAGGAGCGCCGATTCCAGCTGGTTGGAATCAGCGCGCACGCGTGACAGCCCCATCGGGAACCGCAAGTCCATCAGGATTGAGGGGCCCAATGACCGCTGCATCAGGTCACTCATTTCGAATACAAGCTCATGAACATTGACAGGCCGTTGATCCATGTCCTGCCGGCGGGCGAAGGAGAGCATTCTATCGGTGAGCGACATTCCGCACTTCACACCTTCGACGGCATTGTCCGCGAGCGATGTCAACCGTTCGTCAGCAGGCAGGCGCTTGCGCAGGAGTTCCATGCTGCTTTGAATGACCATCAGGAGATTGTTGAAGTCATGGGCAAGGCCTCCCGTGAGCTGGCCCACGGCTTCCAGTTTTTGCGCGTGGAACAATGCATCGCGCGCCTCATCCAGTTCCTTCTCGGCTTTTTTCTTTTCAGATATATCGCGGGTAATTTTGGCAAAACCCACGAGACTGCCAATGTCGTCGCGAACCGCATCAATGACCACACTTGCAAAGAAGCCCTTCAGCGTTTCGATGCCGTATTAGGCTATAATGAACCGCCATTAAATCAAGTAGCAAAATTTCCTACAATGCGGACGCAACACGCTACATTTGTCGCCACAATGAATAGATATTTCACTGATGCAGGTGCGTCCGGTGACCTCAAGTTTCGTGGCGTCGAGGTAGAAGAAAAATCCGAACCTACACGCGGGCTGATGGTTGACATCTCAACGGATTATTTCCGCATTGGACGCAGTTTTATCCAATCAGACAACAGGATCGAGCCTTGGAACGAAGCCCAAACGAACACGCAATTCGCGGAGACACGATCTGGGGGGCAGCGCCACGCGACCTGGGTTGATGTGATTGTGGAAACAGTTGGAATAAATTCGCTCCTCGATGAAAATGCGCTTGTCGCTAACTTTGCAAAATCGCTGCGTTGGGGAATAATTTCAACTTTGGTTTGGATTGCTACGCGCGATATGGCGTTGGCTGCGAAAGCATCGTTGCTAGGTACCAGTTTTCAGCGCGAAAATATTGGCTTGGCGGTTAGGAAAGGCATGGAAACGCAAAGGGGTCGCTCCATCAACTGGCCTTATAAAAATTTAAACGACGCCTGGAACTACGAAGTTGCCCTACGAATAGGGGAAGGCAGTTTGAAGGCATTCGCGACGCTCGTTACCAACAGTTGGGATGGAGGCAATTCATCACATGCACCGGGCGTCGTGTTTCCCCCCAGTGATATGCCAGGGTTAGCATACGAATGTTTCATTGATGATGGAAATCAAGGTCCGGTTCTTAAGCCTTCTGGTTCAATAGGAGCGAATAAGTGGAATGAGTGGCATAGTATGACGTTTTCTCAAACGGATGTGATGGAACTTTGGCCTCCTATTCAAAATTCATCCCCTCTGCCAATGTCGGAATCAACGCCGCTGGTGAAGCGCAACAATTACGTCCCACCCGCGAAACTTATGGCGTGGTTTGAAACGAGAAAGAACACGTGGCCCCGCTCAGAACCACCGCCGACTGAAGAGGATGATATAATAGCAGCTAAGCTGGCTTTTGTTGGAGTTGGCCGACAACAAGTCAGGGACACTCGGAGGGACGTCTATCCCCCAGAATGGCTAAAACCAGGCCCACGAAATCCCGAATGGTAGTTTTAATTCCGCCGGTAATGCTGTCCAAATAATTTAAGGCGCGGCGGAATTCGGTTTTCCAGTATTCCGCCGGCATTTGGCTGGCGGAATTTTGGCGGATTTCCTAGTTGTGTTTCTTTCATCCTCACGGGCCGGACGTATTCCGGTGAATGTGACAGGTGATTAATGACCGAACTAGTTCCTTTAGCTATTAGTATTGCCGAAGCCGTCCAAGTGTGTGGACTAGGCCGAACCTCGATTTACGCCGCTATCGCAGCTGGGAAGCTACGTACAAAAAAATCCGGCAGAAGGACATTGATTGAAACGGCGGCACTCCGCCAGTTTATCGAAGCGCTTCCTGAGGCCGGGTCGCGGAATGCAACCTAATCTCATCATCTCAAAAGAAAAGCCCGGCGCGATGATTGCACATCACGGCCCGGGCATTGTCTCAACTCCGTCCAAGGACTTTCAACATGAACATATTACCGCATCCGCAACTGGAAATCCACCTTCCTCTTTTCAGGTGGGCGAACCGCCATCATCCCCACCTTCCCAAGATAACGCGTTGGCAAATCGACTGCAACTTGCGTGTCCTTCGGGTCGAGGTGCGCTCATGAGCAAGCGCTTCAAAGTTATCGCTCGCAAACTTGAGGGCGAGACATTTACCGCTTCGGGACAGGAGGGGCGGACCCTTCTCCTGTTGCATCAGAAAGGCGCGCTGGGCGTAGTGGCTTACGATTTTCGCGGTGGGCCGCCGTTTCGACTGCCCGCATATACCTGGTCACTCATGCGCAATCACGGTCTGGTTATCGAAACGAGGCGCGAGCAACACGAATGCGGTTGGCATGGCCGGTTTGTGCTTCACACGCCCATTGAAATCCTAGCCGTCGATGATCCCGCAATGCCATTGCCGGAAAGGCAAGCGGCATGAGGGGATTTTCCAAAATATCTCCGGAACTCTGGGACTCTGAACGCTTCAACACCCTCCCGTCGGATGACGGGAGGTACCTCTATCTTTACCTGCTGACGTGTCGTCACCAAACCAGCGCTGGTGCCTACAAGCTCCCGGACGGCTATGCTGCCACGGACTTGCGATGGCTGCCGGAACGCTATGTGAAGGCTCGTGAACAGCTTCAGAAAGCAGATTTGATCCGCTTCGATTCCCAAACAAGCGTCGTCATGATAACCCGCTGGTTCAAGCACAATCCGCCGATGAACGCCGACCACCTCAAGAGCATTGAAGGCGAACTGGAGCGATTGCCATCCTTGCTCCTTGCTGAAGAAGCTCACAGTGACCTTCTAATGATTCAGGAGTCGCTTGACGCGGAAAGGCTGGCGGGAAGACTGCCCGCAAGCAAAAACCCGCCCACGACTCTCCTAATGGCCTTGGCGGGGCACTGCGTGAAAGGCTCGGCACGAACTATCTCAATCGCAAGCCATAGGACACCCTGCCGATACTGTGTCCACACCGTGTCGACAGACACAGACTACAGACACAGACGCAAACAAGACTGAGACAAAACTAGACTCAGAGAAGACTTAAACTCACAGCTCGCTTCTTGTGAAAAACCGCGACGCGGAAACAATGTAAGGGGCTCATGAAAAAGGAAAGGAAGCAGAATGACGACGACGTTTAGAGAGAAAAGCCGACCCACAAAGGTGCTTTCAAAATATGCAAGGACCGGATGGACTCCCGAGCGCAAGTTTATCCAGGCAGTCGCAATCCAACGCTGGCGGCCATGGGAACACTCAACAGGCCCGCGGACCCCTCGGGGCAAGGCACAGGCAGCGTTGAACGCCTATGGCGCGTACCTCAGTCGGCTGCCTATGGACAAGCTGTTGGCGGCAATCAAGAGGAGGTAGAAGGGCATACAACTATTGGCCGCCCAGTGGTTTCAAGAACTTGAGCATTCAAGCAACGAGAGTTTTCGGAGCCATACGCGCGAGCTGGTACACAACTATTGGACCGCCAATGCTTTCAACAACATGGCCGTGTAGACAAGGGATATTCAATTTGGTCGGCTGTCAGTTTCATAACTCCAACACAACTATTGGGCTCTCAATAAATTCAACGAGATAGGGTATTTAAAATGGGGCAAAAATACCCACAGTTTCATTGGTAACAATCAATAAACAAAGCCATTAAATCTACCCCTCAATCCAAGAGCCTGGGCGTTGAATAAAATGGCAAGGCAACTGGTGCGCCCAAAGGGAACCGACTGCCCTCAAGCATGGGAACTATTCGGCGAATGAGCGGACGCGGCGAGCGGCGATGAAGTATCTCTTACGATGGATCCAGAAACTTGACTTCTTATGCTGGGCGACCTGATCCTGCTACTGCGGTTCATCAGCAGCGGATCACTCGGTGTCGGGGACTGTTGCAGGGGGAGGCAGGTGGTGGTTTTGACTCTTGGGCGATTCAATGCCTGTCTGCCTTCCCTGATCTTCGGTGAGGGGGAATCTCATGAATCGCGCGATACTTGCAGTGCTTGTGTTGTTGGTTTGGGGGATGCCTGCGAGGGCCCTGTCTATTACTTATACGGATGTTGCAACCGCTTCATTCTCATATATTCCCGCAACTTCTGGAGTGTCCTCGATTTCGGCAAGCTTCCTCACTGGCCCTAACGAGCTTGGCGGCGACGGACATTCTGCTGTTGCGTTTGGAATGTTGTGCGGGAACCATCTGGGTTTTGGACAGCTATGCTTTGAGTCAGATAAGTTTGCGAATATAGGTCCCGTTTGTAGTTTTGGTGAGTTCTGCACAGCATCGGTGAGCCTCCTAGTGTCATTCAATCCGGGATTCGCTGTATCCTTTTTTGCTTTTGGTTCCGGGCCGGGCGGATTGGTCTCCTCAACAATCGTATTCGCGGGACCAGATCCAGTTCCACTTCCTGCGGCGCTTCCTCTGTTTGCCGGTGCAATTGGGGCGACAGGTTTCTTGGGTTGGTATCGCAAGCGCCGGACAGCCCTCAAGTCAGCCCGCGTTTGAAATCGAGCTAGAATTTCAGCCCGACGCATTTGCCGCTGACAATGCCATTTTCGAGATAAAAGCCGCCGCCTCCCTTCCTCTCTTCGCAGCTGGCCTCAGTGCGATAGGCTTTATGGGATGGCGCAAGAGGAAGGCTTCTGTGGCTCTGGGTAGGGTGTGAGCGTTCGTTCAGAGGTTGGGGCAACAGGAATGCCCTGAAGCATGGGAACTATGGCCCCAGTCCGTCGTCTCTATTGCCCTTATTTGTAAAAGTCTTGTCCGTAGGACCATGCAGTCCTGATTTTTTGGTCGGTATCCTGAACCAGAACCTGAGCATCAATCCCAATGTTGCCCATGGCATAGGCTGCATCTATCGCCGCCTCAATTGCTTCTAGCTGACTATCATAGGGACCGTAGTGCTTGTCCTTGAAGCTAATCTTCCATTCATTGTTGTCCTGTAGAATGAAGTACTGCTCAGCGGCCATGTGACCTAGTCCCAATCCGTGATGCACCCACTTTACAGGTTTGTGAGTATGAGTCGAATAGGCGTAACCTACCCACCCGAAATGCTTCCAAAGGCATCGGACCCAGAAACGGCTGAAGTCATCGTCTGTCAGCCACCCCAGAATGACGGGCCAGTTAAAACCGGAACCTTCTCGCATTTGCCAACGGCGGTATACCAATTGTCCGGCCGCACAAAACTTCAGTAATCACCCAATCATTCCGGTTTAACTTCGTCAGCGGTGCGGATGGTGACGTTTCCGAAGTCACCCTTTTCTCAGCAGGCCTCAGCGCGATGGGCTTGATGGGATGGCGCAAGCGGAGGGCTGCTGTGGTTGGTCACGGTGGAGGGACTGCTCTCAGCTCTGGGTAAGAAAACTTCTGCCAAGCAATATAGTGGCAAATGAATTGCCACTTACCTCAGTTTTTTCCTCAGCACTAGAAACGATAATTGACGCCAATCCTGGCAATGTGGCTCTTGAAGGTGTTGTTAGAATAGTAATCTTCGCCCTCATCGGAAAAGTACGTGTGGGCGTCTGATTTGGTTTCGACATAAAGGTATTCACCTTTCAAAGACCAATGCTCATCGAAAGCGTGTTCAAGTCCGCCACCAATCGTCCATCCCGTGCCAGTCGTGCTGTCGGTATCTGCGGTATGGCCAGTTTCATCATGAAGGCGAACGTCCTCA
>JBBSBQ010000015.1:0-67695 GCA_038251095.1 Hyphomicrobiales bacterium
TGCCTATGTGGTCGGTAAGATTTTTGTCGAGCCCCTTGGCCAACCCACCCCCTTAAAAAATTACTGGAAGCAAGAAGTTCGTAAAGCGTAAGCAAAGCACCCCCAGTGGCGTTTCCCTAAGACCGTCGGTACAGTGGTGAGAGTTTGCGCGATGCTCTATGGTTCGCAATATTATGAAATACACAAGCCCAAACAGAAGCAGCTGGAATCGCCTCGTAAATGGGCGTGAACGGCCCACGTTGTGGTGGCACAACCTTTCCAAGGGAACTGGTGAGATTCACATCAAACGCCCTTCCGAAGCCTTGCAAGGCGAAGACACGGTGGTTCTGGTCAAAGCCGAGAACATCCGAGCAAAATCAAAAAAGTGTCCGAGGTGGTAAGCCTATTGCTGGTCGAGCCGCTTGGCCCACCCTATCCAATACAACACTACTTCGGCCAAAAGGTGAAAGTCATTAAAAGGGCTGACTAAAGAACAACGACTAAGCTGCAGGCATGAGCCCCGATGGTCGGGCGCGTCAGAACGTAGTGAAAGCGACGAGCAGCGCCCGGAAAAACTCAAAACGGAAAGCTCCTGCCCCTAAGGCGAACAAAGGTTTGGTAAGTCGGGCGGTTGAAGCAATCAAGGAAGTCGCTGCACCACTTATGCCCAACAGTGACGTCGGAAAGCCTACTGAACAATAAACCTAGGTTTTCTCAACCACTCTCTTGAATATAGTCTTCACGTCACGTCGGCGACAGCTCCAACCGGTTGATGGCGTCGACGTTGGCGGCAGAGGCGCCTTTGGGGTCATATTCCGAGGCCAGCCATGTATCGACGATGGCCTTGGCGAGTTCCGGGCCGATGACGCGGGCCCCCATTTATTCTTGGAGAGTCCAGCTTCAATTAGCGAGGAAAACGGCTTTGTGAACTGCGCCGGAATCTTTTGCGAGTTTTGCAAACACCGATGGAGCCTCGACAAGCGTGAATTGTGTCCCGGCTTCTGGATAACGAATCTTACCTGAGGACAACAACTCAAGGCTTTCAGGAAAGCACGCCGTCGACGCCCGAGAACCAACGATTGTCATTTCCTTTCGGGTAAAATCCAAACCAGGGAAAGTTACTTCGATACCCTTTTTGACCAGCCCTACTATGACTATTCGTCCTCCCGCTGCAACATAGTCCACGGTACGTTCCATAACGGCAGCACTTCCAGTTGCTTCAATTACTACCGGCATGCCTTCCCCACTGGTGATCTGCATGACATTGTCGAAAAAACCCGCCCCTCCTCGAATCGGCACTGCCCCGAGATTTGCTGCAGTTTCCAAGCGATCGGGCAGGACGTCACTAATGAACACCTTGGCACCACGGGCTCTAGCGACTTCGACAAGCGCAAGGCCAATCGGTCCTGCCCCAATAATCAGAACCGTATCACCAGCTCCTACTTGTCCCCGGCGGCACGCCTGTACGCCAATTGCTACAGGCTCGGTATAGCTTGCAGTGTACGCACTCATACCAAGCGGAATGGCAAAAAGCTTTTCCACTGGTGCAACAACATAATCTGCAAAACCCCCGTCCTGATGGGCACCAATAATCTTCAAATCAGCACAGCAATTTGGCTTACCAATGCGGCATGGATAACACCTCCCACAGCCGAGAAATGGCTCTACGACCACACGGCTGCCAGGTCCAGGGCCAGCAGTATCAGGCCCGAGTTTCTCCACCTGGCCCGCTATCTCGTGACCTCCAACGCGCGGGAAACTGACATAGGGATTTTTGCCGAGAAAAATGTAGAGATCGCCTGCACACAAACCAGCCGCGTCAACCTTGACCAGGGCTTCACCCTGCTTTGGAATTGGTCGTTCACGTTCCTGCATCGTAAGTTCGAATGGCGCATCAAAAACCGCGGCAAGCATTTGGCAATTTCCTTATTGAGAATTCGATACAAATGTTTGTTGAACTAACCCCATAATACTACGATTGTTGTTGTGTTCTAAAGTAGACAGCGACGAGATGAGACGTGATGCTCCGTTCAATTTATTTTTGCCGGATGCTTTTCTATAGTCTGCCCGAGCAAGTCAAAAGCATTGACCACAAGGTTTTCTGCAGAAAGTCCTAGAGACATCCGTAATTCACGCGTCGGGCCAATTGGCGGAAAGCAATCTTCAATTCCGATCCGCCTTACTCGTATTGCCGGACCTTCAGCGAGGCACTCAAGAACAGCTCCTCCGAGTCCACCAATTACAGAGTGCTCTTCGATAACCAGCATCGCTTCAACCCCGATCGCTGCCTCACGCACGGCATCCCGGTCAATCGGCTTGACCGTATGAAGATTGAGGACGCGCGCGCCAATGCCACAACCTGCAAGAAAATCGGAAGCAAGGATTGCCTCAAATACCATGCTGCCATTGGCAAGAATTGAGATGTCCTTCCCATCGCGCAATTGGGTAGACTTGCCGATCTGGAAGGGTACATAAGATGAATTAAAATTGTATTCCGGCCCGCGGCCAAGCCGAATATAGATAGGTGACGACGTTTCAATTTCTAGTGCTGCGTGAAGACATGAATCCATTTCAATTGCGTCTGAGGGGACAAGCACAATCATGTTGGGTATGGCGCGCATGATTGCAATGTCTTCGTAAGTCTGGTGAGTTGGACCGCCAACACCATAGGACAGACCGGCGCTTTGGGCAGTGAAGATCACTTTCACGTTGTTGTATGCGGCATCCAGCTTGGCCTGTTCGACAGCCCGCAATGTCGTGAACGCCGCATAACCACACACAATTGGTAGCTTCCCGCAAAGTGCCAATCCAGCGGCAACACCTGTCATATTCTGTTCCGCAATTCCCAGGTTTATTAGCCGTTCAGGATGCAGAGCGCCAAAGCTGTCAATGCCCGTGGCGTACATGAGATCGGACGTCAGGACTAAGAAATTTGGGTGCGAAGTCGCCAACGCGACCATGGTCTCGCCAAACTGACCGCGAATTGCCTTTTGGGTATAGTTTTTTCGCCGTTCGCTGATAGTACTAGCGATGTCCTGGGGAATTGATTTGTTCACACGCCCACTCCACCAAGTTCCGATACAAGATCTGAGTATTGCTTGGATGAGATTAGATCAGCGTGCCAGCTCCGAACATTCTCCATGAAACTGACGCCCTTGCCTTTAATGGTATCAGCCACAATCATACGCGGAGCCGATGCACCGACGTTCCGTTGAGGCGCAAGAACCTTCAATAGTGCAGGGAGACTGTGACCATCGACCCGCACCACGTCCCAACCAAATGCCCGCCATTTATCAACCATCGGCTCCATGGGCATGACATTTTCGAGTTCACCATCAACAGATAATCTGTTGAGATCGATAATGCCGACGAGATTCTGCAACCTAAACTTTGACGCGGCCGCAGCCGCCTCCCATACCGAACCTTCATTCGTTTCACCATCGCCCATAAGGACGTAGACGTTGTAATCGCGTTTATCGAGCTTTGCCGCTAGTGCCATGCCAACGCCAATCGATAATCCATGTCCGAGCGAACCTTGCGATGTGTCCACGCCGCTTTGGTAACGCCGCGAAGGATGCGTCATCAGACGCGCGCCAACTGCAGTTTCGTATTCATCCATCCATTTTTCCGGAATAAAGCCGCGCCGGATCAATGCCGAATAAAGTGTCGGCGCTGCGTGACCTTTGGCCATAACGAAGCGGTCGCGGTCCATCCAGTCGGGATTGGCGCGGTCAATGCGCATCAACGCAAAGTAAAGTACAGTAATGATTTCCGTACAGGAATAACAACTGCCAAAATGGCCATTTCCGGCGGCCATGAACATACGCGCAACGTCTAGCCGGTTGATGCGCGCCATGTCTTTTAGGTCATCAAGCGAAAGCGGCTGGCGAATATTCAAATCCATGATTTCACCTGAGCTACGATACGGGTAGTTGAAATGCCGTATTTGTCATGCAGCGTTGGCAGTGCGCCCGCTTCAAGGAAAGCGTCCGGCAGTCCAATTTGGCGCATGCGGCCGTTCGACCCATTGCGCATGGCAAGTGCCAGCACGGCTTCGCCAAGGCCGCCAATGACCGTGTGATTTTCAACGACTACAACCAGCCGGCCCGGTTTTGCTATTTGCATAAGGAGTGTTGTCTCATCCAATGGCTTGATAGTAGAGACATGCAGCACAGCTGCATCAATGTGATCAGTTTTTAGGGTAGAGGCCGCTTCGAGGACGCGCATTGTCATCAATCCCGATGACACAAACAGGACATCATCGCCATCACGAAGCATTTTTGCGCGACCTAATTCAAAGGTATACCCATACTCGTTTAGCAAAAGGGGAACTTGTCCCCGCAACAGCCTCATATAAACTGGTCCATTATGGTCCGCGATTGCAGCAGTCGCTTGCTCGATTTCCAATGCATCACAAGGATCGATTATGGCCAGATTCGGCACGCCCCGGAATATCGCGACGTCTTCCGTAGCCTGGTGGCTCGGCCCGTAGCCGGTGGTAAGGCCTGGAAGCGCGCAGACGATTTTCACATTTAGCTTGCTTTCGGCAATGGCCATGTAGATAAAATCGTAGGCGCGCCTCGCTGCGAATACCGCATAAGTGGTGACAAAGGGTACAAACCCTTCTCGCGCCAGTCCCGCAGCGGCGCCAAAAAGCAACTGTTCCGCCATTCCCATCTGATAGAAACGATCAGGAAATGCGGCAGCAAACACGTGAAGATCCGTGTATTTCGCCAAGTCTGCGGTCAAACCAACTATCTGAGGGCGCTGTGCGGCCACGCGAACCAGCGCGTGGCCGAATGGGGCCGAGACGGTTGGCTGTCCATCAGCAGCAATTGATGCAATCATGGCACTCGTCTTTAGCCGCGTGCTCTTCATGCGCTGACCTCGGAACGCAATACGTGCAGCGCCGCGTCCCACTCTTCCGGCTCGACGCGGATGAAATGCAGCTTCTCTCGTTTCTCGAGAAACGGTACGCCGCGTCCCATCAAAGTGTCACAAATCACAACGCGAGGTTTGTCCGCATCCAGCCGGCGGGCATCTTCCAAAGCTGAAAACACACGTTCAATGTCGTTGCCATCAACGCGCGTGACGTCCCAGCCAAAGGCCTGCCATTTCTCAACTAACGGTTCAAAAGACAGTATCTGGGAGGATGGGCCATCAGCCTGCTGATTGTTAACATCGACAATAGCGATCAGGTTACGGAGTTTCCAATGTGCGGCCGACAGCGCTGCTTCCCAAGTGGCGCCCTCATTGAGTTCGCCATCAGACAATAAAGTATAGACGAAAGCATTTGACTGCTTCCGCCTGAGGCCAAGGCACATGCCGATGGCAATGGGCAGGCCCTGGCCCAACGATCCGCCTGATATTTCCATGCCCGGCGTAGTGTTGGCCATTCCGGACATGGGCAGGCGGCTGTCATCTGACCCATAGGTTTCCAGTTCCGCGCGGGAAATAAATCCGGCTTCTATCAACACCGCATAAAGTGCGATTGCATAGTGCCCGATGGAGAGCACAAACCGGTCCCGTCCTTCCCAATTCGGTTCTTGGGGACGATACTGCATGGCCCCAAAGTAGGCGACCGCCAAGACGTCAGCGATGCCGAGCGCTTGGCCAATATAACCTTGTCCTTGGACGGCCCCCATGCGTAGCGCCAACTCACGAATATTGGTGGCCTGGTTCCGCAAGCTGGCAATCTTCGTCAAAATGGTAGAATTTTTGAGTTGTGACATAGAAAAGATTGGCCGATCTGATCGCGTCTGATAAAAGCAAGTAGTAGAGTACCGATTTGAGATTATGAGATACAGTCATTATACCAATATGTCAAATTCAGCATGCCATCACTCTCAGCCCTCAAAACCGCCCAAAAGAGGCCCCCCGTGAACAACACAGCCCAACCCGTCATGCCCATTATTCGTAAGAAGCTATCTGAAAGTGTGGTTGAGAGCCTCGTTGAACGCATCAATGCGGGTCATTTTTCTCCTGGCAGCCTGCTTCCTTCCGAACGACAATTAATGGAGGCTTACAAGGTTGGCCGGCCGGCGATAAGGGAGGCCCTGCAAGACCTCCAACGCCTGGGCCTTGTGGCCATCACACACGGCGATGGTGCGCGCCTAACATCGCCGACGATGCAGACCGTGCTTGAGCAAATTGCTGTCACTGTTCACCAGGTGCTTGCGAGTTCCGAGGAGAACTTGGCTCACCTGAAGGAGTCGCGCACTTTTTTTGAAGTTGGCATGGTGCGAATTGCAGCCGCCAAGGCGAACGCAAACCAAATCGAGGGCTTGAAATCCGCGATCATTGACATGGAAACAGCTTCGTCTGAATTTTCTCGTTTCATGAAATTCGACATGCTGTTCCACAAGCGCATCGCAGAAGTGACCGGAAATCCAATTTACACAGCCGTCAGCGAAGCTATGCTGCAATGGCTCAGCAAGTACCATATCGGAGTATTGAGAAGCGTTGGTCGGGAAGCCCGTACACTCGATGAGCACCGCAGCATTGTTGACCGGATCGCGGCCCACGATGTTGAAGGCGCAGCAGCCGCGATGCAAGTGCATCTTACACGGGCAGCTGATTTGTACCGCGCCCGCGAGGAGAAATAGCGCTTCAATACTCAACTTTGAGGGTCGCGCCTGCTTTCGCCGATTCATATGCCAGGAGACAAAGCTGAAGTGTTCGCCGGTTGTCTTTTCCCGACGTGGCTGGCACGAGGCCCGCCCGCAGTTTGTCCAGCCAGTGATTTTGGGTATTAACGACACTATCTTGGACCACATGCCAGGGCCGTTCCATCCAGCTCATTAACCTGGGTTCGGTAGTCATGTGTGATGCAAGACCATCTGCGACAACCGCGAGCTTGTAGCCCTCCGTCAAACGAATGCTGCCTTTGGTTCCATCAATCTCAACGATGGTTTGGGGAAATGGATTGGGCCGAAGCTGCGAGTAGAATGAGGCATCGGCGATTGAGGTAGCGCCATTGACGTGCTTAAGGAAAATGGTAGCAACATCTTCTCCCTTGACCCGCGGATTGACACTTTGGGTCATGCATGACAACGCTGTGACCTCTCCAAAGAAAAAACGCGCCAAATCGACAAGGTGGATACCCACATCCAGAATGGCAAATTGCACCGTTTCAGCGAGATAGGGCTGCACCGCATAAACATCGTAGTCATGACGAAAGGAAATTCTGCCGAAAAAAGGTTCGCCAATGGCTTGCTGGTCGAGAACTCTGCGGATTTCCAGCATTGGCCTCTGCCAACGGAAATTTTCGTGAACCATCAGGGACACACCTGCCCTCTCGCACGCGGCGATCATTGCATCCGCATCCTCAAGATTCGTCGCAAAAGGCTTCTGACAAATAGCCCCCACGCCATAGCGAGCAGCGAGTTCGACCAACGCGCGGTGGCTCGAAACTGTCGTGACAATATCTACAAAATCCAGCTTCTCGCTTTGCAGCATCTCTTCCGCATTGGCATAATGCCGTGGGATGCCAAACCGTAAAGCCGCACGGGCGGACTTTGCCGAATCCGTATCACAAACCGCAACCAGACTAACATCGAGCTGTTTCCAGGCGTTTAAGTGGTTCTCGGCAAAGAAGCCACAGCCGATAAGTGCGCCCCGCGCCGTCATCTGGGGAGATCTTCCATGCGTATGACGCGCTGATCGATTCGCTCAAGGAAGTTCGTGCGCAAGCTGTCAACCATTACCGCGATAAAGATGATCGATGCGGTAACCATTGGATAAATGTAAGGATCCGCGTTGATAATGACGAGACCGTTTTCGACAGTTTGGATCAGGATTGCGCCGAAAACCGTCCCAAGCACCCCTCCTCGCCCCCCAAAGAGACTGGTCCCGCCTAAAACCGCGGCGGCAATTGCCGCGAATTCTTTTTGAATTGCAAAGTTAGGCGAAATTGAACCGACCTGGCTACCAGACACAAGGGCTGCGATCGCAGCCGAAAAACCGCAAATGACATAGACGAAAAAGACTACGCGCCGGACATTGATTCCGGCCTTGGCGGCGGACTCCGGATCTGCGCCAACTGCGTAAACCTGACGGCCAAACGGCGTTCGCGCCAGTATGAACCATGATACGGCCAATACAATTGCAAAGGCCCATATCGTCCACGAAACGCCCAATATGTTTGATCTGCCGAGTTCCAGGATGGGCGGGGGAAGAGTTAGCAACTGTGTTCCTGTAACAAACAGTGCGAGCCCCCTGCCAATAAATAGTGTCGCCAGAGTTGCGATGAAAGCTGCTACGTTCAACCGGGTAATCAGCAATCCATTCACCGCGCCAAACGCCATGCCTATGGTACACATCACCACCATTGCCAACCAGATGGGAAGGCCCGTGAGATAAACAGCAAGCATGGCGCATGCCAGATACATGATGGCACCTACAGAGAGGTCAATGCCGGCGGTCAACAACACAAAGGTCATGCCGATCCCAAGGATGCCGATATGGGAGGACTGAATCACAATGTTGATCATGTTCTTTAGGTCAAAGAACCGTGGTGACATCAGGGAGAAAGATAATAGGACGATGGCAAAAAGCAGCATTGGCACGTAGCGCAGCGTGAACATAAGAAATCTTTTGCGACTTATGCTACTCATGCAACCTCCTGGCGGCCACGCCTCATTGCCGCTGCCAGAATGCGTTCCTGGTCAAAATTAGGCCGGTCGAACGATCCAGTTATCTCGCCATTTCCCATTACAATGATACGGTCACACATTCCTATGAGTTCTTCCATCTCTGATGATATCATCAGGATAGCGCAACCTCCCTCCACCAAAGTGTTGATGATCTTGTAGATCTCCGCCTTGGCTCCAATGTCCACGCCACGTGTCGGTTCATCAAGAATAAACACTTTCGGTCGTCGCATAAGCCATTTCGCCAGCACAACTTTCTGCTGATTGCCGCCAGACAGATTGCGCGCCTGCACATCGTGCAGGTCGGCTGTGTTCACTTGGACCCGCTTACTGAAATCTTTCACCTCGGACTCCAGCGTCGCATTATTGATCCACCCAGTTCTCACTGAAGCATGGGCCTCGAGGCTCGGCAGCGCGACACTGTCGAAGATCGGAG
The DNA here is from genome assembly GCA_038251095.1 of Hyphomicrobiales bacterium. Lineage (GTDB taxonomy): Bacteria > Pseudomonadota > Alphaproteobacteria > Rhizobiales > Aestuariivirgaceae > Aestuariivirga. The sequence continues at coordinate 9,067 of JBBSBQ010000015.1, forward strand.
CATTCATAAGCAGACCTTCCAAGCGTCGGTCTTCTGTCAAAAAAGCGAGACCGGCCCGCATCGCCGCTCGAGGGTCCGCAGGCTCCAAAGCTTTGCCTGCTACCTTAATTGAACCCGATTTGTAAGGCGCGAGCCCGAAGATGATGCGCGCTGCCTCAGATCTACCTGCTCCCATTAATCCGGCAAGTCCCAGCACCTCACCTTTGGTCACCCGGAAGCTGAGGTTCCGAACTACGCCCGGCTGAGTGAGCCCCTCCACCTCAAGCATAGGCTCACCAATGGCGAGCACCGAACGCACCGGAAACAATTGATTGATGCTGCGCCCAACCATCATGGATATCATGCGGTCAATGTTGAATTCCGCTCTTGGTCCTGCCCCTACGAGCCCGCCATCGCGCAACACCACGACATTGTCCGCAAGTTTCATCACGTCACTCAGGATATGACTGATGTATACAATACCGATTTTCTGCGATTTCAGCCTGGTGATTATCGCAAACAAACGGTCAATTTCATTACGAGTCAACGAAGTCGTTGGTTCATCAAAGATGATGATCCGCGCATCCGAACTGAGCGCCTTGGCGATTTCCACAAGTTGTCGCTCGCCCTGGCTCAACCGAGATACCAAAGTTCCCGGCGAGAGTTTGAGATCAACCATGTCCAGTAATAATTGGGCGCTTGCTCGCATGCGCTTGCGGTCTATGACCGGCAGCGTGGGATGTAGCCTGTGGAAATTTCGAATAAAAAGATTCTCTTCAATGCTAAGATTGGGGAAGAGGTTGAGCTCTTGGTGGATGAATGAGATGCCCCGTGCTAAAGCTTCGCGCGGACTCGTTGGCGCATAAGGCACACCACCAATCGACATATGGCCGGAGTCAGGGAGGTGGACCCCGCCAAGGATGTTCATGCTCGTCGATTTACCTGACCCGTTTTCCCCAACCAGGCCCAGTACTGTGCCGCTTTCGAGTGTAAAGCTGACACCATGCAGCACCTCTACGCCAAAAAAACTCTTCGTGATGTTCTCAAATCTAAGCAAATTCTCCCTGTTCACATTCACCTACCTACCAGTGACTTTGGTGCGTAGCGCATCCGCTATTGCTGCAACCAATATGACGGCGCCCTTGATGGCGAAGACCATGAATAGGGTGAGCCCCATCAGTTTCAGGCTTTGATCAAGCAATACTAGAAAAAGCACACCGAACACCGTCCATATGACCTTGCCCTTGCCGCCATACAGGCTGGTGCCACCGATGACCGCGGCGCCAATGATATCAAGAAGAATGTTGGACCCAATGATCGGGCTGCCAGTCTCAAGCCGTCCCGTATAGAGAATAGATCCAATTGCCGCGCAGATGCCAGAAACAACAAACGCCATGTGCACACGCCGGGACACGGGTACGCCCGAAACCTCCGCAGAAATCCTGTTAACGCCAATGGCATAAAGTTCTCGGCCGAAAACAGTCCGCGTCAACATCAGGTGTATCAAAACGCCGACGGCAAGCGTCACCCAAAGTGAATTTGGGATGCCGTAAAGTTTTCCCTGACCAATCACGACGAAGCTTCTGGGGAGGTTGGCGATGCTGGTGGTCTCCGACCTCAAGGTGACATACCAGATGGCCACGCCAGCAAAGAACATTGTCGTGGCCAGGGTCACCATGAAAGGCGGCATCCGGAGCCTGGCAATGCAAAAGCCATTGAACCACCCAATGCCTGCTCCCACGGCCAGCATCGTAAGAATACCAGCAGGCATTGCGAAGGGCGAACCAGGCAATGGACCACCTGTGCCTGTCATCACGCTGGCGCCCACCACGGAGGTCATTGCGATGATAGCCGTCATCGATAGATCGATACCTGCGATGATAAGGATGATAGTCTGCCCTAGGGCCACAACGATGAGGGGCAGCATGTCGGAAAGAATGTTTTGAAAGGTTTGTATGCTCGCAATGCGCGGCACAATCGGGATCATGATGCAAAAGTAGGCAAGGCAAAGCACAACGACGAGGTACTCTGAGAGCAACAACCGCTGCCAGAGTGGCCGGTGCTGTGGTGAAGTATTACCGCTGGAGAGCACCGGCCGGCTGAACGGATTGGTCATTATGGCCCTAGAATGTCATGGGTTGCTGCCGCATGGGGCGACGGCAACGGGTTTGGAATTTTTCTATTCTAGATTATCCGTTCTTTTTCTTCCACTCTGAATAGCCCCACATCCGCTCGCGTTCTTTTTCCATGTTATCTTGCGTGATAGCGAAGCCCGGATCCGGGAAAATCTTATCTGGTTTTTCCCCTTTTCCCATCGCCAAGATCAGGTCAACGCTTGCCTTAGCCTCGAAAAACAGGTCTTGAACCCCGTCGGAATCAAGATGCTTGGAGGCGAGCGCTGCGTAAGCGCCCGAATCGCCGTCGAATGAACCCCACATGACGTGCTTCGGATTGCCTGTCGGGTGCCACTTATCAAGAGGTGTCAGCACCTGTTGAACGATGGGGACCATGAAGTCAGAACTGGAAAATAGGAAATCAATGTCCGGATTGGATTGGAACGCATTGGTCAGCCCAGCAAAGGCCTTGTCGGCATTCCATTCGGTTGGGATGCGGGCTACCACTTCAATGATGTCCGCCGCAGGTTCAACCGCATCACCAAAGCCATCGCGGCGACCAATGGCGTTCACGTCACCCAGATTTCCGATGAGAATGGCCGCCTTGTATTTGCGACCGGAAGCCCTTGCCTTTTCCACCATGTATTGGACGGTCGCCTTCGTGATGCCGCGGTTGTCCGCGACCACTGCTACTGAGTAGGCATCACTCTCGGCAGGAGGGCGATTAAAATGAACCATGGGTACACCAGCTTCGTTTGCCGCACGAATCGCTGGGATTACGGCATTGCTGTCAGTGTGGAAAATAACGATGCCATCAACTTTGTTGGCGATCATCGACTTCACCTGCTCGAATTGGACGTTGTCGTCGCGGTTCGAAATGGCCTGCAACATTTTAAATCCGCGGCTATTCAAATCCGCCTCCATGGCACCCATGCCGGCCACAAGGAATTCGGATGTTAGGCCATCAAATAGTACGGCGATGGTTTTGGTTCCTTCAGCTCGCACCCAAACCGGCATGGCTGCGCCTGTAAGTGCGACCAACGTGCCGACGGTAAAATTGCGGCGGCTGATTTTCGTTTTTTGCTTTTGTTGAGTTTCCATTTATTCCTCCCAGGAACTATGCTTTCGATTGTCGATCAGCATAAGATAGGGTGATTATACCATCAATTACAGACTTTCAAGTCCTTTGAGTACGATTTCGGCATCGGTGATGGTTGCTGATAATTGGTCACCACCCCTGGGCTTCGACGAAAAGCGAATAGAGAGATGTGCTCCCAGTCATAAAGAGCCGGTTTTTATTTGGACCGCCGAAGCAAAGATTGGAAACGGGTTCCGGCAGATCAATACGCCCGATTAATGTGCCGTCGGGCGCGAACACCCGGACTCCATTCGTCTCTAGGCCGCCGAATCCCGACGCACTCCAGATGTTGCCGTCCACATCACACCGAATGCCATCGCTTCTCCCCGGTGAAAGGTCACAGAATGCTGTTGGCTTACCGACACTACCTCCATCCAAGACATCAAACTTCATTATGTTCCGGTGGTACCCCGGATCATCGGTACACCCCGTATCCACAACATAGAGAATGGATCGGTCCGGTGATAAACACAGGCCGTTGGGACGTGCGAGCGCTTCAGTAACTATGTGGGCACGACCCTGATGTGGATCGAAACGATAGACACGCGTAGGCAAATCAGCAACCGCGCGTTTGCCCTCATAGTTGGAAAGAATCCCGTAGCCCGGATCCGTGAACCAAATTTGGTCACTGTTATCGACGATTACATCATTGGGTCCATTAAGCCGTTTCCCTTCAAACTCATCTAATAGGACCGTAATGCTGCCATCATGTTCGGTGCGCGTTAATCTGCGACTACCTTGTTCACAAGTAACTAAGCGGCCTTGGCGGTCACGCGTATTTCCATTGGCATGGGAAGCAGGCGATCGGAAGGTTGAAACGAGTGAGGTGTTCCCTGACCAACACAGGATGCGATCATTGGGGATATCGGAAAACAGCAGACAGTTATGGTCTCCAAACCAAACAGGTCCCTCGGTCCAGCGCCCCCCTGTCCAAAGCCGCTCGATAGAAGCGGCCGAAATTAAGTAGCGATCAAAACTTGATTGTAATGAATAAACAGCTGGGTCGGGGTACCCTCGAGGCATGCCATCTCCGTACTGATCCATCAATTGCCCCGCAACGCATGTTAATCACCAGATCCAGTAATTGGTATTATGAGCCTATCTAATAATCTGTCAATGCTCAGAGTTTTTTATGTTTTATGGTCGTCGGGTAAGCAATTTCCTTGTAAATATGGTTTTCTTTAAGTATGGTCAATTGACCTAGTCATAGGGTCATTATACCAAAAAAATATTGTAAAGGAGGAGAAGATGAAGATTTCAAGTTTCAACAAATGGGAGAGAGAGCGGGCCATTTCCCGCCGAAACCTGTTGCAAACCGGAGTTGCGGGTGCCCTCGCTTTTGGTGGATTTTCAACCCATGCGGCGGCAGCGGATGGATTCAAAATCGCGCTCTCGAACGCATATATCGGCAATGAATGGCGACGGCAGATGGCGAAGGCTTTCGAGCGGGCCTCAGCCGAAATGGTCGCTAAAGGTATTTTTAGTGAGTTCAGCTCCGTGCATGGCTCCGACAATTCGGTACCAGCGCAACTCGCCGCCATATCGGATATGATTTTGCAGGGCAACAAGGGACTTCTTGTGGATTGCTCCTCTGGCAGCCAAGTCGGCGGAGCAATCGAACAGGCGGCCGACGCCGGCATCAAGGTAGTATCTTTCGATGCCTATGCAACGTCTGACCGCTCGCACAATCTCGGTTTTGATTTCGGTTCCTGGGGAAAAAATAATGCCGATTTCGTAGAAAATAAACTGGGTGGGGCTGGCAAAGCGACCGGCAACGTCCTGATCGTGAATCTGTCGTTGGGGGCCACAGCGGGCAAGCTCATCAGAGCGGAGTACCAGAAATTTCTGGATCGCAATCCCGGAATCAAAGTGGTCGCCGAAGTCGAAGGCGAAGCCAATCGCTCAGTAGCCCAACGAAATGTGGCCCAGGTTGTTCCTGGACTGCCTAAGATCGATGCGGTTCTGGGGGCGGGCGGGAATGATTCATTCGGCATTGTCGAAGGTATGCTTGCCTCAGGCTACACTATGGCCACCATGCCGCCCATCTGCACCGGCGCCGACGGCACCTATATTCAATGGTGGCGGGAAGCCCGCGACAAGCACGGCTATGAGGCGACGGGGCTAAATGCTGATCCGGAATGCGGCGCATGGGCGACCTACTACCTCGCGCGAATACTTGAAAGTGACGATAATGAACCAAAGGATTGGTACATGCCTTCCGTGCTCGTCAACAATGAAAACCTGGATTCATTCAAAGATACCCCAGTTGACAACAATCCGGTTCAATTGTTCAGCTATGACGACATCCCAGCGAAATTCGTCCGCACTCCAAAGTTGCCATAAGGCCTGTGGCAACTCAAAGAATGAAAATGCAGGACGACTTGGGAAACCTAGGAGGGCAGATCACCAAGGAACAATTACGCCAATCAGGGGGGGGGCACCCCCCCCTGCTTCTTGCATCTTCCATCGACAAAACTTTCGGCACAACAAAAGCGCTCAGCGATGTCAACTTCGTCGTCCACGCTGCCGAAATCGTGGGCCTGATGGGTGGAAATGGGGCGGGCAAATCCACACTCGCGAAAATCATTGGGGGCCTCATTTCGCCCGATTCTGGCAATCTCGTTCTTTTCCAACATAAACTCGAGAGCAACCATTCGCCCCGCAACGCTATGGCCTTGGGATTGCGTTATGTACATCAGGAGCTGTCGCTATGCAAAAATCTCAGGGTCTTCGAGAATTTCGCCATTGAACTTTCCGATATTGTGACCGGAGTTCAATGGAAATCGAAAGCCATACGGTTTGCACGTGATGCATTGGAGGAGGTGTTTCCGGGACACGGAATTAATCCCAGCGCGCGGGTGGAATCTCTATCCCTTTCTCAACAACAAATGGTTGAAATTGCTCGGGCTGTCAGTCACCCGGCAACGCGGCTCGTTATCATGGACGAACCCACATCATCACTCGGATCGCGGGAAGCCGACCAGCTTCGATCCCACATGAAGCGCCAGCGCAGCAATGGCATGGCATTTATCTTTATTTCCCATCGATTGCACGAAACCCTGGAACTGGCAGACCGGATTACCGTTCTGCGAAACGGGAAAGTCACGTGGACCGGCGTCACGAAGGAGATCGGACCAGACGCGTTAGTGGAAATGCTGGGCGGTCGCAGTCGCCCGTCCGCTGAAGCTGACGAACATGCTAGCGTTATCGACAGTGTTGGCCGCGTCGAAATTACATTGCCTTCCTCGGTCGGGGCTGCCCTCCAAATGCGGGCCTACAAGGGTGAAATTCTGGGGCTCGCTGGACTTGAAGGCAATGGCCAGCGCCAAATCCTTCACGACATATTCAATGCGGCCCACCGAAAATCTAACAAAGGTATTCGTGGAAAGGTTTCATTCGTCTCCGGCGACCGCGCGGTTGAAGGCATTTTCAATCTTTGGTCCATCAATGAGAACATTACAATTAGCTGCTTAGATGGGCATTCCAAATCAAGTTTCATCTCGTTGCCCAGCTTATCCGATGTGGCGAATAGGTGGGTTGAGAAACTCAAGGTTCGCGCGCCGTCCGCCGAAGCCAGCATCACGTCGCTGAGTGGCGGCAATCAGCAAAAGGTGGTGATCGCCCGGGCGCTAGCTTCTGAGGCCGACGTCGTGCTCCTCGACGACCCCACACGGGGCGTGGATTTGGGAACTAAGGCTGATCTTTACACTTTGTTCCACGAAATGGCAGCACAGGGGCGGACAATCATCTGGTATTCCACGGACGATTCCGAATTCCGGGAATGCGACCGTACTCTGGTGTTTCGAAATGGTGCAGTTGTCGCGGAATTGGAAAAGACAGAGTTGTCGTTGGAACGCCTAGTTGAGGCCTCGTTCCGGGAAGTGGAAAAGGAACACGCAGACAAGCAATCAAGGGTCACTAAGGAACATCGCCAGTCCCTCACCACGACTCTTATTCCTTTTCTAACATTACTGGCTGTTCTGATACCGAGTGCACTTCTCAACCCCCTCATCTTATCCCCGTTTGGAATGAGCTTAGTGTTTGGTGCGGCACTAGCGCTCACTTATGCCTCAATCAGCCAGTTGTTCATCATCGCTGGAGGCGACATTGACTTGGGTCTCGGCAGCTTTATTGGGCTCGTGAACGTCATTGCCGCAACATGGCTAGTTACCGATCCATGGTGGGCAGCACTAAGCTTTACCTGCATTCTTGTGGCCTATCCAGTTATGGGACTATTCATTGATGCCAGACGAGTCCCAGCCATCATCGTCACCTTGGGGCTGAGTTTCGTCTGGCTTGGGCTTGCGTCCTTGCGGCTGCCGCGTCCCGGCGGCTCAGCGCCGGACTGGATTGTTGACTTTCTCAGAATCAAATTGCCGTTGATTCCTGTTTCCCTGCTGATTTGCATTCTACCGGCGGTTGCAGCCTACTTTGTTCTTTTTGTTTGGCGCTACGGCACGGTGTTGCGCGGGTTTGGTGCAAGCCCCCATGCTATTGCCGCTGCCGGTTGGTCCACAAAGTACGCGAAGGCCACACTTTATGGCTTTGCGGGCCTATTTGCGTTCCTCGCAGGCATTGTTGTGACGGCGAACACGAGGGGCGGTGATCCCACCGGGTCGACGTCAATGACACTCCTGTCCGTCGCTGCAGTCATTCTAGGGGGTGCCGCATTTTCAGGCGGTGCGGTAGCACCATTGGGCGCATTATTCGGAACACTTACCTTGGTCTTCGTCGGCATGCTGCTTTCATTACTTGGGGTAAATGCCGTTTACCTCCCGTTGGTCCAAGGTCTTTTATTGTTGAGTGCCGTTGCCGTCCGCTCAGTCCTTGCGACAAGGCCTTCATAATGACCTTCTTGCAGAACCTACGGCAACAACCTTGGCGCTGGCCCGCACTGACAAGCCTGTTTCTGCTGACACTTGTTTTTGTTCTCATTGGCGAATTTAAACTGAGTATTATCACCGCAAATCTGGCAGCGGCTTCGTTCCTGGCCATGGCCGGTTTGGCACAGATGTTTCCGGTTGCATCAGGCGAAGGCGGTATCGATCTATCGATTCCCTTTGTCATGAACTTTTGTGCATTTCTGACTGTGAAGATGGTCACAGGCGATTCTGCTTCACTCATCCTGCTGCTGGTAATCGTAATTACTTTCGGCATCCTTGTTGGGGTGGTGAACGGGATAGTGATTGTGCGATTTCAAATTCCACCAATCATTGGAACATTGGCGGTGGGATTTATTGTGCTCACACTCGTGCAAATCATTTCAGCCGAGGGAACTACAAGGGTTGCCAACCGCGATCTTGTCGATGTCATGAGGAGTTCATTACTGGGGATTCCGACGCCGTTTTATGGAGTGCTAATCCTAGCGGTGTCAGCAGCTGTAACATTCAAACGCACCAAATTTGGGCGGTATCTGCTAGCAGTCGGACAAAGTCGCCGTGCAGCAAAGCTAGCGGGCGTCAAGGTCGAAAGAACTATTGTGTGGGCTTACGTGATATCCGCCGTCCTTGCCGGGTTCTCTGGAGTTGCACTCGTCATTTCAGTTGGAAGCGCTGACCTACAATTGGGAAATCCGTTTCTGCTCACGAGTGTGGGGGCCGTGGTACTTGGAGGAAACCGGATTTCAGGCGGCAGCGCGTCGGTTACAGGAACCGTGGTGGGAGCTATTCTTCTCACCCTACTGGTTCTTACCGTCACAGTATTGGGGCTTCCCATCGAAATGAAGCATATTGTCACAGGCTTGGTAATCACAGTGGTCCTAATCGCGACGAATGCGCCAATCATGCACCTCCGAACATCAGGCAAAAATGCATCTGCGAAGTCCCCAACCTAAATATGGAGTGAAGAGATGACGGACAGCATGTCAGGCAAAGTTGTCATCGTAACTGGTGCAGCAGGCGGCGTTGGCAAATCCGTGGTAACATTGCTCGCATCACGAGGTGCGAATGTTGTAGCAGAGGATTTGTCACCTGAGGTGCATGAACTGGGTTCCATTGGCACAAACGTTGCAACATTCGTCGGCGACGTCCGGAATGCTGCAACGGCACATCAAGCTGTGCGCCTTGCAAAGGAACATTTTGGTGGTGTTGATGTGCTTGTCAACAATGCCGCAATCATTCTGTCAAAAGATATTCTCCAGACGACAGAAGAAGAGTGGGATCAAGTAATGAATGTCAATGTGAAAGGTGCTTTCCACCACATCCGCGCCGCATTGCCGGAAATGCTTGAACGGTCAAAAGGTTCGATTGTCAATGTGTCTTCGATTTCAGGAGTGCTGGGTCTAGGTAAACAAGCAGCTTACTGCGCCTCGAAAGGCGCACTGGTGCAGATGACGCGTCAATTAGCAGTCGAATACGCTGCACAAGGTATAAGGGTAAATTCAGTTGCACCCGGTGCTGTCGACACGCCTTTCTTGGCACGGCATCTTGACGCTCAGCCTGATCGGCACGCTGCAGTGACCCAAGTGAACGAAGCTCATCCTATTGGTAGATTTGCTTCACCTATGGAAATCGCGAACGTCATTGCCTTTCTGGCCTCGGACGCGGCATCATTTGTAACGGGCGAGATCTTGATGGCTGATGGCGGCTATTCTGCGCGATAGGGACTAATCGCGACATCGGGTTTGTCCGAGTTCGGAAATCAGTCAGTAAAATAGCAACGCAAAATGCATTCATATGGAGGTATGGCGAGTGTGACAAAGCTTAAGGGAAAAGTCGCATGGATTACGGGTGCGGGCAGTGGAATTGGTGAAGCAGCAGCAATGGCATTGGCCAATGCCGGCGCCGCAGTGATTCTAACGGGTCGCCGGGTGGAGCCTCTTGATGGGCTCGCGAAACATATCCGAGACAATGGAGGCGACGCTCTGGTGGCTCATGGCGATGTTTCAAAAGCAGAGAGTGTAGACGATATCGTGAGGGAATGCACTGCATGGAAGAATCGGCTCGATATTTTGGTCAACAATGCGGGTTGTAATATTCGCGAACGCCGCTGGAATCAGCTAACGGCTGACGGGATAAATACCTTGCTATCCTCGAATCTTTCCAGCGCATTCTATTGCTCCACTGCCGCAATGAATATAATGCGGCCACAGAAAGACGGCATCCTTATCCACACTGCTTCGTGGGCTGGTCGCTTCATATCACCCCTCAGCGGTCCCGTTTATACAGCCGCCAAACACGCGGTCGTAGCCATGAGCCACAGTATCAACATGGAAGAGTTTGCCAACGGTATCCGATCGACAACTATCTTGCCAGCGGAAGTTGCAACACCAATTCTCAATTCACGGCCTCAACCGCCCTCGCAAACTCAACGGGAATTGATGCTAAAACCTTCCGACCTTGGAGAGCTCATTCTTTTCATAGCTACGCGCCCGAACCATGTCTGCCTCAATGAGGTTGTGATAAGCCCCACGCAGAACCGGATGTTTGTGTAATAAATTCATACCTAACTGGCCTACCATTGAAGATTTCCTCCACGTCGATTTAGAGTCCGGCCCTTAAGAAGGAGGCGGACGATGAAGAGGAAGCGGTTTACGGAAGATTATCGGGATTCTGCGGGGGCGCGGATGAGGAAAGTCCTGGTCTGCCTCCCCAAATGGAGATCCCCAAGTTGTTCAAATATTCTCTGAGGAATATTGTGCTTTATCGTGCGTCTAACAAAGTACGGAACAAACCACCAGAAAATGGCGTTTTCCTTGATACCCAAGGAGGAGACAATGCGCGTCATGGTGTTCGTTAAGGCGACTGAAGACAGCGAGAAAGGCTTCTTTCTAACTCCCGAAATCAAGAAGACGATGGAGGAAATGGGCAGGTTTAATGACGAGCTGAAGCATGCTGGCGTATTGCTTGACGGTGATGGCCTCACGCCATCGTCAGAAGGTAGGAGGGTTGCGTTCGACGGAGCGAAACGAATTGTCATTAACGGGCCCTTCTCCAATCCTCGCGATCTAGTTGCAGGTTTTTGGATATGGGAAGTGAAAAATATGGACGAAGCAGTCTCTTGGGTAAAGCGCTGCCCTAATCCCATGAAAGGACCGAGCGAGATTGAGATCCGGCCCTTTCAGGAGTTTGAAGATTGAGGAGCAATAGGCGTCAACTATCTGACCGGCACCCCAGATTTTATACAACAGGATAGGCGCACTATTAGGTCTGTCTTCAATACAATGCGCCGGCTCCTTGGACCCGCCTTTCCGGCGATGCGTTCAAAAAGAAGCTGGGCAGCGAGGCTGCCCAGAGTTTCAGCCGGTTGGCTCATGACGGTGAGAAAAGGCGACAACACGGCTAGGTGTTCCACATCATCAAAACAGACGAGCCCCATATCCTGGGGAACAACCAGACCATTTTCGCGCAATGCTTGCATGGCCCCCACCACCGTCATGTTGTTCACAGTGAAGATGGCGGTCGGTAGCACGTCGAGCGCCAAGGCCTGTTGGGTGGCACGGTAGCCGCCAATTTGATCCACAGTAGTTCGGAATACGAACTCCTCACGATAGGGGATCCCTGCTGCCGCCAGCGCCTCCTGATAACCCTTCAAGCGCTCGCGCCCCGTAGAAGTGTCGTCCGCATCGGTAAGATGAGTGATATGCCGGTGGCCCAGCGAAATGAGATGCTCAACTAAGCGGCGGGCTCCGGAAACACTGTCGCAGACAATGGAATCGCAATCTGTTTCCGGAAGCGTACGGTCGAGCAGTACAACTGGAAATTCGCCACGGAGCAAAGAGAAGATACTGTGGCGCGAGTGATCACTCACCGGGGCTACCAACAGGCCCTCCACGCGGTGTGAAATCAGATCGTTGATGTATTCGCGCTCAAGCCTGAGGTCGCCTTCACTGTTGCAGAGTAGCACCCGGTAGCCAGCGCGCCTGGCGGCGGTCTCGGCACCGCGTACTACTGGCCCGAAGAACGGATTGACGACGTCAGGAACGATAAGGCCGATTGTTTGGGTTTTCTGTGAACTGAGGCCACGGGCGATACGATTAGGGACATAGCCGAGTTCGGCGATTGCTTCCTCAACGCGGCGCTGAGTTTCGGCGCCAACGCCGTGCCGGCCATTGATAACTCTTGAGGCCGTCATTGCGGAAACTCCGGCGCGTTTAGCTATATCATTTAAGGTCGTCGCCACGGTTAAGTCCTGTTAGTTATCATTTGGCCAGTGTTAGTTTATCATAAAAAATACATTATATCTATATTTCTCCATGGCTTATTCGCGACAACTATGCATAGTTAGCGCTAACACCAATAGCAAACTATAGGGAGGAAAAAACATGAATATGCTGTTTGTTACGAAAGTAACTCTTGGCTTGGCGGTTGGACTTGTGTTGGCAACCGCACCCACCCTTGCCCAGGACGCCTGCAAGCCCGGGACGACCAAGCGCATTGCCTTTATGCTGAAACAACAGACTGCGTTCCGCTACCTCAACGCTGACATCCCGTTCTTCAAGAAAACGGCTGAGGCCGCAGGATATGAGGTGATCGTCCAATCGGCAGAAAACGATGCGCAGCAACAGATCGGCCAGGCGGAAAACGTGATCACGCAAGGCGTTGATGCCATCGTCATCCAGCCAGTTGATTTCAACGTTGCGGCGGGCATCGCCGAAATGGCGACGAAGGCCGGCATTCCACTGGCTTCCTATGACGATTTGATTCTCGGGGCCAAGCAGGCAGGATATATCGGCCGCGATCCGAAGGATGGCGGAGCGGAGGCAGCACGTGCGGTCGTGGCGAAGGTACCAAAAGGAAATTATGTGCTGATTGGCGGTGACGCTGGACAGACCGGTTCAACCCTCATGCAACAGGGGTACCGCGACGTGCTCGAGCCGCTCGCGGCGAAGGGCGACATTAAGATTGTGATGGACCAATTCACACCGGGCTGGAAGACTGAACCCGCCCAGGCGAACGCCGAGAACGCGTTGACAGCGAATGCAAACAAAGTCGACGCTTTCCTTGTTTCCTATGACGGCATGTCGCTTGGCGTGTTGCAGGCAATTGAAGCTGCGGGGATCAAGGCAGGCACGATCCCCGTCACCGGACAGGATATGGAGCTCTCGGCCGCGCAGGCAATTGTCGAGGGCAGGCAATATGGCAGTCTTTGGCCGGCACCTGACGAGATGGCCATTGCCGGCGCCAATGCCGCAGTCGCCATGGCTCAGTGCAAGGATATAGGTGCTACCACCACCGCCGACAACGGCGCCGGGCAAATCCCCTGGGTGAAAACCCCAATCTATCTTGTGAGCCAGGATGAGATGGCGGACTTCGTCTGCAAGCATCCCTTCTGGCTGAATATCGACGAGGTCTATAAGAACGTTCCGGACAGGAAGCCGTCCTGTTCATAACAGGTAAAATTCTGTCTCGGAAGTTCGAAGATGAACGAGAATGAAAAAGTGCAATCGGCGCCCGGCGCCGATTGTTTTTCAGTGGAACCCATGCTTGTGGCAACGGGTCTGACCAAGCAGTTCCCCGGCGTGCTGGCACTCGACAACGTGGACTTTTCAATTGCGCCCGGTGAAATTGTAGCCCTTCTCGGTCAGAACGGTGCAGGAAAATCAACCCTCATCCAAATTTTTGCCGGGGCACACGCTTCCGGCAGCTATGACGGCACCATCAAATTCAATGGCAAACCGTTCCAGCCCGCCGATATCGCGGAAGCCGAAGCCGTTGGGGTGGCGCTCGTCCCGCAAGAGGTCAATATTGTCCCTGATATGAGTGTCGAGGAAAACCTGACGCTCAACAATGAGCCGCTGGGCTGGGGCATTATCGACGTCCGCAAACGGCTTTTGCTGGCAAAGAAAGCACTTGTCGGCTTTGACATTGACGTTGATCCGTTGGTGCCAATGTCGTCGCTTGACCTTGCCACGCAGCAGCTCATTGTCATCGCCCGCGCGCTAGCTAAAAATGCCAGACTTCTCATTCTCGACGAACCCACAGCTGCCCTGACCGAGCATGAATCAATCCTGCTTTTTAATCGCATGCGTTCACTCAAGAAGCGTGGCGTTGCTATTATTTTCGTCTCCCATCGCCTTGGCGAGGTCTTTGCGATATCAGACCGGGTTGTCGTCATGCGTGATGGGCGGATCTGTGGGCGGCATGAAATAGCCGATACCACACGCAGCGACATCGTAGTGGAAATGATCGGCCGGACTGAAAGCAATATTCAACGATCTTTCTCGCCCAAGCCGGGAGCGGCCGCCCTTGAAGTACGTGATCTCAATGTGTTGGAATTTGAAGGGCGCAAACGTGTCAGTGCCTTAGGCCTAACGGTCGGTAAGGGCGAAATCGTGGGGCTCTTTGGCCTCCTTGGCGCAGGTTGTATGGAAGCAGCGCTGGCCATATTTGGCGCCTGGACCGGAAAGCGTGAGGGCATGATCCTGATCGACGGCGTACAAAGGGCAATCAAAGGCCCCGACGATGCAGTGGCGATGGGCCTTGGCCTTATGGCACAGGACCGCCGCGATTGCCTGATCGGAGACCAATCGATTAGCGACAACATCAGGATTGCAAGCCTCGACAAGACCGTCCGTTACGGCATGCTCGACATTGCAGAAAACCGGCGAATGGCCAGAGAACAGCTTGACGCGCTCCAAATCAAGGCAGACTCCATTGATACGGAAGTGCGGACCTTGTCCGGAGGCAACCAGCAAAAGGTGCAGATAGCCCGGTGGCTTGCCGCCAACACCCGCATTCTGATTATGGTGGATCCGACACGTGGCGTAGATGTTGGGGCGCGCCGTGAAATTAAGCGGGTATGGCTGGAGCTCAGCACCAAAGGTCATGCCATCCTCCTCGCTTCGACCGATGCGGAAGAATTGGTCGACTCATGCGACCGGGTCATAGTCATGCGCCAGGGGCAACAAGTAGGAGAGCTTTCAGGGCTTGATCTGACCGAGAAAAACCTTCTGCGGATGGCGACAGATGGCTGAGCGCAGAATTGAAACAGGCAACACAGACATGGCAATGAGAACGTCAGCGCCCGAAAGCTTCCTTTTTCGCCTGAAGCGCAGCACGGCTCTGCGCAGTTCGATGCTTCTCCTGGTGCTTGCGGGCGTCTGGCTATTTTTCTACTTCGCCACCAACGGCATCTTCGTCACGCCGCGCAACCTCGTTCTATTGGCGCTACAGACCTCCATTGTAAGCCTCGCAGCAATCAGTGCGGTTATGCTGATTGTCACCCGCAACTTCGATCTGTCGGTGGGCTCGGCTGTAGCCTTTGTGGGCGTGATCTTGGCTATTCTCACCGTTAAACATGATGTCAATGCGGCCGTCGCCGTGCTCATCGCCATCGCCGGGGGCATCCTTATGGGGGCCTGGCAGGGCTTCTGGGTCACACGTCTGGGGGTCTCATCGTTTATCGTCACCCTTGCTGGAATGCTCTATTTTCGCGGCATCTCAATGATCGCCACAAATGGGGCGACGGTAGCACCCCTGCCGCGTTCGCTCACCGGGTTTGCAACCGGTTTTCTTTCGCCGACACTTTCAATCAGCGCCGTTATTCTTGCATTGGCCCTTTACGGCGCTTTGCGTTTTGTTGAAATCCGGCGGGCCTATGCACTTGGCGTTTCAGGGAATGTTACGCGGGAGTTTATTCGCGCCCTAGCTCCGTCAATGATCGCCGCCATCATAGCGTTATGGATTGCATCGTGGCAGGGCCTGCCCTATCTGGTTCTTCTGGTCGCCCTATGCACATTCGCCGCTGAATTCCTGATGCGCCGTACGCGCTATGGCGCGCAGCTTTACGCGATCGGGGGAAATCCCGAAGCGGCAAGGCTTTCCGGCATCAATCTAACTCGCGCCATATTCTGGAACTTTGTCATTGCCGGTTTGGGCTACGGCATCACAGGAGTGGCGTTGACCGCGCGGGTAAGCGGTGCGATTGGTGGCAGCGCCGGACTTTTTCTTGAGTTGGATGCAATCGCTGCGGCAATCATCGGCGGCACCTCCCTTTCGGGGGGCCGTGGCCGCATTTTGGGCGCCCTGCTGGGTGCACTTCTGATGGGAAGCCTAAACAATGGCATGAGCCTCATGAATGTTCCTACCTTCTATCAGGACACAGCACGTGGCATCATTCTGCTTCTCGCCGTCACCATTGATCAATTTAGCCGTAGACGATCGCTCGGCCGTTAATAACTGAGGGCTTTTCAATCACAAGACTACACGCATGAATTACTCTCCAGCCGCAACTCGCTTTGACCACATGCAATACCGCCAATGCGGGCGCAGCGGGCTCAAGCTGCCGACCCTGTCGCTGGGCCTCTGGCATAATTTCGGCGCCGCTTCTGGTTCAAGCAGGCGCAACTTAGAATTCTCAACAGAAATAAGTCCTCAGCTAAGGACGCTTCCCCCGTCCACGTTAACGATTGTGCCTGTTACAAAGTCGTTCTTGATGACGAACATGACACCTTCCGCAACTTCGTCCGCGGTTCCCACGCGTGGTATTAAGTTGCCTTTAGACATGTCTCGGAAGTCTTGGGCCCGCTTGACTTGATCGGTTTGATCATACATCGGTGTATCGATTATTCCCGGAGAAACCACGTTCACCCGGATGCGGGGGGCAACTTCCTTTGCGACCGTCCTTACAAGCGCCTCAACCGCACCCCCCACAGAAGAAAGGGCGCTGAGACCTTTTGGAAATGTCCGCGCTGGGGAACCGGACAACAGTGTAATTGACCCACCATCACTCACGTGCTTAGTGCCAAATCGAACAACATTCGCATAGCCCCAAAGCTTGTCAAATGACCCCTTGAATCCGTCAATATCCATTTCAATAAAGGGTCCGAACGCACGTTTCCCGCCGGTCGCAGCACTGACCAGAATATCGATCATGCCAATTTCGTTAAGAAGTCTTTCGACGGCGACGCCATCCCGTACATCGCATGATCTGGTTGTAACCCTGGCGGGCATTGGGCCGGACTTGGTCGGATCTCGGCTGATTGCAACAACAGACGCTCCTTCTTGCGACAGCATCTTAACAATCGCCAGTCCGATCCCTGACGTGCCACCAAATACCACAGCTTTTTTTTCGGATATTTTCATAAGTTCTTTGTCTTTCACATAACTGGCACGGAATCTACGACTAGTAGGCAATGGAGGAAGAGATTGATATGCCCACGTTCGTCATCGCTAGCGGTAGCTAGAAGTTTTTTTGATTGGATTACTGCGCCTGCGCGAACCCGCATTGCTTCTGCTCCATCGCGATCTGCTCAGTGATGCGGATGGCGTTCTCCGCATAGGCCTCCGTCACAGAGCCGTGATTGACGGTCTTGCCGTTCAAAGGGCTCACGGCTTCGCAAAGGTGGAAGACATGCGGGGTCGAAGACTTCTTGGCCCCGTCTTCTGGTGCGATCCAGTAAACAACATCCTGACCGTTTGGATTTTGGGCGGTTTTCGTTGCGTCGGCCACCGCGCCGGAATCCCGGGCGATATCCTGCGCCTGCGAAGCGACGTCAGGTGAACAGGCCGTGGTGGGCTGGCCGGACTTAATCTGGGTGGCGCACTCATTCATGTCCTGAGTGTACTGTTCAGTAGAAGGCGAATTGAAATTCACCCCCATAAGTGTGGCGATCACGGCGAGCACAGCACCGATGCCGCCGGCAATCTGCTTGTTCTTGGGATCCATGTCCTTGTCCATGAGGATCAGGACAATCAGGGGGAGGAACGCGATCAGCGTTATGATCGCACCGAGTTGGTTCTGGACGAAGTACCGGAACGGTTCAGCCTTGGTGGCTGGATCATGCCTGTTAGCAGCCTTCCACATCATACTGCCGGCAATCGCGAAAACTGCGATTCCAACAAGAATGCCAATCAGCAGCGGGAGATTGCCGTTGTCGAACTTGTGCTCTCTGAGCAGGTAAATGCCTGCTGCCTCGCCGGCAATGGCCACAATCCAGGAAAGCAGGGCGAAAATCCGAAGCCGTTTGGCGGAACTCTTCTGCCCCTGGTTCGCCTGCCAGGCTTTGGTAACGTCCACGGGCTTGTTATCTGGCATGTCCTCATCCCTCAAATCGACGCTTCTGCGCGATAATGGGTAGTCCAATTCCGCCCACTTTGCGTCACCGGCCCAAGTTTGGCAAAATCTTCCCCTTTGTCAACGTGGCGTGACGGCTTTTAAACTGTGTACAAGGCGAACTTTTGCATCCGCTCATCATAGTCCACTTGCAGCCGCCGATAGTAACCGACATCCCCGCATTTAGTAGGCGATTAGTAGGCAGGAGGATTGCGAAGCGCTCCAACTCCATCCAAATCCTTCCAAGTGAAAGCCACACATAAACAAAGGTTTATCCAAATCCCTCAAAATGGCTCCAACCCCTTCCAAGGGCGAAGAACCTAATTCGTAATGATGGGGTCAGGTGTTCGAGTCACCTAAGCGGCACCAGTCTTTTTCGCCAAAGAACAATTTCTTCAACTAACTGAAATATCACATTTATTGGGTCTATCAGCAAGAGACTCTTTTGGGAAATGGGTAACAACTTGGCCAATTGTTGGGTCACAGGTCGGCAAATCCAGCTTCCTGTCGTGATTTGGGCGGCTTGAGAGTGAATTTGCCTTTCGAGCAAATAATGGAGTTACGTCGCTCCACTCCTCCATTCTAAAAACTTGAACTCGCTTCAGCCACTTGCATGAATTTGGAGCTAAACTTTTTAAAGTATTCTCAAGATTTATGAGTCACAGAATCCCTCCTTTCCCCGCCCGGGTACGATAGATTGAGTCTTGAGTTTCAGCCGAATTGCTTGTTAACGGCAATGTGGGCGAATGGGTCAGACACACGTAATCTAGCACTGACCTAATTAATTCATGGCTCTTGCATATTGTTTCTTTTTGCCCAGTCGATTGGGCAAAGCGAATAGAAATACTCGCAGCGCCTGCCAGTCATGTCGTAGTCGAGAGTGACACCCTCGGGCAGCCATACGATATCACCGGGATGGCATTCCAGATCTCCAGCGCTGGTGCGCACGATCATAGTGCCCTTATGGATAAAGAGTATTTCATCGTAGAGCGTTGTCCAGTGGATACAAACATCTTCGCCAATCTCCATGCCGCCGCCCATGTGCTTGCTGATGCTTGTGGTTATAGTTCTCGCCGTTTGGGTCACTCCTGACGGAGTTACGCAATCTTTGAAAGGAAGTTCAGCGCGTTTAAACAACTGGGCATCGGGCATGATTACCTCCTGGGGCTGATGACGGTTGACGTAGTTATTCCACCTGGCGCCAAGGCGGCCAGGGCGCGGAACAGCGGGCCGGGAACTCGGTTTTCCTGTTCGAGCCTGTCTTTGCGGCGGATTGCATGGCGCACCAAATGGGCGCCGATATAACGGATGGGCTCCGGCGGTAGCCACCGCTCGGGTGGCCGCACAAGCCCGCAGGATGACCATTCATCTTTTTTGCCAAGGGCAAGGCTTGCGAGAATTTTGGCAGTCACCGGCGTGGTCGCCACACCGTTTCCGGAAAAGCCAAATCCATAGAAAATGTTTGGCGCGCCCGGCAATGGGCCAAAGAGTGGCAGGCCACTGCGCGTGCGGTCAATCGGCCCGCACCAGCTATCGGCGTAGGGCAACTCGGCAAAGACCGGGAAGCCGCGGCTCACGCAAGCCCGGATATCGCGTTCGCGTATTGAGCGGCCCTCGAACCGATTGCTGCCGAGGCCGCCAAATCCGATGATGCCACCACTGACGCCGGGCTGGAATCGGTGATCGGCAGTTGTTCTGAATCCGGTCACAAAGGTTTGGCTGTCGCCCATCAGGGGGCGCTGCAGGTAGCCCATTTTTTCAAGGAGCTCCGGCACTGGCTCGGTTACGGAATCGTCGCTGGCGATCACCAGGATTGATGGGCGAAGTTCAGGTATTGATGTAGACCAAGCGTTGAGGGTGAGGATGCATACCGGTGCCCTCATTATTCCCTGTTCCGTATGGACGACAGCAGGATTCTGTCTCACCAGCTTGATCATCTTCGAATTCTCGAAGATCCGAACGCCCTTGGCCAACGCCACCCTGCGCAAGCCGCGCACCAGCTTGCCGGGATGAAGCGTTGCGGCCGTGGGATCATGGATGCCCGCAAGGAAACGGTCGGTGCCACAAAGTGCCTTGATCTCGGCGCCTGTCACCCTGCGGAACGGGTGCAGTCCGCTGTTCTCAAGTTCAACTAGAATTCCATTCCATGATCCCACATGCTTTTCGCAGGTGGCTCCCCATATCCAACCGTCGAGGCGGAACTCCGCATCAATGCCATTGGCCTTGCAAAACCGTTCGATGTTTCCCGCCGATGCGCCAAAGGCATGGCCCAAGGCAATGGCCCCTGCCTCGCCACAGAACGCTTTCAGAGCCGCAAATTTGGCCCATTGCGACAGCACCATGCCGGAGTTCCGTCCAGATGCCCCGCCACCGCAAATATCAGCCTCGATGATTGCCACATCGCACGACGGATCGCGCTCCTTGAGATCAAGGGCAGTCCACAGGCCCGCCAGGCCACCGCCAACGATGCAGATATCGGCGATTTGATCTCCTTTGAGGACGGGCGCGTCCACCTCGCCCGGCTGAATGGCCTGGCGCAGCCAGAGACAGCGCCCTTCAACCCGTATGGCTGTCGTCATCGAGATATTCTCTTGCCTTTGCTGCCATTGCCTCGGGAAGCGTCAGGGATGCGCGCTTGCCGAGGTCGAAGTGAACAACTACGTGATCGCTGGTAGCGCGCAACGCGTCGTCTTCACGATCAACCAGTTCATGGCGAAAGCCAAGCGACGAGCGGCCGACACGGGTCATTGCGGTGAAGATCACCAGCAGATCGCCTGCCAGGATTTCCCGGCGGTATTCGATGGTCTGCTTTGCGTCGACCCAGCCACGCTGGCTTTCCTTTAAGTGCCGCGGACCGCCCATCAGAGCCAGAAAATGAAAAGTCGCGCCGTCGAAAAGGGCACAATAGTGCTGCGTGTTCATATGCCCCATAGAATCGCACAGCCAAGGATAGGCAACGCCACGAAACGTTTCGACCATCTTCAAGGAACGTATGGGGACAGCCTCAGTCATTTTCAGAAGGCCACACGGTCGCCGCCCTTCAATTTCAGCATCTGGCGCGCGTCCTGCGGGGTTGCCACATCCAGCGACAATTCAGTGAGTATCCTTTTGATCTTGCTTACCTGCTCGGCGTTGCTTTTGGCCAGGGTGCCGGCACCCAAATAAATGCTATCCTCGAGACCTACCCGAACGTTCCCCCCCATTGTGGCACCAATGGTAATCATGTTCATCTGGTGCCGCCCGGCTGCAAGTATCGACCATTGGTAGTCGGAACCAAATAATCGGTCGGCAGTACGCCGCATGTGCATGAGGTCTTCCGGATGGGCACCAATGCCACCCATAACGCCGAAAATCGTCTGCACGAAGAGAGGTGGTTCCAGCAATTTACGGTCGAAATAATACGCCAGCGTGTAGAGGTGACCAACATCATAGCATTCGCATTCAAAGCGTGTGCCGCATCCCTTGCCGAGCCGTTCAATAAAGGATTCTATCTGCCCGAATGTGTTGGAGACGATAGTATCGCGCGTTTTTTCGATATAGGGCTTTTCCCAATCGAATTTCCAATCCTTGATTTTCGCTCCGGCATGGAAAATGCCGAAGTTCATGGACCCCATATTCAGCGAACAGAGTTCCGGCTGCGCCAGAAGCGGGGCGGCAAGTCGGTCTTCAATGCTCATACCAAGCGAACCGCCGGTGGTGATGTTGATCACGGCATCACAGTTCTGCTTTATGCGCGGCAGAAATTGCATAAAAACCCCAGGGTCAGGAGTAGGTCGGCCAGTCTTTGCATCGCGCGCATGCAAATGGATGACGGAAGCACCGGCTTCGGCGGCCGCAATTGATTCACTGGCGATTTCATCAGGGGTGATCGGAAGATAAGGAGTCATGCTTGGGGTGTGTACAGAGCCGGTGACCGCACAGGTAATGATCACCTTTCTGCGCTTTGAGGCGGAAGCTGAAGTTGATGCTTCTTCCATGTTGTTCTCCCAATTGTGTTGTTTGACAAACTCTTCGACTTAAGAGTAGCATCACAAAGCCTGTGATCACACGTTAACACTCTGTCCTAAACTGTCAATAGCTCTAAATGGGCGACATTTCGCAATCAACCGACAAAAGCAGCATGCGTGGGGAAATCTTCGAGATAGGAGCCCACATCAAGATCAACATCAAAAGATGAAACCATCATCTTTGAGACTTAAGATGGAGTAGTTATGACTAACTCGCCGCTTGCCCATGCATTAAAAAACCAAGAGATGAAATCCGTGCTTCAAGATGCGGAGACCCGCTACACATCTGCTAATCCCAAGAGCGCTATTCTCAGCCGTAGAGCACAAGAACATTTGCCAGGCGGCAATACGCGCACCACCGTCCATTATTCTCCCTTTCCCCTCTATGTAGAAAAGGGCGAAGGGAGTCGGATTGTCGATGTCGACGGTCATAGCTACATCGATTTCGTCAACGAATACACCGCTGGAGTCTTCGGTCACTCCAACGCTCTCATTGCCGAGACAATATCCAAGACGACTGCGCAAGGTCTGAACTTCGGCGCACCCACCGAGCATGAAGTAATGCTTTCATCAGAATTGCGGTGGCGTTTTCCCGCCATGGAGCTATTACGTTTCACCAATTCTGGAACCGAAGCAAATCTTCTTGCCATGGCCACAGCGCGGGCAGTTTCTGGAAAGGATGCCCTTATGATATTCAATGGCGCCTATCATGGCAGCATCTTCTATTTCAGCCATGGTCCATCGCCGCTCAATATGCCCTTCCCCGTCGTCATTTCAACCTTCAACGATCCCGAAAAGGCAGCCACCGATATTGCCAAACATGCGGGAAAGCTTGCAGCCGTGATTGTGGAACCAATGCAGGGGGGAGCCGGCGCTTTACCGGCGACCACCACTTTCATCGCAGCAATTCGCGAAGCAACCGAACGGCATGGGGTGTTGCTGATTTTCGACGAAGTAATGACATCACGGGTTCATTTTGGTGGATTGCAGGCACATTTCGGGGTGAAACCAGACCTCGTTACACTGGGCAAGTACATTGCAGGTGGGCTAACGATAGGCGCGTTTGGCGGCCGCGCCGATATCATGCGTCGATTTGATCCGTCAAAGCCTGATGCTTTTCCACATGGCGGAACTTTCAACAATAATGTGGTTGCAATGTCTGCTGGATACGTTGCGTTAACCATGATTTTAACGCGTGAGGCAACTGATCGGATGAATGCACTGGGTGATCGCCTACGCGTAAAACTTAATGGTCTCGCGGCGAAACATGCCTTGCCTATGGTTACGACTGGAATGGGTTCAATCTTTGGCATCCACTTTCACGAAGGCACGTTGCGTAATATCGATGATCTGGATTTCGGAGAAAAAGGGCGTGAAAGCGAAGTGGCCGATCTCAAAAAACTCTATCATCTCGATATGATTGACAGCGGAATCTACATTTCCCGTCGCATCATGGGCAATCTTTCACTAGAGACGACAGAAGCTGAAACCGATAAACTCGTTTCTGTCATTGACGAGTTCCTCGCAAGCCGAAGTGACCTATTTCAATCCGTATTTAAGAGATGAGATTGCTAGAGCGCCGCACTAATAATTTTAGCCGCGTCCTCGATATCACCTACAATAGCATTTCTGACATGGGTCGGCTTATTGTCTTTGATTGCCCGCAAGGCTTGGTGGTGGCGGACATAAATGGGGGTTTTCTTTTCCGCAAACACGCGCTGCTGCAGGTGAAGCAGCGGACCAGCCTGCAGCCAAAGTGATTCGATCATCTTGACAAGCATTGGCATGTTTGAAGCGCGATAAAGGGTGAAGTGAAACTCCCGGTTCCACGCCAGCGTCTCGGTATGATTGCCAATCCCACGGGATTCCATTAAGCGCGTCATTTCGTTCATATGCTCTAGCATCTCAGGCGTTACTTCGGATGCTCCCGCCTCAGCTGCCAAACCTTCAAGCGACGTCCGGATATTGGTGATCTCATTGAAACGTTGCCGGGTAAACACTGGCAAGGCAACGCTGCGATTTGGCAGAAGGATCAGCACATGTTCGGCAACCAGTCGACGAAGTGCCTCGCGCACTGGCATAACGCTGATGCCGAACGAACTCGCAAGGGAACGGATTGTCATGGTAGAACCTGGTGTTATTTTTCCAGACATCAGGGCCTGCTTGAGCTGCTCATAAACCTCCTCATTCAAGGTGCTACGGCTGATCTTGGGAACATCAAACATTGAATTGGGTTCTTCAGACAAAAGCTGGGTTTCGCGCGAAGATACTGCCACTTGATCCACCTGTCCCTAGGCTGCTTCTAAAGGAAACAAACTTGTTCTCTTGTAATGAGTGATCACAAAAAACGCAAATCTAATCGGCGATTGCCACTGCTTAAATCAGGGAGGAAATTGTTGAGATAAGACATGCCGCTTGCGTGCCTAAAGCATCATTTTCCCAACTGAAGGTATTTAGGACGCAATTGCAGTTCCATGACTTTGATTAGGCGGGCCGCGAAGAAGCTCATGGAGAAATAAATGACGCCGACTAGGAAATACGTTTCTTCTGTTCGAAAAGTGGCTGAGATCACGTAGCGACCCTGCTGCATCAACTCTTCAACTGTGACGAAGAATACCAAAGAGCAATCTTTGAGAAGCGAAATGAAATATCCTCCGACTGTTGGCACGGCGATAATTGCGGCCTGAGGCAAGATGATTTTTCGAAAAACAGTGATAGGCCTCATGCCAAGAGCGAGGCCAGCCTGCCGCTGACCAGGATCCACTGCCATAATTGCAGCTCGAAATACCTCGCTCAAATAGGCTCCAAGATTAAACGTCAAACCAACCACCGCCGCCCCAAAAGCGGGGAGTCTGATACCGACGTGCGGAAGTATGAAGAAGATCGTGAGCAATATGACAATGAGTGGGACGCCCCGACAGATTTCAACATAGATTCTGATGGGAATGGTGGCAAATCGAAAGCCCGAAAGTGTGCCCACAGCGCACACAATGCCAACCAAGATTGAGCAAACCATGCTGACCACCGACAACTCAATTGTTACTAGCGCTCCTTTTAATAACTGGGGAAGATAGTGAGGAACAAAATCTGTAAAAAACTCGATCATGCGCATCCTCTCCGCAGCGGTCAAAAGGCGAAAATGGTTCGGGCCCACCCTATTTGGACGGGCCCGCTAAGGCTGGTAGATAATATACGAAGGTCAGCTTTTAATCATGTTCTTTAGCAGCAACGAGTCATCCCAAAGACCGTACTTTTCTAAGATCTTCTGCCTCGTGCCGTCGGCATCCATCGCATCGAGCGCCTCGTTGAGAGCGGCCAACAGAGCCGTGTCTTCCTTGCGTACACCGATACCATCCCCACCGTAGATATAAGGAACTTTATCTTGTTGTTCCTTCCACTTTGAGTCAACGGCGAGATAGAGCACCGGGCCCACGCTGCGCAGGTTTGGCGTCACTTTCTTTTGTTCACCAAAGGTAGTGTTGTCGACCACATACGCATCAATTTGACCGTTCTCCAAAGCCAAGAAAGGTGTCGAGAAATCGGCGAAGAACTTCACGTCCTTGACAGCTCCCTTTTCGAGAAGTGAGCGTGCCTGTATCTCTTCTACCGTGCCCGTGGCGGCACCGATAACCTTGTCCTTGAGATCGTCGGGAGACTGAATTGGCCCATCTCCTTTGACAGCAAGTCGGTCACTTTCAAAATAATATGGCCGGGTAAAATCGATGCCAGCACCCTGACGGCGCTCTTCAGTCACAGTCATGCCGGACCAGATAATGTCCCAACGCTTCGCCTTTAGTCCTGGAATAAGAGAATCCCATTCAGTCGCCACATACTCAAATTTGGGAATGCCCAATTTTGCGATGGCATACTGCATCATCTCGTATTCCATGCCGCCATAACTGCCGTCATCGTTCTTGTATACCCATGGCTTGGTGCCCATAACTCCACAGCCGATGGTAATTGACCCCTTTGCCCGGATGTCGTCCAGGGTATCGGCGAAGGCCGGAACGATTAACGATGCAGCGCTAGCCGCGCAAACCGACGCTAGAAATATGCGGCGGTTAAGTTTTACTTGATCAATCATGTGACTCTCCCTGTTACTAATTGGGACACGGAATGATAATCAAGCAGCAAAAGCCACCATCCGTCTCCGAAATGAAACTAAATAGGCCGGCTCTGCGATCCGAAATTCACGAATACCGTCCAATGCTAACGGTACAACATGAAGCTTGTGATCACAACGCTTGCGATACTACTTTGATACGAACAGTTGTCAATAGATACGTCAGGATTTGCAGATTTGGTGCCGCATTTGTGCGGCGTGAGACACCGGTGATGCCGCTGCCCAAACGAAGATTTCTGGCAGCTACCACAATCAAAAGATCACGATACACAATTTGCTGGATTTCCGCCAGGCGCTGCCATTGCTTGGATATAAGATTATCAAGTTTTTCGTGCAGATGACGGATTTCAAGTTCGGCCTTGAGGTTCACGCGATAGTCGCTTTCGGCCCGTAGCCGGTCCTTCTGTTCCGCACGCCGCTGGCTCATCAGGATAACCGGGGCTTGAACCGCCGCGACGCAGGAAAGGATGAGATTGAGGAAGATGAAGGATAGGGGTCGAAATCCCAATGGCCGATTAGAACCGAGTTGGCCAGCATCCAGATACTCAACAACACACCAAATCCAATCAGAAAAATCCAACTGCCACCAAACTGTGCAAGATTGTCCGCGAAACGGTCCCCCACCGGCCGTTTGTCGGCATAACTGTCCTCGATATTTTCGGCTATGGTCTCGTGATGAGCTAGACTCTGTGCCACCTGTTTGTCTAACGCACTCAACTCGCCGTGTTCGGCCAGAAGCAGTTCCTCGACATAGATCGCCCGGTATCTATCAACCTCTGTTTTTGCAATCGTGGAACCCAGCGGCAGATCAGGAAAATCCCGGTGAATCCGCTCTGCCAAGGATGGCCTGAGATCCGCCAGGGTCACTGTCGCCCTGAGTGGCAGCGCTTTTCCCGAGATGGCGCAGATCCGCCTCGTATCCACCGCCGCGTTCGGTCGCGCTATATCGGATTCAGTCAGCGGTTCTGCCATAGGGCATCAAACCTTGCTCGGAGTTAAGCCAAAAGTTCACTGCGCTTTCACCAATCTGATGTCAAACTGCTCGCCGATGGCGAGCCTCGTCTGCCACATAGACCAACCCTTGCGCTATGTAATACATGAACTGAAAGTAATCCGAGGTTGTGACATTTGTCATTTCATCAACTTGGCTAAGTCATGCATATTTCAGCGAAGACGGACGGCTTCCCCCGCTTGAAGCAACCGCTCCGCCTGATTTGAACCTCCGGCCGTCCCACTCTGCCGTGTTCTTAGGCCCGGTGTTTCCGCCCCGCGACACCGGGCCAACCTTTTGCAGATTATCAGATTGCCAATTGGATCGTCAGAAAAACAAACGAAACCCGCCCTAGCTTGCGCTCGAGCGGGCGTTCTAGCATTTGGCCAGAAGTGCTTAGACTTCCCGTACTGACGTTGTGTAGAAATGCTTGTGCCTGACTACATACGCAATGGAAACCTTCTCGCCCTTCTTGAGGCTCTTCATCGTGAAGTGGGCCGGCAAGATGTAGGTATGGCCATTTGACAGAGATATCGCGTGATGTTTCCATTCGATACCCTTGATGACGCCGGTCGTATTCATTGCCGCGGCAAATGCCGTCGACGAGATAAGCATGGTGCCGAGTGAGGCAGCGAGGATGAGGGATTTGCGCATGGTAGTCTCCTTGGATAGGCCCACCAACTGGGTGAGCGGATGATTTAAGCTTCGGAATGAGGCTTATTAATCAAAGTTCTATTAGGCCCAGTTGCGAAAACGAGTTGCCATTGTCATGACACGCAGTGACTTTCGTCATAACTTACGTGAATAGTCAGTCTGCCTCATGGGAGGCCTGCCAAGCACATAGCCCGCCCTGACCTAAGTCAAGACGGGCTAGTAAATATTGTTGTTCGCTGTTAGTTGACAGATTTGACTGAAGTTGCAACCATCTTGTTGTTTTGCATACTATAGACAACAGCAACCTTTTCGCCGGCTTTAAGGGTCGTGATCGCAAAGCCAGCGGGCAACCAATAGGCTTTGCCGTCGGCCAAAGTAATTGAATTAGCCTTGGCATCAATTGTCTTGATAACGCCAGTGGCATTCATAGCAGCTGCGAAAGCTGCCGAAGAAATAAGCATGGTGCCGAGTGAAGCAGCGAGAATGAGGGATTTGCGCATAATAGTCTCCTTGGGTGGGCCCACCAATTGAGTGAGCGGATAATTTAAGCTTCGGAATGAAGCTTATGACCCAGAGTATTGACGTTTTACCGGTTGAATCCGAGTTCCCAACGTCATGACTTGAAATGACTTTCGTCACAAGTGTTGGGATTAGCGTCTCAGGGCTTTAGCAACGGGCAAGAGTTCAATGGAGGCAAGCGTTCAATTCTTACTCCAATCCTCGAAATTGCGGATGCGGCGCTCATGCGCGCAATATACCCATGATCGGCTCCGATGCGGCTACTGGCCGACCAGCGTAATCACGGGTAGCGTAAACAATACGCCACTCCCAGGCGCGATAGAAGGGTGGCAAAACGACAGGTTCGTAGTGAAGCAGGGTATTATATGCATCATTCAAACTCAGGCCAGTCTAATCGCGGCAATTTGCCGAACGCGCGGTTGGGCCGAGGCAAAGAGCAAGAATGAAGAGCGTCCAAGCTGCGGTTCACCTTGCGATTTATCTAGTTGTCATCTTCTGCCTCGATCACTCCATGAACCATCCATGGCTGACAAGCAGAGACTGGCCAGTAAGTGCGTTGGTTGGGAAGCTGGCAAATAGTAATGCCACTTCAGCCACATCCTCAATGGTTGTAAAGGTATGGTCGACTGTCCCGCCCAGCATGATGTTCCTTATGACATCGTCTTCGGAAATGCCCAGCTCCTTGGCCTGCTGCGGAATTTGCTTTTCAACAAGCGGTGTTCTCACGAAACCAGGGCAAATGACATTGGCCCGGACTCCATGTTCAGCGCCCTCTTTTGAAAGCACGCGGGCCAGGCCCAAGAGGCCATGTTTTGCCGTGACATAGGCGGATTTGAGAGGCGATGCCTCCTTCGAGTGAACGGAGCCCATAAAAATGATTGAACCCGAGCCCTTTTTGTACATATGGGGAATACAGGCCTTGGAGGTCAAAAACGCGCCATCCAGATGGATGGCGAGCAGCTTTTTCCAGTCAGAGAACGAAAAATCTTCGAACTTGTGTACGATTTGCACGCCGGCATTCGAAACAAGAACGTCGATGCCGTCCCAGGCCTTCACGACAGCGGCGATGCCGGAATTGACCTGGACCTCATCCGTCACATCCATGGCCACGCTCATGGCCTGGCCTGGAGTGGCTGTGTTTATTGCATCCGCGGTCGCCCTGGCGCTATCAGGGTTGAGATCCGCGATCGCGACTTTGGCGCCTTCCGCGGCAAAGCGTTCCGCAATACCCCGTCCGATGCCGCTGGCGGCTCCCGTTATTACAGCAACTTTGCCTTGGAGTTTCATAGTTTAGTTCCTTTCAGGGTTTAAGATAGTCATGTACAACTTCGCCCAACCCAAGGGTGAGATCAGTCAAAATATGGACGGCAGAGATCACCTGAAGCACAGGCAATTCCGCCACAGGGGCCAAGGCATGGTCAAAAAGCTCCAATCCAGCCGGGCCCTCCCAGGCCCCCTTCACGGTAATGTCAGTTAGCCCGTAGCGGACAAGCTCGCAGATGCGCGGCGTGCAATCGACGTGCGGTATGATCTTTAAGAGCAAACCGGGCGCTTCAAGCGCAGTTTTGATGGCCTCCGTCGCAAGGCCGCAGTGCTTGTATCCCATTGTTCCCGTTGCAACGCGCACCCCACCATAGTCCAGTGTGCCAACCAGGGAGTCTTTTCTTACCTTCAACTTTGGTTTGGCGAATTTCTTGGGAAAGCCCCAGATTTCCCTGCCGCCGGCAATCGGCGCATCATCATTGAGATACATCGCGTGGACAAAGCCACCCTTTTCGCCCTTGAGCGTCACCGGAATGACCTGGCCTGATTCCGTGTAGTCTCCAAAGCCAGTGGAGTCAGGCATCCGGATGAATTCATATTTGACGATAGGCTCGCTGAATTCGAGAGGTGCGGGGATCACAGCCCGAAGAGCATCAGGATCGGTCCTGTAGGTAATGATCAGGAATTCCCGGTCAACGAACCTGTACGGGCCACGCGGATAGGAAGGATTGGTCAGGGGCATCGCAAAAGCTTTTCGGCGCACGTCAACAATATTCATGGGCATCCTCCGTTTTGCCCACGGTTTTCGTGAGATCGTATATGGCAATGCCATTTCGCGGCCTGCTGCGATGTTGCCATGCGGCACTACGCAAGGTTTTCATCACATCGTTTTTTCCTGCGCTCCAGTGTTCAATCATGCTGAGGCGGGAAAATTCGACGTCCATGGATTGGGTGTCGTATTCTGATGGCCGATTAATGAGGTGAACAATGGAAATGGCCCCTTCGGGGGGAATGCCATTCAGCACTTTAAGATCGGGATCGTCGCGCAGTTCCATAGGAAGCTTTTGCGACAACCTCGTTGCAGCCTTGCGCAAGAGCAAAATTTGGCGTGCAGTCGAAGTGTTGAATCGCGTGCGGCTTGAATAACGTATTTCCTTTTCCCGTTCTGCCACTTCGAGGATTGTCCTGGGCATTTCACCCTTGGCGCTAAAAAGGTCAATTTGAAACACGTACATATCCTGCTCATGACGGTGGTTGTCGATCAGGTATTGCAGCGGCGTGTTGGACACCAGGCCGCCGTCCCAGTAGGCTTCACCATCGATCATGACAGGGGGGGAGTCCCGGCGGCAGGGCGCCCGAGGCCATGATATGTTCAACGCCTAGTCGTTGTTCGCGGGAATCAAAGTAAATAATGTTGCCTGTCTTGATGTGAACCGCGCCAATGCTTATCCGCGGGCCGGCGCCGTTGAGGATGTCAAAGTCTATGAGTTCTTGCAGTGTCGTCTTGAGCGGGGCTGAATCATAATAACTCAAGGCGCCTGGAGAGCCTGGCGAATGTAAGACTGGCGGCAATAGCCTTGGCGAAAAAAATCCCGGAATGCCCAGTAATGTTGAAAACCAGGCGCTGGTTTCATTGAAAATGGTCCGGCTCTTCTGGCCCGGCACGAGTTGACTGCCCTGAAGGCCAGAGGAAACAAGCTCCCAAAACTGCCTTAGCTTTGCAATTCGGTGGCCGGGCTCGTTGCCCGCAATTATCGCAGCGTTAATAGCGCCGATTGAGATGCCTGCAATCCAGTCCGGCGCCCTGCCTTCGGCTTCCAGTGCTTCATATGCACCAGCCTGATAGGCACCCAGCGCACCACCGCCCTGAAGTACAAGGGTGTTGGCTTCCTGTGGATTACTGAAGCTTGTCATAGCGGTCCTATTGCAATTATAGCTTGGTTAGCCAATTCATTTGGGACTCTTATGACGAACTTGAGCGTCACCGAAGTCATGATTAGCAATGACCTCGGTCACATTAACGAAGACAGCATGAAATCAATATGAGGCCGCCATGGCTGGTACCATGGTTGGCGCGCTACGTGGAGCTTGGTTTGTTTGGCTTCAGGCGGCGAGCTTGGATCGCAGACCCGGTATCGAGCCCATGACCTCCCTGACAAGGGATCGATTGCTGTTTTCAGTCGCAAAAGCGAAGATCTCGCGGCCAGCATCCCTGATTTGTTCTGTTGTTAGGCCCAATGACTTGATTTGCTCCAAGCCCTTCACCAGTGTTCCGGCCTTGTTGCCCAGCACTGATGTGACAATGTCCGTGACCATGCTGCCAATCCCGGCCATCGGCGAGACATTTGCCACGCTGTATTGCTGCGCCAGTTCGTTTGCACCAGGAATCCTGGCGAATAGTTCGCTGACTTTGCTTCCCTGGCCTTTGAGCTGCAGGATTGAAAGAATCGTCCCAACAGTCTCTTCGGCGACTTCCGGCGGAATGTCGACCCGTTGCGCAACGCGGTCTGTTAAGTCTTGAATTGTCATGGTTCTATCCTGAATTTTTGTGGCAAGTTGATTAACCGTTATTGGCCTTGAGGCGTGCATCACAGGTGCTCCAGAACTGTGGCCACGCCTCACCTGCGGGAACGGTGTTGGCGGCCTTGGCGGCTTTCCATTCGCTGCCGCATTCCTTGATCCGGCTTTGTTCGGCCAATTGGCCTTGAGATATCGCTACACCCGCAGCTGGCGCATTGTTCGTGACTGGTGCACTGGCCGTTTTGTTATTACCTGGTCTGTATCGAGCAGTTTGTGGGGTGGTCTTCCGCGATGCGGGTTGCGTACTGGTTTGGGTTTGCAGGGCTATGGCGTGCGTTGAGGTCATGCCCGGGGAACAGGTTTTCAAGAAACTGGTCCATTTCATTCCCGCAGGAATGGTGCCAGCGCTTTTCATAGTTGCCCATTGGGCACCGCATGCCTGCATGAATGTCTGGCCGCCGGCAGTGTGGACTGGCGTCACTGCATTCGAAGGCGCCGGGGCTTGTGTTGATTTCACGGGCTTGTAGGAGTTTGAACCGACTTTGTTTTGGGTTTTTTGCACTGCTGTCGGGGCCCGTGCTGCAGCACTACCATCGCAGGTTTTCAGAAAATCATTCCATTTCATTCCTGCAGGCGTTGTTCCTGCCAGCTTCATGTGCTGCCATTGGGCACTGCAGGCTGTCATGTAGGATGAGTTTGCCGACGCATCGCTAGGCGTGAAGAACGCCCCGGATAACAGAAACATCATCATGTAAGCGGCAGTCAGAAGGGATGTTTTGATCACTAACGTTCTCCAGGAATTTTTTGACGGCTTGATCGTCCGTCCATGCTTCCAAAATGCCTAATCGACGGCTTCCGTGCATGTCACTGTGGTCATCATTTACAATGACGAAAGTAACTGCCACGATGCATTGAGATGAAAGAGTGCCATGTTTTGGCAGCTAACAAGGCGATTTTTGGTTGCCTGATCGATTCCCCGTAATCTTTGACGAGCTGAGAGTTGCTATGATCCTCAATCGACAATATTTCTTGATATTGGTTTTGTGATCAATTGATCGAGAGACAAACCCATGACTGAATTCAAGGCGAAGCTGCAAAAACTCTTGCCGCTCGTCGGGATAGCACTTGTGGGCCTGGCTATTGCCGCAGTTCATTATGAAATCTCTGTCTACCACTTGCAGGATATCAAGAACGACCTCTTCAGTCTGCCATTACTCGTTCTGGTTTCGATGATTTTCCTCACTCTGATTAGCTACTTGTTACTAAGCCTCTATGATTTTCTTGCGTTGGAATACGCTGGCCAGGCACTGCCATTTCCCAATGTGCTGCTCACATCTTTTCTCAGCTATGCGATTAGCAACAATGTCGGGCATGCCCTGGTGTCTGGGGGGTCGATGAGATACCGACTCTACTCAAGTTGGGGCATTTCGTCCGCTGCCATCGCAAAGATTGTCATCTTTTGTTCCCTGACTTACATTCTTGGCGCTGCAACCATCCTATTGGCGGTAGGCATCGTCGATCCTAAGCATTTTTACTTTGCCTCAATACTATCAACGCGATATTTGCTAATTGTTCCCTGCGTGGCGGCGGCGCTGCTGCTAACTTGGTGGGGCGCCGTTCTTTTGTATGCTAGGCCGATTATACTTGGCCGATACGCGGTTGCGGTTCCTGGGCCGTGGCTTGCGGCGCGTCAAACTCTGCTAGGTATGGCCGACCTCTCAGTGGCTTCGCTGGTGCTCTTTTTACCCCTCAGCCAACTCGTCGGCATGCCATTCAGTACATTCCTGACGATTTATTTGCTTGCACAGCTTGCCGGTCTGGTGAGCCAGGTGCCCGGCGGGCTCGGCGTATTTGAAGCGAGTTTCTTGCTGCTTTGCTCCAACCAATACATATCATCCAGCATTCTCGCAGCCCTGGTTGCCTACCGTGTTGTATATTACTTCCTCCCACTGATGATTGCCGCCGCCATCTTAACAGTTTTTGAGCTCCGCGCCCATGGACTGCTGCTGAAGTCGGCGCTTGGCCAACTGTTCAGTATGATGGAGTCTTTCGTTCCTCAGATCTTTTCCCTGCTTTTGCTATTGGGCGGCGGAGTACTGCTGATTTCTGGTGCAACTCCGGGTGAAACTGGCAGACTCGCGGTTTTATACGATTTTGCTCCGTTGCCATTGATTGAATTCTCCCATTTCGTTGGAAGCATGGCAGGGATTGTACTATTGTTTCTTTCGCGGGCTGTATGGAGGCGAATAGACTCTGCCTACTATGCCACCATCGGGGTGCTGAGCCTTGGCATTCTTGCGTCGCTCTTAAAAGGACTGGATATCGAAGAAGCGGCAATCCTCTCCTTCATGCTATTACTTTTTATCCCTGCCCGTAGACATTTCTACCGTCGGTCCTCGATACTTAGGCTAGACTATCCAGTGGAATGGATTGCGCTCTTGGGCGCCGTTGTCGCATTGTCTGTTTGGCTTGGATTTTTCTCCTTCAAGCATATTGAGTATTCAAATGAGCTTTGGTGGCAATTTTCTTTGAACGGCGACGCATCCCGTTTTCTGCGCTCCCTGATCGCCATTTCGGTATCACTATGTGGTTTTGGTTTTTTTCGTCTTTTGACACGGACCAACCCAGAGCTTGAATTGCCAGATGAAGACATGCTCGAAAAGGCCGAGGCACTTGCATTCAGGAGCACCGAAACAATGCCGCACCTGGCAATGCTAGGAGACAAGTATTTTTTTTGGAGTGAGACAGGCAACAGTTTTATCATGTTTGGCATAACTACCAACTTTTGGATTGCCATGGGTGATCCTGTCGGCGACTCTGGCGAACGCGCTGTCTTGGCAAAGAAGTTCAAGAGATTGGCGGATGTACATTCGGCGACAATTGCGTTTTATCAAGTTGGTTCGAGCAATGAGCCTTTGTACGATGAATTGGATTTGAAGCTCGTGAAACTGGGAGAGGAAGCGCGAGTTGACCTAAGGTCCTTCAGCCTGGCCGGAAAGAGCAAGCAGAGTCTGCGTCACGCTTATAACAAGCAGGAACGTGAAGGCCTCGTGTTTGAAATTATCCCCGCCCTGGGTGTCATTGAAATTCTTCCGCAATTGAGGGCTATATCCGACCGATGGTTGCAACACAAACAGGCCAAGGAGAAGAAATTTTCCCTCGGATTTTTCAACGAGGATTACCTCCGCCAGTGCGATATCGCCGTTGCAAAGCGCGACGGATGCATCATAGCATTTGCCAACCTTTGGAGGACTGATGAAAAGGATGAGCTTTCCATGGATCTTATGCGCTATGAGCCAGATTCCCCAAATGGCGTGATGGAGTTTCTAATGGTGTCGCTCATGTTATGGGGCCGAGAACTCGGATATAAATGGTTCAATCTTGGAATGGCCCCCTTATCGGGACTTGAGCGGAAATCAAACGCACCGTTGTGGAACATGGTCGGAAACACCATTTTTCACTTCGGCAATGAATTTTACAACTTTCAGGGCCTTTACCGATATAAGAATAAATTCGAGCCTATCTGGCAACCTAGATACCTTGCCGTGCCGGCAAGTTTGCAAATCGCACCCGTCTTACTGGCAGTTACCGGTCTAATTTCGGGTGGCCTCATAGGAGTTCTCAAGAAATGATACGATATATTGTCACTTTGCTCGTGTCTGCCATGTTCTGGTCGGGAACTGGATGGGCGGACACCGTACAAGAGACGACGGACAGCTATGGCCCGTTCGGCACCGTACATATTTATAAGGAGGGCAACAGTCCTTCCCATGTCGTGCTTTTTGTTTCTGGCGATGGTGGCTGGAACCTGGGTGTCGTCGACATGGCCAGATCCTTGGCAGGGCTCGACAGCATGGTGATTGGCATTGATATCACCCATTATATCAAGGAACTCAACAACAGCAGCGTGAAGTGTATTTATGGCGCTACCCATTTTGAGGGCCTGAGCCAATACCTGCAAAAGAAAATGGGGTTCGCGCGATACATGCCGCCCGTATTGGTCGGTTATTCGTCGGGCGCCACGATGGTGTATTCCACTCTTGCGCAGTCTCCGGCCAATACCTTCGCGGGTGGCATTAGCCTCGGGTTCTGCCCAGACCTCAAAACTATTCACCCTTTTTGCAAGGGCAGCGGTGCGTTGACGGCAACGACAGATCCCAAATTGGGCTTCATTTATCAGACTGTTGACAATTTGCCATCTCCTTGGGCCGTCTTGCAGGGTGACCAGGACCGAGTGTGTTCAACCCCTGACACAAAGATATTCGTTGCCAAGGTCGGAAATAGCCAACTCATCGAGCTGCCAACTGTCGGTCATGGTTTCTCAGTTGAGAAGAATTGGATGCCGCAGTTCAAAGACGCCTTTCAGAAAATTGTCGTTGCGCAGCAGTCAACCGACGAAACACCGCCCAGCGCGGCCGAGGTCAGCGATCTCCCATTGGTTGAGCTTCCGGTCAAAGGCGATGGCAGTACCATGGCTGTTGTCATTTCCGGTGACGGCGGCTGGGCTGGCATCGACAAGCAAATTGGCGAGACCCTGAACACAGATGGCATTCCGGTTGTTGGACTAAATTCTTTGCAATATTTTTGGGACAAGAAATCACCGGACATTTCCGGCGCTGACCTGACACGAATTCTTACCTATTACGGCAAAACATGGAATGCAAATCGCTTCATTCTCGTGGGATATTCACAAGGAGCCGATACGTTGCCATTCATGGTCAATAGACTGCCCACGGGGTTGAAAGCCCAGGTGAGCTCAGTGACTCTGCTGGGCCTGGAGGCGGATGTTAATTTCGAGTTCCACGTGGCAGACTGGCTCACCAGCAATGGCGGTGATTTCAAAGTGGTTCCAGAAGTGGAGAAACTCAAGGGCATGAGTGTGGTTTGCATTTATGGCACTGACGAAGACGACAGCGCTTGCAAGATGCTCGACAAAACAGTTTCTAATGTCGTGGAACTTTCTGGCGGCCATCACTTTGGCGGCGACTACCAGGCCCTTGCAAAAATCATACTTGATCATAGCAAGAGTTCACAGTGATTAGGTTTTGATACTGATTCAAACTACAGGCGGCGTCACTATCGCTATTTAGAATAGTTAAATGAATGCGCCGAGTGGGCCCGGCGCATTCATGCTGTCGCGCAATTTTAGGCGTTGGAATTAACTCTCGATCGAGCCAGTGGAGCGAATGCCACATCCGTAGTGCGCCAGAATCGCGTGTTCCTTGAGTGATGGGAGGTGCCGTCTATCCAATCTTGCGTCCAATGCACGGCAGGTTGCTGCGGATTGCGAATTGACATGGTACCCATTGGCCATGGCCATAACGGGCGTCGGAAAAAGTTTGCCCAATGTTTTGTAGTCAGCGTGAACTGCAATGACTTGAAGCACCGGGCGTGGGGTACCAATGACCGGACCGGCTTGTGCGGTGTGTATGACATTTCCCGTGGAATTCAGAAAGCTCGGGGAAATTACATTCGTAAATGCACCTTCATTTTGCATCGCAATCTTTACTGGCTGTACAGCGTCGTCGTAATTGCCAGATGCTGGTGTCGCCGTTTTGTGGGCCAGCAAAAGCTCAGTATATGGACTTTCGAGAGCATGCTCGAAATTTGGCGCCGCGTAGGCGATGCCAGCCACTCCAATGGCGCCAACTGCGCCAATGGCAAGTGCCGATAGAAACATTGAGATTTGGGTAGTTCTTGTGAAATTAGCTAACATTGAAGTTCTCCTCGGAATGATTTTCGGCGGCGCTTATCGCCAGTCCATGAGTTGAACCTACTCAAACCCGTTGCCTTCTACTCGTCACCTCGGTCATAAAATTGCGTGACTGAAGTCATTATTTTTATTTCAACTAAGATGCTTATGGACAAAAAACGGCGCTCTCGATTGGATCGCCGGTCGCACAGCTGTCATTATTGGTTAACTAAAATCAGTCGGACTTTGGTATCGTATCAACACGGCATTTGGTATCAACCTTGAGACCATCCTGAACGGCCTTAAAGGCCAGATTTGCCTCGTAGTATTGCTTTGTGGCAACTAGTTCAGCAGTCGTTTGAAGATGTCCCTGGGTCGCCGCCAGTGGCATCATCACCCTCGAATAGGCAACGTCAACTGATGCAAGCTTGAACACTTCTGCCGCTCTCTGTTGCTCTCCTTAGGCAAGGCGCTCAATGGCCTTCTCTATTGCTGCCGATTTCTCCGAGGTCACAACATAATTGTCTGCCAGAAGAATTTGGCCACCCACCGGGATAAACAGGTCATCAGCAGGCTTATTGCTGCCGATACCTGCTGGGGTCTTGACAGTAAATATGCCATCAAACCAATCACCCCAGCATCCTTTTCCGCCGCCTTAATATCAGTCATGGCGACCCCAACAAGTTTAACAGCCAAGTCTGTATTGCCTTTGAATATTGGAGATCGTTCTGCTTGGTATCGCCGCCGGCGCAGAGGCCGAGACGGAATGATCTGTCGGCTTGACTGCAACTGCGAGCGCTATGTGGTTGCAAATCCGCCTGTACTTACCAAGCCTGCCAACGCAATTGCAGGATCAAATTTCTTGCAGTTTAACATGATCTTCTACTTGAGTTAGGACACACTATGAACAGCGTCAATGGAGAGAACATGAAGGTTTCTTGAGGTGTGAGCGTGTGCAGCAATTCACGTTCTGCGGTGGCTAACTTCACAGTTGGCATATCCGGCGGTGATCAGCTGTACAGGGAACTCAATACGGCAGAAGCCATGGCCTGTGAAAGATCGGAAATCGAATAGTAAAAGGCGATCAGGAAGGCTACACCAACCGCCGCTGCGAGCGCAGCAAGGAAAACTCGATCCGGCGCTCTTGCGGAGGCGCTCCTGCTAACTTTTGGTTCATCAGTGAATGCAATTTTGAAACTGGACAATCCTCTGGCTCTATGAATGCCAAATTTGGACTGAATGTAACTTCATTCCCAGTATCACTGGTCACGGCATGGTGTGACGGAAGTCACAATAATCAAAGTTTCCTGCGTTTTAGTGCCTTAATAGCAAGTTCGGTGCGGGACTCGACGTGAAGTTTCTCCATGATCTTGCTCACGTAGTTTTTCACGGTGCCCTCCGCCAGGTAAACAGTTTCCGAGATATCCCGGTTGCTCTTGCCCTTAGCTACAAGGGCCAAAACCTTCTCTTCACGTTCGGTAAGCAGTTCATCCGCTGGCCCCCCATCATCGGGCAGGGCAACGCCTGATGGCCGTTGGCGCCGAAACTCGCCCATGACTTTTCCTGCAATTCTGGGCGAAAGCCGCGATTGACCTGCGTGAACTGCCCTTATTGTCTCCAAAATTTCAGCTTCATTGGAGTCTTTAAGGAGATAGGCATGGGCTCCCGCAGAAATGGCTTCAAAAACCAATTCGTCAGTGTCAAACGTGGTCAAAACGATTATCCTTGCGTCGGGCACGTCTTCCAGAATTCGCTTCATTGCTCCGATTCCGCCCACTCGCGGCATCTGCAGGTCCATCAACACGATATCGGGACGCCATTGCCTTGCCAGCTGAATGGCTTCCGCCCCATCTGCAGCCTGAGCTACGATCTTGATGTCAGGCTCAATGGCGAGCATTGCCGAAAAGGCTCTTCGGACGAGTTGCTGGTCCTCGGCAATGAGTACCCTGATTTCGCTCATGTCTCTTGCCGGTCCCTTTGCTGCTCCTAACGGGGCCATACTGGAGCTATTAATGTGCATTGCCAAGTTCCTTCGTCGGGCCATTTTCGAACATCGCATCACGAATGCGCCCCATAACCGGCGATGGCAGGCGTGCACTTAAAAACTCCAAGACTGCGCCTAGGGCCTGCTCAGCCTCTATTTGCTCGATGCCGCTGGCGCCGCGGATGTCATTAACTAGCGTTTTCATCTGCTCTACTGACCCATAATTCATTTGTTGCCTGTCACTTTGAGAGAGTATTGTCATTCGTTGGCCACAATTTGAGTGCCGCGGCTCACAGTGTCGTGTGACGAAAGTAACAAAGAATGCTTGGCAGGTTAACAAAATCGCTAGATCCCAGGCTGAGCCTTGTCACCCGGATCGCATGGGTCTTCGGAATGCTTTCGATCAT
Organism: Hyphomicrobiales bacterium; assembly: GCA_038251095.1. GTDB lineage: Bacteria > Pseudomonadota > Alphaproteobacteria > Rhizobiales > Aestuariivirgaceae > Aestuariivirga. The sequence continues at coordinate 49,452 of JBBSBQ010000015.1, forward strand.
CGTCTCCTTGATGGCTGGGCTGTATTTTGGGTACCTCGCGCAAACTGCAATCGAGCGGGACATTGGCTCGCTGTATGCCGATCGGGCCGCTCACGTAGCGGATACGGTCGATTTGAAGATACAGTCCGGTTTAACGACAATGCAGCTGGCTGCAAGTTTGTTTGATATAGCGGGGCAGAACGATGGCGGAGAAGCCAGCAAAAACCTGGTAAGTGCGATAAAGCGAAGCCTTAGCGGCGCCGTGTGGATTGGGGTGACTGACAAGCTGGGCACTGTTCTAGTAGATGACGATCAGGGCCTCCAGAATGTTAACCTCGCGGAGCAAAGCTGGTTTAAGGCCGCCGCCTCCGGACGCTATTTCGCCGGGTCCGTACTGTTTCCCGAACTCGAACGCCTGCTTTCCCCCCAGGCTCTCGGCGCGCCCCGCCAGTTCCTGTTGATTTCCGTGCCGGTCACCAATGGCGCTGGCGCAATCATAGGTTATTCTGTGGCTTGTTTTGACATGGCTTGGGTTGATGAGGCCCAGCGCCTTGCCGGACTATCACTGGCAGGAATGAGACCGGTCGATATTTTTCTTCTCGACGGAGAAGGCAAGATTCTCAACCAGATGCTGGACGGCGACAGGCCGCCCGAGATTGACATTTCAGACCGAATAAACGCGACATTGAAATTGATCCCGGCCGGGCCGGAACTTGGCTCATTCACAACCGACAACTATTTGGTGGGATTTTCCAGGAGCAGAGGCTACGCCGGCTTCAAGGGCACCGATTGGACGGTTTTGGTCCGCGAAGCAAAGCAGTCGGCATACCTGCCGGCCTACCGCACAGGTGTGGCTTTGGCCCTTTCTTGCCTCGTGCTTGGGCTAGGGCTGTCGATAGGTGGCGCTTATGGAACCAAGATAATTTTAAGAGGCCTCACGAAGATAGCTGCCTCGGCTGAAGCGTTGAGAACCGGTCATGCACGTGAATTTTCCGTTATCGAAGGCGAGGACGAGGTGGCGCGCATTTCACGTTCGCTGGCGGCTCTTTTCAACAAGCAGGAATCGTCTAACGATCAGCTCGCTGATATGAATCGTAATCTTGACAAACGAGTATCCGAGCGAACACGGGAGGTTCAGCGCCTGTCCGAGGAAACCAAGAATGCCGCAATAACACGCGAACGCTTGCGGATGTCCCGCGATCTTCATGACACACTTGCTCACACTATGTTGGCCATGCTCACTCAGATCCGATTGATACAGAAACTTCAAAAATCGAAACCCGAGTTGATCACAGAAGAACTCGGGCATGCCGAGAAAGCAGCCCAAGAAGGCCTTAACATTGCTCGTGACGCCGTAACCGAACTACGCTACTTCGCAGTTCGCGACGATGGCCTGGAGCAAGCGCTGAAGAAGCTCATCAAGCGCCTCAAGGAGCGTGTTGAACTTGAAGTGAAACTTGAAATTGATGAGGCGGCGTCTCTCTTGGCGGGCCCCAGGGCTGAGACGGTCTATCGCATAGCCGAAGAGGCCCTCCACAACGTCGAAAAACATGCACACGCAAATCTCGTGAATGTCACGGTCAAATTGAACACGTCTGACCCAGCAAACCACGTCTTGACACTCATAATTGAAGACGACGGAAATGGTATTGATCGAGCCGCAGTAAGCGAAGGCCACTATGGCATGCTTGGCATGCAGGAACAGGCGGACATTCTCGGTGCAAAGTTGGATATTCAAGGCCATCCCAACAAAGGAACCCGCGTGCAACTAGCAGTCTCGGTTTAGCGCTCCAAATCAGGCGGCATGTCGGCGGGCGCTCCTTTGGCGCCATTTGTGGTTTTCCCATTCCAATAGTGACCCATTGCCCAGTAAGTAAAGGCACCAGTCCAGGCAATCAATACCAGCCCGTTCAATGGCTCAAGAGAGGCTATCAATCTCAATCCGCCAGTGGTGGAAAGGTCACCGGAGCCAAGGGCGGTAAATGTCTCCGCCGAATAGTAAAAATAGTCCATACCTGAAAATTCACGAGCCCCCACGAGATCACCGACATTGACCACAATATTGAGCATCCAAATTGCAATCGCGTAGAAGCCAATCTCGATCACGTGCAGCAAAATTGCGGAGGATACGACAATGATTAACTTCAGGCGCTCGCCCACCGGTCTAAGTGCTATTTCAGATCGGATGACGCTGAGGCCTTCGGCGTGAACGCCTATTGTAACCAACAGGCAAACCAATACGGTGATCGCAGCTATGATCATCTTTGCCCTATGACCAGTGGCAACGGTTCGTTACGCCCGTTTGATCAGCATGTGCCATAGAACTAAAGTTTTCCAAAGTGACTTAGGTCACTACGCATCAATTTGTGCTTGCAAACTATCCTACAGAGCGAAAAAGTAGCTAAATCGACCTATCAAAGCACAATTTGTGTTACTATCGAAACGATAAGAGGCGCTCTTGATTTGTAATGCCACGTGCCAAAACTAAGCCGCGTTTAACTTCTTCTTAAGAGTTAGTTTCTTCGCAATTGGGCTAATTTCGGTATCTAGCTCACCGGCATGCGCCGTCTTCTTGATGGTTTTCAAGATAGCAGGCAACTTATCAAATTACCCAATTTCGACGGCAGCCATACTTCATTATCCTTGCCCCCCGTTTCTTTAATCTGGCGGACCGCTCACTTTCGGTCTCCATTCTTGTCCTTCACTCAGGCACGCTCCCTGCGTTCGAAGGTTTCGCACCTGGTTTCTGCTTCCACCATTTGCAGCTGTTCTGAGATCCGCTTAATCAAAAAAAATAACAAAAACTGTACCCCACGTTTCGGAAAAACTGTGCCCCATCGCTAAAATGCCATCTCGTAAAAGCCCTATAATTAAAGGTTTTTGAGTATACGCATTGCGTGATGCCGTTTCACCTAAGCGGCACCATTTTGGGTAACGATCCACTTAGTTTGTTGGAGAGCCCCCACTGAGTGGTCCAGGTTGAATGTTAGTGCATGATGGGCTTTTGGTCCATCGGGATGATGGTTTCGGGTGCCGGTGGGCGATAACCCAGGGCGCTGTGTGGCCTCACTGTGTTGTAGTGAAATCATTACATCAACAAGAGAATTAATCCGTACAAAGACTAATTCCAGGTCTGTCCAAGTCCGTCCAACCCTGTCCAATATCTCATGTGGTCCAAGTTTTAGTCAGAGCTCGTCTAGCCACGGGTTCTGTCATTATATCTGGTGTGAATAACCTTCACCCAACAGCGTGTTGATCACATGGTCATTGCAGCAGGCTTCGGGGCCGAGTCCAGAAACATCAGGATTAAGCTCCAGCTGTCTATCCATCAGTGCATAAGCGCGCTGTCGCCTAGTCTCGGCGACGTCACCCATGGCGAAATGCAACTCAGCGTTTAGCCGTTCGGTCCGCCTAAGGCGGCGAAAGAAGTCATCGTGGTCGGCAGCATAGAGTTCCCCCGCCTGCGACCAGTCCTTGCCATCAAGTAGCCGGTCCCGCAAAAGCCGCACATCACGCAGGCTCCGCGATAGCCCGTTGCCCCATACGGGATCGCTTGCAGCTGCCGCATCGCCGATCAACACGCAATTGCCACGCATTGGCTTTGTTATCCAACGGTGTGCACCGTCAAAGGTGGCAAAAATGCCATGGGGCGATACTTTGTCCAGCCAATCGCCTGGAATCCCGATCTCTCGGAAATGCTTCATCACCTCCGCAAAGTCCCGCTCGCCCGAAAGCCGTCGCGCTAGCGCGTCCTTATGGTGGAGCAGGTAGACGCGGAAGTTTCCCGGCTTATTTTGAATAAGTATGCTGCCCCGACCGGTGATCGCATTCAGAAAAAAATACAGAGCGTGTTCGATTTGCAAATCACCGGCAAGCTGCAGGCCACCTGTGAAAAGTTCGGGTGGGTCCTTGATGCGTTCAAATTCCAAGAGTGTCGCGATTTGCGATTCCCGCCCATCCGCGCCAACTACAAGCCTGGCTTTGACCGTTTTTGTCTCACCATTGACCACGATGTCAGCTTCAGGCAGCGCTCCCGGCCGTAACGCCACAACAGCAGCTCCGCGCCAAGCCTCAACCCCGCTCGCGGTAGTTCCGGATAGAAGGGTTTCCTGCATCTCCGGATGGTAAAAGGAAAGAGTACACGTCCCCTTTGGTGTCGTCGCCCGAAAATCCCGAGGGTCAGAGGCCTTACCCGAGTAAAAGAAGTATTCCCTACCTGCTTCTTGGGCGCCCGAATCCAGTAAAATATCGTAAATGCCCAGTTCCTTGGCCTCGGCACTGCCCCAGGGAAGCAAGACTTCGCCCCTAATGCGGTCGCGGAATTTTAGTTCCTTTTCAATGATGAGAACCCGAGAACCGGCAAGTGCCATGGAGCGTCCAAGGGAGGCCCCCGCAAGTCCCCCACCGACAATCAGGAGATCAAAGACTTCGCTTGTATCTGCCAATCTATTCCTACCTACAGTTATCGCCGAGACTGCCGCAAATAATTTACTGTTTCAAGGGGATCGCAAGCCAGCCGCATCGACAAAAGTAACAAAAATCCCACTCGATGTAGCTCCTCCGTAGACGCTATCGTACCGACCATCGTTTGCTGGCAGCCTGGATTTGTTATAGGATTTTCGGTCAGCGGATGCCGCTGTGGCTTCCCGCTTGTTGCCTCAGGAGGGGATTATGTTGCTTGTAACTTTTAAGCGAATTCTGGCACTGTCGTCAGTCGCGGTGTTGGGGACGGTGACCTTCTTTGCATCTGCCGCAGTAGGTGCGTCTATGAGTATGAACGTTGTTGAAAGGGCTACCACTGATGCTGTGGCCGATATTGGCGCCAAAGATGACAGCCCGGGTGATATTCTGACTTTTGCCAACGAGGTTTATGATGAAGCAAATACGACAAAAGTCGGTGATGATAATGGCTGGTGCATTCGAATTGTAACGGGCAAGGCTTGGGAATGCGTTGCTACGGTAAGCCTTGCTGACGGGCAGTTAACAGTTGAAGGCCCGTTTCTCGATGGCAAGGACTCGGTTTGGGCGGTAACAGGGGGCACCGGGAAATATATGGCCACGCGAGGCGATATGCAGCTTCACGCCCGCAATGCTGAGGGTTCCGAATATGACTTTAAGTTCAATCTGAGCGAATAGCTTGGATGTAAGAAAGGCCCACAATGGGTAGCGACGCATCGTCTGGCTTACAGACAGTTCGCCGTACCCTGGCTTTCTTATTTTTCGTTACAATTGGCTACGCATAAACCATTTGTGACCACAACGACCTCGTCAGCATCATCCGCTGAATCGTCGCCACTGGCAGTACTTGAACCGTCAGACGAGTCGTCGCCTGAATCATTGTCAGCACCATCATCGCCTGAGTCATTGTCAGCGCCATCGTTGCCTGAATCATGGTCTGGACCATCATCTCCGCCGCCGCCATCGCCGCCGCCATCGCCGCCGCCGCCATCGCCGCCGCCATCGCCGCCGCCGCCATCGCCGCCGCCATCGCCGCCGCCTTCTCCGCTTTCAGCGTGTGCCAAAGTTGCGGCAAAAAGGCCAAATTTTGTTACAACTGGGCCGGCACCGTAGATACCGACTGCAAGTAACAGGCTCAAAAGTGATGATGAATTCCGCATTTTATTCCCTCGACCAAGTTGAACAATCAAGAATCACAGTCTTGATAGTCTATTGACTAGCCTAAAGAAGCTGAAGAAAAGCTGACATGTTCGCTAGAATTTTAACAGTCTGCCCGATTTGAACTTTCTTTTGAAATTGAACTCAGCCTAAATCTGGAAGATGTTAACAAAACAAGCAAAACCAACTTGCGACCCAGAATCTGAAGGGTGCCTGCTAGTTCAATAAGCCAGAAATAGATGTGGGAAGGGGTTCAGACGCGGAAACAAATTGTAAGTGCTAACAGCCTTAAAAGGCCCATTGAAACTACCTAATCTGCGCGTCCGTGCAGCCCCGAAAATGTTAGATGCGGGGCCGCGGAATTGATTAATAATAGGCCCTAAGAGGGCGAACGCTTACAATCCGGCCATTGTATGAATCGACGCGGACGATCCATGGTCGGCCAGCTCTTTGTGCCATATAGCGATAGATCGATCCTTCACACTTGCGTGGCTGAACGGAGCGAAATCCCCTTTCACGAACTATTCGCTTACCTTCCCAGCACGAAATTTGATCATATCCATCGCCCTCGTCATCATAATCGGGTTGTTGATGTGGAGGGCGGGGATAGCCATCATTCGGTGGATAATCAGGATAGGGATAGTAACCAGGATAGGGCTCACCTACCGCAATCCCAACAGAAGTGCCCGCATAAGAAACTGGCACAGTGGCTGCAGACACCGCAAGAGCGGCCAATGCCGCCAACAAAAACTTTGACATATTACACTCCAAAAACCCACCAGCCATGGAACATTGCCCGCCAAAGTCTGAATGCAAACCCAACTCTTCGTTCAGCAACTATTCATAAATCTCTCTGGCAATGGCACATATTTCAGTTCGGGAAATAGAACAACAGCCAGCAGATGCGAGAACCTTAGGCATTCCAATTCGCCTGCGCTGGTGCGTACAATCATCGTGCCTTTATGGATGAAAATAATTTCATCGTAGAGCGTTGTCCAATGGATGCAGACATCCTCACCTATCTCCATGCCACTACCCATGTGCTTGCTAATACCGGTGGTTATGGTCCGAGCTGTTTGGGTCAGGCCCGATGGCGTGATGTAATCCTTGAAGGGAAGCTCGGCGCGCTTGAACAATAAGGCTTCGGGCATGATTACCTCCTGGGGCTAATGACGGTCGATGTGGTGATGCCGCCCGGCGCCATCGCAGCCAAGGCACGGATCAAGGGGCCCGGAACACGGTTAATGTGTTCGAGCTGGTCCTTGCGGCGAATGGCATGGCGCACCATGTTGGCACCGATGTAACGGATGGGTTCGGGCGGCAGCCAGCGCTCGGGCGGCCGCACGAGCCCACAGGATGACCATTCATCGTATTTGCCAAGGGCAAGGCTTGAAAGAATTTTGGCCGTGACCGGTGTGGTCGCCACACCGTTTCCGGAAAAGCCAAATCCATAAAAAATGTTTGGAGCACCCGGCAATGGACCAAAGAGTGGCAGGCCGCTGCGCGTACGATCTATGGGCCCACACCAGCTATCGGCATAGGGCAAATCGGCAAATGCCGGGAATGGAAGTCATTCGACGCTCGCCTATCTCGGCTATTTGAGTGGCTATGAATATATAAGCGATGCGATCGCCAATCCGCATATTCACGCGTTGATCCATGGCCTGATGACAGATGAGGTCATGTCGACTTTGCCCATTGATGTGGGCAGACTTCTAGACTATCGCGACGCATTAATTGAACGGTTTGCCAACTCAGCGCTGAAGCACCAAACCTGGCAGATTGCCATGGACGGTTCCCAGAAACTGCCCCAGCGCCTGCTCGGCACAATCACGGATCGCCTCCAGAATGGGCTGAACGTGAACCGCGCCGCCTTGGGTGTGGCAGCATGGATGCGCTACGTAACGGGCATAGATGAAAAAGGCCAAGTGATCGAAGTGAAGGATCCCCTTGCTGCAGTCTTCCATCAAATTTTAGCCCAAGCCAAAGGCCACCCCTTGAGACTGGTAGACGGCCTTCTCGCCGTGAAGGAAATATTCGGCTCTGATCTGCCTCGCAACGACGGTTTTCGTTCCGTCGTCAGCAGCCACATGCAGCCCTTGTACGAGGTTGGCTCGATGCGCACAATAAAAAGAGTAGTCGAGACTGGCCGCTGAGCCGGCAACATTTGCAAATATGGATAAGGTAGTTCACCCGTCTTCGAATTGTACTGAACAGTCGAATCCACAATTACTTTAACGATTCGATTCTTCTCTTCCTGTATTCCGCAAATTGCTGGTCGGCGAGAACGCCAATGAGGATTACCGAACCCATCACAGCGAAATTAAGTGAACTCGGAATGCCAAGAAGATTGACCAAGTTTTGCAAGACCTGTAGCAAAACGGTACCCAATACAACACCAATGATAGATCCCTCACCACCGCGTAATGAGCAGCCTCCAAGAACCGCAGCTGCAATGGCATAGAGTTCGTAGAAATTGCCATGCGATGACGGCGAAATTGATCGCGTATACATGGCAAAGAAAATAGCGGAGATGGCAGTAAGTATCGCCGAAATGATATAGGCCGCGATGATCACCCTGTTTGTGCGAATGCCGGAATAACGCGCCGCCTCCTCGTTCTTGCCCACTGCATAAAGATAGCGCCCGAACACCGAGCGGTGCAACACGACCCACATGAGACAGGCAATTACCATCAAGGCCATAAATGAATGGGGCACGCCGAAGGTGCGCCCCGTCGTCAACCATTCGAGTTGCGGAAAACTCACCCCAAAACCAAATCCCGCCGTGCCATCTTGTGTATAAAACCGCGCCGCGCCGCGATAGATGAGCAAGCCGCAAAGGGTAACAATAAAGGGCTGCATATGCATCCGGGTAATAAGCAGGCCATGGGTTAACCCGATGACCACGCCAAGCGCCAACATAAGTAGAAGTGCCAAGGGCCAAGCCATTTCGTGGCCAACAATCAGGTCAACGAACAAGACGCCGAGCAGCGCGATGATTGAACCTACCGACAACTCAATGCCGCCCGAAATTATCACGAAAGCCTGGCCGATGGCAAAAATACCAAACAGCCCAACTAAGTTGGCAGTGTTTCCCAGATTGATTGCCGAAAGAAAAAGCGGATTGATCAACGCCACCACCGTGCCCACTACCAGAATTAGGATCAGAAGGCCTATGTCTTTCTTGAACACGATGCTTACCCCCTCAATGAATGCTTTCGCCAACCGCAAGCCGCAACACGTTATGCTCGCTGAATTCCGCCCGTTCCAAAAAGCCGCTGATCATGCCCTCATGCATCACGGCAATCCGGTCGCTCACCCCAATCACTTCCTCCATGTCGCTTGAAATCATCAATATAGCTACGCCAGCATCCGCAAGGCCCCGCAACATTTCATAGAGTTCGCTTTTGGCCCCAACGTCAACGCCCCGCGTTGGCTCATCGCAGATCAACACCCGGGGGTTCATGGCCAGCCACTTCGCAAGCACAACCTTCTGCTGGTTGCCGCCGGAAAGGAAACTCCCTTCCTGATCAACGCTGGGAGCGCGGATATGTAAGCGTTCCTTTTGCCGCTCCGCATTAGCCGCTACCACACTGTCTTTTACCCAACCCCCGGAGGCGCACGCCCGCATGTTGGGAAGCGCGATGTTCTCCGCGATTGATATATCAAGTAGCAATCCGCAACGCTTGCGGTCCTCCGGGACCAAGAAGATGCCATGCGAAATGGCATGACGCGGACTGTCGACATGAATTGTCTTGCCACTAAGGGCCACAGAACCCGAAAGCAAAGGATCGATGCCAAATATGGCGCGCGCTAGCTCCGTGCGTCCCGCCCCCACCAATCCGGCAAGCCCGAGTATTTCACCCTTCCTCACACTGAGGCTCACTCTCTGCGTGGGGTAGGCCGCCGTGCGCACATCGGAAATTTTCAATACGGCATCACCAGGCTTATCGACGGGAGGCACATACAGCGCTTTCAGGTCGCGTCCGATCATCAAGCGGATCATGGCGCCGTGGCTGATCTCGCCTTTGCCGAGTTCGCCCACCACTCGCCCGTCCCGAAGAACAACTACCCGGTCCGCACATTTCACGAGTTCGTTGAGGCGGTGCGAAATAAATATAACACTGACTCCCGCACCCTTGAGCCCGGCCACGACATTTAAAAGCCGATCCGTTTCAATCAACGTTAGGCTCGATGTTGGCTCATCCATGATCACCAGGCGTGAATTCAACGACAGCGCCTTCGCGATCTCAAGAAGCTGCCGTTGTGCAATCGACATATCGGAAACCATGGTTTCCGGTTTGAAGTCCACCCCCAACCGGTCCAGCAGTGGCTGAACATCCGCATTGAGCTTCTTGCGGTTCACCAGCCTGAAGGGGCCGCCATAAAGTGGTTCACGGCCGATATAAACGTTCGATGCCACATCAAGATTGTCAAACAGGTTGAGTTCCTGATGCACAAAGGCAATCCCTGCCCTCATTGACTCCAATACTGTGAACGAGGCACGCTGCACGCCATCAATTTCAAGATTACCGGAGGAAGGCTCAATCACACCACCAATGATCTTCATCAGCGTCGATTTACCAGCCCCGTTTTCACCGACCAGGCCTATGATTTCACCGGGAGACACAATGAAGTTCACGCCCTGCACGGCTTGTACCCCCGCATAGGACTTGGTGATATCAATGAGTCGAAAAAAGGCACCGGCCATCGTCAGAATTGAACCCCAAGCAGGCAAGCTGCATTCTGTACAGTCATTCCCCGGTGACGCAAGCGAAAGCCAGCGCAGTTCCCCGCGCTGGCGCCTATGAGCTTACTTGCCGATTGCCGCTTTGAGATCAGCCTCAAACTGCTCGACATTACCCTTGTTGATGATTTTGGTGGGCACAATGATCAGCTTGTTCTCCGGGATGCCTGACTTGTCACCTTCCATATAAGCGGCCATCAGCTTCATGCCACGATAGCCCCATTCAAAGGGCTGCTGCACAACTGTGCCGGCAAAGCTTCCGTCCTTAACCGCACCGAGGGTAATGGGATCTTCGTCAAAGGCGATGACGGTGATTGCGCCAAGCTTACCGGCAGCTTGCAGGGCCTCATAAATTTTTGGTGGGTTGTAGGAATAGAACCCAACCATGCAGTTGATTTCCGGGTTGGCCGCCAGCACGTCATCTACATTGCTGCGGGCGCGGGCGAAGTCCACATCGTCGCCACGGGTGTCGACCAATTCAATACCCTTGCCTTCAACGGCCTTCTTGAAACCGGCAATGCGTTCCTTGGCATTGTCTGCCCCAAGGAACCCAACAAACCCCATGCACTTGCCGCCATTTGGCAAAGCGCCAATCGCAATTTCACCGGCCTGCACGCCGGCATCGGTGTTGGACGAACCCAGATAGGCAATACGGTTGCTGTCGGGGGCATCACTGTCCGTCGTGAACAGAGGCACCTGCGCGGCAATGCGGTTAAATGCATCAATGGAGGTTTTGGGATCAACCGAAGAAATCATGATGGCATCGGTGCCAGCAGCGACAAGGTCATCCATCAAGGCGTTCTGCAAAGCAGCGGTGCCTTGCGCGGGGTACTTGAATTGCAGTTCGTAATTGGGAAGTTCTCCCTGCGCTTTCTTAACGCCTGCTTCTGCCAGTTTCCAGAAATCCGAAGCAGCGTTCACCACGAAAGCCAATTGCTTTTTATCTTGGGCTTGAACTCCGGTTGCCAGACCCAGCGCCATGGCCGTTGAAAATCCTATTACGAGTAATTTTTTCATCTACGTCCTCCCATTTTTATGCCGAGCTTTGCGCTCTTTTTGGCGGATGCTAGCGGATTTGCGAACATCGCTTCACAGAATGATACAGGGCTGCTAATGTATGTCAATAATGAAAAGAAACATCAAATTAAAATACGTAATTATAATAGGATAGTTTTGATAATATGCGCATTTATGCGATTTATGAAAGGCGTTCATCAAAATCGTTGCTGACGCGGGGCAAACAGTTAAAATTGCGATGAACACTGAGGATCAATTCGTCTCCCCGCGAAGCCAGGATTCAGTCGGTGTGCGTACTTCGGGTCCCACTATGACCGAGGTCGCCGCTGCCGCCGGCGTTTCACAAACCACGGTTTCTCTGGTGTTGAATGATGCTTTGGGTGCCCGCTTGTCGGCAAAAACCAGGCAGAGGGTCCTTGAAGCCGCCAAGGGTCTTAACTACCGCCTCGTGAAGCGCGGGGCTTCACGTCCGCTCTTCACCGGCGCAAGCGTTGTCGGATTCATTGTGGACGAACTGTCCACAGACCCCTGGTGCGCTATCGCTATGGATGGAGCCCGCGAAAAAGCCTGGGAACACGGTCTTACGATCAGTGCTGCGGTCACCCGAGGCGACTCCGAAATGGAGCAGGCCGTTTATTCGCAAATGGAAGGCCAGCGATTGATCGGACTGATCTATGGCACTATTCAGACCCGCCGCATCACCCCATCACCTGCTCTCTATCGAATCCCCACAGTATTACTGAATTGCTATGTTGCTGATCGCTCGCTGCCTTCGGTCATGCCCGGCGAAACTCTCGGCGGTCAAACTGCGACAAGCCGATTGATCTGCGCAGGCCACCGGCGCATCGGTCTCATCGAAGGCGAAGTCTGGATGGACGCCTCTCGGGACCGTTTAAAAGGCTATCGCCAAGCCCTTGCCAATGCTGAAATTTTATATGACCCGAATCTCGTCAAGCCGGGAAACTGGGAACCGTCAGCAGGTTACGAACAAACCCATGCCCTGATGAAACTCAAGAATCCACCCACCGCAATTTTCTGCGCAAATGATCTCATGGCCCTGGGCTGTTACGAGGCACTAAAGGAACTTGGCAAGCGAATCCCAGACGACGTGGCGGTGATCGGATACGATGACCGCGAAATTTCCCAATTCACCCGTCCGCCATTGACCACGGTTCTTCTCCCGCATTTCGAAATGGGCACCCGAGCCGTGGAACATCTCATCAACAGCGCGGGGCATCTCAAGGGGCGGCAAGCGCAAATTAAAGTATAATGCCCGCTGGTCGAACGCAATTCGGTCGGACCTATAGAATTAGACTAGGGAGAATGCCATGCTGCTTTTAGTAACGGGCGCCACCGGCAAGGTCGGCACAAATCTGATTGCTCACATCCTAGCTGAGCCGCGTTGGAAAGATGCCAAAATAAGAGCCTTATGTCACAATCGCTTATTTCCCGAAACTGATAGGGTAGAAGTTGTCAAAGGCGATATGTCAGCCCGCGAAAGCGTTGAACGCGCCATGTCTGGCGTCACCCATGTCGTCCATCTCGCAACTTGCAAGGAAACTCCCGAATTCGTCATGGACGTGACAGTAAAGGGCATGTTTTGGTTGTTGGAATCAGTTCGCCAAAGCAAAACAGCGGAACAAATCATTCTTATCGGGGGGGATGCCAGCATCGGTCACTTTTTTTATCGCCATGACGGCCCCATCACCGAGAAAACGCCCCACCAAGCCTATCCCGGCTGCTATGCGCTCTCGAAGGTTCTGGAAGAGGTTCTTCTCACACAATTCGTCATTCAGTATGGCATCAATGGCTGCTGCCTTCGCGCCCCATGGATCATGGAGAAAGACGATTTTCGCTATACTCTGTCCTTCGGTGATGACGTATTCGGCGGGCCCGACTGGAAAACCATGGTTCCGTCCGACGTTGCCAAACAATGTCAGTTGGACGGAACCATTCCGGTTCTTCACGATTCGGATGGGCACCCGCTCAAGCGAAACTTTGTCTATGTGGAAGATCTTGCTAGCGCCATATCAGCCGCACTTGACAACCCTGTCACGCGCGGCAAACTCTACAACATCTGCATGGATGAGCCTATCGATTACGGCGCAGTCGCGAGCCACCTCAATAAGACCAAAGGGCTTGCTTCAATTGCCATTCCAAGTTCCTATCATTCAACCTGGCTCGACAACAACAAGGCCAAATTCGAACTCGGCTGGCATCCGCGATACGATCTGGCCAAGCTTATTGACGCCGCTTGGGACTATAAGCGTTCAGAAAATGACCCACGCAAAATCTGGTATCCCGGTTAGCCCGAACCTTTTCCATAACGCCTGACCTGCTCCCCGTTATGCCCACATTTATAAATTAGTCCTGTTTAGGTTTTGGTCTATTCTGGAGGGGGCACTCATTATTGGAGGAGTAATTCATGAACACGTTGCTAACTCGAAGACTATTGCTTGTACCCCACATTTCGGAAAAACTGTACCCCATCGCTAAAATACCTTCTCGTAAAAGCCTTATAATTAAAGGTTTTTGAATATATACATTGCGTGATGCCGTTTCACCTAAGCGGCACCACTGTCACCCCTTTTTAACTTTCCCCAGACAACAATAGCCGGACCGCACCCTCTTAACATCTTGATAACATCAAGCTTGTAGGATTTTGTCTGGAGCAATCCGTTTGGCTTCGATCCCTGATTCTGGTCATCTCAAGTTGGGACTGTATGCATCTCACCGCCGACGCCCGCCTAAATAAAATGTCCCACGCCGACGAAAGGCTGGATGCCCTTCTGAGCATAACCGGACGCATGGATGGCTATCTCTATCGCTGCCGCTACGACCAGTCCTATACCATGCTGTACATCAGCGACGGTATTTCCAATATCAGTGGCTATAAGCCGGATGATTTCATTCAGAACAAGGTCCTCGAATATGTCTCGGTGATCCACCCGGACGATCTCGAGCGCGTGTTTGCTGCCGTCAACACGGCCCTTGAGGCGAAGCGCAGCTGGAATGTGGACTATCGTATCGTTCCCAATTTCGGCCGGGCAGTATGGGTGCGCGAGATTGGCGGCGGAGTATTTAATGATACCGGGGAACTCGTGTTCCTTGAGGGCTTCGTGATCGACATCAGTGACCGCAAGCTGATCGAGGACAGCAATGCTTATTTATTGACTCAGTTAAAGGATCTTAACGAACTGCTCTCCACGCAGAAGCGCGAACTCCAACTGGCAAAACAGCATAGCGACCATTCCGCGCACCATGACGCGTTGACAGGGTTGCCCAACCGGCGCGCTTTTCACAACAAGCTCAAATTGGCTATGGATGAAAGCCGCTCCACCAATATGCCGGTTGGATTATTGTTCATCGATCTCGACAGGTTCAAGGAGGTGAATGACACACTTGGCCACGAGAGCGGGGACTCCCTCCTTCAACACGTCTCCGGTCAGTTGCAAACCCTGCTTCGGAGCACAGACTATGTTGCACGGATTGGCGGAGATGAATTCGCCTTCCTCCTGTTTGGAGATCCGGAACTGACGCGAGAGACGGCGGGCATGGTGGCGCAGCGTATTGTGGAAAAATTGCGGATCGACGTTCCTTCATCGGCCGGGGTTATCAGGGTCGGTTGCACCGTTGGCGTTGCCTTGTATCCGGCAGATGCCGATGACCCGAAAGGGCTTTTGGCGCTAGCCGACCGTTTGATGTATGTTGGCAAAAAGGGCGGCCGTAATCGCTTGGTGACGGTGAGCGAATTGGAAGCCGCCTAGCTGCTGCGGCAGAAAAATCCTCGACATTCACCCAAAATTGGAACAGACCCCGGCCAAACCCAACATCCCATCGACCGCTGCAAGCAGACTTGCCAGCCGGTGGTGAAAGAGAAGCAGACATTATGGCCAAGAAAAAACCGCGCATCGACGACAGCGTCATTCTCTTCGACGTGGTCTACGAGGATGGCACAAGGAGTTCGCGCCGGAAGGTTGCGGCAAGCGATCTGGCAGACTTCGATGATGACGATCATGCCAAGACCCTGATCATGGCGCAGGACCGCGAGATCGCGAAGATGTCGGGCAATCAGCGCGGAACCGTCAAAACCATCACGCGTTCACCCACTTAAGTGCATTAACCATTGGGGGCTTGTAATCCGGTGCGAAAGCGCCCATATGGTCTTTATCGAGTTTCGGCCGACTGGCTCGGCTTCGCGCTTTTCAAGTCAAAGTGCTTCAGCCCTCCCCTTATTTCCAAAACATCGACACGTCACACCGCGCATAGTGCACGGGTGGGGCACTAAAGCATTTCGTCTTGAAAGGAAGAATTATGCAAACAGGTACAGTTAAGTGGTTTAACGCTCAAAAAGGCTTCGGCTTCATTCAGCCGACCACCGGTTCAACCGACGTTTTCGTGCACATCAGTGCCGTTGAACGCGCCGGCTTGAGCGGTCTCAATGAAGGCCAGAAGGTCTCCTACGAGATTGCCACCGACAAGCGCACCGGTAAGGCATCAGCCGATCGCCTGCAGGTAACCAACTAATACAATCTCGTTCAAGCCCGTCGACCGCGGATGTACCGGCGGCGGGTGAGAACAGGGTGGATCGGCGCTCCCCGGCGTTAATCGTCGGGTTGCAAGCATCGATCCAGAGGGGCCGTGTTCTTCGCAAGGGGAGCGCGGCTTTATTTTCGTTAAAGCAAAGGAATGCCGCCATGACAGCCAAGTCCAATCTCTTCATGTTTCGCTCGGAAAAATCAGCCGCGTTGCATGGTTTTGCAATGGAGGCGGCGGGTGTCAGCCTGCCGCAGAAATTCGGCCCCTGGGCCGGCGTCGGCGTGGTGCGCCCCGATCAGGTTCCGCCTCATGGCTTGCGCCGCGAGGCCATTGAATCGGGCATTGCCGCGAATGGCTATCAGCTCTGGCGGAAGAAGTCTTCCTGATCTGCAAATAAAACGGGGAGCCTCGACTGGAGACTCCCCGCGAACACACTGGGGTCCAGGTACGCATTACCAAAATCCCGGACTGGCCCTGACACTTCCCCCGCAAAGGTTCCGCG
This sequence comes from Hyphomicrobiales bacterium, assembly GCA_038251095.1. Classification (GTDB taxonomy): domain Bacteria; phylum Pseudomonadota; class Alphaproteobacteria; order Rhizobiales; family Aestuariivirgaceae; genus Aestuariivirga. Next base: position 65,852 of record JBBSBQ010000015.1, read on the forward strand.
TGTCATGGGTTCATCATGGGGCAACAGGGTTTCGAAAGCGTTTCCAAGATTGTTAAAAGTGCTTAACAGCCGGTTTATCCGCTGTGCCGCTTCGACCGATTAGGCCGTTTCCTAAAATTTATTTGGAGTGAGCGTGAGCCAGCGCTCCAAAAATTGCGAAAGCCATTGTTTCACTGAAGCATCATGAATCAGGTTCCCTGCCAGATGGTCCGGCGCCGGTTGCGCATGCGGCAGAGAAAACCGTTGAGCCGCTTTGACAACCCAGCGGTGCATGGTGAGGCGCGTTACCTCCGGATGAAACTGAATGCCATAGGCAGCCGGTCCATAGCGGAAGGCCTGGTTTTCAAAATGCTCGCCTCTTGCAAAAAGCCTTGCCTCGCGGGGCAGCGTGAAACTTTCGCGGTGCCACTGGTAAACCTCCTGTGGCCAGTCATTGATTCCAGCACCGCCATTGACCGGATAAATTGGATAATAGCCGATCTCGACACGCTCCTCCGCGTGGCCGCCCACAGTGCCGCCCAGATGCTTCGCCAGCATCTGCGCGCCGAGGCACACGCCAAGAAACGGCTTCTGCTCTTTCAGAGGAACGCCAATCCAGTCGATCTCGCGGGCAATCCACGCTTCCGGATCATTGGCGCTCATGGGCCCGCCGAAGACAACAGCGCCCGCATGCTCATTCATCGTTTCAGGTAAAGCATCGCCAAGGCAGGGCCGGCGGATATCAAGCGCAAAACCCATCGCGCGAAGCATCATGCCAATGCGCCCCGGTGTTGATGTTTCCTGATGCAGGACGATCAGGATTTTTGTATTTTTAGAATCTTCCATTAACTGCCATTCACGTTGCCCGCCGACTTCCCATCACCTGTTTTATGAACGGAAGCGATATGCGCCGTGGCGTGAGGCGCAGTCCATAGGCGATTATCTGATTGAGGAAACCAGGAACAACAACCCGGCGTTTGGCTTTGAACCCCGCCCATCCCTGGCTCGCCACATCAAAGGCCGACAAGGTGGAGCCCCGCTCAGTCTGCCCGGCGCGCGCCTGAAAGGCCGTTTTCACGGTACCGGGGCAGAGCGTGGTCATTGTAACCCCCGTACCCCTGAGCTCCGCACTCAGGGCATCGCTGAAACTTAACACATAGTTCTTGGTGGCAAAATAAACCGCCATCATGGGTCCGGGCATAAACCCTGCGATAGACGCCACGTTGATGACCCCGCCGGATTTTCTCGCCACCATGGCGGGAAGGAAGCGCAGGGTAAGATCGGTCAGTACCCGCACATTCAGATCAACCATTTGCAACTGCTCGTCCCGCGAAAGTTCCACTGAAAGGCCGGCAAGGCCAAAACCCGCATTGTTAATGACTATGGCTGGAATCAGGCTGCGGCCTGCCATCTCCGCCACCAGCGCGTCAATCGCACCAACTTCACTGAGATCAAGCGCAATCACATGGACGGCAACCGGATGCTTGGACGTGATCACCCCCTTGACCCGGTGCAATTCCTGGTCCCTCCGCGCAACCAGGACCAGATCATGGCCATCCGCCGCCAGCACATGCCCAAAGGCTTCACCAATGCCACCCGAAGCGCCGGTGATGAGAGCCACTTTATTTTCCATGCCTTGTCCTTAAACACTGGGAATGCCGCCCCAACACGATCAGACTCGCCCCCACCTTGCTTCAAATTTTATCATTTGTCATGGAATCGCAAATAAACCCGTCCAAGGGGTTCCCAAAGGCCCGGCAGGTTGCTACACACCGCCAGCGTCAGTGACGCGGGATGGAGCAGCCCGGTAGCTCGTCAGGCTCATAACCTGAAGGTCGTCAGTTCAAATCTGGCTCCCGCAACCA
>JBBSBQ010000016.1:0-66451 GCA_038251095.1 Hyphomicrobiales bacterium
CTCCATCCTGATCACCACGGAAGCCATGATCGCCGAGAAGCCCAAGGACAAGTCCGGCGGCGGCATGCCAGGCGGCATGGGCGGCGGCGGCATGGGCGGCGGCATGGGCGGCATGGACTTCTAAGTCCGAACACCCTCACGGAATACGAACCCCCGGTGGAAACACCGGGGTTTTTTATGATTTGGGCCGCTCCCCTCAAAATTCTTTGGTAACCATTGGGTAATAGGTTGCGGCGGTGATCTGGCCCCTGCAAATCCTTCGGTTTGTTGCAGCCCTCATGGTCGTCTATGTCCATGCAGCGCAGCAGGCTGTCGCGCAGACAGGTTCCTACGACATTTTCCCACGCGAACTTCCGCCGGCGGTCCAGGACTTGCAGTTCACAGGGGCCGTGAAAGCGTCTGGTTCTCTCAAAAAGGTGAATAGCCGTGTAAAGACAGGCCACGATTGGATTGGTAGACAGCCGCCATGACACCGCTTACCGACAGGCAGGGAAGGTTTTCGCCGCTCAAGGCCGCAACGCTGGTGCTGGCGCTGCTGCCGGCCCTGGTCATCGCCTATTGGTTCTTTACCCATCAACTGGGGCCACTGCCGGTCAAGGCCGCCTTGCGCCTGGTTGGCGACTGGACCATCCGCCTGCCGGTGATCACGCTGGCGCTCACGCCCCTGCAGCGGATATTGAACTGGCAGAAAATTTCGCTCATCCGGCGCATGCTGGGGGTCACTACCTTTGCCTATGCGCTCACGCATTTCACTCTTTACATCGTGCAGTCAAAATTCGACCTGGTCTTTGTTGCCACTGAAATCATTTTGCGCATCTATCTGACCATTGGCTTTGTGGCGCTGCTTGGGCTCAGTCTGCTGGCGGCCACATCGTTTGATTCCGCCATCCGCAAGCTGGGCAAGAAATGGAAGATGATCCATCGCCTCGTCTATAGCATCGCCGTGTTGGGCCTTTTGCACTATTTCATTCAATCGAAAATCGACGTGAGCCCCGCCACGTTGATGGCCGGCTTCTTCCTTTTACTGATGATTTACCGCATTTTCATCAGCCAACGGATGGCCTTGACGCCTCTGGTGCTGGCCATCAGCGCCGGGCTTGCCGGGCTGTTCACGGCGCTGACGGAATTTGCCTGGTATGCGCTGGCCACCGGGGTTGATCCCTGGCGCATTGCGGAGGCCAATTTGATGGTCTCGTTCGGCCTCCGGCCTGCCGTCATTGTGGTGCTTGTGGGCCTCATCCCTTGCGGATTCTTGATCTGGAGCAACTTGCATGAAAAAGGCTGGTTTAAGCTGCGCAAGCTTACGGCATAGGTAGTGCCGGAAATTTGGCTTCCGGACGTCATACTCCTATATAGTGCAGAGTTTCAAAGCGCAGGCCCATGAACATCCAGAACTTGCCGAACAAACAGGAAATCGAGAAGGTATTGGGCCTCGGGCCACAGGCCCAGGCGAAACGCTGGGCGAAGCGGGGCGTTTGGCTTGCAATTCTGGCCCTCGCCATTGTCGGCAGCTATCTCTGGTACCAGAACTCGCAAACCGCCGCCAATGAAGTGACTTACGAAACAAGCCCGGCAAAGCGTGCCGACCTGACCGTGACAGTCACGGCCACGGGCACCATTCAGCCTACTACGCAGATCGATGTTTCAAGCGAGATGTCAGGCGTGGTGCGGTCGGTCAATGTCGACAACAACAGCCTGATCAAGAAAGGTGAAGTGCTGGCAGAACTCGACTCGGAACGATTCAAGGGACAATTGAAGAGCTTACAAGCCAGTGTCGAAAGCGCCAAGGCGAAGCTCACCGATACCCAGGCAACCCTCAAGGCCAGCGACCTGGCCCTGACGCGCCAGATATCCCTGCAGAGAAGGGGTCTGGCAATCACCCAGGACCTGGAAGCTGCGCAAGCGGCCGAACAGCGGGCGGCAGCCGCCATTGTTTCGGCCCAGGCCGACGTTCAAGTTGCTATTGCAAATCTGGAATTGAAACAAATTGATATCGACAAATCCCGAATTCTTTCCCCGGTCGACGGCATTGTCCTGAAGCGGGCGGTTGAGCCCGGCCAGACCGTCGCCTCTTCGCTGCAAGCCCCGGTGTTGTTTACACTGGCCGAAGACCTGAAGCGCATGCAGCTTGAAGCCAACATCGACGAGGCTGATATCGGCACGGTGAAATTGGGCCAGAAGGCCAATTTCACCGTTGATGCCTTCAGCGGCCGCAATTTCCCGGCCCGCATTGAAGCAGTCGAATTCTATCCGGAAACCACCGATGGGGTGGTCACCTACAAGGCCATTCTCAGCGTGGACAATTCCGATCTGGCGCTTCGGCCCGGCATGACGGCCACGGCGCAAGTGACCGTGCAGGAAATCACCAATGCCCTGCTCGTTTCCAATGCGGCGCTGCGCTATTCGCCGCCGGTTGCGGCGAAGCAACAGAGCTTCAGCCTTTCAAGGATTTTCCTGCCGCGCATGCCGCGCAATGAAAGGTCGGCACGGACCGAAACCGTTAGCGGCGAGCGCACCGTGTGGGTGCTGAAAGACAATGTTCCAGTGGCCGTGCGCATCACGACGGGGGCTTCAGACGGCAAGATGACTGAAGTCGTCAAGGGTGACATGAGCCCAGATGACCTGCTGATTATCGCCGCGAAGCAAGCGGGCAAGTGACCATGGCCGCGTTACTCGCCCTGGAAAGCGTGAGCAAGACCTATGGCATGGGCGGCGGCATGGTGCGGGCCCTTGATGGTGTGGACCTGATCATCAACGAGGGTGAATTCGTCGCGATCATGGGCCCTTCGGGATCCGGCAAATCCACCGCCATGAACATTCTGGGATGCCTGGATTCCCCCACCACGGGAAGGTTCCTGTTCAACGGCGTCGATGTGACCAAGCTCACCCGCGACGGGCGCGCCCTGCTGCGGCGCAATTTTCTGGGCTTTGTGTTTCAGGGCTATAATCTGCTGAGCCGCACGACGGCGATTGAAAATGTGGAATTGCCCCTGATTTACCGCGGCACCGCAAAGCGCGAGCGGCGTGAGCAGGCTATCGGCGCCCTGCATCTGGTTGGCCTGCAGGGGCGGGAAAACCACACACCGGCCGAACTTTCCGGCGGACAGCAGCAGCGGGTTGCGATTGCGCGTGCCATCGTCACGAACCCGCTTGTGCTGCTTGCCGACGAGCCGACGGGAAATCTCGATACGGCGCGCAGCAATGAAATCATGGAGCTGCTTTCGGGGCTGAACAAAACGCGAGGGCTCACCATAGCCATTGTTACCCACGAACCCGACATGGCTCTCTTTGCCAGGCGCACACTCCGTTTCGTTGACGGCAAAATCGAATCCGATACGGTGCGGAAGGCCGCCTGATGCTCTGGGAAGCCATAAAGCTTGCCAATCAGTCGGTGCGCCGCAATGCACTGCGCTCCATCCTCACGCTGCTGGGCATTGTCATCGGCGTGGGCGCCGTCATCGCCATGGTCACCATAGGCAACGGCACCGCGCAGAAAGTGACCGCTGACCTGTCGAAACTTGGCAGCAACATGCTCATTGCACGGCCGGAGCGGGAGACATTTGGTCCGGGAGGCGGCGGCGAGGTCCGCAGCTTCACGGAGCGTGACGTTTCGGCCCTGCGTGACAACCTCACGCAGGTCAAGGCGCTGGCCCCTTCATCGACAAAAGCCGTCAGAATTGTTTACGGGGCGGAAAACGTTGATTCGACCGTGACCGGCACGGATTCCGCGTTCTTCGTGGCGCAGGACTGGACCTTTGAATCGGGCCGGCCCTTTTCGGACGGCGACATCCGTTCGGCCAACTCCGTCTGCGTCATCGGCCAGACGATCAAATCGGACCTGTTCGGCCTGGCGGACCCGGTGGGCCAGCGCGTGCGGCTGGGCAATGTTTCGTGCGAGGTCATCGGCGTTGTCGAGGGCAAGGGGCAATCGGCGTTCGGCACCGATCAGGACAGCGTTGTATTCATGCCGCTCCGCGCCTTTCAGCGCCGGATCGCCGGAAGCCAGCGCATCTCGACAATCTACATTTCAGTGGCATCCGCCGATGCGGTGGGCACGGTGAAGTCCGCGGCGGAAGACATCCTGCGCGAACAGCGCCGCGTCGGGGCCAATGAGCAAGATGATTTCTCGGTGCGCGACATGTCACAAATCGTCAGTACACTGAGTTCAACAACGACGCTGATGACCGGGTTGCTGAGCGCCGTTGCGGCCGTCAGCCTTCTCGTGGGCGGGATCGGCATCATGAACATCATGCTTGTCTCGGTGACCGAGCGCACCCGCGAGATTGGCATCCGCCTTGCAGTCGGCGCCCTGGAAATTCAGGTGCTGACCCAGTTCCTCGTTGAGGCCATCGTCCTTGCGGTCTTTGGCGGCATCATCGGAATCATCCTGGGCCTCGGCCTTGCGGGATGGGCCGCCTACGCAATGGCCATTCCGTTCACGGTGAACGCAAGTATCGTCGCCCTGGCCTTTGTATTTTCAGGCCTGATCGGCGTGGTTTTCGGCTATTTCCCGGCACGGCGCGCGGCGCGCCTCGATCCCATCGAAGCGCTCCGGCACGAGTAGTCTCACTCCCTCAAAGCTGCGCGAGAAGTTCCATGGTCGGATAGGAGTCGGCGGGCATTCCCAATTCGATCTGCATTGCCTTGACGGCAGCGCGGGTTCCGGCACCAATCTTCCCGTCCAGCTTGCCCACGTCGTGGCCTCTTGCCTCCAGCTTTTTCTGGAGCGACACAATTTGCTGATAGGTGAGTGGCGTCACTTCGGCATTTCCGCTGCTCACCTTTGGGGCGCCGGCAATGCGGGTTGCGAGATAGGAGGCGGTGGTGGAATAAACCAGCGACTCATTCCATTTGAGATAGGCCGTGGTAAAATTCTCATAGACGAGAAAGGCCGGGCCATCCTTGCCCATGGGCAAGAGAAGGGAGGCCGGGAAGGCGTCGGCCTTCATGGGTTTTCCGCCGGCCATTTTCACGCCCCACTTGGCCCATTGCGAGCGGGGATGCTGGATGGCGATATCGGCTTCTTCCCATGGCATGTCGCGCGGCACGCGCACCTCCTGCATCCAGGGCTGGCCGGGCTGCCAACCGTGCTTGCGCAGGAGATTGGCGGATGAAGCCAGCACGTCAGGAATGCTGCCGCGCAAATCGCGCCGGCCATCGCCATCAAAGTCAACGGCACTTTCATTGTAATCATAGGGCAGGAATTGCGTCTGGCCGATTTCGCCAGCCCAGGCGCCGCGCATTTCACCAGGATTCAAATCGCCGCGCTGGATGAGCTCAAGGGCCGCCATCAACTGCGGGCGGAATTTTTCCGGCCGCCGGCAATCCCAAGACAGTGTCGCAAGCGACTGCACTGTCGGCAGGTCGCCGATATTGGCGCCGAAATCGGTTTCAAGGGCCCAGAAGGCAACAATCACCGGCGCCGGCACGCCAAACTCTTTCTCGACGCGGGCAAAAGTCGCCTTATGTTTCTGGATCAGCTCCGCACCGTGCTTGATGCGGTAATCGGTGATCATGCGGGCCTGGAATTCAAGAAAACTCTGGGAGAAAACATTCTGGGCCCGGTCCCTCTTGATGATGCTGGGATCGTAGGTGACGCCATCGAGAGCAGAAAGCGCCTCGCGGCCTAAGCCTTGCGCGGCGGCTTCCTTGTGAAAGGCCTTGAGGAAGCCGGAAAAGCCGCTGCCATTGTTTCCGCAGTCGGCGGCCTGGGCGTGAGATCCCGCCATGAGGAACACCGTACCGGCTGCCGCGCGCAATAGCTTCGATTTCAACATTCCGAGACTCCCTGGTTTTTTGCCTGATTATTCATCGCTTGAGTCAAAATCAAGGCCCTGTTTTTTCGCCGCGATGCAGCTTCCAATCGACTGACCATATCGCACATCCGGCTTCTTGATGCCATTGCGAATAAGCTCGCGGCGGACATGGAGCGAGGCTCCGGTAAAATAGACCGGTGCGCCCTGTTTGGCCACTTTCTTCAGGAAGCCATGCAGGGCATGGGCGGCGGAGGAATCCACAAATGGCACCTGGGAGAAATCCAGAATGAACGCCTTGGGCACTTCATTGATGCGTTCGAGGGTCGCCGCCACGGCGCTTGCCGCGCCAAAGAAAAAGGCGCCGGAGATACGGTGGATAATGATGCCGGGCTCGGTCTTGTATTCAGTTTCCTACTCTTCACTCATGGTGATGGGTCTCGACGTCGATGGCCTCGGCCATCCGGTGCATGAACATGAGGCAACCCAGCACCACGCCCACGACGATCCCGGTCGGCAGATCGACAAAAATCACCAGCAGGAACTTTGCGAGGAGAACCACGGCGTCAGCCTTGGAATTCATCAGCAGGAGCTTGAATTCGGCCCGTTCCGCCATGTTCCAGGCCACGACAACCAGGATGGCCGCAAGAGCGCTCAACGGAATGTAGCCCGCAAGGGGGCGGCCACGAGCATGAAGAGCAGGATCAAGCCCGCATGCAGCATGCCGGCAACCGGCCCATGGGCCCCGGCGCGCACATTGGTTGCGGTGCGGGCAATGGTGCCGGTGGCGGTGATGCCGCCAAAAACGCTTGAGGCTATGTTGGCCAGGCCCTGGGCCACCAGTTCCATGTTGGAGCGGTGCCGGCGGCCCGACATGGAATCCGCCACCACCGCCGAGAGGAGCGATTCTATGCCGCCGAGCAGGGCAACGACCAGTGCATCGGGCAGGAGCATGATTATTTTATCGAACGTGAAGGCCGGCAAGGCGGGAAAAAGCAGGGTGCGGGGAATGCCGCCAAAGCGCGTGGCGATGGTTTCAACATTGAGCTGCAAGGCAAAGGCGAGAACGCTGGCGAGAGCCACGGCAATCAAAAACCCTGGCCCGTGCGGCCGGAATTTTCGCAAGGCGATAATGACGGCGACGCTGAGGAGGGCGATGGCGGTGGCGCCGCTGTTCAAGCTGGGAAGGGATTGCCACAGGGCCTCCAGTTTCGGGATCAGCTCGGACGGTTCGGCGCCCGGCAGTTGCAGCCCCAAAAGTTCCTTGATCTGGCTGGCAAAAATAATGACGGCAATGCCGGCCGTGAAGCCCACGGTGGCGGGATGGGGCACATATTTAATGTAGGTGACAAGGCGCAACAGGCCAACGCCCAGCAGGATAAGGCCTGCCATGAAGGTCACCAGGAGCAAGCCATCGAAGCCATGGCGGTCGATGATGGAGGCCAGCAACACGATGAAGGCCCCGGCGGGGCCGCCGATCTGGAATCGGCTGCCGCCAAAGGCCGAGATGATGAAGCCGGCGACGATGGCAGTGTAGAGACCCTTCTCAGGGCTCGCATGGGAGGCAATGGCAATGGCCATGGAAAGCGGAAGGGCAACAATGACAACGGTCAGGCCAGCTATGGCGTCGCGGCGGAGGCCATCAAGACGTAGCCCTCACGCAAAAAGGTCACGAGTTTTGGAGTAAATTCGTCTTTCGACATTTTTTTCGGTTGCAGGGCGTCTGACACGGCGTGTCCCCAAAAGAAGAAATCCAGATACGGCAGGTTAGCCCAAGATCACGAGGGGCCGTACAGAGTACGACCCCTCGCTCAGGTTTTAGGGCCATAATCCCGGAATACGCACTCAGAAACGAAAATCTGAACCGGGGGCGATACCAGACTCTCGTAAAGTACGGATTTCAGGGGCCCCACCCTAGCCCTGATTTGTATACAATATAGCCAGTTTCGACCTGAATTGAACGACAATGGAATAAATATTTCACAGGGCACCCTGCAAATTATAGGCTGCGACGCGGCAGCGCACACGGCAGTTATTCACGCTTTTTGAGGCAGTTTTGCAACAAAGCAGCGCGGGGGTCGCTGGAACCGACGGGACTTGCGGCCAGAACCGCGGTGGAACGCAGGATTACGCCGTCATCGAGAACCTTGAGATGATTGGCGGCAAGGGTCGAGCCGGTGGTGGTGATGTCAACTATCACTTCGGCGGTTCCCGCCGCAGGCGCGCCCTCGGTGGCGCCCAGGCTTTCCACGATGCGGTAACCGGTCACTCCCTTTTCGGCAAAGAACCGCCGGGTGAGGTTGAGATATTTGGTGGCCACGCGTAGTCTCCGGCCGTGGCGCACATAGAAGCTTTCGGAGACGTCGTCGAGGTCGGCCATGGAGGCCACATCGAGCCAGCATTCCGGCACGGCCACCACAACATTGGCAAAGCCGAAATTGAGCGGCGCCAGAACCGAGACAAGATTTTCATCGGCTGAAGATTTTTCCCAGAGGAGGTCGGCGCCGGTGATGCCGAACTCTATTTTTCCCTCGCGCAGCTTCTGGGCAATTTCGGCGGCCGAGAGGAAGGCCACTTCAATTCCGTCAATGCCTTTCAACTGGCCGCGGTAGCCACGCTCCGTGCCTGAACGCGCGATGCTCAGGCCCGCCGTTTCCAAAACTGCCGCAGCCTGTTCCATCAGGCGGCCCTTGGAGGGAATGGCGAGGGTCAGCGTATTCATGCCAGCACCGCCTTCAGGCGCTCGGTGTGAATGGCGCAGCCCACGGCGGACACGGGGAGAGGTGAGCCCATATCGGTGAGAAGATTGTCGTAGCGCCCGCCGCCCGCCACAGCGACGAAACCTTCCGGCGTCTCGACTTCAATCTGAAAAACAAAGCCGGTGTAATATTCAAGCTCGCGGCCAAAGGTGGCCTTGAATTCAAAGCGCTTGGCGTTGAGGCCGAGCTCTTCCATTTCCGCAAGGCGCTTTTGAAAATATTTCCGCGCCTCGTTGAAATGACGGCCCGGATCGCTGCGGTTCAGGTGGCCCTCAAGATTGTCGGCGCGCTCGACGATGTTGAGATAGCTGGTAATGGCATCGGCCTTCGCCTGATCAAGTGCTGCCTCCGAGCGGTCGGCGGATTTATCGGCGAGGCGCGCGGCGATTTCTTCGAGCGAGCGGCCGCCAACAAGCGGGAGGTTCTTGCTTTCGATTTCCTGCGCCACAACATCCGCCACCGGTTCCGTCGCCAGGCGGTCAATGAAGGCCGAAAGGCTGCTGCGTTTTGCGCCTCGATTTGTAGTGAAGCTTTCCAGCACCTCGCGAAAGGCATGGGGCCGCCAGAAGTGATGCTTCAGGCGGCTGCGCCAGCGCGCTGGCATCGGCGTATCTTCAAGCAGCGCGGAGAAGAGGCCGAGGTCGCCCAGCGTCACGCGGAATTTGGTGAGGCCCGTTGCCTCAAGCGCGCTGATCGCCAGTTTCAAAACGCGGGCTTCGGCTGCCGCCGCATCGGGGGCGGCAAACCATTCAAGGCCGGCCTGCAAAAATTCCTGCGGGCTCAAATGTTCATTGGGAAAGCGGAAGGCGGGGCCGAGATAGCAATATTTTGCTTCTTCACCCGGCTTTTCGGCATGGCTGAGATGATAGCGGCAGGCAGGCACCGTGAGATCGGGGCGGAGGCACATTTCAGCGCCCGAAGGATCGGTGAACACGAAGGTCCGGGCGCGGATATCTTCGCCGGAGCGTTCGAGGAAAATGTCGGCGGGCTGGATGATGTCGGGGGCGATATAATCAAACCCGGCACGCTCGAAGACCGCCATAATAGCGGCATTTTGCCGTTCCAGTGCCTCGCGTTCTTCTTTGGATTTACCGGCCACGGCCCAGCATTTCTTTGACGGCCTTCACGAGGTCGGCTTTGGGAACCGAAACCTGGGCCAGGCGCTGGCTCGCATATTCCTCGCGGGATTCAACGCCGCCGGCGAGTTGGCTTCCAAGCGCCAAATCCTTCAGCGTCACCTCGCCCCTGGCCTTTTCATCGCCGCCCTGAATGACAACAAGCGGGCTGCCGCGCTTGTCGGCATATTTCATCTGGGCCTTCATGCCGGAGGTGCCGACATACATTTCAGCGCGGATGTTTGCAGCGCGGAGTTGCTGCACCATTTTCTGGTAGTCGCCTTGCCGTTCCTTATCCATGACGAGAACGACCACCGGAGCGATTGTTTTCATGTCCTGGGTCTTGCCCAAGCGTTCCAGCGCAGAATAGAGACGCGAGACGCCGATGGAAAAGCCCGTAGCTGGAACCGATTGACCAGTGAAACGCGCAACAAGATCATCATAACGGCCACCACCACCAACGGAGCCATAGCGAACATGGTTTCCTTTTTCATCTTTTGCTTCCATCAGAAGCTCGCATTCAAAAACGGGGCCGGTATAATACTCAAGACCACGAACAACGGATGGTTCAATAAGAATCCTTCGTCCCCCATAGCCTGAACTCTTTGTGAGATCGGCCATCGCTTCCAGTTCATCCAGTCCTTCTGAAGCAAGCTTGTTGTGGCCAAATTTTTTTCTAAGGCTGTCAATGGTAGCCAAATTATCAACTTGCTGATAGGTAACTTGATTGTCTCCCCAGTTGACACGCACGTAATCATCTTCATTTTTGACAGGAGGGACATCTAGAGACTCGCCCCCGGCCTTGGGCGCTGTAATAAACGAAATAATCGTGTCTATATGATTGGCTTCCAATTCTGCACCGGGCGTACGGTCACCGGACTCATCCTGTCGTCCTGATCCCAGAAGCAATCGTACACCGGGAACTTGAAGGCGATCTAACTTATCGATTGCTCGAAGAATCACCATTCTCTGAGCAGTATGTTCAGGTCCACCAATACCAATTGATTCAAGCACACCATCGAGCACTTTGCGGTTATTCACCTTCACCACATATTGCCCGCGCGGAATGCCCAACTTCTCCATCGTATCGGCGGCCATCATGCAGACTTCGGCGTCAGCTGCCGGTGAGGCGCTGCCTACGGTGTCGGCATCGAACTGCATGAACTGGCGGTAGCGGCCGGGGCCGGGCTTTTCGTTGCGGAAGACCCAGCCCTGGCGATAGCTGCGAAAGGGCGTGGGCAGGAACTGCTGGTTCTCGGCCACGTAGCGGGCGAGCGGTGCGGTCAGATCATAGCGCAGGCTCAGCCATTGCTCATCATCATCCTGAAAGGAAAACACACCCTCGTTTGGGCGGTCCTGATCGGGGAGGAATTTGCCCAGCGCCTCGGTATATTCAATGAAGGGCTGCTCCACGGGTTCGAAGCCATAGTTTTCATACACCCCTTCAATGATGCGCAGCATGCGTTTGAGGCCGCGAATTTCAGTCGCGTCCACATCGCGGAAACCCTTGGCGAGGCGCGCCTTGGGGCGGTTTTGCTTGTCACTGGAAGCCATTGTCTCAACCCGTTTGTTGAGGGCTTCTAGCGCCCTTACTTATCGCGCACAACCTTCTGGTTCTGCTCGCCCAGGCCATCGATGCCGATGCGCATTTTATCGCCGGGTTTCAGGTATTGCGGCGGCTTCATGCCCATGCCGACACCGGGGGGCGTGCCGGTGGTGATGATGTCGCCCGGCATCAGGGTGAAGAATTCCGAGAGATAGGCCACGATATGGGCCACGCCGTAAACCATGGTGGCGGTGGAGCCATCCTGCACGCGCTTGCCGTTGAGCTCCAGCCAGAGGTGGAGGTTCTGCGGGTCCTTCACCTCGTCGGCGGTCACCAGCCAGGGGCCGATGGGGCCGAAGGTGTCGTATGATTTGCCCTTGGTCCATTGGCCGGCACGCTCGACCTGGAATTCGCGCTCGGAGAGATCGTTGATGGTGCAATAGCCCGCCACGTGCTTCATGGCGTCGGCCTTCTTGATGTTCTTGGCGCGGGTGCCGATGATTACGCCGAGTTCCACTTCCCAGTCGGACTTCTTGGATTTCGGCGGAATGGTTACATCGTCATCGGGGCCGGAGATGCAACTCACATGCTTGGTGAAAACCACGGGTTCCGGGGGGACCTGGAGGCCCGATTCAGCCGCATGGTCGGAATAGTTGAGGCCGATGGCCACGAATTTCTGTGAATCTGCCACACAGGCACCGATGCGCGGGGTGCCCCGGACCAGCGGCAGGGATTCCAGCTTGAGCTTCTTGAGCTTGGCCAGGCCCTTGGGCGAAATGGTTTCGCCGGTGATGTCCGGGATGACCTTCGACAGGTCCCTGATCTTGCCGGCCTTGTCCAGGATACCGGGCTTTTCCCTGCCCTTTGGCCCATAACGCAGAAGTTTCATTTTCCATTCCTTTTAAGAGCTGGCTCTTGCCAGCGCGCCAAAATGCGCAGAATTGGAGGCAAAGTCAAAAGCATAGTATTGCATTGATTATTGCCAATTGGCATAACATCACCCATGGCTTCATTCATAAATCTCTGTCTGGTGATACAGCCTACACGTCTCGACCCGGATGATTTTGGACATATCGCACGCATCGTGAAGTCCCTGGATCCGGGCATCCTCATTACCATTCTCACACCGGGCGATAAGGCCGCAAATGTCAAGGCGGAACGCTGGAATTACAGGTCCGTCACGATTGCCATCGGGCCTTCGGGCCGGTTTACGCCGCCGCGCGGTCCAATTCTGCAGAACGGACCGGTGCCCAAACTGGAGCAGTACAGCAGATTTCTTGCCACGGGAGTGGCGACGCCGCGCACCGCGCGGTTTGAGTTCGGCAAGCGCTACTCAGAGGACGAGTGGTCCGAATTCGTTGTCATGAAACCATTGCCGCTTACCATGACATCCAAGTCCGGACTGTCGCGCTTGTACCGAACGCGCCGACTTGAGCAATTGTCACCCGGCGCCCTGCCGGAGGATCATTTCTTGCGCGACGGCCCGGGGCTGGTTCAGGAATTGATCGATACTGGCCTTTATCCCAGTAAATTCCGGGTGCTGTCGCTGTTCGGAGATCCGCTCTACTGTTCGAACACCCGCAGCATGGCTCCGCGCGTTCCGCTTGATGCCGGCGATGAGGAAATCGAGGCCTCGATCATTGATGCGAAGAACCCGCTGTCAAAAGCCGCAGACAAAGACGAAAAGCGAACCCTGCTGGCCGCGGACCCTGCCGTGCTGGCTTTTGCGCGCGAGGTTCATGGAGCGTTTCCGCGAAAGCCGGTGCTGGGCATAGACATTCTCCAGCGCGAATCGGATGGCAAGCTGTTTGCCATCGAGGTCAACGCGGGTGGAAATGTCTGGCACCTTTCCTCCTCCAAGGAAAAGCACCGGCAGCGCCTGGGTGGCAAGGAAGCCATGGTGGCACAGTTTGACGCGTGGAATGTCGCGGCCCAGGCGCTGATAAGAATGGCGCGGGAGCATGCGGCCTGAGAAATCCATTGGGCCTGGCGCCTAGTAATCGAGAAGTTTCCAGGCGACCAGGCCAAGCGCCTCGCGTGAAGGGAAACTTCCGAGCCAGACGCAGGCCATTACCACCAATATGAATGCCAGGCCCGAAATCACTGCAGCCTTGGTGCTGGTAATGCCCCGCGCGAGAAGTATGCGAAGGAAATAGGCCGCAATGCCTGCGGGGAGGCCCAACAGAAAAGAGCCCGAAAGCAAGATGATCGGTCCGTCCATTGATTTTGGCCAGACGAGTGCGGCCGGCGCCCGCCGGCTGAAAAAAATCGCGCCAGTCAGCACAGCGCCGCCGACGCTAACCACAAGCACAAATGGCAAGCCACCGGCATGGCTCAAAACAGCATAGGCTGCCACTGAAATGAACACGGCGAGCAGGCCAAACAACATCAACGGAGGATCAAGGGTAGCCTCCCGTCCTGGCTGCTGAAACTTGCGCGTTTTTAAAAGACCGAAAACTCCCGCCATGATGATCAGCAGGAACAGCGGCCGAGCAAAAGCGTTCCAACCCCAGATCTGTTCGGTCTGGTAATATGACCGCTCCACCAGGCTGCCGAGAACAAATCCCAATAGCAGGGGAGCCCGCGACCAGCGCGCCTGCTCGAAGGCAATTCCGGCAAACGAGGCCAACGCGAGTAGAAAATAGACCGTCAATACCGGCGTTTTGCCGATCGCCGTGCCAAGCGCCACCGCGATTGCGATCATCGCCACGTATTGCGCTTGTGCCAGGGAAATCCGGGTAATGTAGGGAACCACGCCGAAAAACAGGGGAACCGCCAGGAAATTGGCCGCGATGATCGTTGCTCCCAACACATAGGCGAGTTCCGGGCGGGTTGCCATTTGCGGCCCAATGGGCACGCCGACGGTGATCAGCGCCACCATGATGATTGCCATCACCGAGCTTCCGGGAATGCCGAGGAGCAGGGTTGGCAGAAGTGCGCCGCCTTCCTTGGCATTGTTTGCGGCCTCCGGGGCGATCACGCCCGGCAATGCTCCCTTGCCATAGGGGACGTCTGATTTCACGTTGCGTGCGGCATAGGCATAGGACCACCAGCATGCCACCGATGAGCCAACCCCGGGGAGAATGCCAATCAAGATGCCGTAGAGGCTGCTGCGCAGGATCAGGAGCTTGAAACCAAGGGCGGCCAGCATGCCGTGCACAACGCCAGCAAGGCTGTAGGGAGTCTTCGCCAGTTCGATCAGACGCGCCGGCCGATTCATGATCGTGAGCATCTCGGGCACCACGAACATTCCCGCCACGATGACCTGCACCGGAACACCCTGCCATAAATCGTAAAGCCCGAAAGTGAATCGCGGCTCCGATGTGGTGGGGTGAATTCCGATCATGGAGATAAGCATGCCGAGGGCGCATAGAATGAGCCCGCGCCGCAGTCCGCTTTCGGATATTGTAGCAACCAGAGAGACTCCGATGCAGGCGAAGGCCAGGAACTCTGGGGGGCCAAACTGAGTCACCAGCGAGCGGGAGAAGGGTATCAGGGCCAGAAAAGCAAGGGCGCCAATCAAGCCGCCGAGAGCAGAAGCTGACAGGCTGGCCCCCAATGCTTCACTGGCGCGGCCGGCCCGCGCCAGCGGAAAACCATCCTGCACGGTTGCGAGATCAGCGGAGGTAACAGGAACGCCGAAGGCGATTGCCGGAATGGACGAAGATGTGTGGATGACGGAATGAAGGGCAATCAGAAACACCCCTGCTTCGGGGCCGTCCCAGAGAAGTGCCAGCGGCGTCGTCAGAATGATGGATGTCTTGCCCCCCAGACCCGGCACCAAGCCCAGCACAAAGCCCAATGCCGTTCCACAGCAGAGGGCAATCAGAAGTGAACCCCAATCCATGCAAGCTTAATTAAAACATTGTACTGAATTATCGTCAGCAACCTTCCGGCCACAGTCCATCGCAGCAGCTATTTTCGGGCGCAAGGACGATCCCTCGCCCAGCAGGTGCTTCAGAAAAACATCAACTTGATCGCCAGGCCGAGGTGCGCTCACCAGTCCCGCCGCCTCGAGATCCGATTTATACGCAGGATCATTGCTGATCCGGCTGAATGCAACCCTTAGCGCATCGAGGGTTTCCGGCGATGTTTTGGGAGCAGCAAGAAGCAGGCGGCCAAAATCCGATACCTGCTGTACCGTTTTGACGACCTCCGGGTCAGCTTTGGCGTCGACGACGTCGGCCAGACGTACTGCACGGGAAAATGACGAGGGGTACTCCGTTGTGCCAACCAACAATACAGGCTTCAAATCGCCGGATTCCACCAGACCTGTCTCCGGATCGGTGCCGGACAGCATTATCGCATTCAGATCGCCGGCGAGGAACATGGTCTTCATGATATCAGTTTCGAAACCCTCGGCCGGCAGTATATTAAGGTTGGTGATGGCGTTCAAAAGCACCGCGAAAAAATAGTCAGACGCGGACCGGTAATGAACGGCAATCCTGAGCTGCGGCTGGTCGGCGCGCGGCTTTTTGAAATCCCATTCCGCGCCCTGGCCAACTCCCAGCAAAAAATTGCTGCTGGTGAATGACCCGACAGCCGGCATTTTGGAGAGGTCGAACGGCAATTCATTGCCTTTCGAGAGCTGGTCAAAAATCACCCCGGCGGAGATCACGGTAAGGTTTATCTCGCGGGAACCGGACTCATAGACGTCCTTGATTACTACGACATTGCCTTTGGACCGCAGATTCTGGACCGTGACGCTTGCTCCCGGCTGGCTTCGTTCAAGCGCCTGGGCAAAGACACGGGCAAACTGATCAGAAGCCCCGCCTGGCGTACCCGTTGTAAAAATCCTGATCGCTTTCTGGGTGAGGGGGGATGGTTCCTGGGCGTGAACTGTGCCGGAAAAAGCACCTGTTAGCACGGCGAACGCAATGATTGCGGCTAAGCGCACTACTGAACGGGTTTTCTCCCCCAAACAGACTTCCTTGACCACTCTCGAATCCTCCGCCATGACGTCCATCAGTCAAACATGAATTCATACCGCGTGCAACGGCACGGGGAAGAAGGGGCAATGCCGGACTTATCAAGCCTGATTGATCCATTCAGTATGGGGGAGGATTTGCCGGCACAGCTGGACATGGTGCGGCGGCTTGCCCCCTTGCACTGCATTTCCTGCGATGGCTATCATCTGGAATGGGCGCAGCGGCGCGCCAAGACCGATCACGAAAGCCAGCTGTTCCATAATCCCGAATTCATGAGCGGCATTCTTGCGGCTATCGGGCGATTGCATGAAGCGGACCAGCGGTCCATCAAAATTTTCATCGCTGGCAGCGCTGATACAAAGCTCCTTGCGGCCTGTGCCTATGCCGTCCACATCCAGAAGTATTTCCCGCCGGATGCTGCAGATTTTCACGTCATGGACGCCTGCGAAACGCCTTTGCAGTTATCGCTCGCCTATGCCGACAGGTTCGGCCTCCGCCTCGCAACAACGAAAGGCGTCATCCCCGACGCAATACCGGAATTATCCGCAAATCTTCTTATCGTGTCGGGTTTTATCCGCTTCATACCGGATGCGTTGAAAGCGCCAACCCTGGTGCGGCTTCATTCGCTGCTGACCGAGGGAGGAGCCATGGCTTTTACGCAATCCATAAGGATGAAAGATGGCCAGGCCCCTTCAAGATATGAATGCAGCAATCCGGTCGAACTGAGAAAGCTCATCGAACAGGCTGGATTTGTGGTTGAACGCGAAGCGACAACAAAAATCGAACTGGACTACGGATCAGAGGACCGCCGTCAACGGGTGCGTTATTCGGTTTTGGCAACATCGGGACTGAAGTAAATATTTCACGATCAACAGTTGATGTCGGCAATGGCTGACGGATGCCAGCGCGGTTGATAGCCTTTCGCAAGGATTGCGGTGATGAGTGGTGGTGTCAAAAGCCTCGCCTTCATGACCAAAGTCCGGGAAATTGCCAGCTTATAACCGGAATGGGACCATTGCAGGAGGCGGGAGCCTTTGATCGCATAGGCATGACCCTGGTGTTCGATCATTGCCCCGTCGGGCAGGTCACGCAGGCTTGCTTCATGCCTTGCAAGGCGCTGCGGGTGAAGTGCCCGGTCAAAGTCGTTCACCTTGCGGTCGCCCATAAAGCTTTTAGCGTCTGCCCTGCGGCAAAAAAAGCACGGCCGGTGTCCCGCCGCCAGGGCTGTCACCTCATCCAGAAAGAACAGCGAGGTGTAGCCCTTCCCCATGGCGTCATGCTTCATGTCCTTGTAGTGCATGTCGCAGCAAATCCAGTTCCGGCTGGCCCAGCGGCGCTTGCCCAGGGTTTTGTCATCCCGGTGGAACCTGCCGCCGCGATTGCCCATCATGAGCCCGCGCTCGGGCACGGCCACGATGCTACCGTCGGGCTGAACGCGGTTTTGCAGGGGCACGGGCAGGAGCCGGAATGGCGAAGGGAGCTTGCGGCAGCATGAGGTTGTGGCGGCCGACCTTGGTGATGTCCTTCTCGCCGCACAGGCCCATGGTAACATCCAATTCGGATTTGAGGATTTCGAGGGCGCGGGTGACGCCCGCTTCGCCCCCGGCACCAAGGCCATAGATATAGGACCGGCCCACCATGGTGCCCTTGGCGCCCATGGCCATGGCTTTCATGATATCGATGCCGGTACGGATGCCGCTGTCAAAGAACACTTCAGTCTTGTCGCCCACCGCATCGACAATGGCGCCCAGCATGTCGATGGTTGCGGGCGCCCCATCAAGCTGGCGGCCGCCATGGTTGGAAACAACGATGGCATCGGCTCCGGTCTGCACGGCGAGCAAGGCGTCGTCCACATCATTGATGCCCTTGAGGATGAGCTTGCCGTGCCATTGCTTGCGGATGAATTCCACCGAGGTCCAATCCAGTGTCGGATCAAACTGGCTATGGGTCCATTCGGAAAGTGTGCCCATGTCCTCCACACCTTTGACATGGCCCACGATGTTTCCGAAGGTGCGGTTCTTTGTGCCCAGCATACCTATGCACCAGCGCGGCTTGGTCATCATGTTGAGGATGTTGGGGATGGTCAATTTGGGTGGCGCGGACAAGCCGTTCCTGATGTCCTTGTGGCGCTGGCCGAGAAGCTGGAGATCAAGGGTCAACACAAGGGCTGAGCATTTGGCCGCCTTGGCGCGGGCCACGAGGTCGGAAGCGAAGCCACGATCACGCATCACGTAGAGCTGGAACCAGAAGGGCTTGTCATTGTGTTTGGCCACTTCCTCAATGGAGCAGATGCTCATGGTGGTCAACGTATAGGGCACGCCAAATTTCTGCGCGGCACGGCAGGCTTTGATTTCACCATCCGCATGCTGCATGCCACCAAGCCCGATGGGAGCGAGCGCCACGGGCATGGACACGTCCTGGCCTACCATCTTGGTCTTCACCGACCGGTTGTCGATGTTGCGGGCCACCCGCTGGCGGAGCTTGTATTTCTCGAAGGCCCTGGTGTTATCGACATAGGTGCCCGTCGTGTAGGATCCAGTGTCGCAATAGTCGTAAAACATGCGGGGCACGCGGGCTTGATAGATCTGGCGCAGGTCTTCAATGCAGGTGATTTTGGTGGGGTTCATCTCGGGGTGTTTCTCAAAATTGGACGGAAGGTCCCTCTTTTGCCCGCCTTGGCTATTTACTGCAAGGTAGTTTCTCTTGTTAAATCATCCCATTGCAGGGTAGTTTCGCACCATGCTGAAAATGCCCGAAGCAGATTCCCAGACACTCAAGAAGCGCGCCTCGATTGCAACGGCGCTACGCCGTATTGTTCCGGGTGAAGGGGTCATTGAAACGGCCACTGAAATGAGTGTTTACGAGTCCGACGGGCTGACCGCCTACCGGCAGTTGCCGCTGGTGGTGGTGCTGCCCACAACCACCGCAGCCGTGGCGAAAGTGCTGCGCTACGCCTTCCAGAACAAGATCAAGGTCGTGCCGCGCGGGGCCGGCACCTCGCTCTCCGGCGGGGCCTTGCCGCTGGCGGACGGCATCGTGCTGGGGCTTTCGAAATTCAACCAGATCCTGGAAATCGACTATGAAAACCGCTGCGCCCGGGTGCAGCCGGGGGTCACCAATCTGGCCATAACCCAGGCGGTGCAGCACAAGGGCTTCTATTATGCGCCGGACCCCTCCTCGCAGATCGCCTGCACCATTGGCGGCAACGTGGCAGAAAATTCCGGCGGAGTGCATTGCCTGAAATACGGCCTCACCGCCAACAACATCCTGGGCCTTGAAATGGTGCTGATCACCGGTGAGGTCATCCGGCTTGGCGGTAAGCATCTGGACAGCGACGGGCTGGATCTGCTCGGCGTGCTCACGGGCTCCGAAGGCCTGCTCGGGGTGATCACCGAGGTTACGGTACGGCTCCTGCAAAAGCCGGAGACGGCGCGCGTCATCCTGGTGGGCTTTCCCTCCAGCGAGGATGCGGGCAATTGCGTGGCCGATATCATTTCCGCCGGCATCATTCCGGGCGGCATGGAAATGATGGACAAACCCGCCATTCATGCGGTGGAGGAATTTGTCCATGCGGATTATCCGCTTGATGTGGAGGCGCTCCTCATCATCGAGCTCGATGGGCCGGCCATCGAGGTGGACCACCTGATTGAAGAGGTTTCGGCAATCGCCCGGAAAAACAAGTGCAGCACCTCGCGCACGTCAACTTCGGAAGCCGAGCGCCTGCTGTTCTGGGCCGGGCGCAAGGCGGCTTTCCCGGCGGTGGGACGCATTTCTCCGGATTACCTCTGCATGGATGGTACCATTCCGCGCAAGCGCCTTTCGGAAGTTCTCACCGGCATGGCCGAGCTTTCAAAAAGGCACGGGTTGCGGGTGGCCAATGTATTCCATGCGGGTGACGGCAACCTGCATCCGCTCATTCTCTATGACGCCAATGTGGGCGACGAACTGGCGCGGGCCGAAGAATTTGGCGCGGATATCCTGCGGCTCTGCGTAAAGGTCGGCGGCGTGCTCACGGGCGAGCATGGGGTGGGCATCGAGAAGCGCGATCTCATGCCGGTGATGTTCACCGAGGCCGATCTGGCGCAGCAGCAGCGCCTCAAATGCGCCTTCGATGACCACGGCCTGCTCAATCCGGGAAAAGTTTTTCCAACGCTCCATGCCTGCGCCGAGCTGGGCCGTATGCATGTGAAAGCGGGCAAGCTGCCCTTCCCGGAGGTTCCGAGATTCTGATGACGCCGACCTTCAAACCGCAAACGGTACCGGAGCTTGCGGATTATGTGGCGCTGGGCGGCAAGTTTGAGGTCGTGGGCAGCGGCACAAAGCGCGGGCTTGGAAGACCTTTGCAGCCGGAAACGGCCATCGACATGTCGGGCTTCACCGGGATTTCGCTTTATGAGCCGGAGGAATTGGTGCTTGAGGCGGGGGCCGGCACGCCGCTCAGCGAGATTGAGAAGGCGCTTGCCAAAAACCACCAGCAGCTCGCCTTCGAGCCGCCGGATTTTTCGAATTTGCTAGGGGGCAAACACAAGGGCACGCTGGGCGGGCTGATGGCCTGCGGGCTTTCGGGGCCACGGCGCATCAAGGCGGGGGCGGCGCGCGACCATATCCTGGGCATTGCCGGGGTTTCAGGGCGCGGCGAAATTTTCAAGGCGGGTGGACGGGTGGTCAAGAACGTCACAGGCTTTGATGTGGCCAAGCTCATGGTGGGCTCCTATGGCACGCTGGCGGCGCTCACCAGCATCACGGTCAAGGTCCTTCCCGCCGCCGCCACGCAGGAAACCCTGGTTTTCAACGGCCTCAGCGATGCCAAGGCAATCCAGGCCATGAGCCTTGCCATGCAATCGGCCTGCGAGGTTTCAGGGGCCGCTCATCTTCCGGGAACGCCATCACAAACCCTGTTTCGCCTGGAAGGCATTCAGCCCTCGGTCGTCTACCGCCGCCAGAAGCTTGCCAGCCACCTGAAAATTTTCGGGGCCAGCGACCATCTCGACGAAAAAGATTCGGTTTCGGAATGGAAGGCCATCCGTGATGTTGAGCGGCTGAGTGCCGATGACGCGCGCTTTGTCTGGAAACTGTCGCTGACGCCGTCGAAGGCTGCCGAAACCGTGGCCCGGATTTCAAAGCAGCTTGATATCCAGTATTTCTACGATTGGGCGGGTGGCCTCGTCTGGCTCGGGGTGCCGCGCAGCAACCAGGCTTATGCCTATATCATCCGTAATTGCCTTGAAGATGGCCATGCCACGCTTTTCCGGGCCGAGGATGACGTGCGCGAGCGCATCGAGGTTTTCCAGCCGCAGCTTCTCGCACTTTCGGGACTCACCAAGCGGGTCAAGGCCTCCTTCGATCCCAATGGTGTTTTCAATCACGGCCGCATGTATAAAGACATCTGAGCCATGCAAACAAACTTCACCGCAACGCAATTGAAAGACCCGCACATGGCGGAGGCCAACAAGATCCTGCGGTCTTGCGTGCATTGCGGCTTCTGCACGGCTACCTGCCCTACCTATGTGCTGCTGGGCGACGAGCTCGACAGCCCGCGCGGGCGCATCTACCTCATCAAGAACATGCTAGAGAAGAATGAGCCGGCCACGACGGAAACCGTCAAGCATATCGACCGCTGCCTGTCGTGCCTGTCCTGCATGACCACCTGCCCTTCGGGCGTCAACTACATGCATCTCATCGACCAGGCCCGGGTGCATGTGGAAAAAACCTACAGGCGGCCCATATTTGAAAAAATGCTCCGCGCCGTGTTGGGCTACGCCATGCCGCGGCCCCGTGTGTTCCGGCTGGCGCTGGAAGCGGCAAGACTGGCACGGCCATTATCAAATATGTTTTCTAGGCTGGGCCTCAAGCGGGTTGAAGCGCTGCTGGCGCTGGTTCCCAAAACACCAATCCCTTCGGAAAATCTCGGTGCACCCGGCACCTATCCGGCGAAAGGCGAACAGCGTGGCCGCGTGGCGCTGCTCATGGGCTGCGTGCAAAGCGTCATTGAACCCTCCATCAATGCGGCCACCATCCGTCTTCTAACGCGGCTGGGTTACGAAGTGGTGGTCACCGGAGGGGAAACCTGTTGCGGCTCGCTCACCCATCACATGGGCAAGGAGGCCGATGCCATCTGGCGGGCGCGGCGCAATGTGCATCACTGGGCCAATGCACGGGTCGATGCGGTCATCATCACCGCCTCGGGCTGCGGCACAACGATCAAGGATTATGGCTTCATGCTGCGCCTAGATCCCGTTTACGCGGCAAGGGCCGCGGTGGTCAGCGCCAAGGCAAAGGACATTGTCGAGTTCCTCTCGAGCATTGAGCTGCCCGCGGCTTCGCAGGACTTGCGTGTCACCTATCATTCGGCCTGTTCCATGCAGCATGGCCAGCAGATGGGAAGCAAGGCCCAAATGCTTTTGCGCAATGCGGGCTTTACGGTGCAGGATATTCCGGAAGGCCATCTCTGCTGTGGTTCGGCCGGCACCTACAATATCATGCAGCCCGAGATCGCCACGCAGCTCCGCGATCGGAAAATAAAAAACATACGGACAACCAATCCGCAGGTGATTGCCACGGGCAACATCGGCTGCATCACCCAGCTTGCAACGGGCCTCGAAACGCCCATTCTGCATACGGTTGAGCTTCTCGACTGGGTCTATGGCGGGCCAAAGCCCGACAAACTGAAACATCTCAATGGAGGGGCTTAAGACATGGCCAAAATGCCAGCCGGCGTCACACTTCGCGGGAAAATGCTGCCGGAATACCGCTCCATTCTGACACCGGAAGCCCTTGCTTTCGTGGTGGAGCTGCACCGCAGGTTTGACGACGAGCGGCAAAGGCTGCTAGGCCTCCGCGCCGCAAGGGCCAAGCGCTTCAGCAAGGGCGAGTTGCCGGATTTTCTGCCCGAGACCCGCGCCATCCGCGAGGGCTCATGGCGGGTGGCGCCCATCCCTGCCGATCTGCAGGACCGGCGGGTTGAAATCACGGGACCCACCGACCGGAAGATGGTGATCAATGCGCTCAATTCCGGCGCCAAGGTCTTCATGACGGATTTCGAGGATTCGAATTCGCCAACCTGGGACAATCTCGTCCGTGGGCAGATCAATCTGCGCGACCGCTGGAGCGGCGCCATGGATTACCGCGATCCGGAGTCGGCCAAGCATTATGTCTTGGGCAAGCGGCCCACCGTGCTTATGGTGCGGCCGCGCGGCTGGCACCTGCCGGAAAATCATGTGCGTATCGACGGCCAGATCATGTCGGGGGCACTTTTTGATTTCGGCCTGTATTTTTTCCATAACGCCAAGGCGGCGCTACGTCAAAACTCCGGCCCCTATTTTTATCTGCCCAAGATGGAAAGCCACTTGGAAGCGCGGTTGTGGAACAGTGTTTTCACTTTTTCCCAAAGCGTCCTCGGATTGCCCTTGGGCACGATCAAGGCCACGGTCTTGATCGAAACGCTGCCTGCTGCCTTTGAAATGGATGAAATCCTCTATGAACTGCGCGAGCATATGGCGGGGCTCAATTGCGGGCGCTGGGATTATATTTTTTCGTTCATAAAGACGCTGGCCACGAACAGGAAATACATTCTGCCGGATCGCTCGCAGGTGGTAATGTCCAAGGCCTTCCTGGCCAATTATTCAACGCTGCTGATCAAGACCTGCCATAACCGCGCCGCCTTTGCGATGGGCGGCATGGCGGCGCAGATTCCCAACCGCAAGGACCCGGAGGCCAATGAACTGGCTTTTGCGAAGGTAAGAGATGACAAGGAACGCGAGGCGCGCAATGGCCATGACGGCACCTGGGTGGCCCATCCCGATCTGGTGCCCGTGGCCTTGGAAGTGTTCAACGCCCTGATGCCCACGCCGAACCAGCTCTATGTCAAACGCGATGATGTCAAGATCGGCCAGAAGGAGCTTCTCGAGGTTCACAAGGGAACCAAGACCGAAGCCGGGTTCCGCGAAAACATGAGGGTGGGGGTTCTCTATCTGGAAGCCTGGCTCGGGGGGCGCGGCGCCGTGCCGATTTACAATCTGATGGAAGATGCGGCAACCGCCGAAATTTCACGGTCGCAAATCTGGCAATGGCTGAAGTTTGGCGCCACGCTTGATACAGGCGCCAAGGTCACTCGCAAATTCTTCGACAAGTGCATGCGTGAAGAAATGAAACGGGTGAAGGATGAAGTGGGCGCGGAAGCCTACCAGGGAGGCCGCTTCAAGGAAGCCATCGGCATTTTCAAAACCATGTCCACCTCGAAAAACTTCGAATCGTTTCTGACGCTCCCGGCCTATAAAAAGATTATCTAGTCCTCGTCGAACCTGGATTCCACCAGTGCGGCAAGGGCGGCGAGGGCGGCATCGGCTTCGGGGCCTGAGGCTTCAACGCTGATCGAGGTTCCCATGGCGGCGGCCAGCATCATCAGGCCCATGATGGAGGTTGCCGGAACCGAATGGCCATCGCGGCTCACCGTGATGTTGGCGTTAAATCCTTCAGCGCATTTCACGAATTTCGCCGAGGCGCGGGCGTGCAGGCCGCGCTCGTTGACGATTTCAAGCTCCCGCACCAGCGCTGGCATCAATCCCCCAAAATCTGGCTGGCAATGTTGATGTATTTGCGGCCCGCATCCTGGGCGGCGGCGGCGCATTTGTGAAGATTGGATTCCTTTCGCACCCTAACCAGTTTCACCAGCATGGGCAGGTTCAAGCCGGCCACGACCTCTACGCGCCCCTCTTCGAGGAGCGAGATTGCCAGGTTCGACGGCGTGCCGCCAAACATGTCGGTGAGGATGATCACGCCCTCGCCGCTGTCGACGGATTTCACCGCTGCCGCAATGTCGGCGCGGCGGACTTCCATCTTGTCGTCGGGGCCGATAGCCACGGCCACCACCTTGTCCTGATGGCCGACAATATGCTCAAGGGCATAAACAAATTCATCGGCAAGACGCCCGTGGGTTACCAGAACGAGGCCAATCATTTGAAATCTACGACATCACACATTGTCAGGTCTGTCTCACTTCCCGTTTTGAGCCGCGCACATTGCCCTTATCCGCGCCGCTGCGCAACAGGTTCACGGAGCGCATCTGGCTGCTTCCGCCAGGCCAGCGCGGCGCGCAGCCGGGCCGGGGCGGAGGGCTGTTTTGCATCAATTTCAATGAGCGGAAGGGCCATTCCCAGAATGTCAAAAGTGGCAGGATCAGGGAGGCGTTCGATGGCCGAATGGTCGTGCAATTTTACCACCAGCTCCAAGGGCACAGAAAGCGGGGTTGCCAGCGCGACAATCCCCAGGCCCCGGACTTCGAGTTTTCCGCGCAGTGTCGCAGGCGCGGAGGCCATAAGCCTGTCCTGATCGCGGGTGACGATGACCTGATCGTCAGCCACAAGCTCACTGCGAAGAAGAACGCCGGAAATTCCGTATCCCGGTTCGTCGATCAGCCGGAGCGCCAGCGTGGATTTCCCGCTTCCGGGTTCGCCCAGGATCAGCACGCCCGCGCCCCCGACACTGACGCAGGTTCCATGCACAAAGATGTGGGATTGCTTCATCCCTTTGCTCCGGGAGGCGTCCAGTCATCGGCAACGGCTGGCAGACGCACCACGAACCTTGCGCCCAGCACCGGCTTTTCCATGCCTTCCGGCGCCCGGCCATAACGGTTCTCGGCCCAGATGCGGCCCTTGTGGGCCTCTACAATCTGCTTGGAGATGGAAAGGCCAAGGCCCGAATTCTTACCAAATGAGCCTTCGGGACGGTCCGTATAAAACCGTTCGAAGATGCGCTCGAGATTGTCAGGCCGGATGCCGGGGCCAAAATCGTCAATACGGATTTCCACATCACGGCCGGTCCGGCGCACCCGCACATAGATATTGGTGTTCTCCCCCGTGAAGGAGCGGGCATTGTCGAGAAGATTGCGGAAAACCTGGCTCAGCCGTGATTCATGGCCGAGGACGACAAAGGCCAGAAGCGGCTCAAAGGCGTTGCCGGGGGGGAGAACTTGCAGAACAATTTCCGCCTGGTGTTCCTTCCTGGTTTCATTGGCAAAGGTGGTGATGGCGCCGAGGTGCCGCGCCACGTCAACCGGGTTTGTTTCGGCGCGGGCCAGTTCCGCATCGAGGCGCGAGGCATCGGCAATATCGGTAATAAGGCGGTCAAGGCGGCGCACGTCATGCTTGACGATCTCCACGAGCCTGGCGCGCTGCGCATCGGTTTTCACCATGGCAAGAGTTTCAACGGCGCTGCGCAAGGAGGTGAGCGGATTCTTGAGCTCATGGCTCACGTCGGCGGCGAAGGCCTCGATGGCATCGATGCGGTTGTAGAGGGCGCCGGTCATGTCGCGGAGCGCGCCCGAGAGATGGCCGATCTCGTCGCGCCGTGCAGTGAAGTCGGGAATCTCCACGCGCTTGTTAATGCCGCGGCGCACCCGCTCGGCGGCAGCCGAGAGGCGGCGGATGGGTTCGGCGATGGTGCCTGCCAAAAACACCGAGAGAAGGATGGTGACCAGAGCCACAAAGCCGAATGTCAGGAGCACGACGCGGCGTTCGGCACGCAAGACATTGTCGATTTCGCCGCCCGATGTCGAGAGCACAAGGGCGCCGAGAACCGCCCGGAAGCGCTGCACCGGGACCGAAACCAGAACGATGATATCGTGCTTTTCATCGAGACGCACCACGCTCACCACGGCGCCATTGAGGGCGGCGGCCACTTCGGGAAAATCCTTGCCGTTGTCGAGGCTGTATTCCTTCTGCAGCGGATAGTCATAGGCGAAGAACCAGTCATAGCCCGCATTCCACCAGCGGACGAGGAAGTTGCGCGCAGTGGCATTGCGCGGCGGAAGGTCTGACTGGATGATGTCGCCGCCGCCATAGAGAAACCTGCTGTCGACGACGAGATTGCCGTCAGGATCGATAATCCGTCCACGGATGGTCGAGTTGGCAAGCAGGCGGCGCAGCACCGGGCCGGTGGTTTCCGGATTGATCGGAAAATCCAGATTGTCGAACTGGTCGGGGTCAGGCGCGTAGGGATCGGAATTGTCATCCAGCGAATCGGGGTTGATGACGATGGAGCCCGTATCGGCGCTGGCCGAGCCCGCCACGGCGGCGGCAATGATCTGGGCCTGGGTGGTGAGGCTTTGCACGCGCGCATCAATCAGCCCCTGGCGGAACTGGTTGAAGTAGAGAATGCCGGTGACGAGAATGACGAGGCCGAGAAGATTGAGAAGGACGATACGGCTGACCAGCCGTTGCGGCGCAAAACGATGCAAAAGGCCGCGGCGGCCTTCGACCGGCAGGTCGAAACTTTCAACCTCCTGGCCCTCGTCGCTTTCGATGCGTTCAAGGGCCTCGGGTGCCGCAGTCTTGTCAAGCATTTCGCACCCTCATGTGGAGGGAAATTCTATTGTTCCTTGAAACGATAGCCAACACCATAGAGGGTTTCAATACCATCAAAGGCCTCATCGACCTGGTTGAATTTCTTGCGCAGACGCTTGATGTGGCTGTCGATGGTGCGATCATCCACATAGACCTGGTCATCATAGGCCGCGTCCATCAGCGCGTCGCGGCTTTTCACGATGCCCGGTCTTTGGGCGAGGGACTGCAGGATGAGGAATTCGGTCACCGTGAGGGTCACAGGCCTCGTGTCCCACGTGCAGGAATGGCGGTCCGGATCCATGGCAAGCTTGCCGCGCTCAATGACCTTGGCTGCGTCAATCACGGGGGCCGTGCCATCCTTGTTCCCGGCGCGGCGCAGGACTGCCTTTACCCGCTCCACCAGCAGGCGCTGGGAAAAGGGTTTCTTGATAAAATCATCGGCGCCCATCTTGAGGCCGAAGAGCTCGTCGATCTCATCGTCCTTGGAGGTGAGGAAGATCACCGGAAGATCGGTCTTCTGGCGGATGCGGCGGAGCAGCTCCATGCCGTCCATCCTTGGCATCTTGATATCGAAGATGGCCATGTCCGGCGGCTGGTCCTGCAGGCCCTGGAGGGCTGCGGCCCCGTCATTGTATTTCTGCACGGCATAACCCTCGGCTTCCAGCGCCATGCCCACCGAGGTTAGAATGTTGCGGTCATCATCGACCAATGCGATCATCGCCATTTTCTTGTTCATCCGTTGTTATCACTGCCGGCCGCCTCTATGGATGAAACTAGAACAAATTGTGGCAAACCGCAAAGAAGGGCCGCATGACAAATGAGTAATGTTGACTAAATGACTGAAAAATCAAGCTTTTCCGGATTCGCGATGCGCCAGATACTCAGGCGGGCAAGGACCGGCTCACTTTCAACCCTGACGCGAGGCGAAGGCACGCCCTATGGCTCCCTGGCCAATATCGCCACCGATTTGGCAGGCAGGCCGCTAATCCTGGTTTCCAAGCTGGCCTGGCACACGCAGAATCTTTTGGCGGACGGCCGGGCCAGCGTGCTGGTCGGCGAACTGCCTCCTGCGGGCGATGCGCTGGTGGGGCCGCGCGTCACCGTGCTGGGGCGCTTTGAACCGGTTGACGATGCGGGCCTTCGTCGGCGCTACCTGGCGCGGCACCCGCAGGCCGGACTCTATGCGGACTTTCCGGATTTTTCGTTTTGGCGGCTGGCGCCTTCAAGCATTCACGGGGTTGCCGGTTTCGGGCGGATCGAAACGCTGACCCCCGATGAGGTGTTTCCGCCCGCCGGGGAAATGGCGGCATTGGAGAATTCGGCTATTGCGCACATGAACAATGACCATGCGGAGGCCGTTCACCTCTATGCCACGAACGTTTTGAAAGCACAGCCCGGCCCATGGCAGGTCATGGCGATTGATCCCGATGGCGCAGACCTTGTCCTGCATGAGCAGAGCCTGCGTATGGAATTTTACACGCCGGTTTTCACCGCTGAGGCGCTGCGCAAGAAATTTGCCGAACTAGCCTACGAAGCCAGAACCCTATGACGCCGACATCAGTTCCTTCGGCGGGGCTTTGGCCCCGGTCATGAAGGCCACTGCATCGGACATCGTATATTTCTTGGGATCGATGACGCAGAGGCGCTTGCCGAGGCGGTGAATGTGAATGCGGTCAGCCACTTCGAAGACCTGCGGCATGTTGTGGGAGATCAGCACAATAGGCAGGCCCCGGCGCTTCACGTCGAGAATCAGTTCCAGCACACGGCGTGACTCCTTCACGCCCAATGCGGCGGTAGGCTCGTCCATGATGATGACCTTTGAGCCAAAGGCCGCGGCGCGGGCCACGGCCACGCCCTGCCGCTGGCCACCGGACAGTGTTTCAACCGCCTGGCTGATGTTCTGAATGGTGAGAAGGCCGAGTTCCGTCAGCTTGTCACGGGAGCGCTTTTCCATGGTTGATCGGTCCAGCATGCGAAAGAGGCTTCCAAGGATACCGGGTTTGCGGATTTCACGCCCGAGGAACATATTGTCGGCAATGGAAAGGGCCGGCGACAAGGCCAGGTTCTGGTACACGGTTTCGATGCCGGCGTCGCGGGCTTCGATGGGCGACTTGAAATTCAGCGTCTTGCCCTCGAGCTTGATTTCACCCTCGTCAGGCAGCACGGCGCCGCAGATCACCTTGATGAGCGATGACTTGCCCGCCCCGTTGTCGCCGATTACGGCGAGGATTTCACCGGGGTAAAGATCGAAATCCGCATTGTCCAAGGCGGTCACGCGGCCATAGCGCTTGACCAGGCCGCGAGCGGTGAGGAGTGGTACAGGTCCGTCTGCTTTTGCTTTCTTGGCCATGATGCTTAACCCGAAACCTTTCTGATCCACTGGTCGATTGCAACGGCGCCGATGATGAGGACGCCGATCAGGAAGTAAGTCCATTGCGGATCGGTTCCGAGAAGCCTGAGACCCAGGGAGAATACACCGACGATGAGGCCGCCGAAGATCATGCCCAAAATGGAGCCGCGCCCGCCAAAGAGCGAAATACCGCCAATCACCACGGCGGTAATGGACTCGATGTTCGAGAATTCGCCTGAAGTAGGCGAAACGGAGCCGATACGGCCGATGAGGACCCAGCCGGCGAAGCCGCAGATGAGGCCTGAAAGGGTGTAGACGGTGATCAGCATGCGATCGACGCGGATGCCGGAGAGCTGCGCTGCTTCAGGATCGTCGCCCACCGCATAGAGCCTGCGGCCCCAGGCCGTGTAGTTGAGGACATACCAGAGGAAGATCACGAGCAGCACCATGAAGATGACGCCGAGGGTAAATACCGCGCCATAAAATTTGATCTGGATGCCGAAGAGTTGCAGCAGCGGCGCCTGAGCTTCGATGTCCTGGCCGCGGATCGTTTCATTCTTTGAATAGAGATATTTGGTGGCGTTGTAGACCTGCCAGGTGCCCAGCGTCACGATGAAGGGCGGCAGTTTCACCTTGGCCACCAGCCAGCCGTTGATGAAACCGCAGAGCGCGCCGCAGGCAAGTCCGCAGAGAATTGAAAGGGGAACCGGAATTCCGTAACGGAAGGTAAACTGCCCCATGACGACGGAAGACAGCACCATGACGGCGCCCACCGACAGGTCAATGCCGGCAGTGAGAATGATGAGTGTCTGGGCCGCGCCGACGATGCCGACAATGGCGACCTGCTGCAGGATGAGGGTCAGCGAAAACGGATTGAAGAATTTTCCGCCGACCAGAATGCCAAATATGGCAATCGACATGATGAGCACGATGAGCGGCACCGCCGCCTGGCTTGAATGAAGGAAATGCTGGAATTTCTCGATCGGCGATTTAATATGCGACTCGAAAGATATAGCCGACGTGTCGCTGTGTTCGAGAACTTTTTCAAATTCCTGCGCTTTCGACATTCCCAACTCCCTGCCCCTCGCGTTTTTTTAACGCTTCTACTTATTACAAAAAAGGCGGCCACGAGGGCCGCCCTTTCGTGTTTCAGTTATCATTCACTGAAACTTGCCCGAGATCAACCCCAGCACTTAGCGAGGCCTTCCTTTGTGTCGATTGAAGGCACGCCTTCAACCGGCGCATCGGTGATCAGTGCAACGCCGGTGTCGAAGAAGTTCTTGCCTTCGGTGACACCTGGCTTCTCGCCGGTGTCGGCAAATTTCTTGATTGCTTCAACGCCCATCGCGGCCATGAGCAGCGGATACTGCTGCGAGGTGCCGCCAATGACTCCGGCAGCCACGTCCTTCACGCCCGGGCAGCCGCCGTCAACTGACATGATCAGGACCTGGCCTTCCTTGCCAACAGCCTTCAGCGCTTCATAGGCGCCGGCAGCGGCTGGTTCGTTGATGGTGTGGATCACGTTGATATCCGGATTAATCTGAAGAAGATTCTCCATGGCCTTGCGGCCACCGGCAGGGTTGCCGTCGGTGTAGTCATGGCCCACGATGCGTGGATCATCTTCGTCACCGATCACGTTGGGATCCTTCACGTCGATGCCGAAGCCCTTCATGAAGCCCTGGTCGCGCAGCACGTCAACGGTGACCTGCTTGGTGTTGATGTCGAGGAAGCCGACCTTGGCATCCTTTGCCGCATCGCCCAGCTTGACCCGGGCATAGGAACCGATCAGGAAGCCGGCCTGGAAGTTATCGGTGGCCATGGTCTGGTCAGCGGCGTCGATCGGATCAAGCGGCGTATCAAGTGCGATCACCAGAATGCCGGCATCGCGGGCCTTCTTGATGGTCGGCACGATGGCCTTGGTGTCAGAGGGCGTAATCAGAATGCCCTTGGCGCCGTCGGCGATGCAGGTTTCCACAGCGGCAACCTGGCCTTCATTGTCGCCGTCATCCTTGCCGGCGTAAGCCTTGAGGTCAACGCCGAGTTCGGCGGCCTTGGCGGTCGCACCTTCCTTCATCTTGACGAAGAAGGGATTGGTATCGGTTTTAGTGATGAGGCAGGCGCCAATGCCCGCGGCCTGCACGGGGGCGATGCTGGCGAAGCTGAGCAAAACAGCGGCTGCGGCAGCGGATTTCAGAATTGTCTTCACGATGATTCTCCCATAGAACACGCCCATTTTTTGGGCTTAGTTAAGTACAATATTATACATAAATTTTATTACTTATGTAAAATTTAGTCTAACTTCGTTGACCGTTCAAGTCTAGCGACTTCTCGTATCGAGGCCAGATTCATCGTCATGAATCTTGATCTCTTTATGGAATTGAGCGAATTCCATTCCAAGAGTCAATAAATAAATCGGCATGATTTATTGATTGACATGGCGTTGCCCCTACGGGAAAGTCA
This sequence comes from Hyphomicrobiales bacterium, assembly GCA_038251095.1. Lineage (GTDB taxonomy): Bacteria > Pseudomonadota > Alphaproteobacteria > Rhizobiales > Aestuariivirgaceae > Aestuariivirga. The sequence goes on from JBBSBQ010000016.1 coordinate 32,251, forward strand.
AAATTTGAGCAACCTGCGGGCAATTTGCATAAATTCTACACAGGCGGACAGGCGTGACGATGGATTGGGCGATTGGCGGGCAGGTTTTGGGCAAGGGCCCGACCTTGGCGCGCGGCACCACGCAAAACGGTGTGCGCCTCTACAATGAACGCTTGGCCCTCTCGCTCATACGCAGGCATGGCAGCCTGCCCAAGGCTGAAATCGCCCGGCTCACCGGGCTCTCGGCGCAAACCGTTTCGGTGATTGTCCGGCAGCTTGAAAATGACAATCTGCTGGTCAAGGAAACGCCGCAGCGCGGCAAGGTGGGCCAGCCTCTCGTTCCCTTCTCACTCAATCCGGACGGGGCCTTTTCCATTGGCCTGAAGATCGGGCGGCGGTCCGTCGATCTCATCCTGCTTGACCTTACTGGACAGGTGCGGCGCAAGGTGCACCAGCCCTATGTTTTCCCCACGCCGCAAAAGATCCTGGATTTCGTGGCGGTTGAACTTGAGGGCCTGCTGTCGGGCCTTTCGCCCCAACAGAAAAACCGGATCAGCGGCCTTGGCATTGCCACGCCCTTCGAACTCTGGAACTGGGAAGAAGAAGTGGGCGCCTCGCATGAGGTGCTGGAAGCCTGGCGCGACTTCGACATTGCAAGCGAGATCGCCAAGCTGGGCGACTGGCCAGTGCATTTCAGCAACGACGCAACGGCGGCTTGCGCGGCGGAGCTGCTGTTTGGCACGGGAAGCCGCTTCAACAGCTATGCCTATTTCTTCGTAGGCTATTTTGTCGGCGGCGGCATCGTTATCAATGGCCATATCTTTCCGGGGAAGGCGGGCTATGCGGGAGCCCTTGGTTCCATGCCGGTTTCAACGCGCGATGGCAGGCCAGAGCAGCTCACCCACAACGCCAGCCTCTATGTTCTTGAAAACCAATTGCAGGCGGCAGGGCTTGATCCCATGCTGCTTGCACGCTCGCCTGAGGATTGGGGCGAAATTGGTGAGCCCCTTGATGTCTGGCTTGAGCAAACTGCCAGGAGCCTTGCCTTTGCCGCCGTTGCAACGATGTCCATCATCGATTTCGACGCCATCATCATTGACGGCGCAATGCCGGCCAATGTGCGGACCGACCTGGTGGAGAAAACCCGCGCGGCCCTTTCCCGCCAGGATTTGCGCGGCCTGCCGAAATTCAGCATTGAAGAAGGCAGCATTGGGGCTGATGCACGCGCCATGGGGGCTGCCAGTCTTTCGCTCTTTGCCAATTACATCATCGACCGCGACGTGCTGTTCAAGGAAGCTTTCTAGATGCTCAAGGGCATTGATCCCGTGCTGGGACCTGAGCTGCTGGCGATCCTGCGCGGCATGGGGCATGGCGACGAGATTGCCGTTGTGGATGGCAATTACCCGGCGGAGACAGACGCCAAGAGATTGGTGCGCATGGATGGCCATGATGCCCCGCGCCTTGTCGAGGCAATTTTGTCGGTGATGCCGGTGGATGAATTTGTGCCCTCCGCCGTGTTCAGGCCCGCCGCCGGCGGCGATGCCCAGCGCATGGAGCCGGTGTTTGCGGACTTTGAAAAAGCCCTTGGGAAATACGAGCCCAGGCAGAAGATCACGGTGCTGGTGGGCTCTGATTTCTACAACCGGGTGAAGGCCTGCTACGTCATCGTGGCCTCAGGCGAACGAAGGCTTTACGGCAACCTGATCCTGCGCAAGGGCGTTATTCATCCCTAGCGCGTGAACTTGCATCCTTTCATCAATGCGGCCTATCAAGCAGTATCATGCTTATTCTTGCTTTGGACACTTCAATGGCGGCCTGCTCGGTCTGCGTTTACGACGCGGGCCCCGGGGTTGTGCTCGCCTCGCGCCAAGAGTTGATGGACCGGGGGCAGGCGGAAGCTTTGGCGCCCATGGTGCAGGAAACCATGGCGTTGGCGGGTGTTGCGTTCAAAGACCTTGCCCGCATCGCGGTCACCACGGGTCCCGGCACATTTACCGGAGTTCGCATCGGGCTTGCCATGACGCGGGGGCTGGGCGTTGCGCTCGGCATTCCCGTGACCGGCATCAATTCGCTGGCAGCCATTGCCTGCAACGAAACGGTGGGTGATCTTCCCATCGTGGTTGCTGTCGATGCACGGGCCAACGAAATTTATTTCGCCACCTATGATCAGTCCAGACATGAAGTGACAGCGCCTACCATTGTGACCTTGGTTGACGCGCACAAGTTCATGCCAAACCATCCTGCGAAATTGCTTGGGACAGCGGCGGATTTGTTGCTTAGCAAGATGGGTGACCAGAAGCATGTACGCAGCGATGCGTGCGACCTGCCGATTGCCGCGAATTTCGTGAAACTTGCGGCCAGCATTCCGGCATCTGCCGCGCCGCCAGAACCGCTTTACTTGCGCCCGCCGGATGTAAAACCTCAGGCCGTGAAAATTTCCTTCAGCACGGTCGGGCCAGCCGCGGCAAAACTCCTGGCGGAACTCCACGGTGAAAGTTTTGAGACGCGGTGGAATGAAGCGGATTTCAGCGGAATGCTTGCTGCCTCCGGGACATCAACGATTCTTGTTTCGAGCCAAAACAACCCGATGGGGTTCGTGCTATTTCGGCGGGCTGCCGATGAAGCGGAAATTATCACCATCTGCACACGTCCAGTCTTTCGCCAGAAGGGCCACGGCAAGCTGCTGATGCAATATCTCGAAAGTGTTCTCAAGAGTGAAGGCGTGAAATCCCTGTTCATTGAAGTTGCCGTTTCAAATCATGCGGCACTTGCGCTTTATGCCTCCAGCGGATTCGAAAAGGCCGGTACGCGGAAAAATTATTACGCGCGCGGCAATGGCATCCACGAGGATGCCCTGATCATGCGCAAGGGTTTATGAAGTGAGCCGGCTCCGCGCCACGCTGGTGCTGCTGGCCTTTGCCGGTGTCACGCTTCCCCTGATGCCGGTGCAGCAGCTCTTCGTCTGGTTCTGGCCGCGCATGGCCCGCGTATTTCCCATGTACTACCACCGCCTTGTTTTGCGCATCATTGGGGTCCGGGTGAGCCTCGATGGCAAACCACTGAAACAGGGGCCGGCGATCTTTGCGGCAAACCATGTGTCATGGCTTGATATCGTGATCCTCAGTTCTCTGGCGCCGGTTTCCTTCGTTGCCAGGCACGATGTAAATGCCTGGCCTTTCTTCGGCGCCCTGGCGCGGCTGCAGCGGACGGTGTTTGTCGACCGCGCGCGCCGCCACACCAGTGGCGCTTCACGCGATGAAATGCGTGAACGGCTTGCGGCAGGCGACATGTTGGTGCTGTTTGCGGAAGGCACATCGGATGATGGCACACGGGTGCTGCCCTTCAAATCGACTTTCTTTGCCGCCGCCGAAAATTCGGGTGTGGCGGTTCAGCCGTTGAGTGTTGTCTATACAGGGCACCGAAATCTGCCGATGCCGCGCCATGTTCGCCCGCTTTATGCCTGGTATGGCGACATGGATATGCCACCGCACCTCTGGGCCGCTATGGGCCAGGGGCCAATCGAGGTAAAAATCATCTGCCATGCACCGCTCTCGATGGCCGATCATGGGGACCGGAAAACCCTGGCAAAAAAGGCGGAAGAGGCGGTCAGGCGCGGGCTGGTGGATACGCTTCACGGCCTGACCAAAATGAGCTAGCACACGTCCATGACCACCGCCACCAAGTCGGTTTACGTTAAAACCTACGGCTGCCAGATGAATGTTTATGACAGCGAGCGCATGCGCGACACGCTGAAGGCCATGGGCTATGTGGAAACGCCGGTTCCCGACCAGGCCGACCTGGTGATCTTCAACACCTGCCATATCCGCGAGCATGCGGCGGAAAAAGTCTATTCGGAACTTGGCCGGATGAAGCGCCTCAAAAGGGAAAAGCAGGAGTCAAGCGGCGAGATGCTGGTGGCGGTGGCGGGCTGCGTGGCCCAGGCCGAAGGTGCGGAAATCATCCGCCGGGCCAAAACCGTTGATCTGGTCTTTGGCCCGCAGACCTATCACCGCCTGCCGGACCTTATCGCGCGGCGTCTCAAGACCGGTGACGCGATTGTCGAAACGGAATTTCCGGCGGAAGACAAGTTTGAAGCGCTGGAACAGCAGAACGGCCATAGAGTCCTCAATCGCAACATTTCGGCCTTTCTCACGGTGCAGGAGGGTTGCGACAGGTTCTGCAGCTTCTGCGTGGTGCCCTATACGCGGGGCGCTGAATTTTCCCGTCCGCCCTCACAGATCGAGCGCGAAGCCCAACGACTTGCGGACGCAGGGGTGCGCGAGATCACGCTGCTGGGGCAGAACGTCAATGCCTATCACGGCGAGGGCATTTCGCTGGCGGGGCTCATCGCAAAGCTGTCACACATTTCTGGTATCAAACGCTTGCGTTACACCACGAGCCACCCGAGGGATATGGACGAAGCGTTGATCGAGGCCCATGCCAGCAACCCGAAGCTTATGCCCTTCCTGCATCTGCCGGTTCAAAGCGGCAGTGACCGTATCCTGAAAGCCATGAACCGGGGCCACGACATCGATTACTATCTGAAGACTGTCTTAAAGGTGCGCGGGGCAAGGTCAGACATGGCGTTGTCGGGCGATTTCATCGTGGGCTTTCCCGGTGAAACCGATGCGGATTTCGAAGACACTTTGAATCTCATTGAAGCGGTAGGTTACGCCAGCGCCTATTCCTTCAAATATTCGCCTAGGCCCGGGACGCCCGCCGCCGAGGATCCCGACCAGGTGCCGGACGCCGTGGTTACCGAGCGTCTGGCTCGCATTCAGGCCCTGATCCATGCCCAGCAAACCGCCTTCAACCGCTCCTGCGTGGACAAGACCCTGCCCGTTCTCCTGGAGAAGCCGGGCCGGGAACAAAGTCAGCTCATGGGGCGTTCCCCCTACCTGCAGCCGGTTCACGTGAATGGCCAAAAGGCCCAAATTGGGGCTATTTTGGATGTTAAAATAGATAGTGTTGGCACAAACAGCCTTTCGGGCCATATTGAATTGGTCGAAGCATGATTCTGAGGTCGGAAGCAACAACAGGAGAAAGTCACAGTTGAATTCGCAAGCCAGTGCAGCCCAGCTCGCAACTCTCAAGTCCAGCCCCAGTGCGGACGACCATGACACACTCACCCTCGCTTTTGACGACAACCGCCTGCTCTCACTTTTATTCGGCGAACATGACGAACACATCGCCCTGATCGAACACCGCATGGGCGTGGCTATCACGCCGCGCGGCAACCGCGTGTCCATCCGCGGCATGGGCCCAGCGCGCGATGGCGCCAAGAATGTGCTGTCGCAACTCTATCAGCGGGCGCGGCGCGGCCTTGAAATCAATCGCGGCGAAGTCGAAGGGACAATCCGCATGAACCAGTCGGTTCATGACAAGGAGGTCAAGGAAGGCACGGTGCGCACCAGGCGCAAGTTGGTGATGCCGCGCACCCCCATGCAGAAAAATTACGTTGAAGCCATCCGTAAGAACGAGCTGGTCTTCGGCATTGGCCCGGCGGGAACGGGCAAGACCTATCTGGCGGTGGCCTGCGCTGCCGAAGCGCTGATGAATGGGGAAGTGGACCGCATCATCCTGTCGCGTCCCGCCGTCGAAGCGGGCGAACGCCTGGGCTTCCTACCCGGCGACATGAAGGACAAGGTCGATCCCTATCTGCGCCCGCTCTATGACGCGCTCTATGACATGATGCCGGCGGCGCTCGTCACCAAGGGCCTGGCCGAGAACCAGATTGAGATCGCGCCCCTCGCCTTCATGCGCGGGCGCACCCTGGCGTCCGCCTTCATCATTCTCGATGAAGCGCAGAACACCTCGCCGCAGCAGATGAAAATGTTTCTGACGCGGCTTGGCGAAGGCAGCCGCATGGTGATCACCGGCGATCCCAGCCAGGTCGACTTGCCATCGGGCGCCAGTTCCGGGCTTGAAGATGCCTTGCGGGTCCTGAAAGGTGTTCAGGGTACGGAGCAAATCAAGTTCTCCACCAGCGACATCGTCAGGCATGCGCTGGTCGGGCGGATTGTCGCGGCCTATGACAAGCTGGGAGCCAAGGTTAAAAGTCTCTCCCAACCGCGATGAACCTTGATATCAGTATTGACGACAGGGAGTGGCGCGTGGTTCCCAATCTCCGCAAGCTTGCCCGGACCGCCGTTTTGGCCGTGCTGCCGGATGATGATGTGGCAATCGGCCTGCTCTTTACCTCTGATGCGCGGATTGCCGAGATCAACGGGCAGTGGCGCGGCAAGGCCGGCCCCACCAATGTGCTGTCATTTCCGGTTTCCGCCGCCACGCCGGTGCCTGCGGACGAACCCCGCCCCTTGGGCGATATTGCCCTGGCTTACGGCGTCATTTCCCGGGAGGCGCTGGCGCAGAAAAGGCCCGTCGGTCACCATGTCACGCATTTGATCGTACACGGGGTTTTGCATCTGCTAGGATACGACCATGAAAACGATGACGAAGCTGGGGCCATGGAGGCCCGTGAAATTATGATACTTGCAGAACTGGGAATGGAAAATCCCTACGCATCATGAGCAGCGAAACGACACCACCCGTCCCGGTCGGAGAGGGATTCCTCCGGAAATTCCTGAGCAAGTTTTCGGTCTCCCGGGACAAGGGCCTGCGCGAAGACCTGGAAAACGTCATCGAAAGCCACCAGGCGCAGAATCCGCAGGATGGACCCGGCCAGGAAACCACTTCGATGATGCGGAACCTGATCAAGTTTTCGGACCTGCGGGTTGATGACGTGATGGTGCCGCGGGCCGACATCATTGCCATCGACGACAGCGCCACGATGCGCGAATTGCTTGCAAAGTTCAACGAGGCAAATCATTCCAGGCTTCCGGTTTACCGCGAAACCCTTGATGATGTTGCCGGCATGATCCACGTGAAGGATTTCATGCGCTGGATGTCAGGCCGGGGGGCAAAGCCCAATGCCAAGACAAAGAATCCCGGCATCACCATATCGGCAAAGGATCTGGCGCTGCCGATCAAGCAATCCGGCATTTACCGCGAAGTGCTGTTTGTGCCGCCGTCCATGCCGGCCGCCGACCTGCTGCTCAAGATGCAGGCCACCCACATTCACATGGGCATCGTCATTGACGAATATGGCGGCAGCGACGGGCTCATTACGATTGAAGACCTGGTTGAGGAAATCGTCGGCGACATTTCCGACGAGCATGACACGGACGACGAGCAGCTGATCAAGCGCCAGGATGACAACATCTACGTGGCGGACGCCCGCGTGCTGATCTCCTCCGTTGACAAGCTGCTCGGTGTCGATCTTCTCCCGGATGAGGAAGAGGACGAGGCAGATACGCTGGGCGGGCTGATTTTCGAGATGGCGGGCAAAGTTCCGACGCGCGGTGAAATCATCACGCATCCCAGCGGCCTGGAATTTGAAATCCTGCAATCGGATGCAAGGCGGATCAAACGCATCCGCATTCATGTGACGAAGAAGCCGAACCCTGATGATGTCTCCGAAGAGGCTAGCGGTTAAAGCAGGCCCGCTTCCTTTGCGTATTCCCTGAGATTCACTTCCGGGCGGGCGCCTACGTGCGAAATGATTTCGGCGGCGGCGAGGCTGCCCAATTGGGCTGAGCGCGCATTGCGGAAGCCCTGGGTGTAGCCGAAGAGAAATCCTGCGGCGTAGAGATCGCCCGCGCCCGTCACATCCACGACTTGAGAAACGGCAATTGCTGGCGCAACGATCACGTCCTCGCCATGGGCCACGACACTGCCCAGGGCCGAGCGGGTGACCACGGCGATTTCACAGTCCTTGCGCAATGCCTGCAAAGCCCCTTCAAAATTCTGTGTGAGGTAGAGCGACTTGATTTCGGTTTCATTGGCAAAGACAATGTCGATGTCCTTCCGGATGAGTTCGAGGAAGCTTTCGCGGTGGCGCTCGACGCAGAAGGAATCGGAGAGCGTAATCGACGTGAGCCTGCCGGATTTCCGCGCTATTTTGGCGGCGAGCTTGAAGGCTTCCTTGGCTTCCGGCCTGTCCCAAAGATAGCCCTCCATGTAGGTGACCTTGGCGGCGGAGACGATTTTTTCGTCGACATCGGCCACGGTCAAATGCACGCAGGCTCCGAGATAGGTATTCATGGTGCGCTCGCCTTCGGGCGTCACCAGAATAAAGGAGCGCGCCGTGGCGGGGCCATCGGTTGCGGGTTTCGATTCAAAGCGTACACCCTGGGCGCGCATGTCGTGGGCGTAGATGCCGCCCAATTGGTCTGCCTTCACCTTGCCGAAATAGGCAGCCTTGCCGCCGAATGAGGCAACGCCCGCCGCGGTATTTCCGGCCGAGCCTCCTGAGATTTCAATGGCTGGCCCCATGCTGGCATAAAGTGTCTCGGCCCGGGCCTCATCGATGAGATTCATCGAGCCCTTCACCAGGCCATTTTCCTGCACAAAGGCATCATCCACCTTGGCAATCACATCGACAATGGCGTTGCCAATTGTCAGAACATCAATCCCAGCCTGCACGCTACACTCTCCCGAATTCAGCACAGGCCGTAGCGGAAGCCACTTGCAGAGGCAAGCCCGAAGCCTTACCTACGCGCCCATGATTACAGCCGCTTTCAAAGCCCTGGGCGATCTCCTGTCACGGGACTTCCACTCCGTATTGTTCAAGGCCATCGGCCTGACGCTGGCGCTTTTCATCGCTATCCTGATTGGGGTTGAGGTGCTGCTGTCTTACCTTGTGGTCATGCCCTGGCACTGGGCCGAGACATTGGCAGCGATCGGCGCCGGACTGGTTTTGCTGGTGGCATTCTTTTTCATGATGGCGCCGGTCACCGCTATTTTTGCCGGCCTCTTTCTTGATGACATCGCTGGGCGGGTAGAAGCGCGGCACTATGCCCGCGATCCCGCAGGCACGCCGCTTTCCGGATTTCGCGCGGTGCAGACCTCCTTGCAGTTTGCCCTGCTCATTCTCGTGGTGAACATTGCCGTGCTGCCGCTTGTGTTCACCGGCATTGGCGCGCTAGCGCTGATCGTGGCCAACGCCTATCTGCTGTCGCGCGAATTTTTCGAGATGATTGCCATGCGGCATATGGCCGTCGACGAGGCGCGCATGCTGCGCCGGGTAAACACCCCGCGGATTTTCGCGGCGGGGTTTTTGCCCGCCCTCCTGGCGATCATTCCGGTGGTGAACCTGGTGGTGCCGCTGTTTGCCACATCCTACTTCACCCACATCTTCAAGCAGGTGCGGGCGTCTTCTCCCTGAACTGGCAAATGTCAGCGATATGGCAGCGCCAGCATTCGGGCCTGCGCGCTTTGCAGATATAGCGGCCATGCAGGACTAGCCAGTGATGGGCATGGCGCAGATATTGTTTTGGAATGACTTTCAACAGGCCTTTCTCCACCTCATAGGGAGTTTTCCCCGGCGCCAGCCCCGTGCGGTTCCCCACGCGGAAAAGATGCGTATCGACGGCGATGGTGGATTCACCAAAGACGATGTTCAAAACAACGTTGGCGGTTTTGCGCCCCACGCCGGGAAGGGCTTCAAGAGCTTCACGTTCGCCCGGAACTTTGCTCGCGTGCTTCTCCACCAGAATTTTTGAAAGAGCGATCACGTTCTTGGCCTTGGCGCGGTAGAGGCCGATGGATTTGATATATTCGCGCAGGCCCTCCTCGCCCAGCGCCAGCATTTTTTCCGGCGTATCAACGGCTTTGAAAAGCGCTGTGGTGGCGCGGTTGACGGCGCTGTCGGTGGCCTGTGCCGACAGCACCACGGCCACCAGAAAGGTAAAGTCATTGACGGATTTGAGCTCGCCCTTTGGCTCCGGTTCAATTTCGTGGAAACGCCGGAAAATCTCCGCGATTTCCTGCGGCTTCAAACGCCTTGCCTTTGCCATGAATTCCCTGCTCAATAAATACAGCCTCATAGGATCATAACATGGACGACACCAAGCCGAAAACCTGGCGGGCCACGCTCACGCCGCACCGCTCCCTTTCGCCCAAGGGCTTCGTAATCCTGATGTCGGTCATTGCGGGGTTCAATTTCATCGTCGGCCTATTTTTTTATCTGATCGGGGCGTGGCCCGTGGTGGGGTTCATGGGGCTTGATGTAGCCCTCATCTGGTGGGCGTTCCGCGCCAATTTTGCCGATGCCAGACGGGCCGAGCATATTGAAATCACCTCCGATGAACTCGTTTTCCGGCGCCTTGCCGAGGATAGGCCTGCCCATGAGCAACGCTTTGCAAGGCGCTGGGTGCGGGTTGAACTGGAAGAGGACCGGGAACGGGAGCTTGTCGGCCCGCTTTACCTGCGGATTGGCGGAAAACGCACGGAAATCGCCAGTTTCCTGGGGGCCCAAGAGCGGCTTTCCTTCGCCAACGCCCTGAAAGCGGCGCTTATAAATCCGCATTTCTGAGCAAGAATCGGGTGGTTCCGTCGCCTTGGCGGCATTAGGTTTGGATCATGGAAAAGCAAACGCACGATTACGATCTGGTCAAACATACGCTGGCTTTCATTTCCGAAAACTGGCGCGACCAGCCCTCACTCGAAACCCTGGCGGATCAGGCGGGCGTGAGCCCCACCCATCTGCAGCGCCTGTTCACGCGCTGGGCGGGCTTGAGCCCCAAGGCCTACCTGCAGGCGGTCACCCTTGACCATGCCCGCGGGCTGCTCAGGGATTCAGCTTCCATTCTGGATGCCTCCTATGAACTCGGGCTTTCCGGTCCGGGACGCCTGCATGATCTCTTTGTAACCCATGAGGGCATGTCACCCGGCATCTACAAGGCCCATGGCCGTGGCCTCAATATAAGATACGGCTTTCATGACTGCCCCTTTGGCCGGGCGCTCATCCTGATCACCAGCGAAGGCCTCGCCGGCCTTGCCTTTGCCGATCACGGCAAGGAAAAATCGGCGCTTGCCGACATGACATCGCGCTGGCCGGAAGCCACTTACGTGGAAAACCAGCAGGCAACGGCGGCCTATGCCAAGCGTATTTTTGAATCGGAGCGCTGGCAGCCGGACCAGCCCTTGAAGATTGTGTTCATCGGCACGGATTTTGAAATCCGGGTTTGGGAAACAATCCTCCGCATTCCCTTCGGCAAGGCCTCAACCTATTCGGATATCGCCTGCCACATCGGCAAGCCAAAAGCAGCACGCGCCGTCGGATCGGCAGTCGGCAAGAATCCGATTTCGTTTGTCGTGCCGTGCCACCGGGTGCTGGAAAAATCCGGCGGGCTCGGCGGCTATCACTGGGGCCTGACCCGCAAGCGCGCCATATTGGGCTGGGAAGCCGGCGCCATGGCGGCGTGATTACAGCTCTTTGTAAAACAGGGCCGTGCCGTCCAGCTTGCCCTTTGCATAGGCATAGTTCGGAATGTAACCGGCGCAGGTGAAGCCCAGCTGCCGGTAAAAAGTTTCGGCCGGGCTTTGGGCCACGGTATCAAAGGTGATCAGCTTGAATCCCAAGCCCTTCGCCTTTGCTTCCAGCGCCTGCATGAGCAAGGTGGCAAGCCCCTGCCGGCGGAAGTCACGGTGCACCAGGAGCTTGGCCACTTCGCAGCGATGCGGCTGGTTGGGCGGCCAGACCTTTTGCAGCATGACAGTGCCTGCGATCACGCCGTTTTCGTCGGCAACGAAAAGGGTGGTCTGGCCGGAAGTCACGTCCGTTTTGTGTTTCATCCAGTAGGCTTCCGCCACATCCTGCGGCAAGGGATGCATGAAGGTGACTCCGGCGCCGGAATCCACCGCATCAACCAATATCCCGGCCAGCCTTGGCACTGCGGTGTCATACTCTGAACTTGTCAGTTCACGGACGATCATGCGGACAGTGTTTCCATTGAAATGGGCCGCGAGTCAACGCCTATCTTGTAGCAAACCGGAACGCCGGTTTCCAATTCGCGCTTGAGGATTTGCTCCGGCGTCAGGCCTTCGATCGCCATGATAAGGGCGCGGAGCGAATTGCCGTGGGCCGAGACGAGGACGCGCTTGCCGGAGAGCACCAGCGGCTGGATATGAATCATGTAATAGGGCAGCGCCCGGGCCAGCGTGTCCTTCAGGCTCTCGCCGCCGGGTGGCGGCACGTCATAGGAGCGGCGCCAGATCAACACCTGCTCCTCGCCCCATTCCTTGCGGGCGTCGTCCTTGTTGAGGCCGGTGAGCTCGCCGTAATCGCGCTCGTTCAAGGCCTGGTCGCGGGTTTCCGGCAGGCCGGTCTGGCCCAGCTCTTCTAGCATGATCTTCAGCGTGTGCTGGGCCCGGGTAAGGGCGCTGGTGAAACACACGTCAAAGGCATAGCCTTTGACCTTCAGGCGTTTTCCCGCCGCATGGGCTTCCTTCACACCCTGCTCGGAAAGATCGGGGTCCTTCCAGCCGGTGAACCAGTTCTTCAAGTTCCATTCGCTTTGGCCGTGACGCACCAGTACAAGGGTTCCGCTCATCATTCCAATCCTAAAACATCGGTCATTGAATAGAGGCCAGGCTTCTGATCCTTTGCCCAAAGGGCCGCCTTCACCGCGCCATGGGCGAAAATATCGCGGCTCTCGGCCCGGTGGGAGAATTCGATGCGCTCGGCGTTGCCAGCGAAAATCACGGTGTGATCGCCAACGACAGAGCCGCCGCGCAATGTTGCAAAACCGATATCGCCGGCGGGCCTTGCGCCCGTATGGCCATCGCGCGAGCGCACGGACCTTTTTCCCAGATCAATCTTGCGGCCTTCTGCTGCGGCCTTGCCCAGCAACAGGGCGGTGCCGGACGGCGCGTCGATCTTGTGGCGATGGTGCATTTCCAGCACCTCGATATCGAAGTCCTCGCCGAGTGCCTGAGCCGCCTTGCGCACGAGGGAGGCCAGGATATTCACGCCCAAGCTCATGTTGCCCGACTTCACGATGCGCGCCGACTTTCCGGCGGCGCGGATTTTTTCATCGCCCGCCGCATCAATGCCTGTCGTGCCGATGACATGGACGATGCCGGCCTTCGCCGAAAACTCAACCAGCGACAGCGTTGCCGCCGGCACGGTGAAATCAATAATGCCGTCAATGGTTTTGAACAGCGCCGCCGGATCATCGGAAATCGTGATGCCCGTCGCACCCATGGCGGAGCCCACAAGCGGCGAGCCCTTGGGCTCAAGCCCGCCCGCCACGCTGCAGCCCGGGGTTCCCGCGATGATGCGGGACAGCACCCGCCCCATGCGCCCGCCTGCGCCCGCTATTGCCAGTTTCATTGTCATGGGGGAGTGTTTAGCAACGAGATTGCGGGATGGAAAGCATCTTAAAATCTGCCCCGTCACACCCTCCCACCTCACTTGATCCGGTCATCTTCTCCGCCCCCACCAAAAGAAGATGCCCGCGTCGAGAGCGGGCATGATGAGAAGATGTTGAGAGCTTAAAGCGCTAAACGCCTTCGACGATCACGATGTCGGCTTCGCCTGCGCCGATCCGCTTGGCTCGTGCGGCCTGGTATTCGGGGGAGTTGTAGCAGTCACGGGCGGCTTGCAGCGACGGGAATTCGACCACCACATTGCGCGGGCGGCCCTTGCCTTCCATCTGATCTGACGCACCGCCGCGGGCCAGAAAAGCAGCGCCGTATTTCTTGAAGGCCACCGGCGCGTCCCCGGCATAGTGCTTGTATTGCTCCGGGTCGGAGACGGTGACATGGGCGATCCAATAGGCTTTTGGCATGACGGCTACCTTTCAGGCGATCAACATTGACTTTTGTAAGCAATATGCTTACATTTGCGCGTGATTGCAAGCTTCAGAAACAAGGCTTTAGCTGATTTGTGGTCATCATGGCGGACTGCCAGGATTGACAAACGGCTTCATGGCCGGATTTTGCTCAGGCTCGACCGGCTGGATGCCTGTTCCAGCCCCGAAGGAATGAATTTGCCGGGATTTGATTTCCATGCCTTGCGTGGTTTTGATCCCGTCCGTTACACGGTTCATGTGAACGGGCCATGGTGCCTTACATTTGAATTCATCGAGGGCGATGCACTTCGCATTGATCTTGAGCAGTTTCATTAGGAGTGAACGACATGGCCGAACATGTTGCAAAGCGAAATCCTGCCCGCTGCCCCAGCCATCCCGGGGCGTTGCTGCGCGAGGTCGTCATTCCCGCCACGGGCCGCACCAAAGTGGAAATTGCGGCTCTCCTCGGCATTTCGCGCCAGCATCTTTATGACGTGTTGCGGAAAGCAAAGCCGATTTCGCCGTCGGTGGCAGTGCGGCTTGGCAAGCTGTTTGGCGATGGAGCCGCGCCATGGTTGCGCATGCAGGCAGCCCATGACACATGGCATGCGGAAAAAACAATCGACGTGAAGTCGATTCCAACCATCCGGGCTGCCTGACTCAGCTCCCGAATCCGTCCCAGAAAGCCTTGGCCTTGGCGAAGAAGCCTTCGGACTCGGGGGAATTGTTGCGCGCTTCTTCGCTGAATTCCTTCAGGATCTCGCGCTGGCGGCGCGAGAGGTTGACCGGGGTCTCGACATTCACCTGGATATACAGGTCGCCGGCCTGCGAAGACCGCAGCACCGGCATGCCCTTGCCCTTCAGGCGGAACTGCTTGCCGGTTTGGGCGCCCTCGGCAATGGTGACGCGGGCTTTCTTGCCGTCGATCGTCGGCACTTCGATTTCACCGCCAAGGGTTGCCGCCGCCATGGAGATCGGCACCTTGCAGAAAAGATCAGCACCATCCCTTTGGAAAAATTCATGGGGGCGCACGGTGAGGAAAATATAGAGATCGCCGGTGGGGCCGCCGCGCAAACCTGCCTCGCCCTCATTGGCCAGCCGGATGCGGGTGCCGTCTTCCACGCCTTGCGGAATATTGACCGAGAGGTTGCGGTCCTTGGTGACGCGGCCCTGGCCGCCGCAGGTGCCGCAAGGATCGGAAATAACCTGGCCACGGCCCTGGCAGGCGGGGCAGGCGCGTTCAACCGTGAAGAAGCCGGATTGCGACCGCACCGCACCCGCGCCTTTGCAGGTGGTGCAGGTTTTCGGGCTGGTGCCGGGCTTGGCGCCGGAGCCCTTGCAGGTGTCGCAGGAGACTGAGGTGGGTACACGGATTTGCGCTGTCTTGCCGGAATAGGCCTCGGTCAGGGAAATTTCCATGTTGTAGCGGAGATCGGCGCCGCGCGCCGCACCGCCCGAGCCCCGCCCACGCTGGCTGGTGCGTTGGCCGCCGCCACCGCCCATGAAGTCTCCGAACAGGTCTTCGAAAATATCCGACATGGAGGAATTGAATTCGGGGCCGAAGCCGGCGCCGCCGGGCCCGCGCCCGCCGCCCGCGCCATTTTCAAAGGCCTGGTGGCCGAATCGGTCATAGGCGGCTTTCTTCTGCGGGTCTTTCAGAATGTCATAGGCTTCGCTGATTTCCTTGAACTTAGCTTCAGCGGCCTTGTCGCCCGGATTGGTATCGGGATGGAATTTCTTGGCCTGATTGCGGTAGGCGGCCTTCAGCGCCTTCTCGTCGGCTCCCTTTTGAAGCCCCAGCACTTCGTAAAAATCACGTTTGGCCATTTATGTCCACGCCCTCGAATCGGAAGGCCCCCCAGTGCGCATAAGCTGGGGGGCTTATCTCTAGTTAGGACGTTTTCTTGTCGTCGTCACCGACTTCCGTGAAGTCGGCATCAACGATATCATCGTCGGCATCGTCCTTTTCCATGTTCGGCACTTCGCCGTCGGTGGACGCGTCGCCGCCTGACTGCTTGTACAGGGCTTCGCCCAATTTCATGGCCGCCTGGGCCAGGACATTGGTCTTTTCCTTGATCACTTCGGCGTCCTCGCCTTCGAGGGCCGACTTGAGGTCAGCAACTGCCGCTTCAACTGCAGACTTGTCGGCGGGCGAAATCTTGTCGCCAAGCTCAACCACGGACTTCTGCGTCGAGTGCATGAGGCTTTCGGCGTGGTTCTTGGCTTCCACCACGTCCTTGCGCTTCTTGTCCTCGGCGGCATTGGCTTCCGCCTCCTTCACCATCTTGTCGATCTCGCCTTCGGAGAGACCGCCAGAGGCCTGGATGCGGATCTGCTGTTCCTTGTTGGTGGCCTTGTCCTTGGCCGAGACGTTCACGATGCCGTTGGCATCGATGTCAAAGGTCACTTCCACCTGCGGCACACCGCGCGGTGCCGGCGGCAGGCCCATCAAATCGAACTGGCCCAGCATCTTGTTGTCGGCCGCCATTTCACGCTCGCCCTGGAAGACACGGATGGTCACTGCCGTCTGATTGTCATCAGCGGTTGAGAACACCTGGCTCTTCTTGGTTGGGATCGTGGTGTTGCGGTCGATGAGCCGCGTGAACACGCCGCCCAGGGTTTCAATGCCCAGTGACAAGGGTGTTACGTCGAGAAGGAGAACATCCTTCACTTCGCCCTGGAGCACGCCCGCCTGAATGGCAGCACCGATGGCCACCACTTCGTCCGGGTTTACGCCCTTGTGGGGCTCCTTGCCGAAGAACTGCTATACGACTTCGATCACCTTGGGCATGCGCGTCATGCCGCCCACCAGAACAACTTCCTTGATCTGGCCTGCGGTGACGCCCGCATCCTTCAGGGCCTGGCGGCAGGGCTCAACGGTCTTCTGGATGAGGTCATCCACAAGGGCCTCGAGCTTGGAGCGCGTCAGTTTCAGGGTGAGATGCTTCGGACCTGAAGCATCCGCCGTGATGAAGGGCAGGTTGATTTCGGTCTGGGTCGCGGACGACAGTTCGATCTTGGCCTTTTCAGCCGCTTCGCGCAGGCGCTGGAGGGCCAGCTTGTCCTTGCGCAGATCGATCGCCTGCTCTTTCTTGAATTCATCGGCGAGGTAATCGACTATGCGCATGTCGAAGTCTTCGCCGCCGAGGAAGGTATCGCCGTTGGTGGACTTCACTTCGAAGACGCCGTCGCCGATTTCAAGAACCGAGACGTCGAAGGTGCCGCCGCCCAAGTCGTAAACCGCGATGAGACCGGCTTCGGCCTTGTCGAGGCCATAGGCGAGTGCTGCAGCGGTAGGCTCGTTGATGATGCGCAGCACTTCAAGGCCGGCGATCTTGCCTGCATCCTTGGTGGCCTGGCGCTGGCTGTCGTTGAAATAGGCCGGAACCGTGATAACGGCCTGGGTGACGGGCTCGCCCAAATAGCGTTCCGCCGTCTCCTTCATCTTGGTCAGGGTATAGGCCGAGATCTGAGAGGGCGCATATTTCTGCCCGCGGCTTTCAACCCAGGCATCGCCATTGTCGGCCTTGACGATATTGTAGGGCACAAGCTTCTTGTCCTTGGCCACCATGGGGTCTTCCATGCGGCGGCCAATGAGGCGCTTGATTGCAAAGAATGTGTTTTCCGGGTTGGTGACGCCCTGCCTTTTGGCGGGCTGGCCTACCAGGGTTTCGCCTTCCGCGTTGAAAGCGACGATAGACGGGGTTGTACGGGCCCCTTCCGCATTTTCGATAACCTTGGGATTCTTGCCTTCCATGACGGCCACGCAAGAATTTGTCGTTCCAAGGTCGATACCAATAACTTTAGCCATGTTTTTCTCCTCTAGGCCGGCAGCATACGAAAAGCCCCATCAGGCGCTTACAGTCCCGCTGCCTCCTCTGTCATCAGCATATGGTTCGTCTTTTCCCTGATTCCAAGGGAAAAATCGTTCGCGCGGTATATAGTGGGATGTTTCTTTGGCAGCAAGAGAATAGGCACGTAATAATACCCATGCGATACCTCCCGGAATTTCTTGACCGCGGCGCCCAGGAGTAGGTTTTGCGGGATCTGCACGAGGCCGTAGCGCAGGCCCCGCTGTTTACCCCCGTCATGCCCAGAACCGCCAAGCCGTTTTCAGTGCGCATGACCAATCTGGGCGTGCTGGGCTGGGTTTCCGATAAGTCCGGCTACCGCTACCAGGCCCGCCACCCGGAGCTTGCCACCCCGTGGCCTGCCATTCCTGAAAGCATCCTTTCCATATGGAACAGGGTCTCAAACCATGCCCATCCGCCGGAAGCCTGCCTCGTCAACTTCTACGGGGGCGATGCCAAAATGGGGTTGCACCAGGACCGGGACGAAGAGGATTTCGACGCGCCGGTGGTTTCCATTTCGCTGGGCGATACGGCCCTCTTCCGCCTCGGTGGCACCATGCGCGGCGGCAAGACACAATCCCTGAAACTGGCATCGGGTGATGTGTTGGTCCTGGAAGGCCCGACGCGTCTCGCCTTCCATGGCATCGACCGGGTCATCGGCGGAAGCTCGACGCTGTTGAAAGATGGTGGCCGGATCAATCTCACATTGCGGCGGGTGACGAAGCCCTGAAACATTTTCCCTCACCCTGAGGCGCTTTGGCGTCAGCCAAAGCCTCGAAGGGCTGGTGGAAGCGGAAACAGATGCTTCGAGGCTCGCGTTGCTCGCACCTCAGCATGAGGGTGTTTTATATCTAGCCCTTCCAGCCGTTCAGCTTGGCGTTGTTCTCGGCGTTTTTCTTGGAGCTGAAGCCTTCGGTGGCCTTGCCCACCTGCCTGCCGTTGGCAATGGATATGGCGCGCCAGCGGTGCTGGCGGCCCTTGTCCTTGTAGAATTCCCACTTGTCCTTTGCGGTGTTGCGGTTGGCGTTGGCGTCGCAATCCTTCCTGGCTTTGTAGCTTTCAGAAGATGCGCCGATAATTTCGCCATTCGTTGCAGTGCGACGCCAGCGGAATTCACCGCGCTTGTCCTTGTAGATAACCATTGTGCTGCCAGCCATTTGAAACCCTTCTCTTGACGCGGCTTTGAGCCCCCGCTCAAGGAAACAGACTGTTGCATCCGCTGCTTCTTGTCCAGAGCAGGCGTTTACAAACTTGATTAAACTTGAATCAGCCCTCAGCCTTGGAAACACCCACCAGCGAAGGCCTCAGGCAGCGTTCGCCCACGGCGTAGCCAGATTGCAGTTCCTGCATCACGGTGCCGGGTGGTTTTTCATTGGTGGGCACTTCGAACATGGCCTGGTGGAAATTGGGATCGAACTTCTGGCCCACCGCTTCAATCTTGCGGATGCCGTGGCGCTGGAACACGTTCAGCAGTTCGCGCTCGGTGACTTCCACGCCGGCGATCAGATTCTTTTCAGCTTCGCCGGCCTGCTCGCGCTCCTCTTCCGGCAAGGCCTGCAAGGCGCGGCCCAGATTATCGGCCACGCTCAAGAGATCACGGGCAAAATTCGAGGCGGCATAAAGGGTGGCTTCTGCCTTCTCGCGCTCGGTGCGCTTCCGTAAATTTTCCATTTCGGCCGCTAGGCGCAGGAGCCGATCCTTGAGGGCGGCTGCCTCCTCCTTCAGGACGATGATTTCCTCATCGCGCGGGTCAGCGTGAACCTCCTCCATGGGAGATTCCATTTCAACGTCATCAAATTCAGGCAAATCAGTTTCGTTGGCCATAGTTAAACTCAATTCATGGCAGGGATGGACCGCATATCGCCCCTTACGCCCCAAAAATCAAGTGAGGAGACGGCTCACGACCTTTGCGGTGTAATCCACCATGGGGATTATCCGGGCGTAATTCATCCGGGTGGGCCCGATAATGCCCAAAACGCCCACGATTTTCTCGTCGCTGTTCTTGTAAGGGGCCACGATCAGGGAGGAGCCCGACATGGAAAACAGCTTGTTTTCCGAGCCGATGAAGATGCGGACCCCTTCGCCGCCCTCGGCAGCGCCCAGGAGCTGGACCAATTCCTTTTTGTTTTCAATGTCTTCGAAGAGTTTCCGGATCTTTTCCAATTCGTCGAAGGCCTTGGTGTTTTCCAGCAAATTGGCTTGGCCCCTAACGATCAGGGTCTTCGAATCGGCATCGCTTTCGCCGGACCAGACGGCAATGCCGGTTTCCACGATCCTGGCGGAGACATCATCCAGCTCGCGGCGCAGCGTATCCATTTCCAGCTTCATGAAAAGCTGGACCTCGGCAATGGTCTTGCCCTGGAAGCGGGTGGAGAGAAAGTTGGAGGCCCGGGTGAAGGTGGACGGCGGGAGGCCCGGTGGCACGTCGATGATGCGGTTTTCGACGGCGCCATCCTCGCCCACCAGAATGACCAGGGCGCGGCCCGGCGCCAGGTTCACGAATTCGATATGCTTGAGCCTGGCATTCATTTTAGGCGACATCACCACGCCGGCGCAGTGCGAAAGCCCAGAGAGAAGCGTCGAGGCTTCGCCCAGCACGTCTTCCAGACGGCGCGGGCGGTTGGTAGCGGCAATCTCGGCATCAATGCGGGCCCGCTCATCGGGGGTGACGGCGCCCACTTCCATCAGGGCATCGACAAAAAACCTGAGGCCCGCCTGGGTGGGCACACGCCCGGCACTGGTATGGGGCGAATAGATGAGGCCTGAATCCTCGAGGTCCATCATCACATTGCGCACGGAGGCCGAGGACAGGCTCGCCGGAAGGATGCGCGAAATGGTGCGCGAGCCTACGGGTTCACCGGTCTCCAGATAGGTATCGACCAGCCGCCTGAAAATATTTCGCGAGCGCTGGTCAAGATCGGCAAGGCCGGAAGGCCTGTCGTCAAACAGGGGCCGGGGCGGAATGATGCTCATGGGAGTAATGTAGGGGGTGACGGGGCGGTTGTCATGGGTGGAATTGCGGCGGGCTAAGCCGCGGGGCGCGTGACGGTCACGCGGATGGGCGTGGGGTTATAGCCGTTGCAGGGATTGTGCATTTGCGGGCAGTTGGAGAGCACGGCCAGCACCTCGCGTTCGGCCCGCAGCGCCACATGGCTTCCGGGCTTTAGCGCCGCGGTGGCGACGCCGGCACTGCCATCTTCGAGGACGGGAACGCTCATGAACCAGTTCACGTTGGGCACGATGGAGGAGCGGTCGAGACCGTGGCGCTGCAAGATCGCTTCAAAATTCGAGTAGCAGGAATCCGTCGTGTAAACGCCGTAGCGCAGGAAATTGTTGGGATTGCTGCAGCAGCCATAGACGGTGTCGTGCCGGCCCACCGTATCTTCAATAACCGTCATCAGGATTTGGCCGCTATCGGAATAAAGCACGCTGCCCAGCTCCACGAAGATATTGCCCTGAACTTTCACCGTGTTGGTGGCGCAGTAGCGGTCCTGCGGATTGGCTGCGTCATAACAGAGGAAATCAACGGCCTGCTGGCCTTCGAGATCAATGATGGTGAGAATATCGTTCGCTGAAATGCGGGCACCCCAGGGCTGCCGCGCCGGAACAACTTCATCAAGAATGATTTTGGCCTGGCCCATCGCTTTTGCTGTCTCCCAGAAAAACGGAACGTCATGAGTGGAAAAAGAGCGGCTCCGATGGAGCCGCTCTCCGTAACTTCAGATTGCCCCTATCAACGATAGGGGTAGCCGGCCTTTTCCATGACGTCGGCATATTTCTTGAACGCTTCGACCACCCGGGCGGCGCGGGGGCTGCTTCCGGCCACTTCATCCCAGAATGCCGTTGAGTCATGAACAACCTGAGCCCACTCGGCAGCGGGGAGCGAGGTAAGCTCCATCTTCTTGCCTTCGACGCGGAGCTTGGCTTCGCCGCCCCAGTACCAGACATTGCGGTAGTAGTGCGACTGGTCGATGGTGGAACGGAAGAGCTGCTGCAGGTGCGCTGGCACCTTGCTCCAGCTTGCCGTATTGGCGAAATAGGAACCGCACCAGGCGCCCGTGACGCTGTTGGTGAGGGCGTATTTGCAGACATCGGCCCAGCCCACTTCATAGGCCTCGGTAAAGCCGCACCAGGCCACGCCGTCGAGCTCGCCGGTTTGGATGGCGACTTCGACGTTGTCCCAAGGCACGGTCACCGGCACCAGGCCGTATTTCGACAGGAACTTGCCCGCCGTCGGCACGCCGAAAACGCGCTTGCCGTTCATGTCGGCGAGGCTGCGGATCGGTTCCTTGGTGAAGATGTGGAGCGGATCCCAGGCGCCGGCCGACAGCCACGTCACATTGTCAACTTCACCATAGGCCTCGGTCCAGATTTCGTTGAGGCCGTAATAGGCAAACAGCGCCGGCATATCGAGGCTGAAGCGGGTGTTGAAAGGGAAATAGCCGCCGAACACCGAGATATCCACCGGCGAGGCCATGGTTGCGTCGTCCGACTGGACGGCGTCAATGGTGCCGTTCTGCATCGCCCGGAAGAGCTCCGCGGTGGGCACGAGCTGGTCGGCATAATAGAGCTCGATTTCCATCTCGCCGTTTGCGGCGACGTTGAAGGCGTCGATCTGCGGCTTGATGACGTGGGCACCAAGCGGTGCGCCGGAATAGGTCTGGAGGCGCCACTTGATGGGGCTTTGGGCGCGGACGATGGCGGGTGCCGCCAGTGTTGAAGCCGCAATTGCCGCTCCGCCCAGGCTGAAATTGCGCAGCATCTTCCTGCGGCTTTCGAGAATTTTCTCGGACGGGCAGTTGAGGTCCTTGTCTTGTGTCATCGTTCATTTACTCCCTGGTTTTATAGTTTTTGAGCTAACTTTGTTTCCGCCAAAACACCTTACTTGCCGTAGACATGGTTTGGCAACCACAGGGCAAGGCCGGGGAAAATCGCCACCAACAGGATGCATGCAACCATCATGATCACGAAGGGCCAGATGGACCGGTAAATATCCACCAGGGTTATCTCCTTGGGCGCCATGGCCCGCATCAGGAAAAGATTATAACCGAAGGGCGGCGTGATGTAGGCAATCTGGCAGGTGATCGTGTAGAGCACGCCAAACCAGATGAGGTCGTAACCAAGTATCCGGACGAGCGGAATGTAGAGGGGGGCCACGATCACCAGCATGGCGGTGTCGTCGAGAAATATGCCGAGGATGATGAAGGTTGACATCATCATTGCCAGCACCATCCAGGGCTCCAGGTGCAACTGGCTGATGAACAGGTCTTCCAGGGCGTGCGCGGCCCCAAGGCCGTCAAACACCGCGCCGAAGGCAAGGGCTGCAAGGATGAGCCAGAGAAACATCGACGATATGGCAAGCGTCTTGCGCGACGTTTCTTTTATCATGGGCCAGTTCAACCGGCCCTTGGCGGCAGCGGCCAGGGTGGCGGCGGTGGCGCCTACGGCTGAGCTCTCGACGAGGCTAGTGTAGCCCAGGACAAACAGGCCGGTCATGAAGAAGAAGATGAGGAAGGGCACGATTCCGGCCCGCAGCAGCCGCAGTTTCTCACCCATCGGCATGTTAAGGTCTTCATCGTTGACGGTGGGTGCAAGGGCTGGATTGAGCCGGCAGCGCACCATGACATAGATGACGAATACCGTTGCCATGATCAGGCCGGGGACGACGCCGGCCAGCCAGAGCTGGCCCACGGGCTGGCGCGCGATCATGCCGTAGAGAACCAGCACGACGCTTGGCGGAATCAGAATGCCGAGCGATGATCCACCCTGCACCACGCCGGTTATCATCACCTTGTCATAGCCGCGCCTGAGCATTTCCGGCAGGGCGATGGTGGCGCCAATCGCCATGCCCGCAACGGAGAGCCCGTTCATGGCCGAGATGATAACCATGAGCAGAATCGTGCCGATGGCCAGCCCGCCGCGAATGCGGCCAAACCAGACATGCAGCATGCGGTACAGGTCTTCGGCGATCCCTGCTTCCGAAAGCACGTAGCCCATGTAGATGAAGAGCGGCAGCGTGAGCATCGGAAACCAGTTGAACAGCTTGAACACCTGGCTGTAGGGCATCTCGATGGCGCCGGTGCCGTAAAGAAGCAAGGCAGCGCCGGAGGCGACGAAGCCGATGGCGGCGAAAACCCGCTGGCCGGTGAGCAGCATCACCATCATGGCCCCGAACATGGACAGGGCGATCAGTTCATAGCTCATGAGAGGGATGTTCCGCGGATAGTAGCCACATGCTTGATGGCGAGGGAAACGGTCTGCAGCAGCATGAGAACCAGGCATACCGCCATGAGAGCCTTGATCGGAATCATCGATGGATTCCACATGGAGAAGCGCCTTTCGCCGGTGGCAATTGCGTAGTTCAGGCTCGAGATGCTCCCGGTCAGCATGACGGCAAGATAGAAGAACAGGCATACGCTGGTGACGAGATCCATCCACGCCTTGCCCTTCACCGACAGCCAGTCGTAAAAGAGATCCATGCGAACGTGGTCATTGTTCTTCAGGGTTACCGGCCCGCCGAGGAAATAATAAGCTGCAAGGGTGAATTGCGCGAGCTCGATGCACCAGTGCAAAGGCATCTTGATCAAATTACGGGTCACCGCATCAAGCAGCAGAATCCCGATCATGGCCGCGATCAAAGCCATTGCAAGAATTCCCACCTTGTCGGAAATGTAATCGATTATGCGAACATAGTTCTTTGCGAGTTTCCCCATTCTCTCCCCATGGCCGACACGAGCTGACGCAGTCAGATGGGCACACAACCTTTAGCTGCCACCTAGTCCGCAAGAAGAACTGATACGGTCCCTTAAGTCAAGCAGTGTCGCCAGTCTTTAACTTTGTCCGGATTTTAACTGGCGAGAGCCTTGATTGCCCAGGCCCTTGCGTCAAGGGCAATCGTGCCGTTGTCTTGGCGCGGCAAATCATCGCTCAGTTTCTTGCGCAGTTTTTCGCGCGCTTCCTCCGGGAGGCTGATGCAATATCCCGGGGCTGGTCCGGCGCCGAGCGTAAAGGGTCGCCAGAAATCATCGAAATCCGCAAAGACCGTGGGAATTTCCAGTGCCGTGCATTCCACTGATTGCAGGCCGGCATTCGCGGCCAGTTCGGTCAGCCCAGCGTCTGTGCAAAAGGAAAACCGTTTGCCTTCGGCAAAGCCGGATGCGCCGTGATCAAGGGCGATGGCGGCATTCCAGAAGGCCCGCATGAACCCCATGCCGCCCCCGGGATAGTCCCAGACATAGAATGCAACGGTGCCGCCAGGCCGTGCCACGCGTTTCATTTCAGACAAGGCCTTTGGAATGTCCGGCACAAAATTCAGGACCAGGGCGGAGGCCACGATGTCCCTGCTGTGATCATCGAGCGGCAGTTTTTGCGCATCGCCCACTTCAAACCTGGCGCGCCTGTCGTCAACGTTTTGTTGCGCAGCCGCGACAAATCCGGCGGACTGCTCGATGCCGACAAGACTTCGCGGATTGCAGCGGTTTAGAATTGCAGACGATAGAGCCCCGGTGCCGCAGCCCACGTCAAGCCAGTCGAGCCTTTCTGCTGGCTTCAGCCAGTCAAGAAACCGCACCGCCATCTTCCTGCTCCAGCGCCCCATATAGGCATCGTAGCTGTCGCCCGCACTCCATGCGTCATGTTTGGCAACTTCAGACATCCGACTGCTCCTTTACAGAACACCGCCATTTCCAAAGGCATTCAAAACCCGATCGGGCGGAGTTGCAAGGCTTTCGAGGCCAGGCCTATCAGGCAATGGCGCGATGATTGGGATTGCCGTGGAGCAACAGCGCGTCGTTGATCCGGCCCGCCGGGATTGCGGGGCTGAAAAGAAAGCCCTGGCCCTGCTGGCATCCCAGCGAACGCAAGATATCAAGCTGGTCCTGTGTCTCGATGCCTTCGGCCAGCGTCATGAGGCCCAGGCTGTGACCCATGTTGATGGCCGCCCGGACGAGTTCCTTTGACCGCCGTTCAAGTCCGAGGTTCTTGATGAAGGAGCGGTCGATCTTGATCTTGTCGATTGGAAAACTATTGAGATACCCAAGACCGGAGTATCCGGTGCCGAAGTCATCAAGGGCAATCACAACGCCAAGTTCTTTAAGGCTCTTCAGGATATCGAGTGTTTCAGAGGATTTTTCCAGGAAGAGCGACTCGGTGATCTCGAGCTCAAGCCGATGGGGGGCAAGAGCATGTTTTTTCAGCGCGGCCGAGACAACATCAACCAGCTTGCCGGACTTGAACTGGGCGGGAGATATGTTTACCGCGACCGAGAGTTTCTTCTGCAAGGTGGCTGCCAGCCGGCAGGATTGCTCCAGCACCCAATTTCCCATGGGCACGATCATCCCGCTCGATTCCGCAATGGGAACGAAGTCGGCCGGTGAAATCATGCCCTTTTGCGGATGGTTCCAGCGCAGCAGGGCCTCGAAACCAACTTCGATTCCGCGTTCCAGTTCCATCAACGGTTGATAGTGAACCACCAGTTGATCCTCGGCCAGGGCCTGACGAAGGTCGTGCTCGATCTCACGCCGCAGCATGATCTGAAGCGACATCTGCGGTTCATAAACCCTGCACATGCCGCGGCCATCGGTTTTTGCCTTGTAGAGCGCCAGATCGGCATTCCTGAGCAGACTGGAGGAATCCACAGAATCGTCCATGTTGAAACTGATCCCGGCACTTACGCCAACCAGCATGTCGTAATCACCAACCTTGAGTGAATCACTGAAGGCGTTTACCAATTCAGTCGCAACAACTTCAGCGGCCCCGAGCTCGGTCAGCATTGGCAGCAGCACCGCGAACTCGTCACCGCCCAGCCGGGCAACTACGCCCCGGTCGCCGATCAGTTCTTCCAGCCGGTTGGCCACCGCAATGATAAGTTCGTCACCCACTTGATGGCCGAGGCTGTCGTTGACGCCCTTGAAGTCGTCGATGTCGATGAGGATAATCGCTGTGTATTTGTGACTCCGGGTCCTTTTGGAAAGCTGGCCGGCGAGCAGGTCAAGGAAAAGCCTGCGGTTGGGAAGGCCCGTCATCGCGTCATGTTCCGCCAGGTATTGAATGCGTGCGTCCTGCTTCCGGCGTTCGGTCACATCGATTACTGAAATTATCGCCGCTTCGCGTTTGTCATAGCGGATGGGCTTGGCATAGCTGCTCACCAGCAGCTCCGTGCCATCCGCCTTGACATGGGTCCAGTCCTTGTCGCCGTTACCGAAGACGAAGTTGCTTTTGGCGTCCTCCAAGGCTCTCTGATATTCACTGGCAGGGCGAATTTGCAGCGACGTCATTTTAAGGAACTCTTCGCGCGTGTAGCCGTAGAGCTGAAGCGCGGCGGAATTGACATCAATGAATTGCAAGGTCGATCGCTCAACGACCCACATGGGAACCGGGTTGTTCTCGAAGAGCAGGCGGAAGGACTCCGTGGCATTGCGCTCGTCGGTGATATCGGTCCTTACATAGATCTTTTTCCCATCGGCAGCATGGTGCTGGTCAAAGCGGATCCAGCGCGAATCGCTGACATTCTGTTCGATGATGGAGCCATTCTGGTTGAGCAAGGCCAGCCTGCCCGCAAGCCATTTTTCTTCATCCGCTTCGTTCATCTTCGAATGACTTGGGATGGTCTCCAGATATTTACGGTAGATGAATTCTATACTGGCGCCCGGCGTCAAGTGGCCTGCCGTTTCGGCAAACATCTTCTCATAATTTTCATTCCAGAGAATGAGCCGGTTCTGATCGTCCAACAGGGCGATGGCTTGCGGCAGGTAATTTATCACCTGGCGGAGTTCGGCGTTGTCGGACACGGCATGCTGCCGCGCGATTTCGGCAGCCGCAGCAGTTTCACGGAGTTCAATCTGGACCTTCCGCAATTCCATGCGGTCAAGCGCTATGCCTGCCAGCCTTTTGAGGGACTGCTTCTGGTGTTCGGTGACCGCACGCGGCATGGTGTCGGAGACTGCCAGCGTCCCGAGGGCAAAGCCATCGGTATCCCTGAGCGTGATGCCGGCGTAGAAGCGGATGTGTTTGGGTCCGGTTACCAGCGGGCTGGCCGCGAAGCGTTTGTCGCGGCTTGCATCCGGAACGACCATGACATCACTTTGCTTCAGGGTGTGGTCGCAAAAACTGATGGAACGGGGAATTTCATCCATATCCAAGCCAATGCGGGACTTGAACCAGTGGCATTCCGCTTCAATCGTGCAGAGATAGGCTATGGGCGCGCTGAACAGCTCCGCCAGCAATCTGGTGATGTCGTCAAATGCCTCTTCCGGCTGGGTTCGCGATATCCCGTATCGCTCCAGACGGCGGAGCCTTTCTTGTTCATCGGGATCGCTGCGCATAGGTGTTCTCCGTCCCTGGCAACAAGGCTTCCGTGAGCCAGCTCCCTTGCTCGCGACTCTGGCGCAGAAAATTTTATGACCTGTTAATGGTAACCCGGATTGCGCCGACTTCCATCCGCTGGTTAATCAAAGGTGAACCTTTTGGGCATCCCTCTCCCTTGACTGCCTCTCGGTTGAGGCAAAGTTGGGTGTTTCCACTTCCAGGCGATCCGCGCTAGAAGCCTCCCGAATTCACAAAAAGGAATGACCCATGCGCCCCTCAGGCCGTAAGCCCGACCAACTCCGTGCCGTCAGTTTTGAACGGAACTACATCAAGCATGCGGAGGGTTCCTGCCTGGTGCGCTTTGGCGACACCCATGTGCTTTGCACGGCCAGCCTTGAGGAGCGGGTGCCGCCGTGGATGAAGGGGTTGGGCAAGGGCTGGGTCACGGCCGAATACGGCATGCTGCCCCGCTCCACCGGTGACCGGATGCGGCGCGAGGCGTCGGCCGGCAAGCAATCGGGGCGCACCCAGGAAATCCAGCGGCTGGTGGGGCGCTCACTCCGCGCCGTGGTTGACCTTGTGGCGTTGGGCGAAAAGCAGATCACGCTGGACTGCGATGTGATCCAGGCCGATGGCGGCACGCGCACCGCCGCCATAACCGGGAGCTGGATCGCGCTGCATGACTGCCTCAAGTGGATGGAGGCGCGTTCCATGTTCAAAACCTGGCCGCTGAAGGACCATGTGGCGGCGATTTCCTGCGGCATCCATGGCGATGGCGTGGTGCTTGATCTGGATTACGACGAGGATTCAACCGCGGGCACCGATTCAAATTTTGTTATGACGGGCTCCGGCGGCATCGTCGAAGTCCAGGGTACGGCGGAAGGCGAACCGTTTTCGGAAGCGCGCTTTCTTGAACTGATGGCGCTGGCCCGCAAGGGCATTGACGAACTGATTGGCCTGCAGAAAGTGGCCATTGCGTGATCAAGGCGCGACATATTCTTGAAACGGTTCTTTATGCGGAGGATTTATCCGCCGCACGCCATTTCTATGGCGAGGTTTTGGGGCTTCCCGTCTATCAGGAAGTTGAGAGGCGTCTGGTTTTCTTTCGCTGCGCCGGGCAGATGCTTTTGCTGTTCAACCCGATACTGTCGCGCAGCCAAAGCTCCGACAAGGGCCCGCCTGCCCATGGCACAACGGGCAACGGCCATGTCTGTTTTCGCGCTACCATCGAAGAACTGAAGGTCTGGCAAAAAAATTTCGCGGCGCAAGGGATTGCCATCGAACGCATTGTAGATTGGCCCGATGCGGGCCGCTCGCTTTACATCCGCGATCCCGCCGGAAATTCGATTGAGTTCGCCGAAAGCCGGATTTGGCATTTGCCGGAGTTGAAGACTCTCAGGAATCAAAAGATAGTTGTGGCCACCCACAATCAAGGCAAGCTGCGCGAGATCAATGAGCTGCTGTCGCCCCACGGAGTAACGGCGGTGTCCGCCGGATCGCTTGGCTTTGATGAGCCGGAGGAAACCGAATCAACCTTTACCGGCAATGCCAAGCTGAAGGCGGTTTACGCGGCGGAGCGCTCGGGTCTTGTGGCACTGGCCGATGATTCCGGACTTTGTGTTGAGGCGCTGAATGGCGATCCCGGAGTTTACACGGCGAACTGGGCGGGGCCGGACCGCGACTGGTCCATGGCCATGCGCCTGGTTGAGGAAAAGCTGCAGGCGCTAGGTGCTGCCACGCCTCAGAACCGGCGCGCCAATTTCAATTGCACCCTGTGCGTGGCCTGGCCCCATGGCGAAGTGCAGTTTTTTGAAGGCCGAGTTTATGGCCACCTGACCTGGCCGCCGCGGGGCACGCGCGGCTTTGGGTATGACCCCATGTTTGTGCCCGATGGCGAAACGCAAAGCTTCGGTGAAATGGATCCGGCCAGGAAAACCCTGATGTCGCATCGCGGACTGGCCTTTGGAAAGCTGGTCGATGCCCTCCTCTAGCGACGCTTTCGGCATCTATGTGCATTGGCCGTTCTGCAAGGCCAAGTGCCCCTATTGTGATTTCAACTCGCATGTGCGCCACCAGGACGTAGACACGATGTCGTTTGCGAAAGCGTTGACCGCTGAGTTGCGCTGGTTTGCCGGGATCACGCCGGGCCGCACGGTAAGCAGTATTTTCTTTGGCGGCGGCACCCCGTCCCTCATGCCGCCTGCCGCCGTGGCCGAAGTCATTGACCAGATCGCGCAGCTTTGGCCTGTTGCCGATACGGTGGAGATTACGCTTGAGGCCAATCCCACCAGTGTCGAGGCAGAAAATTTCCGAGGATACCGTACGGCGGGAGTGAACCGCGTTTCGGTGGGCGTGCAGGCCCTAAATGAAACGGACTTGAAGGCGCTGGGCCGCCAGCATACGCCCGATGAAGCGCTGAAGGCTTTCCGTTTGGCCGCAAAAATTTTCCCGCGCGTCTCCTTCGACATGATTTATGCGCGGCCGCAGCAGACCACGGTGCAATGGAAAGATGAGCTGACGCGGGCACTTGGTGAGCAGGAAGGCCACATGTCGCTCTACCAGCTCACCATCGAGCCCGGCACCGTCTATTTCGATCTGCAGGCCAAGGGCTCGCTCATTGTTCCGGATGAGGACAGCGCCACGGACCTGTTCGAGATCACGCAGAGCCTCACCGAACAGCATGGGCTTTCCGCTTACGAAGTTTCAAACCATGCGGCGCCCGGCCAGGAGTCGCGGCACAACCTGCTCTACTGGCGCTACGGCGAATATGTGGGCGTGGGCCCGGGCGCGCATGCGCGCATTGCTGAAGGCGAGAACCGCCGCGCCATCGCCATGGAAAAATATCCGGAGACCTGGCGTAAGCAGGTCAGTGAAAAAGGCCACGGCATTGTTGAAGACAGTCTTGTACTGCCCGCTGACCAGGCCTCGGAATATCTCATCATGGGGTTGCGCGTCAGCGACGGAATTGACCTTGCGCGCTATGAAAGACTGCGCGGGCAAGCCATGGATCCCAACAAGATTGCCGGATTGAAATCCCTGGGCCTGGTCAAGCGCGAGGGCCCGCGCCTGATGGCTACGACGCAGGGACGGCGCCTGCTCAACGCGCTGATCACTGAGCTGGCGAACTGAAGCTCGTCGGCGCCTGCTGGATCACGTCGGGTCCGCCGGGCCCCATTTGCAGGATGGCAAGGCCGCGTTCGATCAGGCCGTTCTCGCGGAAACGGAACAGGCCGTTTGAACCCTGGAAGCCTGTGGGGTTGGCAATGCCCACTTCGGACACGTCACCGTTTTTCTGCAGGTTCACGGCGAAAGCCACGGCGTCATAGGCAAGGCTGGCGATGCGCGGCGGCTTGGCGCCATAGCTTGCCACATATTTCTGTTCGAAGGCCTGCGTGAGCTGCGGTGCCACGCCCGCATACCAGCCGCCCTGGGCAATGGGGGTGGAGCGGGTGAGCCCGTCATCCCACAGGCCGGTGCCGAGAATTTTCGTGCTGCGGGGACTGATGCCGTTTCCTTCCAAAGCGCCGCTGACGGTGCGCAGCATCTGGCCGCCTTCGGGCAGGAGAAGGGCTGAACCCTGGCCAGACAGGGAAGCCGCGATGCTGGCGGCGGGCTGGGTTACGGCGGCGGCTTCGCGGGCATAGCTTTTTGCCGCCACAACGGTGCTGCCTTCGCTCAGCGCCGCGCTGGTCAGGGCGCGCTCGATTGCGGCGCCGTATTGCGAGGCGGGATAGAGCAGCGAGATGTTGCGGTAGCCCTTGCCTGCCGCATAGCGCACCACGTTGGACACTTCCTCATCGGGCAGGAAGCTCATCAGGAAGGTGCCGGGCGTTGCCACGGAGCTTACCGATGTAAAGGCGATGACATTCACGTTGCGCTGGCGCGTCACGGGCGAGACCGCCTGCACCTCGGTGGACAGCAGCGGCCCAAGAATGATTCCCGCCCCTTCATCGAGAGCGGCTTGCGCGGCGGTGCGGGCCATGTCGGCGGTGCCGCCTGAATCCTTGATGATAAGCGTGCCGCCGCCCATTTCCTTGGCGGCAAGCTGGGCTGCCTGCTGCATGGCGCGGGCGATGTTCTGGGTTTCGCCGGGTGCGGACAGGGGCAAAAGAAGGGCCATGCTGACGTTCTTTACGGGCGCTGCCTGCTGGGGTGCGGGATCATCGCTGAAAATGTCGCCCACTTTCGACATGCCGCCGCACCCGGCAAGTAGAAACAGCAGGAAAACGGCAAGCAGATTTCGCCACTCCCGCCCCCTGAAGGCTTGCGCTACACTCAACTTCTTCACATCGCCACCCCAACGGTAATCAATGACGCCACACACGATATCCACCTCCCGACGCTATAGCATAGGTGCTGGCCAATTCGAGGCGGAAAAATTGCCGGGCGGGCTTTACATTACAGCCACGCCCATCGGGCACCTGGGCGATGTCACGCTCAGGGCGTTAACCACCATGGCCGCCGTTGATGTTCTCTTGTGCGAGGACACGCGAACCACGGCGAAGCTCCTGGAGCGCTACGGCATCCGCACAAGGCTCATGGCCTATCATGAGCATAATGCTTCGAAAGTGCGGCCCGCCATTTTGCGCGCCTTGGGCGAAGGGCAGGCCATTGCGCTGGTGAGCGACGCGGGCATGCCGCTGGTCTCCGACCCCGGCTACCGGCTGGTGGCGGACTGCGTGGCCCATGAAATTCCGGTCACTGCCATTCCCGGCGCTTCGGCAGTTCTTACCGCACTAGCCCTCTCGGGCCTGCCCACGGACCGCTTCGCTTTTCTCGGTTTTCTTCCCACAAAGGCGGGCGAGCGCAAAAAACTGCTCACGGAATTCATGGGTGTGAAGGCAAGCCTCATCGCCTTTGAAAGCCCGCACCGGATTGTGGATGTGCTGGGTGATGTGGCGGATGTGCTGAACAACCGCCGGGTTGCCGTGTCGCGCGAGCTTACCAAGCTCCATGAAGAAGTCTTGCGCGGAAAGGCAAGCGAGATTCAGGCCGTCCTTGCGGCGCGGCAATCGGTGAAAGGTGAAATCACGCTGGTGATTGCGCCTCCGGAACCGGGCGCCGTGCAGGCCAGCGACGCAGATATTGACGCGGCCATCGATACAGCGCTTGAAACCATGCCGGCGGCCAGGGCTGCGGCCGATATCGCCAGGCGCTTCGATCTTGCCAAGAAAGACATCTATGCCCGCATATTGGCGCGCAAGGATGAGTAGGGCCCGCGAGAAGGCCGAAGCTCACGGCCATGTCGCCGAACTGGTGGCGCTCACCTATCTGCGCCTCAAGGGCTACCGTTTGCTGGCCCAGCGCTTCAAGACGCCACAGGGTGAAGTGGATCTCATCATGCGGCGGCGCGATGTCACTGCCTTCATTGAAGTGAAAGCGCGGGGATCGCGCGATCGCGGCGTGGAAGCGGTCACTACCACCCAGTCCAGACGTATCTCGGCGGCGGCGCGATTCTGGATGGCGCGCGACAAAATATCCAACCGGAATTTCTGCCGTTTTGACATAGTGGTTGTGAGCCCCTACCTTTTGCCGCACCATATCGAAAATGCCTTTCCGGGAGACGCGTGAACCATGTCGCTCAATGTCGCCGTCCAGATGGACCCCATCGAGAACATCAACGTCAAGGGCGATTCCACCTTTGCGATGATGCTGGAGGCGCGCGAGCGCGGCCACGAACTGTTCTACTACCAGACGAAGACGCTGGCGCTGGCGGGCGGCGTCCTTTCGGCCACGGGCCATGCACTCAAGGTGCGCGATGATTTCGCCGATCACTATACTCTGGGCGAGGAAGAGCGCGTCAGCCTCAGCGACTTCGACGTGGTGCTGATGCGCCAGGATCCGCCCTTCGACATGGGCTACATCACCGGCACCCACATGCTGGACCATATCCATCCCACGACGCTGGTGGTGAATGATCCCACGGAAGTGCGGAACGCCCCGGAGAAGCTTTTCGTCCTGAACTACAAGGAGTTCATGCCGCCGACGCTGATCACGCGCGACGCCTCCGAGCTTGCGGCCTTCCGCATGCAGCACGAGGACATCATCCTCAAACCGCTCTACGGCAACGGCGGCGCCGGGGTTTTCCGCATAAGGGGCAGCGACCAGAATTTTTCCTCGCTGCTTGAGCTCTTCAGCCTCACCTATCCGCACCAGCCCTATATCGCGCAGAAATACCTGCCCGACGTACGCAAGGGCGACAAGCGCATCATCCTCGTGGACGGGAAATTTGCCGGCGCCATCAACCGGGTGCCCGCCGCCCATGAAAGCCGCTCTAACATGCATGTCGGCGGCAAGGCCGAGCCCGCAACGCTCACCAAACGCGAGCGCGACATCTGCGAGGCCATGGGGCCGGACCTAAAAAAGCGCGGCCTGATCTTTGTCGGCATCGACGTGATCGGCGATTACCTGACAGAGATCAACGTCACC
>JBBSBQ010000017.1:0-66131 GCA_038251095.1 Hyphomicrobiales bacterium
CTCCCAAAAAAGTCTGTTACGTTCAAGGCGGTAACAAATCACTTCATCTTCGTGCGACCGCCACCGGGCTTTCGCCAAAGTGATCATTGGGATGCAATATTAAGAATTGCCAAACCGTAAACTTAGCAAGGAAAATAAACTCATAATCTAAGCAATAGACCCCTCAATGCAGCAATCGCTTAACTACAAAATCTGAAACTTTCGCACATGCGATATTCCGCTGCTCAAAGTCAGACCGGTTAAATAGCACACAGCGCAAAAGCAGAGTGATGGACATACTGGCGGACAAAACCAGCCTTCATCACCGTAACATATTGAAATTACTAATTTTTATTAGTAATATTGGTGCGGTCGAGAGGACTCGAACCTCCACGAGTTTCCCCGTTACCACCTCAAGGTAGTGCGTCTACCAATTCCGCCACGACCGCACGTCATTTGCGAATGCGCCGGGAATAACAGGGCGTTTGCCCGAAAGCAACCCCCGCCGGAGCAGCCCCTAAGCGTCCCGTAGGGTTAACAAAAAGGAACCAGTTTAATCAGCATTTTCATAGACTTAGACTGCTGTTCTGAACGTGGCGGAAACACGGCAAGTGTATGTTGGCCCCATAAATACAAAAGGAATGGGGCATCAAATGAACATCAAGACCGCAGTGGGAGCGGCACTTCTGGGAATCTTCTGGAGTTCGTCAATGGCATTTGCTTTCGACACCGCTTCAAAGGCTCCCTTCGGCCAAACCAGGGAAAATTTCGCCCGTGAATTCGGTAGAACGCTGCCGCCTGTCGGCTTCGTGCAGTTCTGCGTGAGCAATCCGGAGGATTGCAAGAGCAAGGGCGGCAAGACCTTCAAGCTCGCCATGTCGCCGGAGCGCTGGAACCTGATCTACCAGGTAAACTCTTACGTGAACGGCAAGATTGCACCGATCAGCGACCAGGACCTTTACGGCGAAGCCGAGCGCTGGGCCTATCCCACCGATGCGGGCGACTGCGAGGACTACCTGCTGCTGAAAAAGCGTTCGCTGCAGGAACTCGGCTTTCCGCCTGAGGCTCTGCTCATCACCGTGGTTCTCGACGAGAAGAACGAGGGCCACGCGGTACTCACCATCACCACCGACGGCGGCGATTTCATTCTCGATAACCGGCGCAACGACGTGCTGCGCTGGAGCGACACGGATTACACCTTTCTCAAGCGCCAGTCGCACAGCGATCCCGTGCAATGGGTGGCCCTTGTAAAGCAGCCCACGTCAACCAGCGGTTTTGTCTCGGGAGGCACCAGGCACTGAGGTGAACTGCAAATAACGAGCTAGGCCCGGTCGGCGTCCCCCCAATCCCCCAACCGCCGGGCTTTAAGGAGCCGGTACAGTCCCACCCTGTGCCGGCTCCGCCTTTTTAGGCGGCCTTGTTCTTGTAATAGACGTCGAGGAACACCGCGAGCATGAGCACGGCGCCCTTGATCACGAATTGGTAGTCTATGCCGATGCCCATGATCGACATGCCGTTGTTCATGACGCCAATGATGAAGGCGCCAATCACCGCCCCGATGATCTTGCCGACACCGCCCGTCACAGCCGCCCCGCCGATGAAGCAGGCGGCAATGACTTCCAACTCGAACCCGGCACCGGCCTTTGGCGTCGCAACATTCAGCCTGGCCGCAAACACGAGGCCAGCAAGTGCCGCTAGCGACCCCATGATGACGAAGATCATCAAGGTCATGCACTCGGTGTTGATGCCGGACAGCTTCGCCGCCTTTTCATTGCCGCCCATGGCATAGACCCGGCGGCCGAAGGTGGTGCGGGTGGTCAGGAAAA
Source organism: Hyphomicrobiales bacterium (assembly GCA_038251095.1). Lineage (GTDB taxonomy): Bacteria > Pseudomonadota > Alphaproteobacteria > Rhizobiales > Aestuariivirgaceae > Aestuariivirga. Next base: position 1,806 of record JBBSBQ010000017.1, read on the forward strand.
CGAACAGCGCAATGAGCGCGAACATCACAATGAGCACATTCGGCAGGCCCTTGTAGCGCGCCATCAGGAAGGTAAAGCCGAGAAAGGCCACGGCAATAAGCAGATTGCGCCCCTTGAAAATGATGTCCGGCTCTTCTGCAAGCCCGTGCGCCTGCTGGTCCCGGCGCTCCTTGAAATTGAAGTAGATGATAAGGGCCGTAACCAGTGCGCCAATGATCAGCGCTAACAGGTTAAACGGCGATCCGAACATGGGAATGTTGAATATGTCAGCCACATAGCCGGAGCTTAAAAGCTGGAAGTTCTTCGGAAAGGGGCCGACCGATGCGCCCCCCAGAACCGTAAGCGCCAGCCCCTTGAAGATCAGCATGCCCGCCAGCGTAACGATAAAGGCAGGTATCCGGTAAAAGGCGACGAAATAGCCCTGCACCCCACCTATGAAGCCACCCAGCACTATGCAAACGATGACCGAGGTAATGATATCAACCTTGTAGGTCACCATCAGCACGGCTGCCACCGCGCCGACAAAGCCCGAAACCGACCCCACTGACAGGTCGATGTGGCCCGCCACGATCACTAGCAGCATGCCCAGCGCCATGATGACGATATAGCTGTTCTGCAAAATCAGGTTGGTCATGTTGACCGGCTTGAACAGCGTTCCGTTCGTGGTGAACTGGAAGAACACCATGATCACCAGCAATGAGAGCAGTAGCGCATAATCACGGATGTTGCTTTTCACGAAGCGCAGGATGTCGCTCCGCGTTTGCGATTGAACGGTGGTGTCAGTCATGTCAGCCTTCCCAAGATTTCATGATGGCCCGCATGATCTTTTCCTGCGTGGCTTGTTTGGCCGGCATTTCGGCTACGAAACGTCCTTCATTCATCACATAGATGCGGTCCGAAATCCCAAGCAGCTCCTGCATCTCGGAAGAGATGACGACAACCGCCTTACCCGCCTCCGCCAGTTGGTTGATGATGCCGTAGATTTCATATTTTGCGCCCACATCAATGCCCCGTGTCGGCTCATCAAGAATGAGCACGTCCGGCCCCGAAAACAGCCATTTGCTCAACACTACTTTTTGCTGGTTGCCGCCCGACAGGTTCACCGTAGTTTGGAACACACTGGAACTGCGAATGGCCAAATCCTTGCGGTACTTGTTGGCCACCTTGAGCTCCGCCACCTCGTCAATGACCGAATGCTTCGACACGCCTTCAAGATTGGCCAGCGTGACATTGTGCTTGATATGGTCGATCAGTACGAGGCCATAGGTCTTCCGGTCTTCGGTCACATAAGCAAGGCCTGCTTCCATGGCGCGCGGAATGGTGCTGACATCCACAGTTTTGCCATTGATCTTAACCTCGCCGGAAATCTTCTGGCCATAGGCCCTGCCAAAAATCGACATGGCAAGTTCCGTCCGGCCCGAACCCATCAGGCCCGCGATGCCAACAACCTCGCCCTTGCGCACCACCAGGTCCACGCGTTTGATCATCTGCCTGTCCGCATGCAGCGGGTGGTAGACGCTCCAGTTCTTCACCTCAAAAACCGGTTCAACAATTGTTGCGGAGCGAGGCGGAAACCGGTCATTGAGTTCACGGCCCACCATGGCCTTGATGATGCGATCCTCGCTGACTTCCTGCCTGGTCGCATCAAGCGTGTCGACCGTCATGCCGTCACGCAGAACTGTGATGCGGTCCGCCACCTTGGAAACTTCATTGAGCTTGTGGGTGATGAGAATGGAGGAGATACCCTGCGCCTTGAATTCCTTGAGAAGCGCCAGAAGCGCATTTGAATCCGTTTCATTGAGGCTGGAGGTGGGCTCATCAAGAATGAGCAGCTTGACCTTCTTGTTCAACGCCTTGGCAATTTCCACCAACTGCTGCTTGCCCGTGCCGATGTTGGTGATGAGCGTATTGGGATGTTCCTTGAGACCCACCTTGTCCAACAAAGCCTTGGTGCGCTTGAACGCTTCAAACCAGTTGATGACGCCATAATTGGCCGTTTCATGGCCGAGGAAAATGTTCTCGGCAATTGACAGCAGCGGAACCAGCGCCAGCTCCTGATGGATAATGATGATGCCGGTGTTCTCGCTGTCGGCGATGCTGCCAAATTTCCGCGCCTCGCCCTCAAAAACAATGTCGCCGGAATAGGTGCCATGGGGATAAACCCCCGACAGGACTTTCATAAGCGTGGATTTGCCGGCGCCATTTTCGCCAACCACCGCATGGATTTCCGCGGGCAGTACCTCAAGATTTACATTTTCCAGGGCGTTCACCCCCGGAAAAGTCTTGGTGATGCCGCGCATTTCCAGGATGGGTTGCATGTCTCCCCTTTGCGATTTCGTCCTTAACACCAGGCTTGTTCGCCCGGTCTTGTTGCTTGGCTACCATAAAACGAAAGGCGGAGGCTCCGCAACAACGGAGCCCCCGCCAGGCGATCAACTAGTTGTCAATCTGGTCCTGGGTGTAATAGCCCGAGTCAACCAGCATCTTCTTGATGTCGTCCTTGCCAACCGAGTAAGGCGTGAGCAGATAGGACGGAACAACTTTCACACCATTGTTATAGGTCTTGGTGTCGTTGATTTCCGGTTCCTTGCCCTGCAGCACGGTATCCACCATCTTGGCCGTGACCTTGGCAAGCTCGCGCGTGTCCTTGAACACGGTTGAATACTGCTCGCCGGCGATCATGCCCTTGACTGAAGGCAGCTCCGCATCCTGACCGGTGACGATCGGCATCGGTTGGTCCGCGCTGCCATAACCTACGCCCTTAAGCGAAGAGATGATGCCACGTGACAGGCCATCATAGGGTGCCAGCACGCCATTCACCTTCTTGTCGGTGTAGTTGGCCGACAGCAGGTTATCCATCCGGGCCTGTGCAACCGCACCGTCCCAGCGGAGTGTGCCGACCTTGTCCATGCCCATCTGGCCGGAAGCTATTGCCACTTCCTTGGAGTCGATCAGCGGTTGAAGAACCGACATCGCGCCATCATAGAAATAGAAGGCGTTGGTGTCGTCCGGTGAACCGCCGAAAAGCTCTACGTTGTAGGGGCCGGGGCCTGAGGCCTTGAGACCCTGAATAAGCGAGTTGCCCTGCAGCACGCCAACGCCGAAATTGTCGAAGGTGGTGTAGTAGTCGACATTTTCCGTCTTGCTGATGAGGCGGTCATAGGCGAACACCTTGATGCCGGCGTCATGGGCTTTCTGTAAAACGTCGGAAAGCGTGGTACCGTCAATGGCGGCAATGATCAAAACCTTGGCGCCCTTGGTGACCATGTTTTCGATCTGGGCAAGCTGGTTTGGAATGTCATCTTCGGCATACTGCAAGTCCGTTTCATAGCCCAGCGCGGTGAATTCCTTCACCATCGATTCGCCGTCGGAAATCCAGCGTGTAGAAGATTTGGTGGGCATTGAAATACCGATAAGTCCCTTGCCCTGGGCCATGACCTTGCCGGTCACCAGAAGCGAGCCAGCGGCTACTGAAGCAACCAAGAAATTTCTGCGAGTAAACATATTTTCCTCCCATTAAGCAGCCTTGCTGCGGTATAGTTTTCCGGGCAGTTTCACCCAGAAACGGTATTGTTAGGATATTGGATGCGGCCACGCAATCCATATTTGTATGATAATTCGGCCACATGAGAGAGAGAATGAATCCCGGAAAGTCATCGCATAAAGTTTCGCTCGCCAAATTCGCCGGCAGCAACTTGCACCGTAAATTGGCCCAAAGTATTGGAAATCAGATACTTAGCGGCGTCTACGCGCCGGGCGCCATTTTACCCAATGAAGCCGACTGGTGCCGCATCTATGGCGCAAGCCGCACCACCGTGCGCGAAGCCGTAAAAACCCTGACCGCCAAGGGTCTGCTTAAATCGCGCACAAAGATTGGCTCGCGTGTCGAGCCCCGTGAAAACTGGAACATTCTCGACCGTGATGTCCTGGCCTGGCACATGGCTTCCATGAACCCGCAGGAGTTTTTCAATTCCGTGCAGGAGGTGCGGAAAATCCTCGAACCGGAAATCGCCGCACTTGCCGCCATCAACCGCACCCCCCAGCAATTGCGCGCCATCACCGAAGCCTTCGAGGACATGCGCAAGGCCAAGGCCGGCCTGAATTCCGTGGCGCCGGATGTGAGATTCCATCTGGCCCTTCTGGCGGCGGCCAACAATGTGTTCCTCACGCCCTTTGGAATCATGATCGAAGCAGCCCTCACCAACATGTTCGAGTTTACTTCCACCAATAATCCGGAACCCGACATGTTCATTCCAAAGCACGAGGGCATTCTGAAAGCCGTGAAGCGGGGAAATGCCAGAGCCGCCCGCAAGGCCGCCTTGAGTTTGTTGACCGATACAGACCACACCATTGCCGGGTTTCCGGCGAAGGCGAAGAAACTCAAGAAGGCCCGCGACTAAACCGTCACCATGCCCTTCGCATAGCGCTGCCAGTTCCGCACATAGCTGACAGCCGCAGCGCTCAGCCGCGCAATCGCCGCCGCATCAAGCTCACGCACCACCTTGCCCGGAGATCCCATCACCAAGGAGTTGTCGGGAATGACCTTGCGTTCTGGAATAAATGTGTGCGCCCCGATCAGGCAATTCTTGCCGATCACCGCGTTGTTGAGAATGATTGCTCCAATGCCTATCAGGGTGTTTTCACCAATCGTGCAGCCATGAAGCATGGCTTTGTGGCCGATGGTGCAATTTGGGCCGATGGTGAGCGGTGAGCCCATATCCGTATGCAGCACGCAGCCATCCTGAACATTGCTGCCCTCGCCCACCGAGATCAACTCGTTGTCGCCGCGCAAGACGGCATTGAACCAGACGCTGGCATTTTGCGCCAGCTTTACTCGACCAATAACATCGGCGCTGGCGGCCACCCAATAGGCCCCCTTCTCCGGCAGTTCAGGAGCAACGCCGTCAAGGACATGAAGTGCCATATGGGATTCCCGTTCAAGTGACGCCAAAGAATTGCGTCAGGATAAATACACCTTGCAGAAAGCTCCAGCCCAAACTTGCAGCCACCAGCAGCATGCCCACACTGGCGCTGCCCGCGTAACGCCACGCCGCAAGCAAAAGCAGAAGCGGTGCTGAGATCATCACCACGAGAGCCTGGAGCGGCGCGACGGCGCTCGGCTCAAGCAACCGGCCAAACCGCGGCTCATCCCCTACGGTTAACGTCCAAAGGCTTGCGGTAACACCCGCCGTGACGATGCCAACGGCTACGGCAAACAGATAAGCCAAATGCACAGTATCCACGCTTGCTTTCCCCCTGCCTGTATCATTCAGGCACATCCGCACTTCCCGCAATGAACACGCAGCAAGTCATGGACCAGAGAAAAAGCCCGACTTATAGTTTCACCTTATGGTCAGCCATCACCTTAACTATCTTCTGCAACGCCGGCGCGAACGGTCCCTGGGAATTGTTCTTCTGTTCGTGCTCATGACATTTTTCAGCCTGGCGGGAGTGGTGCTGGCAATCTATTTCGTGCCCAATCCATCGCTTCTCTTTGGCCGTCCGGAAATTGGAACCCCTTCCACTGCGGTTGTTCTGGCAACCCTGGAGGACACCGAATTCAGCCTCCCGGAAACCATCGTGGCGAAAATCGACAAGCCGATTCTGGGCAACGCAACGCGCATTAATCTACGCCTGCCCTGGCCCTTTGACCAACAGCAACTCAACGTCGTTCACGCCCTGCCAACAGATTTGCAAAATTGGGTTCTCGTCACACTCGAGCCACGCCGGGGCCGCACCGGACTTGAGGAGCGCATGGAGCCGATCTACAACGTCTATCTGGATCCAGCCAAAGGCGAGGAGGCGGGACTAGTTCTCAAGAAATTCAAGCCCGATTCACCCTATACGGATTCGGAGCTTCTCGTGGCCCCTACGGGCGAAGTTATCCGGTGTGACAAGAAGCCGTCCGTGTTGGGGCCGATTATTTGCGAGCGCCTGTGGCCCCTCACCAACGGCGTCATGGCGCGGGTGCGCTTTTCGCGTCAAAGGCTGGCGGAATGGAAAGACATGGACGAGACGGCGCAAATTCTTCTCAAGGAATTTACGCGCTAGCTATTCCAGATCAATGTCCAGAATGGCCATGGAGAAATGATAGGACAATTCGCCATCCTCCTCATCCTTTGAAATCACCCCGATGAACTCTTCGCCGATATAAACTTCGCACGAGTCATTTTTCTGCGGACGCTTTCGCACCGCAATCGTCGGCGACCCAAATGTGTTGCGGAAATAGGTGGTCAGCTTGGCAAGTTCTTCAGGCTTCAAGGTGCTGGGCTCCTTAGGGTCATTGACCGTGGTCTAACCTTATTCCGTCTGACCCGCAACCTCTTCAACCTTGTGGTCCATGGCCCGCGCCGGCTCCTCGCAACCGGCATAGCCCACGATCTTGGCTGGCACGCCGGCAACGGTGCGGTTTGGCGGAACATCATGAAGTACGACCGAGCAAGCGGCAACGCGCGAGCAATGGCCGATTTCAATGTTGCCAAGAATCTTGGCGCCCGCCCCAATCAACACGCCATGCCTGATTTTCGGATGGCGGTCGCCGCTTTCCTTGCCAGTACCGCCAAGCGTCACGCCCTGCAGAATGGAAACATTGTCCTCAATCACGGAAGTTTCACCAATCACGATGTCATGGCCATGATCAATCATGATGCCCTTGCCGATTTTTGCAGCGGGATTGATGTCAACACTGGAAATCATCGAAGAGCGGCTTTGCAGATAGCTTGCAAAATCAGTCCGCCCCATGTGTAAGAGCCGGTGCGCCATGCGGTGGGTTTGCAAGGCCTGAAAGCCCTTGAAATAAAGCAGCGGATCAACATAGCGGTGGCAGGCGGGGTCCCGCTCGAACGTGGCGATAATGTCAGCCCGCGCCGCAAAGCCGATCTCCGGCTCTTCGTCCATGGCATCTTCAAAGGCCTGTACCACCAGTTCGGCACTCAAATCCACACTGCCCAGGCGCTGCGCCAGACGGTGCACCAGGGCCCGTTCAAAAGTATTGTGATTGAGAACGGCGGAGAAAATGAACCCCCCAAGAACCGGCTCCTTGCGGGCGATGTCTTCCGCTTCCCGCCGCATCCGGTCCCAGACGGGGTCAATCGCCTGGACGACTTGCGGTTTGGTGGATTGGCGCATGGTTCATTCTCCTCAACACCACATATATAACAGATCTGGCTATAGATGGGGAGTGACCCAGTTAATTGTCAATTCCCAGTAAATGATCACCCAAAAACGTTAAAACTGCTTCCCTGTACAGTCTATCGCCTACCGCATTCATGTGGTTGCGCTTGGGCAGTGTAACCCCGGTTGACCCCGGAATTGCCGCCAAAAGCGGGCCAATTTCCCCTGCCACATCGTCTTTTTCGCCCACCACCACCAGAACCGGGTTCTTGATGGTTGCCAGCATCTCTGCCGTAATCTTCACCCGGGAAGACTTGATGCAAGCCGCCAGGGCCTTCAAATCACCGCGCGTCTGTTCGGCAAAAACCCGGAAGACCCGGGCTTCGACATCGGTCACATCCAAAATGGATGCCGCCTCAAGCGCCGTGGCAATCTCCGGCCCGCCGCCGACCCCCGTAGTCATCCGCGATGCCAGGCCGGCGAAGATCGCAGCCCCAATCTGGGAAGGATGGTTGATTGTCAGGAACGCCGCAATCCTGGCCCCCATGGAATAGCCCATGACATGGGCCTTGGGAATATCAAGATGATCCAGCAAGCGTCGCGCATCTTCCGCCATTTCCGCCGCCGAATAAAGATCGGGATTGTACAGCTTCTCACTTTCCCCATGGCCCCGGTTATCCATGGTGATGACACGAAACCCGCCATCCACCAAGGATTTCACCCAACCCGTATCGACCCAGTTCACCCGGCCATTGGAGGCAAAGCCGTGAATGAGAAGTACCGGCTCGCCCTGCCCCACGTCGTCAAAGGCGATTTCCACACTGTCTGAATTGAATTTGTGCATCGCCGACAAGATATGCTATTTGGCTCCCCTCACAAGGTATTTCGAGGATCCCATGGCAGCTTCATCCACCCCGCATTTCCAGAATGACATGGGCCTTTCCAAGATCGAGATCGGCGTCAGGGAATTCATGTGCGTAGGCGCCAAACCGCCTTTCGATCACCCCCATGTATTTCTGAACATGGGTGGGGCCGAAGAAATCGTCTGTCCCTATTGCTCAACCCTGTTCAAGCACAATGCCATGCTCAAGCCGGGCGAGGCCAAGCCCGAAGCCGCCGTATGGCACGACGAGGCCGCATAACCCGCCGATTTACCATCCGGCAATACCGCGACAGCGATGAAGCGCAGGTCGTTGAGCTTGCGCGCGAGTTGCAGGCATTTGAGTCCCCTTTGTACATGTGGGGAAAGCCGCCAGAGGATATCGGCCCCTGGTATTTGGAAGAAACGAAGAAATGGTGCGACAAAAATGAAGGCGTAATTCTTGTTGCCGAACATGCCAAGGCATTGCTGGGGTATGCAACGCTTCTCACAAAGTGCGAATCCGACGGAACCAGCGACGAGATCGCCTATACCTACGCCCATGTCGCAGATCTCATCGTCACTAGATCGGCACGGCGGCAGGGAATTGGCGAAGCTCTCCTCAAGGCCTGCGAGACCGAAGCCCGTGCCAAGGGCCGCAAGATTTTTCGCATCGGCGTTCTCTCGCGCAATGAGGCTGCGATTGCAGCCTATTACAACTTTGGATTTGCTCCCTATCTCCAGACGCTGGAAAAAATTCTTGAATGAAACCTTCCCTTTCCCTGGTTGAAGCCCGCCGGCTGGCCCTCGTTGCGCAGGGTTTCACCTTTCCCAAGCGCGAGGGCAAGGCTAACTGGACAAAAATCAGCAACACCATCAACCAGATCAACCTGCTGCAAATCGACAGCGTGAATGTTCTGGTGCGCTCGCATTACCTGCCGGTGTTTTCAAGGCTGGGCCACTACGACCACGCCACGCTGGATGCCCGCAGCTTCAGCAACAAGAAGCGCACCATGTTTGAATGCTGGTCCCATGAGGCAAGCCTTGTGCCGCTCGAGCTGCACCCCCTCATGCGCTGGCGCATGAACCGCGCCCTGAACGGCAATGGCACCTATGGGTCCATGAACAAATTTGCCCGGGATGAAAGTGTCTATGTGAAGAGCGTGCTGGACTTCGTCAGGCGCTATGGCCCCACGGCCGTGAGCGATTTTCCCGACAGCGGAAAGGGTGCGGGCGGCTGGTGGGGCTGGAGCAAGGGCAAGATGGCACTCGAAACCCTCTTCGATCAGGGCCTGGTAACCACAGCTGCCCGCCCCTCCTTCGAACGCATCTACGATCTCACCGAAAATGTCATTCCTGCAGATGTGTTGCAGAAGCCAACGCCATCGGAAGCCGAAACCTTCCGCAGGCTCATGGAACTTTCCGCCCTCGCTCTCGGCGTGGGCACCGAGTTTGATCTGCGTGATTATTTCCGCCTGCCCGTGGCGGAAACCAAAGTGGCACTGGCCGAGCTCCTCGAAGCCGGAACGTTTATCCCCGTATCGGTGCAGGACTGGAAGCATCAGGCTTACATCCACCGCGATACAAAACTCCCACGCAAGGCCGGAGGCACGGCTCTCGTCTCGCCTTTCGATCCGTTGGTATGGGAGCGCGCCCGGGCGGAACGGCTGTTCAATTTCCAATATCGCATCGAAATCTACACGCCCGCCGAGAAACGCAAATACGGCTATTATGTCCTGCCCTTCCTGATGGGCGACCGCTTCGCCGCCCGTGTCTGCCTGAAGGCTGACCGTCAGGCGGGGGTATTGCGGGCCAACACCGCCCATCTTGAGCCCCACGCCGATGCAAGGGAAACCGCCGAGGCTCTGAGCAAGGAATTGCTGCTCATGGCGGAATGGTTGGGATTGGAAGGCGTCGAAGCCGGAGCCAAGGGAAACCTTGCCCGCCATTTGAAGGCCGCCCTGTGATCCACATTGAAACCGACCGACTCGTCCTCCGGCTCGTGCCGCTTGCCGGACTGGCCAGCACAGCCGCCGGAAACATCAAGGCCACGCAAGGCCTGGTCGGCGAAAAACTCCCTGAGGAATGGTTCGATGATTCCTGGGTTTACAAGTTGCGTTACGATCAGTGGCTGGCCGATCCCACCTATGCCCCCTGGTCCATACGCGCCATCGCCTCAAAGGAAACCGGTGACATCATTGGCAACATGAATTGCCATCACAAGCCCATGCCCTTCCTGCTCAACAGCAAGGAACGCCTGGCAACCGAGTTGGGCTATACCATTTTTGAACCCTACCGCAGGCGGGGTATCGCCTTTGAAGCCGTTACCGCTTTCATCGCTTGGGCCAAAACCCAGGGCCTTGAAGGCATCATTCTTTCAATCCAGCCCACCAACGCGCCCTCCCTGGCGCTTGCGCTGAAACTGGGCGCAACCCAGATCGGTTCGCAAATCGATGAGCGGGATGGGCCGGAAGATATCTATTATTTCGACTGCTGAATGCGCTAATTTCCGCCCTGCTGAACTGGCCGCGCGACGGCAGGCAGCAACCCGCCCTTCACTAGGTCATGCGTCACCTCCTCTATCGCACCATGCAATGTATCAACGAGGAAATCCGCCTCCTTCATGCTCAGCGTAAGCGGGGGCGACATCACGTCAAGATGACCAAGCGGGCGCACCAGAAGCCCGCGCGCCTCGCACAGGTTTGAAATGCGCTTGGAAATATTGATCTCATCGGGGAGATGCGCTTTCGTCGCCTTGTCCGCCACATACTCCACGCACATCATCAGGCGCTTGCCCCGCACATTGCCGACAAGGCGGAGGGACTCTAGTTCCTTGAGGCGCTTTTCAAAATGGTCGCCCACCACCTTCACATGGTCAAGCAGGCCTTCGCGCTCAATGATCTCGATGTTCTTCAGGCCAACCGCACAGCACACGGGGTGCCCTGAATAGGTGAAGCCATGGGCAAACCAGACGTCCGGCCCGGGCTGGCTGATACTTTCATAAACTTCGTCAGAAAAAATCGTGGCGCCCAGCGGCAGATATCCCGACGTCAGGCCTTTGGCAGAGACAATGATATCCGGCTGAACACCAAACACATCATAGCTGGCAAACCAATGTCCCAACCTTCCAAAGGCAGTGACCACTTCATCGGCGATGAATAGAATGCCGTTCTCCTTGGCCACATCCCACATGCGCTTCAAATAGCCGGGTGGCGGCGTCACCACGCCGCCGGAACCCTGGATCGGCTCGGCAATGAAGGCCGCGATATTCTTGGCGCCCACTTCCAGGATCTTCGCCTTGAATTCTTCGACTAGGAAGTCCGTGAACTGTTCTTCCGACATGCTGTCGTGGCGGCGGTAGGGATAGGGCGCCGAGAGGTGGTGGATAAAATCGGAGAGATAGTGGAAATTTTCCGTACGGTCGCCAGCGCGGTTGCCAATGGAAATCGTAAGGTACGTCGAGCCATGATAGGAATTGTGCCGAGAGATGATGTGCTTGCGCGAAGGCTCGCCGCGCCGCGCATGATAAAAATGGGCGAGCCTGATCGCCGTGTCGTTTGCACATGAGCCGGACGTGGAAAAGGCCACATGGTTCAGCGATCCCGGCGCAAGTTCCGCCAGCTTGGCAGCAAGCTCCGCCGCAGGTGCATTGCTCATGTCCACGAAGGCATTGGCATAGGGCAGCAACAGCGCCTGCTCCGCCATGGCATCAGCCATTTCCTTGCGCCCGTAACCCACGTTAACGCACCACATGCCGCCAAGCCCGTCGAGGTAGCGCTTGCCGTTGACGTCGGTGATGTGTGTGCCTTCGCCCTCCACGATGAGCAGGGAGCCTTCCTTCTTGAAACTGTCAAAATGCGTCCATGGATGCAAGAAGTGATCGTGATCCTTCTGCCACAGGTCTTTCGCGTTGAAACGGTTGCTGGCCGGGTTAAGCATTTAGGTCTCCCATATTGAATGTACGTTCAATACATATTAGCGCGCGGTTTAGGCCGAAGCCACCAGCAAATGCCGGTAGCGCTTGATGAAACTTTCAAGGGCTCCCAAAAGCCGCTGCGTATCGGGCGGGCCGACCACGAGGGAAAGCGCCATAAAGCCGCGCTCTGCGATGTAAATGCCTTGATCCAGCAGATAGAGATAGAGAAGCCTTTTCAAGCGCTTGTCTGCCCTCTCAGCATCTTCTGGTTTAACCACGGATCCTGCTAAGGGATGCAGCGTGATCATCGACCCTACGCCCGTCGCCTGCAAGGCAGTCTGATAGCCCATGCAGAGGTCATTGATGGCATGGCGCAGGGTCTCACCCCGCTCATTGAGGGCTGCGCAGGCTTCAGCCGTAAAAATCTCCGTAAGCCCTGCATGGCCCGCCGTCATGGTCAGGGTGTTGTTGTTGAAGGTGCCCGCATGGGGCAGCGCATTGGGCCGTGAAGGATCGAACTGCTCCATGATGGCGTGGCTGCCGCCAAAGGCCCCGAAGCTCATGCCGCCGCCGATATATTTTCCCAACGTCTTGAGGTCGGGCTGAATTCCATATTGCGCCGACAAGCCCTTGGGGTGCAGCCGCGACGACATCACTTCATCGAAGATCAGCACTATCCCGCGCTTGGCAGTCTCCTCCCGTAGCATCGCGAGGAACTCCGAGGTTGCCGGAAGGCACCCACCGCCGCCCAGCATGGGCTCAAGGATGACGGCCGCCAGATCATCCGCATGTTGAACAATGAGCGCCCGGGTCTTTTCAATGTCATTGAAACGCGCCAGCACACAGTCAAACGGCGCGTTCACCGGCGATGCGCCATGGCTGAAGTAAAGCGTGCCGCCGTGATAGCCACCCTCCATCGGCATGATCTTCTTGCGCTTGGTGAAGCAGCGCGCCGCCGCCAGCGCCATCATGTTGGCTTCTGTTCCGGAATTGGTGAAGCGGATGAGATCGAGGTCAAAGCGCTTGGTCACGGCCTCGGCAAAAATCACTTCGCGGGAATGATGCGCACCCAGATTAAGCCCCTGCGCCAACGCATCGCTGACCGCCTTGTGGATGCGCGGATTGGAGTGCCCATAAATACCCGCCGAATATTCGCCCACCAGATCCAGATAGGAATGCCCGTCCACATCCCAGATCGTGGATCCTTCAGCCCTCTCGGCCCTAATGGGAAAGGGCGCCGAATACAAAACCGTTCGCGTATTGCCACCCGGCATCACGGCCTTCGCCCGCTCGTGGAGTGCTGCAGTTTTCGGGCGCTTGGCCACAAAATTGGCTATTGTCTCGGCGAGGGCAACATCAATCGTCGTCACAGCTTGGGCTCCACCAAATGATCAAATTTACGATTATACCTTAGCGAAATAGCAGCGATTTTGCACTCACTCAAGCCTGCGCTTCAATAAGCGCAGCCACGCGTTCCTGGAGATCCCAGAGATAGGCGTCATGAATACCGTGTGCCGCAAGCGACATCACCGTTTGAAGCAAGTACTCGGCACAGCTTCCCCAATGCCCGCAAGCCCTGGAAAGGGTGCGCGCGATATCGTCTGCTGGAAGTCCGCCAACATAATTCGGGCTATCCGGATTTGCAGTGAAGGCGATGGCCCTTGCAGGCGACCCCTCAACCATCAACTCAATCCAGCGCGGGAAATTACTCGGTGGCTTGTTCGTCATCTCGCGTCGCCACAGCACGGAAAGGTCCGCCCATTCGCGCCCCGCCGCAACCTGCTGAATCAGGCCATCGCACTGGCCGCCGCGATCAATCTGCATCATCAGTCCTGGCTGTTCCGCCGTTCTGCGGAACCGGACGATCCGCAGGCAAAAAGCCCGCTGCCATCCCAACGCAGTGGCCCGTGCAGTGGCCACCCGTTGAAACACCGGTTTCCAGATCAGAGAGCCGTAACAGAAAACAAGAATTGGGCCCTCCAGCCTTTCTTTGAGGAACGTTTCCAGGTGCCCATCGTAATCTGCCTCGGAAAACATGACCGAGGACGCCCACGGTCCCGTGTCGCCCTGTGGGCGCGCCGGACATGTTCTTCCGTGAGGTGCAAACGCTTGTTCATCTTGGCTTCGTTACGGCAATAGGTTTAACGATAGCCTATGCTGACAGAAATTGCAGCATCCCCGGCGGAGATCGTCCGGAACGCGTCGTTTGATCCTCCAAGTTAGCTGACGTTGGCTTTCAGCTTCAGCCAGGTCGTGCGAGCGTTTTCCTTGACCACTACCCACTCGCTCCGGGCTACGTCCCAGTTGACGATGGCATGTGACGTGCCGCTGGCAACCGTCGAAGTCGCCATGGAGTCATGAACATACACAACGCCGATCATGAGCAAGCAACCGAAAATCATTCCAATAAAAATTTGCATGTTGATCGTCCTCCAATTTCAACAACGCCATCAAGCGCGGTTGGTTCCATTGGGCCCACCCCTTGCGCTTTTTGGTAACCCCGATCTGAAGCGATCAAGGGTAATGAAGCCACTGAAAAGATTGGTGCGGGCGGCCGGACTCGAACCGGCACGGAATTTCTTCCAACGGATTTTAAGTCCGTTGCGGCTACCATTACGCCACGCCCGCTAATCCAATCATCTCAAGCCTTCGCGCCGTCCTGTAAAGGCGGTGTGAATTGCAGGCCCATGTCCCAGGGAAGGTAAATCCAGGTATCCTGGCTCACCTCGGTTACAAAACTGTCAACCAGGGGCCGCCCCAGTGGCTTGGCATAAACCGTGGCGAAATGGGCTTTCGGCAGGATTTCCCGCACCACTCGCGCCGTGGCACCCGTGTCAACGAGATCGTCAATGATCAGGACGCCCGCGCCCTTGTCCAAGCCAACGATTTTCTCGCTGACGGTTTTCAGGACACTAATGGCCCCCTGCTTGTCATAGTCATAGGAGGCTACACAAATCGTCTCGATAATCCTTATGCCCAGTTCCCGGGCCACAACTGCCGCCGGCACAAGCCCGCCGCGGGTGATGGCAACCACCGCCTCAAAAGGTCCCGCCGTTGACAGGCGCCACGCCAGGGCGCGGGCATCCCGGTGGAACTGGTCCCAGGAAACTGGAAAGCTTTTTTGCCATTTTTCGTCCATTTCGCACTCAAATTCGCAGAATACTGGAGAATCCTTATGCCCTCTCGGCAAATTTGGCGCAATCCACCACTTGCCCGTCAACCCTTGCTTCACACTTTCTGGGCAAAACTGGTAAAAAACCGGGTTCCGGAGCCTCCTGAATGACCAAGCCTGCAAATCCCGTTTCGCAGCTGATGAATGCCTTTGAACTGGCGAACATCGAAGCCTTGGCGATTTTGCTTCCGGCAGCGACCGTTGCCGAACTGACCACCGCCGCCATCCGTAAATGGAACTGCGCACGCAGCGATATCGTAGGCCGCCAACTGGTAAAATATGGTACGGGAACAATTTCGGCCCGATACCTCCCCGCCAAGCCGGTTGACGTTTTTCCCGACGTGGAGGTGACCTATGCGCCGCCCCTGGCGGTACAGAAAGCTTCCTCCTTCAAGCAGCAGCAATGGAGCGACGGCACCAGTGATTTCATGATCCTCATCGGCCAGCACGCCAATGAAGAACAGGCAAACCAAGCTATAAAGAATGAACAGCGTTTGAACCTCGCCCTGCGCTCCGGCAGCTATGCCGTCTGGGACCATGATTTTATCACCGGCGAAACCTACAATTCGCCTGAGATGTTTGACATCCTCGGCCTGAACCCGGAAAGCTCGGATTTGAGTCTTGAGAAGTTCAATGCGCGGATCCATCCCGACGACACCGACAAGACTCTGATGGCCATGATCAAGAAGGCGCCGTTTGGCACCGAGCTGTTTCAGTCGCGTTTCCGGATCCGCATGCACAACAATGAATATGTCTGGGTCGAATCGGTAGCCTGCGTGGTCCGCGATCCGGCAAGCGGGCGCGCGATAAAATGCGTCGGCCTCTGCCGCAATGTGAGCGACCAGATGGCGACCCTGGAACGCATGCGCAGTTCCGAGCGTAACCTCAAGCGCACCCAGGAAGCCGCAAGACTTGGCAGTTTTTCCCTGCGGGTGGAAACCAACGTGTCGCGCCTTTCGACCGAAATGGCGAGCCTCATCGGCATGCAGGACGCCATCGTCCATCCCAATCTTGCAACTTTCATGGACATGATCGAGGCCGGCGACAAGGAGAAATTTGCCGAAGGCATAGAACTCGCCAAGCTGGGCCAGCACATAACCGACCTTGAAATTTCCGTGCGGCTCAAATCCGGTGACATTGAATTCTTCCAATGCACCATCGAACCTGAGCGCAATGCGGCAAGCCAGGTCGAAACCCTCTTCGGCTCCTGCCAATGCGTGACCGAGCGCAAGGCACTCGAGCGAAAATACCTGCAGGCCCAGAAGATGGAAGCGGTGGGCCAGCTCACCGGCGGCGTGGCCCATGATTTCAACAACCTCCTCATGGTCGTGATGGGAAATCTACAGCTTGTGGAGCAACTGGTGAAAAACGACGAGCGCGCCAGCAAGCGCATCCGCGCCGCCCTCGAAGCCGCCGACAAGGGCTCCGACCTCACCAAGCGCATGCTGGCCTTCTCGCGACTGCAAACCCTTCAGAACAAGGAAATCTCGGCCAACGAACTCATCCTGAAGATGACAGACATGCTGAAGCACGCGGTGAGCGCCACCGTCGACCTCAAGATCATTCCGCAAGATGGCCTCTGGCTCATCAAAGCCGATCAGACGATGCTCGAAACGGCCATTCTCAATCTGGCCATCAATGCTCGGGACGCCATGAAGCCCAAGGGCGGCAACCTTATTATCGAAACCGCAAACCGCCATCTGGATCAGGCCTATTGCAGCGAGCATGAGGATCTCACCATTGGCGATTACGTGGAAATCGCCGTCACCGATACAGGTGCCGGCATTGCGCCGGAAAACATTGAAAGGGTTTTCCAACCCTTCTTCACCACGAAAGGCCCGGAGGCCGGCTCTGGCCTCGGGCTATCCATGATCTATGGTTTCGTGAAGCAGTCCGCCGGTCACATTAAAATCTATTCAGAAGTGGGCCACGGAACAGCAGTCAAAATCTACCTTCCCTCCTTCAAGCCAAACGCGGCGGTTGGCACAGTTATCAATCCTTCGGAACTCCAATCGCACCTTGCCCGCGAACTCGGCGTGAACCCCGAAGACGTCGCCAATGATTCACAAACTATCGAAGTCCCGGCAAAGAAGCAGGTCGTGCTTGTGGTCGAGGACAACGATGCGGTCCGCGATATCGCCGCCGCCATGATTGAGGAAATGGGCTACGAAACCATTGTCGCATCGAATGGCCCCGAGGGCCTGGACATCATAACAGCGCGCGAAGATCTTGCCCTGGTGCTCTCCGACGTAATCATGGCCGGCGGCATGAACGGGCCGGAGCTTGCCGCCAAGGCTCTCAAAGTGCGCCCAGGATTGAAGGTGCTCTTCATGTCCGGCTATGCGCCGGGCTCGGTACGCCAGATGCAGGATCTGCCCGACACGATAGACTTCGTGAACAAGCCCTTCACCCGCAATGATCTCACCGAAAAGGTCCGCCGCGCCCTTGCAGCTTAAGACCAGCCCCGGGCCAAGCCCTCGCGGGTCATTGTTTCAGCCAACGCCCTGACCTCCGCAGCGGCTTTTTCGAGCGATTCTGGAACACGCGATCGCAGAACCAGATTGGTGGCAAATCCTCCCACTCCTTCAAAGGGATATGACCCAATGAACACGTCCGCATAACGCGCCTGGATTTCGCCCAATGGCTTGGCCACGTCGCCTTCCCCACCTTGCAGGGCAACGGTGCGCGATTGCATGGGCACGCCCTTGTCCAACGTCGGCGCAATTGCCTCCATCATGGCCTGCATGATTTTAGGAACCCCCGCCATGACGAAAACATTTCCCATGCGGAAACCCGGAGCCTTGGAAACCGCATTTTCAATCAGCGTGGCGCCCTCCGGCGTCCGCGCCATGCGCAGGCGCGCCTCATTGGGCTCCCGGCCGATCTCCTTGAAATAGGCCAACAGGATTTCCAGCGCCCGCGGATGATGCCCGATGGGAACCTGAAACGCCTTGGCCACTGCGTCGGCCGTGATGTCGTCATGGGTGGGGCCAATGCCGCCGGTTGTGAACACATAGGTGTAGCGGACCCGCAAGGCATTTAACGCCGCAACAATATCGTCCTCGTCATCAGCAACGCAGCGGGCTTCCTTGAGATCAATGCCAAGGTTCGCAAGATAGTCCGCGATGAATCCCAGGTTCTTGTCCTTGGTGCGCCCGGACAGGATTTCATCGCCAATCAACAATACGGCAGCAGTCGGAACAGATGTCATGATTACCTCGGTCAATAACTAGACATCTGCCACCGCTTCAGTCCACTGTCAAAATCATGAAATTCAAGAGTCCCCTCATTCGCGGAACGCTGATCAAACGCTACAAAAGGTTTTTAGCGGATGTTGCGCTCGATACCGGCGAAACCATAACCGCCGCCTGCGCCAATACGGGTTCCATGCTGGGCCTCACTGAGCCAGGCAATGCCGTCTGGCTGTCGCACTCCCAAAGCCTCACCCGGAAATACCCCCATAGCTGGGAGCTGGTGGACATTCCTGATATTGGCCTTGTGGGCATCAACACGGCCCAGCCCAACTACATCGTGACCGAGGCGATTGCCGCCGGAAGAGTGCCCGAACTGGCGGGTTATGCAAACCTGCGGAACGAAGTCAAATACGGCCAGAACAGCCGCATCGATATTCTTCTGGAGGACGAAAAATGGAAGTCCTGCTACGTGGAAATCAAGAATGTCCATTTCTTCAGGACACAGGGGCTCGCCGAATTCCCCGATTGCGTCACCGAACGTGGCGCCAAGCACCTTGTTGAGCTCTCAAACATGGTAAAGGGCGGGGCCCGCGCCGTAATGGTCTACCTCATCCAGTGCAACAATCCCTCGCGCTTTGCCCTTGCCGATGACAAGGATCGCACCTATTTCAACGAATTCAGGAAGGCCCGGGAAGCTGGAGTCGAGGCTTTAGCCTTGACTTGCCATGTCTCGACAAGCGAAATAACGGTTGATCGGGCCATTCCGGTCTTGGAAATCTAAATGAACGACGTTCAGGAAACCGCATCGTCCCGATCCACCCGCATTAAGTTGCACCGGCCCGAAGATTTCGAGGGCATGCGCAAGGCGGGA
This sequence comes from Hyphomicrobiales bacterium, assembly GCA_038251095.1. Classification (GTDB taxonomy): domain Bacteria; phylum Pseudomonadota; class Alphaproteobacteria; order Rhizobiales; family Aestuariivirgaceae; genus Aestuariivirga. Next base: position 20,931 of record JBBSBQ010000017.1, read on the forward strand.
AGGCTTACGGCTGAAGCACTGGATCTGATCACCCCCCTGGTGAAGCCCGGAATCACCACGGATACGCTGGATCGTTTCATTGTGGAGTTTGCCCGCGACAACAAGGCAATTCCCGCCCCTCTGAATTATCGCGGCTACACCAAGTCGATTTGCACCTCGATCAACCATGTGGTCTGTCACGGCATTCCCAATGATAGCCCCATGCGCGAAGGCGATATCGTCAATATTGACGTGACCCTCATTGTCGATGGATGGTTTGGTGATTCGAGCCGAATGTATCCGGTGGGCGAAGTCAGTCGCAAGGCCGAACGCCTCAATGAGGTTACCTATGAATGTCTGATGCGCGGCATCGCCATGGTGAAGCCCGGCGCCCATCTCGGCGATATCGGCTATGCAATTCAGACCTTCGCCGAAGCCGAGCGCTGCTCAGTCGTGCGCGATTTTTGCGGCCATGGCCTTGGCCGCGTCTTCCACGACCATCCCAATGTGCTGCATTATGGCCGCAGGGGAGAAGGCGTCGAGCTCAAGGAAGGCATGTTCTTCACCATCGAGCCGATGATCAATCTGGGCCGCGCCCATGTGAAGGTCTTGAGCGATGGCTGGACCGCAGTCACCCGTGACCGTTCGCTCTCCGCCCAGTTTGAACACACCATCGGCGTAACCAGGGATGGCTGTGAAATTTTCACGCTGTCACCCCGCGGCCTCCATTGCGCGCCCTACAAGATTTAGAAAATGCCGATGGGTTTTGACGAGGCCTCCTCGAAACCCCACTTCCTTGGCCATCGCGAACGCCTGCGGGAGCGTTTCCGCGAAGCAGGCCCCGAAGCCCTGCCCGACTATGAACTCCTCGAAATGATCCTGTTCCGGGTCATCAAGCGCGGCGATACGAACCCCCTGGCCAAAACCCTGATTGCCAAATTCGGCAGTTTCGCCGAAGTCATCAGTGCCGCCCCGGATCGCCTGAAGGAAGTGGATGGCGTGGGCGAAACCGTCACCACGGAATTGAAGCTTGTCCGCGCCGCGTCTGATGAAAGGGGGGATTGTCAATCGCCCCCTGCTGTCGTCCTGGAGCGCTATCCTCGAATACTGCCGCGCCGCCATGGCTTTCCAGAACAAGGAACAATTTCGCATACTGTTTCTGGACAAGAAAAACCAGCTCATCGAAGATGAGGTGAAGCAGGAAGGCACCGTTAACTACACGCCGGTTTATACCCGCGAAGTGATGAAGAGGGCCCTGGAGCTTTCCGCTTCCGCAATCATTCTGGCCCATAACCACCCCTCAGGCGACCCCACCCCCCTCGGTCGCCGATATCGACATGACACGAAAAATCATTGATGCCGGAATGAAGCTCGGCATAACCGTGCATGACCACGTGATAGTGGGGCGTGAAGGCCACACGAGCTTCAGGGGCTCAAAGCTGATCTGATTTCCTGCAAGGCCTGCGGCGTGTCCACATCAACGAGCACTGCCGGGGTCTTCATTTCAATTTCCACAACCTCATCGGACAGCGCGTCCAGCAGAAGCCTCGCCCCTTGATCGCCCTCAATCTCGTCAATCGCGATAAAATGTTGCCGCCCCCACAACACCGGATTGCCACGCTTGCCTTCAAATGTCGGGACACAAATCGTACGGTGCTCGGCAACATTAAACGCGGCCACCAGCCGGTCGATTGTCTGGGCGTCAACCAGCGGCATATCGCCGAGGCATACGAGCACTGCATCAGTTTCTGCCGATAGGGCAGCAAGCCCGCACCTTAAGGACGTCGACAACCCTTCTGCGAAATTAGCATTGTGAACTAAAGTAGCCTCAAGCGACTTAAGGGCGGAGTGAACCCGCTCCGGCTCGTTCCCCGTCACCACAATGATATCGTGAACGCTCGACGACTTCAGGGCTTCCACACTGTGGCGCAGCAAGGGCTTGCCGTTGAGGTCGGCCAAAAGCTTGTTGCTGCCCATGCGCGACGACTTGCCCGCGGCCAGAACAATGGCCGCAATTCGTGGTGCATGCTGCGCAATCGGCCTCCGGTCGCGCGGCGATGGCCTGCTTGAAATCTCGGCGAGCAATCCGCCTGCCCCCATGTCCATGATATCGTCAGCCGAAATACTGATCCCGGCGAGCACCCGCTCCAACACCCAATCAAAGCCATTCACTTTAGGCGACCTGGCGCAGCTCGGCACGCCCAACACCGGCACGCCATACAAATCGCCCAGCATCATCAAATTTCCTGGGTCAACCGGCATGCCGAGGTGAACAACCTTCCCGCCTGCTGCAGAAAGCCCCGCAGGGATCACATCTTCCCTGTCAACAATCGCCGATGCGCCAAACAGCAGGATGGGATTGCAGGACAGCGCCTCCAGTTCCTTCACCAAATTCCGCACCGCTTCAATGGAATGATCGCACACCCTGACCTTCGCTAGGTCGCTGCCCAGCGCCTTTACTCGCTCGCGCATCGCCGTTTCCGATTTTTCAATAAGTGATTGCTTGCTGCCGGCCACTCTTGTGATCACCAAGCCAACACGCTTCTCGGCCAGGGCCTGAATCCGGATCACCGGCTCGGTGCCGATCTCTGCCAGCGCCTTGTTGAGATTTTCCTTTCTCACGGCAAATGGAATGATCTTGATTGTCGCAATCATCTGCCCCTTGTCAACCACATGGTAATTGGCAAGCGTCGCGAGCGTCATGCATTCATGCACCCGGTTTATCGCGTTGACGCGCAGACCGTCGACAACCACAAGGCCGCGCTGCTGCGCATAGACATTGGCCCGCCCCGTAAATGGTTCCTGCGCCATGGCCCCGGGACCAGTAACTTTTCCGGCAATTGCCCGGGCTGCCTCATCCTCGGGAACGTCGTCCGAATCCAACCGCGCCACAAATATTTTTGAAACACCCGATGCCACAAGCAATTTCAAATCATCGGCCGCAAGTTTCCGCCCTTTCTTGAACACGCCATCCGCATGCCGGACCGAATGCGCCAAGATACAGCCCAAAGTGTCTCGCAACGGCAGTTCGGCAAATTCCATCTCAGTTGCCCAAGCGTAAGGAGCGAGTCATTTCAGCCATGATGGAAATGGCAATTTCGGCAGCGCCCTTGGCGCCGATGGGCAAGCCGATAGGCCCGTGGATCCGACCGATTGCCGCTTCGGAAAAACCCATCTTCTGCAAGCGTTCGATCCGGCTCGCTTGGGTCTTCTTGGAGCCCAACGCACCGATATAAAAACACTCGGATTTCAGCGCAATGGAAAGAGCCGGATCGTCAATCTTCGGATCATGAGTCAGCGCCAACAGCGCCGTGCGCGCATCTACGCCAAGTGATGGCAGTATGTCCTCAGGCCAGGTGGTGTGCAGCGTGATATCGGGAAAGCGCGCGCCCGTCGCAAAAGCGCCGCGGGGATCAATAACCGTTATGTCATAACCTGCCTGACGCGCCATCGGAATCACACCCTGCGCGATGTGCACGGCCCCAATGATTACGAGCCGCAACGGCGGGTTATGAATATGTACAAATTCTCCTCCATGGAGGCCCGATTGATCAAAGCGAAAGGCCTCTTCCAGAGTTGCCGCAAGCGGATCACTTCCAAGATTCTCCTTGGCCACCAACCGTTGCCCGCCATTCTCCATCGTGGTGACCACGGCAACCGCCCGGCGCTCCCGGCCTGCCTCGAGCACGGCTGTCAGGAGCGCCCGTTTCACGGCCCCAGAGGCTCCACAAACACCCGTATCTTGCCGCCACAGGCAAGTCCCACCTGCCAGGCGGTTTCATCGGCTACGCCAAACGCCAGAACTTTCGGCTGGCCCGAGGCAATGGCGTCAAGCGCTTCGCTCACCACCGCACCTTCAACACAGCCGCCCGACACGGACCCGGCAAAATTGCCTTCGCCATCAATGGCCAATTGGCTGCCCACCGGCTGCGGGGCCGACCCCCAGGTTTCAACAACCGTGGCAAGGGCAACTTTCCGGCCCTCCGCAAGCCAGGTAGAGGCTTGTTCAAGTACGTCGTTGCTAGCCAAACCGCGCTCCCGTCTCAAAACTCAGGTGAAACCACACAGGACATGTCTCCGGATATGTGTCAAGATGCTCATATTGCGGGAGTACCATGATGCTTCGTTCTGTCCTCGCTGTCGTTCTCTGGGCCCTTATGTCCATGGGTTGCTTCGCCCAAACCATAAGTGAGACCGAAAAGAGCGAATTTCAACGCATTATTGCCGCCCAAATCAGCGCATTCCGGGCCGACGATGGCCCAACCGCCTACAACTATGCGGCGCCAGTGGTCCGGAACATCTTCCCTACGCCGGAAATCTTCATGTCCATGGTCAAGCGGGGTTATCCGCAGGTCTACCGCCCGCAATCCTTCAATTTCACCGAAGCCCTGATTGATCCTCTGGGCAGACCCGCCCAGAAAATGCTCGTCGTTGGCCCCGACGGAAAAACCTACGAGGCGCTCTATTCCATGGAAAAACAGCCTGACGGCACCTGGCGCATCTCCGGCTGCACCTTGCTCGAAATCCCGGGCCTCGACGCCTGATCTCCCGTTAGCCACCGTTCTTAAGGCATGCCATTGTCAGGCCATGCCGTCTGATTCACTGAAAGCTTCACGTCTCACCCGTTGGGGGCCAGTGCTGGCCCCCGGAATTGTCCTGGCCATCGCCATCATTCTCTTGGCCATGGGCCGGGAACCCATCTGCAAATGCGGCTACGTCAAGCTCTGGCATGGCGTGGTGATGAGTTCGGAAAATTCCCAGCACCTCAGCGACTGGTACACGCCGTCCCATATCATGCATGGCTTTCTTTTCTACGGCCTGTTCTGGCTCGTCGGAAGGAAATGGCCTTTCGCGTTGCGCCTCTGCCTTGCTCTCGTGATTGAAGGCGCCTGGAAAATCTTTGAGAATACGGATTTCATCATCAACCGTTACCGCGAATCCACAATCTCCCTCGATTATTATGGCGATAGCGTCATCAATTCCGTGAGCGACGTCATTGCCATGGGCGTTGGGTTCTATGCCGCATACCGCCTGCCCATCTGGCTTACCATCGTTCTGGCGCTGGCCATGGAACTGGCGGTGGGCGCGGTGATCCATGACAATCTTACTCTAAACATCATCATGCTCATCTACCCGCTCGATGCCATCAAGACGTGGCAGGGCGGAGGCTGACTCACTTCACGCAGGTAACACGGCTGAAAGCCTTGGACGCCTTTTTATCTGTCTTGCCAGTGCCAATCTGGATCGTAGGCTTTATGGCGCTCACATACTTGAAATCCTTCGCACCGCTGAACCCCTGTTGCGTGCACCAGGCTTCGGCAGCTTTTTTCCCGCAGCCGGCGTCCCCGCTGAAGCACCAATTAAGGCGTACACCATCCTGCTCCGGATTCTTGAACATCTTGCTCGCGGATTCAGCAACTTGCGGCGCTGGCGTGGGAGCGGGCGCAGGAGCATCTACCGCAGGTTCTTCAGGCGTGGTCGGCGCCGCAGCCACCGGCAATTCAGCCGGGGCGCAGGTGATGGAGGTAAAGCCATCGCAATAGCTCTGGTCGCAGACTTCGCCGGTGGCAATCAACTGTGTCGGCGACGAAGCGCCGATGTCAGGGGCCTGTTGGACATTAACGGAGTGATCATAGGCATTGGTTTTGCACCACGCTGTGGCCGCATCCGCGCCACAACCCTTGCCCCAGTCTGAACACCAGTCCAGCCGATTGGTGCCGATCATCGGATTCTCAAAAGTTTTGTTTTCCGCCTGAGCAAGGCTGAAGGAAGTGCAAAGCGCCGACAGCGCAACAATACCACGCATATTAATCCGCATCAGGGCCTCCAGTTCACGGAAATCACCGCCTGCCCCAAACTGCTATCATGAAGCAAGCTCTTAATGGCCAAAGGCGCGATCATCGGGTTTTTCAGGATCGACAGGTTCGATCAAATAGTAAGCCCACTGCGAAGCATAGGTTTCGCCATAGACAAGTACCTGGCAGATATCACCGTCAAGTGAGGTCACAGGCCCCTCGCGGCCATCCGGAATCATCACCGTATGGCCCACCTTGCACCAGTTGTTTGGTGAGGGCGGAGCGGCAGGCGGTATTGCCGTCGGTACCGCGGTAGCAGTTGCAACAAGCACGGTCGCCAGGAGTGTTTTCATCTCGCTGTCCCAGTTCGGCGGTCCCTTAAAATCGGCGATTTTTGCCAAAAACGCAAGTCCGCCCGCGAATCAATCAGGTCTTTCGCCACCTGGATGGCGGCCTGCCAAATTTTAACTTAAAGCTGCGCGAAAATTGTGACAGGGATGAAAAGCTCGTGGCAACAGCAATTTCGCGAACGCTCAAGGTGGAGTAGTTGATCAGCCGTTCGGCCCGCTCCAGGCGCAAGTTGAGATAAAACCCCATGGGCCGCCTATTTAATGTTGCAGCGAATAACCGTTCGAGCTGCCGCACCGAAACCCCGGCCCGATTCGCCAGTTCATCGATGCCACGGGGCTCTTCAATATGTTCCTCCATCATCGCGATGCAAGAGAGGACTCGCGCATCCCGCGTGCCATAGCGCTCCGCCGCCGGAATGCGGGCCTCGCCCGGCTGTTCGGCAAAACGCGAATGAACCAGTTGGTCGGCAACCGTCACCGCAATTGCGCCCCCCAGCCTTCCCCTGATCCATTCCAGCATCATGTCGATCACCGAGGATCCTCCCGCACTGGTCATGCGGTCGCGGTCAACTTCAAAAAGCGATTGCCTGACCTGCACCCGCGGAAAGCTTTCACGAAAGCCCGGCAGGCTCTCCCAATGGCATGTTGCCCGATAGCCATCCAGCACACCGGCACTTGCCAGGATAAACGGCCCCGTATCCATCCCTGCGAGCAGAACCTTTGCCGCTGCCAGTTTGCGCAAGGCTACAAGCGTTGGTTTGCTGATACCCTTCTCCGGCTCATAGCTCGCACTCACCATCAACATGGTTGGACGAACCACATCCGCCAGGCGGCCCGATACGGAAACCGGTATGTCATTGGAAGCTGAAACCGGTTCGCCATCGGCTGAAACAAAGTGCCAGGAAAATACCTGTCCGGCAAAGCGGTTCGCCAAGCGCAAGGGTTCAAGCGCCCCATAAAGCGATATCATCGAAAAGCGGGGAACCAGGTGAAAGACGACATCTACGGGAGACATGGCGAGAAATGTTAAATAAATGGCGAAAAAAGTCAAACTTGCAAACGGGATAAGGCTAACGTCGCGGCAAACGGAGGACCCACATGAACCCCAAGATCATCATTAGCTGCGCCGTAACAGGCGCTGGCGACACAGTTGGTAAAAGCCCCGATGTGCCCGTAACCCCGGAGCAAATCGCCAATTCCGCCCTAGAGGCCGCCACTGCCGGGGCCGCCGTGGTGCATTGCCACGTGCGCGACCCAAAAACCGGAAAAGGGTCCCGCGGCGTCCACCTCTACAAGGAAGTCATGGAGCGCATCCGCGCCAAGAATAGGGAAGTGATCATCAATCTCACCGCCGGGATGGGCGGCGATCTTGACGTAGGCCCCGGTGAAGCCCCTATGAAATGGGGTGCTGGCACCGATCTCGTCGGCCCCGTTGAGCGCCTGCTGCACATTGCCGAACTGCGCCCCGAGCTCTGCACGCTGGACTGCGGCTCACTGAACTTCGGCGACGGCAACACCATGGTTGTGCAAACTCCCGCCCAATTGCGCGAACAGGCCCGCCTCATCAAATCCTATGGCGTGAAGCCCGAGATGGAAATTTTCGATTCCGGAAATCTCTGGTTTGCCAAACAGCTTTGCATCGAAGGCCTAATTGATAGCCCGCCCCTGTTCCAGCTCTGCCTTGGCATTCCCTGGGGTGCGCCTTACGACACGGAAACCATGGCCTATCAAAAGGCCCAACTTCCCAAGGATGCGATCTGGGCCGCCTTTGGTATCGGCCGCAATGAATTTCCGGCCGTCGCCCAAGCCGTGCTTCTCGGCGGCCATGTGCGGGTCGGCCTCGAAGACAATCTGTGGCTCGAAAAGGGCGTCCATGCCACCAACGGCAAATTGGTCGAGAAGGCCGTGAAGATCATTGAGCTGCTCGGCACCAAGGTCGCCACCCCAGATGAAGCTCGCGCCATTCTGCATCTCAAACCAAGGGCCTGATCATGTCCAAAATCAAAACTGTCGGCATTGCCGGAACCGGATTGATCGGCGCGGGCTGGGCGGCACGCCTGCTCATCCGCGGCTTCGATGTCATCGCCTACGATGTGCATCCCGCCGCAGAAACAAAACTCCGCGCCGCCATCGATGTGGCCTGGCCTTCCATGTCCAAGCTTCTGGGCTCGTCCGGCAAAAAAGGAAAACTCAGTTTTACCACTGATCTCAATGAGATGGCCTCGAAAACTGACTTTATTCATGAAGCCGCTCCCGAGCGCGAAGACCTCAAGGTGAAACTGTTCCGCGATATCGATGCAATCGCAAGGCCCGACGTTATTATTTCATCGTCGTCTTCCGGCTTCCTGCCCACCGTACTGCAATCCCAATGCCAGCACCCCGAGCGCGTGATCATCGGCCACCCTTTCAACCCGGTCTATCTCCTCCCCCTCGTTGAAACCGTTCCGGGCGCCAAAACTTCCAGCGAAGCCATGGACCGCGCCGGTGTTTATTTCGAAGCCATCGGCATGCAGGTGCTGCGCCTCAAAAAGGAAATCGAAGGCTATATCTGCGACCGCCTGCAGGAAGCCCTGTGGCGCGAGGCCCTGCACATTCTCAACAAGGACGTTGGCACCACCGGCGACATCGACGACTCGATCGTTTACTCCGCCGGCATGCGCTGGGCCTTCATGGGCTCTTTCTTCACCTATCACGTGGCCGGCGGGCCGGGCGGCATGCGCCATTTCATTTCACAGTTTGATCCCACGCTCGAACTGCCCTGGACCGACCTGCCGTTCCCCAAGTGGAATGACACGCTGCAGAACCGCCTGATTGACGGTTGCGAAGCGCAAAGCGCTGGCCAGACCGTGGCGCAGATCGAAGCCAAGCGCAATGACGTGCTGGTCGACATGATGCGCCTGTTCAAGCACCACAAGGTGGGAGCTGGTTTGGTTCTGGCCCGCGACGAAGCCAAGCAGGGCACCAAAGCCAGGCATTGGAAAAAATCCGACAAGCTTGATGGCCCGGTGAAACTCCACAAGGGTGAAGTCCTCTCAGCCTGGCTCGACTACAACGGTCACATGACCGACGCCGCCTATCTCATCGCATTCGGTGACGGCCTCGATGCCTTCTTCCGTTACATCGGCGACGACGAAGCCTACAGGGCCACCGGCAACACCTTCTTCACCGCGGAAACCCATATCAATTACTACAAGGAAATGAAACTCGGCGATACTTTCTCCATCGAAACCCAGGTTTTGGGCAGCGATGAAAAGCGCATGCATCTTTTCCACCGCATGTATCACGGCAAGACCAAGGAACTCGTAGCTACCAACGAGATCATGCAGTTGCATGTCAACCAGAAGGCCGGAAAGGTTGTTCCGATGCGCAGCGACCTGTACGATGCGCTATCCGCCGTTGGGAAAGCCCACAAGAAACTGAAGAAGCCCAAGGAAATGGGCAGCGTCATGAAGGTAAAAAGGAAATAGCATGCCACAGCGCGTCATGATCACCGCCGCAGCATCAGGAATTGGCCGCGCCGTTGCAAAGGCCTTTTATGATGAGGGCGCCAAGGTCCACATCTGCGATGTCAACGAACAGGCTCTTGCGGCTTTCCGCGAAGAATTCCCTGAAATCGCCGCAACCCATGTGAATGTGGCCAATGAAGCCGAAGTTGACGCCTGGTTCGACGACGCCCTGGAAGATCTGGGCGGGCTGGACGTGCTGGTGAACAATGCCGGCATCAAGGGCCCCACGGCTCCCATTGACGACGTGGAATACGCTGACTGGAAGGAATGCCTCGCCATTTGTCTCGACTCGCATTTCCTCTGCGCCAGGCGCGCCGCTCCCGTGATGAAGGCGCAAGGGTCGGGCAACATCATCAATCTTTCCTCCACCGCCGGCCAGTATGGCTTCGGCAATCGTGCCCCCTATGCGGCAGCCAAATGGGCCGTCATCGGCCTTACCAAATCACTGGCCATTGAACTCGGTCCCCATGGCGTGCGCTGCAATGCCATTTGCCCCGGCGCGGTGCGCGGTGACCGCATCAACCGCGTCATTCAGGGCGAAGCCGATATTCGCGGCGTTGCCTTCGGCGTGATCGCCAAGGAAATGACCTGGTCCCAATCCATTCCGCGCTTTGTCGAGCCGGAAGAGATTGCCGACATGTGCCTCTTCCTAGCAAGCCCCGCCGCCAAGATGGTCAACGGCCAGGACATCGCCGTCGATGGCCACCTTGAAACCATGCACATCAGATAACCCCATGGATTTCAAGCTCTCCGAAGAACAGGACATGATCATAAAGACGACGCGCGACTTCGTCGTCAATGAGCTCTATCCCCACGAAGCCGAAATCGAAAATACCGGCGTGTTGCGCCCCGAGCTGCGCGAAGAAATCAAGGCCAAGGCCATGGCCGCCGGACTCTATGCCGCCAACATGCCGGCCGAAGCAGGCGGCGCCGGCCTCGATACGCTGACCTGGGTTCTCTACGAAAGGGAACTTGGCCGCGCCAACTACGCGCTGCATTGGAATTGCGTCGCACGGCCCTCGAACATCCTCATGGCCTGCGTGGGCGAACAGCGCGAGAAATATCTTTTCCCCGCCGTTCAGGGAAAAATGGTGGATTGCCTCGCCATGACCGAGCCCGGCGTCGGCTCCGATGTGCGCGGCATGAAATGCTTTGCCAAACGGGATGGCGATGATTTCATCGTCAACGGCACCAAGCATTTCATCAGCCATGCCGACGAAGCCACCTTCACCATTCTCTTTGCCGCAACCGGCGAAGAAGACACCCCGCGCGGCAAGAAGAAGCTGATCACCGCCTTTCTCGTGGACAAAGGCACCAAGGGCTTCACCGTGCGTGACGGCTACAAAAACGTCTCCCACCGTGGCTATAACAATTGCATTCTGGAATTCAACGACTGCCGGCTGCACAAGTCGCAGATTCTCGGCGAGTTGCACAAGGGCTTCGACGTCGCCAATGAATGGCTCGGCGCCACCCGCCTGCAAGTTGCATCCACTTGCCTGGGCCGCGCCGAACGGGCCATGGAACTCGCCACGCAATATGCCGTGGACAGGCACCAGTTCGGCCAGCAGATCGGCAAGTTCCAGGGCGTGTCCTTCAAGCTCGCCGACATGGCCATGGAATTGAAAGCCGCCGAACTGCTCACCCTTGAGGCCGCCTGGAAATTCGACCAGAAAACCGTGACCGACATGGACATGGCCATGGCCAAATTGAAAGCCACCGAAGTCCTGGCCTTCATCGCCGATGAAGCTATTCAAATTCATGGCGGCATGGGCCTGATGTCCGATCTCCCTCTTGAGCGCATCTGGCGCGATGCCCGCGTTGAACGCATCTGGGAAGGCACGTCCGAAATCCAGCGCCACATCATTTCCCGCTCTCTGCTGCGGCCCCTCGGTGGCTGATCTTGACGCGTAGCCTCACGCCCCTGCTCAATCCTAAGTCCATCGTCTTCGTCGGCGGCAATGAATGCGAAGTCGCCATCCGCCGGACCCGGGAACTCGGCTTTGCTGGAAAAATCTGGGCCGTCCACCCCAAGCGCGAAAGCCTCGGCGGCATTGCCTGTATCAGGTCGGTGGCCGATATCGACGGCGCGCCCGATGCCGCTTTCGTTGCCATCAAGCGCGAACCAACCATCGAAATCGTCCGCGAGTTGCGGAAAAAAGGCTGCGGGGGGGCGGTGGTCTACGCCAGCGGATTTGCCGAAACAGGCGATGCCCATCTCCAGCAGGAACTGCTCGCGGCAGCGGACGGCATGCCGCTCTTGGGCCCCAATTGCTACGGCTTCGTGAATTGCCTCGCCCGTGTCGCCCCGTGGCCCGATGAACATGGCATGGAAATCATCGACAGGGGCGTTGCCATCATCACCCAGTCGGGTAACATCGCCTGCAACTTTACTTTCACCCGCCGCGCCCTGCCGCTGGCCTGCATCTTTGCCATCGGCAACCAGGCCGACATCGACATGGCGCAATTGCTCGAGGAACTCGCCCGCGACCAACGCATCACCGCCATCGGCCTGCACATCGAGGGCCTGACCGACGTGGCAGCCTTCGCCCGCGTCGCCAAGGTTGCCCGGCAGCTCAAAAAGCCGGTGATCGCGCTGAAAACCGGCCGCTCCGAGCAAGGCGCGAAAGTGGCCATGAGCCACACCTCATCGCTTGCCGGCGCCGACACCCTTTATGATGCGCTGTTCGAGCGTTACGGCATCGCCCGCATGAAGTCGGTGACGTCCTTTGTGGAAACCTTGAAGTTTCTCCACCACGGAGGGCCCTTGCAGGACAGCCGCATTGTGTCCATGAGCTGTTCGGGGGGCGAAGCGGCCCTCATTGCCGATATGGCGCTGGAGCGGAAAGTAAGCTTCCCGCCCTTTGACCCGAAAACCAAGGCGGAAGTGAAAGCCACTCTCAATGAATATGTCTCAATCGACAATCCGCTCGACTATCACACCTTCATCTGGGACCAGTTTGACGATTTGACGGCAACCTATTCCGCTGTGCTGCGGGGTGGCTTTGATGCCAGCGTGCTGATCCTGGATGCGCCAACCCATGCGGGAAGCAATGCCGCCGCTTGGGTCGTTGCGGCAAAGGCCTATGCCAATGCGGCTAAAATCGCCGGCGCACGCGCCGTGGTCACCGCTTCGCTTCCCGAATGCATGCTTCCCGAGGTTGCAACCGATCTGGCGGCCAAGGGCGTTGCCCCCATGATGGGCTTGGATGACACACTGGCCGCCTTTGAAGCAGCCGCCTTCATCGGCCGGAACTGGGCCCGCAACGAAACGCTGCCAGCACTGGCCACACCTGCCGTAACAGGCAAAGGCGTAATAATTTTGAGCGAACATGATGCCAAGATTCTTCTCAAAAACTTTGGCCTTCGCGTGCCTGAGGGGCGTGTGTGCAATACATCCGAGGCTGCAAGCGTCGCCAAGCAACTCGGCTTCCCCGTCACCATCAAAACATCTTCCTCGGCCATTGCCCACAAAACCGAAGCGGGCGGTGTGGCCCTGAACGTCAAAACCGCCGAAGAGGCAGAAGCCGTGGCCCAGAAAATGGCAAAACTGGCGCCTGATGTTCTCGTCGAACGCATGGTAACCGGCGCCGTGGCCGAACTCATCATCGGCCTCAAGAACGATCCGCAATTTGGCCTGGCCCTGGTGATCGGTGCTGGCGGCATTCTTACCGAACTTCTAAAGGACAGCATCACGCTGCTGCTGCCAACTTCGCGCGAAGAAATCATCCGCGCCCTGCAGTCCCTGAAGGTGTGGAAACTGGTGGAAGGCTTCCGCGGCAAGTCGGGTGACCAGCAGGCCGTCATCGCAGCAGTCCTCGCCGTGGCGGATTTCGCCAAGGCCCATCGCACTACCATCGAAGAGCTCGACGTAAATCCCCTGCTTGTTTTGCCCAATGGCGCTGTTGCCGTTGATGCCCTCATCCGTATGCGGAGAGACTGATATGACCTCACCTATCACAACCGAACGTCACGGCGCCGTGCTGGAAGTCACCATCAACCGCCCGAAAGCCAATGCCGTTGATGCCGCAACCAGCCGCATTATGGGAGATGTCTTCGCCAAATTCAGGGATGATCCGGACTTGCGCGTGGCCATTCTCACTGCCGCTGGCGACAAATTCTTCTGCCCCGGCTGGGACCTCAAGGCCGCAGCCGAAGGCGAAGCGCCTGATAGCGATTATGGCGTGGGTGGTTTCGGTGGCCTGCAGGAATTGCCGGACCTTAACAAGCCCGTGATCGCCGCAGTGAACGGCCTCGCCTTCGGCGGCGGTTTTGAAATCATGATCTCAGCCGACATCATCATCGCCGCCGAACACGCCACTTTCGCACTTCCAGAAATCAATTCCGGCACCCTGGCCGATGCCGCAACCATCAAGCTGCCGCGTCGCATCCCCTATCAGGTGGCAACCGAAATGCTCTTCACCGGAAGGCGGTTTACCGCTGCTGAAGCGAAGCACTGGGGCATCATCAATGAAATCGTGCCCGCAGCAGACCTGATGGCCCGCGCCCGCGCCGTGGCGGCCCTGCTGGCGGAGGGCCCTCCGCTGGTTTTTGCGGCCATCAAGGAAACCCTGCGCGAAACCATGCATCTGCCCATGCAGGAAGCCTTCAACCTGGTCACCAAACGAAAGCTGGCAACAGTCGATAAACTTTATTCTAGCGAAGACCAGTTGGAAGGTGCCAGGGCCTTTGCCGAGAAACGCACGCCCGTCTGGAAAGGCCGCTGATTACATTAGCCAGTTGCGTCCGCTCATGCAAATCTTTGAATTCTCAGCATGGATTGCGCTTGCCGTGGGCTCGAACCGGATCATGCCCTTCAGGAAAAGCCAAAGCCGGTCTGTAGCGCCAACTGGCGCATAACCGTAGCTTGCTGGGAGAGTTTGGCAGCTGGAACGTGGCATAATATTCATCTTTCATTAATTTTTATTGATGGCCTAGATATAAACGATTGTATTTGTTCATACAAACGACTATTTTTAACATCATCGGCAAATATTATTTGAAGATCAATCATGCTCGAACTGTTTCCCGGCCTCCGTTCCCTCCGCGCCTTTGATGCCGCTGCCCGGCATTTGAGCTTTACCCGTGCCGCTTCCGACATGGGTGTCACCCCCGCCGCCATCAGCCATCAGATCAAGGAGCTGGAAGAGCAGATCGGCGTTTCACTGTTTGCCCGCACCAGCCGCAGCATGCGCCTCACCCGCGAAGGCGAAATCCTGCTCGCTGCCGCCGCTGAATCACTCGATTCCCTCACCCACGCGCTGCAAAAAATCCGCAAACTCAAAAGCACGAAACAGTTGAAGGTCTCCGCTTCGCCCTCGATCGGCGCCAAATGGCTGGTACCGCGCCTGGACACTTTCCTGGCTACCATGCCCGGGGCCGACGTACGCATCGACGTGTCCACCGTAGTATTGGACTTCGATCGCGATGACGTCGACATCGCGATCCGCTTCGGCAATGGCAAGTATCCCGGCCTGCGCTCCGACCTCCTTTTTGAGGAGCAGGTTTTCCCCGTCTGCAGCCCCAGAATCATCTCAGCGCAAAAGCCCTTGAACACGCCGCGCGATCTCATCCAGTATCATCAGCTCATCCATCTTGACTGGGAAGCCCAGGGCCTTCCCTGGCCTAACTGGCGCATGTGGATGTTGGCGGCAGGAATCACCGAGTTCGACGATAGCGCTGGACTGCACTTCAGCCAAACCTCCCTTGCAGTCCAGGCCGCAATCAACGGCCAGGGAGTGGCGCTGGGAGATTCAAACCTCGTTGCCGATGATCTTGCGGCAGGCCGGTTGGTGAAACCTTTCGAGATCTCACTGCGGGCCCCGCCGCAATTTGCCTATTACGTCATCTCGCCATTGGAAACGGCGGATTCGCCCATGGTGAAAGCCTTCCGCGATTGGGCTCTCAGGGAAGCGGGCGTCACGGAACAAACCTCGTGACGTGGCGCGGCCTTCTCAAATGGCTTGGCGGCCTCGCCCTCGCAGGCGCTTCCGTCGGCACCTATGCGCTGGCCATTGAACCGGGCTTCCTGCTGCGAACCCAATATTACGCGCTCACCCCGCCGAACTGGACTCCCGGCCTCAAGCTGCGCCTCGTGCTGATTGCCGATCCCCATTTGGGCGAACCCTACATGAGCCTTACGCGCTGGAACCGCATTCTTGATCTGGCAAATTCGCTTGAAGGCGATCTCAACCTGCTGCTGGGGGACTATACGGCAACCCATCGCTTTGTGACCGCGCATATTGACGTGGCCAAAACGGCGCGCGCTGCGCAAAAGCTCAGGTCCCCGCTGGAGACCTATGCAATCATCGGCAACCACGACTGGTGGAGTGATGCCACGGCGCAAAGCCTGGGTCACGGACCCACCTTCGCCCAGCGCGCCTTGGAAGATGTCGGCATCCCTGTTCTCGAAAACAAAGGAGTGCACCTTGCCAAGGATAATCTCCCCTTCTGGCTTTCCGGCACCGCAAGCATCTTGGCCATAAAGACGAAAATCCGCGGCCGCTTTGAAGGCCGCGAAGATCTCACCAGCACCCTTGCGCAAATCAACGATAATGCGCCCATTATCCATTTGGCCCATGAGCCCGACCTGTTTACCCAGATGCCGTCCCGCGTTTCACTCACCCTGAGCGGCCACACCCATGGCGGCCAGGTGCGCCTCATGGGCTGGTCGCCCATCGTGCCATCCGAGTTCGGCAATCGCTTTGCCTATGGCCACATCGTCGAAGATGGGCGCCATCTCATCGTATCGGGAGGGCTCGGCTGCTCCGTCGTGCCGGTCCGCCTGGGCGTGCCCCCGGAATTTACCGTGGTTGATCTTACGGGCTGAGTGCTGGATGGACGTCGAATGTGCCTAGCGGCATCTGCTCGTAGTCGATCACCGCACCGGTCATCATTTGCGCCGGCGGTGAAACCAGAAAGGCGCAAAGCCCCGCCACATCGTCAGAAGTAATCAGCCGCCCAAAAGGCATGCGCGCGCCAATTTCCTCGGCCCAGTTCTGCGGCAGCCTGTGGAATGTCGTCTGCAGCTCATGCTCGCCATCGGTCATCGCCCATCCCAGATTGATGCAGAACACCCGGATGCCATCACGCTTGAAGGTGTTCGCCGCACTCCGCGACAAGGTCATCAGCGCCGATTTTGAAGCGGAATAGGTGGCGAGGTTCGGCGGCCCCCCATGGGCCAGCATACTGGCAACATTGATGATCACGCCGGACTTCGCCGGCACCATATGCCTGGCCGCTCCCTGCATGATGAACAGCGGCGCTTTCACATTGACCTCAAACAGGCGGTCAAAGGCTTCCGGCGTAGTGTCCGCAATGCCGCAACGCTCCGTATTCCCCGCCGCATTTACCACTACATCAATGCGGCCAAAACTCTTGATCGCCTTGGCCACGGCGCCCGCCGGTGTTCCCGCATCGCGCAAGTCGCCCACATAAATTTCAGCGCCCCTGCCAATTTGCTTCTGCATGGCGGCCAGCTTTTCCGCATTGCGGTCAACCAGCAATACCCCGGAAAATCCCTCGCCCAGGAATTTGCGCGCCACCGCAGCACCAATGCCCTGTGCCCCGCCCGTGATCAAAGCCGTCCTCATCTCTACCTCATGACAAAGGGATCAGCCATCGGTACCTCCGATGTGTTGATCCAGATTGATTTCGTGCGCGTGTAATCCCGGGTGGAATCCAGGCCGCTCTCGCGCCCTTGGCCCGTGTAGCCATTGCCCCCAAAAGGCGCAATGGGCGAAACCGCACGATAGGTATTCACCCACACCACCCCTGCCCTGATTTTTTTTGTCAGACGGTGCGCCCGGCCCAGATTCTGCGTGAAAATGCCTGCGGCAAAGGCATAAGCCGTGCCATTGGCCAGGGCCACCGCTTCCGCTTCGGTTTTGAACTTGAGGACGGAGAGCACCGGGCCGAAAAATTCCTCGCGCACACAGGGCAATTCGGCGGAAGGCGCAAGAAGGATTGTGGGTTCAAAATAATAGCCTGCGCCTTTTTTAGCCTTGCCGCCTGTCACCAAAACCGCCCCTGCAGCAACGCTTGCTTCAATCAGTTTCTCCGCCCGCTGCACTTGCTTCAAAGTTGCAAGCGGCCCCATCTCCGTTGCCATTTCAAGTGGCGCACCGATTTTGACCTCGCCAGCCCGCTTGGCCAGCCGCGCCACAAATTCATCATGGATGGACTCGTGAACAAGCAGGCGCGATCCCGCCACGCAGGATTGCCCCGTTGCGCCCCAGATGCCCGCAATCACACCGTTCAAGGCCGAGTCAAGGTTTGCATCGTCAAACACAATGACAGGGGACTTGCCGCCAAGCTCCAGCGTGGTCACGGCAAAATTTTCCGCCGTGTTGCGCACCACATGGCGCGCCGTTTCGACACCGCCAGTGAAGGCAACCCGCGCCACAAGCGGGTGCGAGGTCAAAACCTGCCCGCAATCCGCGCCAAACCCAGTGATGATATTGACAACGCCAGCCGGAAATCCCGCCTCATGCACCAGCCTGGAAAAATGCAGAAGCGGAGCCGGGCCATCTTCCGAGGCCTTGATCACCACCGTGTTGCCGGCCGCCAGCGCCGGGCCCAGCTTTGTGGCGGTCAAAAACATCTGCGAATTCCACGGCACGACAGCCGCCACAACGCCCAAGGGCTCGCGCCGGGTTGAAACCTCCAGATCCGGCTTGTCGATAGGGAAAGTTGCCCCCTCAATCTTGTCCGCCAGCCCCGCGAAGTAGCGATAGTATTCCGCCACATAGCCGGTGACCGCTTTCGTCTCGCGGATCGCCTTGCCCGTGTCGCGCGTTTCGAGCTCAGCGATGAGGAGAGCATCCCGTGCCACCAGTTCTGCCAACTTGTAAAGCAACTTGCCCCGCGCCGTGGCTGTCAGTGACGGCCATGGTCCGGCATTAAACGCAGCGGAAGCAGCGCGCACGGCGCGGTCCGTATCAGCTGCACTGGCCTTGGGCATCAAGGCCCAGGTCTTACTCGTGGAAGGATCAAGGCTTTCAAATGTGGCCGAACCTTCCGCGTTGCAAAACGCCCCATCAATATAAAGTTGAAAGGCTTCAGCCACCCGCTGCCTCTTTCTCGGCAAGCGCCTTCAATTTGGCCAGCCCCTTGTCGTAGTCAGTGCCGATGAAACGCTCCATCAGCAGGCCAAACCAGCGGTCCATTATGCCGTCCAACTTCATCTTGAAGCCCCACTTTGCCAAGGTCCCCGCACCTTCGGGTTTCAGGTCCCACGTGGATTGCGACTTTCCCATCGCGCCAAAATCCAGATCAACGGCAACATGCGAATTGGCAACATGCTCCGTAATGGTCTGTGATCCGGTACCAACATTGGGGTCATTTGAAGCCCAGCTCATTTTTGCTCCCACGCCCGAGTCAGGGCCTTCAAATGTGTAAACTGCGTCGGGATCAAGCTCCGCCCAAGGCGACCACTCATTGAAACGTTTGTATCCGCCCACCAGCTCCAAGACCTTCGCCGGCGGCGCGTTGATAACTGCTTGCCGTTGCATGTTGACTTCACCCGGCAGGAGGTAACCGCCTCCAACAAAAGCCACGACCAGGGCGGCCAAAACCCAGACAATGGCTTTGAGCAATTTCTTCATGGGCTTCTCGTCTCCAAAAACCGGCGCAGCACGGAATTGACTGCTTCAGGCATTTCCACCTGCATCATATGCCGCCCCCCCGCAATGATAGAACACCCGGCTCCGGGGATCATCCCCGCCAGTTTCCGCGCCATATCCGGCGTTGAGCCGCTGTCCAATTCCCCCGTCATTATAAGTGTCGAGCGATCAAACCCGGCAAGTGCCCCCACCAAGTCCAGGTCCGCCGTTGCAAAGCATTCGTAGGACGACAAAAATGAAGCGGCGTCATTCCCGCGCAATAGGGCTTCATACTGATTCACAATTTCTGGATGCGCCGTCGTAAACTCAGGTGAAAACCAGCGCGAAAGCGCAGCAGATATTATGGCCTGCGGTCCTTCTCGCCTAGCCACTTCAAGCCGCGATAGAACACCGGAACGCTCCGCTTCGCTGCGGTCATAGACAGTGCTTATCATCACCAGCCTGTCAATCATTGATGAATGGTGGGCCGCATAGGCTTGCGCAATCAACCCGCCAAAAGAAAATCCCACCAACGCAAATTTCTCCAGCGCCAAATCGCGTACAACACCGAAGAGTTGATCAATCCAATCGGCAAGCCCGGCGTTAGCGCGCGCCGCAGCACTCCGGCCGTGCCCCAACAAATCATAGGTGATGACTTGAAAATCAGATTTTAAGAACGAAACCTGTTCGGCCCAAATCGATTGGTTCAGGCCAACCCCATGCAGCAAAACGACAGGCAGCCCGCTGCCAGAAATTTCAACCGCGGTGCGATGAAGCGAAAGCTGCTTCACTTTTTCTCAGCCGCCATTTCTTCCGTGTCGATGTAGCGGTTGCCAATGCGCGGGAAAGCCCGGCCAGTGGTGGCAGCGCTAATGGCAACCAGAATTTCATCCGGTCCCGGCGCATCGGGCACGGCAAATTCCAAGGTCAGGTAGTGCGAACGGAAGCCCTCGTCGATTTTGTGCATCATCGGGATCTGAATGGAGGAGCCGGCAACGCCGCGCTTGTTGGTAAACGACAGGTAGGATTTGCCGCCAACAGCTTCGCGGAACTTGTTGCCAAACCGCAAGGTGTGGATAAGCCCCGAGGCATGTTCAATTTCGCCATTCAGGCCAACAATGGCGGCCTTGCCATAGGCTTCGATCCTGTTGCCACCGCCAAGCTGTTCGAGCAGAAGCGGCACCAGAAGATCCCCAAGGACGGGCGCCATGGTCAGGATTTCGGGCCGGAGATTCTCGACAAACCCCCTGCCCACCCACGGGTTCTGGATCACGGCGGCAACGCCTGCCATTTCGACCGGCACATCCGGCGCCCGCCCGCCCTCGATATAGGTCGTTTCAATGAAGGTTACGGTTTTGCGGATGCTGGGCTTCATCAACTCACTCCGCCGCCTGGTGCAGACCAACCCGCCCCTTGAAACGCGGCATCACTTCGTCGGTAAAGAGCTTCACCGAACGCATCGCAACCTCATGCTCAATCCCGGGGAAATGTGACCACACCAGCAGGGTTTGCAAATTCAAAACCTCGATCATTTCCTCGATGCGGGCTGAAATTTCATCGGGCGTTCCAAACAGCAAATTGCGCTCATCGAGAAAATCAACCGACAGCAGATCTAGCTTGTTTTCCGTTTTGGGCAATTCCTCGCCGAGGTGCCGGTGATTATCAAGCCCCCGCCAATGGCAAACCCAGCGCAGATAATCGACGATGCCGGGCCCACCCAGGCGTTTGGCCTCCGCCTTGCTTTCAGCACAGAACATGTCGCGCACCAAGCTGACGCCTTCGCCAAGTTTTACCTCGCGCTGTTCCTTCGCTGCCTTCTTGTCGCGGTACAGTTCAAACCGGGGCTTCAGCGCATCGGTGGGCGGAATCCACATCATGGCACCCATGTCATTTTCCGCCGCGTACTGAATGGCCAAATGGCCATCCACCACCTGATGAATAGGTGGCGTCGGCTGCTGCAGGGTGCGGGGAACAAGTGTGAGCTTGTGCAGCTCAAGGGTCTCCATGTTCTGGTAGTCGGCACTCTTGGGCGACATGCCGTGATCCCAGACAAAACCACGATCAGGAAAATTGAAAAATTCCCCGTGAAACTCGAAATAGGGGTTCGACCAGGCCCGGCGGACAACTTCCAGAGCTTCCGCAAAAATCCGAAAATTCTGCGCCGGATTGCGGGTATCCGCCATCTTGTTGAGCTGCAGCGCTTCGCGGCCATAGATGCCGCGGCCAACCCCCACTTCGACCCGTCCGCCCGACATGTGATCAAGCATCGCAATGTCTTCAGCAAAACGCAGTGGATGCCAGAATGTTATGATGTTGGCCGACTGCCCGATGCGAAGGCGCTTGGTGTGGGCCGCGGTCCAGGTGGACATCAGAACCGGATTGGGAACAACCTCAAAGCCTTCATAGGAAAAGTGGTGTTCCGTGTACCAGACAGTACCCCAGCCATTCCGGTCCAGGTATTGCGCAAGGGTAATTTGTTCGTTCATCAACGCGCCAAATGGCTTGTCCTGGCGGTTGGTAACATTGGCAAAATATCCGAATTTCACTTTGTGTGGCTCCTTCTGATTAGGGTTCAGAGTTCATGGCACACACCGATTTCGCTGACTGCCTGCCGACTTCAGCTGCCAATACCCTATCAGATCAAATCCAGATTGTCACCGCCCGGCACATTTGGGAAGTGGTGAATTCACGCGACGCGGATATCCGGCTGCCGTCCGGCCTCGTTGTTTCCGGAAAAAGCCAGGGCCCAGTCCCGGAAAGCAGTTGCCGGAAGCGGCGAGGAGAACAGATAGCCCTGCCCATAGCCGATGCCATAGGAGCGCAACTGGTCAAGCGTTGCAATGTCCTCAATGCCCTCGGCGATAATCGCAATCCCGAGTTCGGCGCTGAGGGTCGCCGTGGCCTTGATCAAGGCGCGCGCCCGTTGGGCTTCAGCTTCGCTTCCCCGGCTGAGAAGCCGCGAAAAACTCCGGTCCAGCTTGATAAAATCCACCGGATAGCGGCTGATGTGGCCAAGCGATGAATAGCCGGTACCGAAGTCGTCCAGCGCGATGCGGGCGCCGGTTTCCCGGATATCGGCAAAAAACTGGGAAAAGCGTTCCTCATTTTCAAGCAGCGCCGTTTCGGTGATTTCAAAAACCAGCTTCTTGGCCAGGACCGGCGCATTCTTGAGGCGCCTGACCAGATCGGCCGTAAAGGCACTGTCCAATTGCCGTGGTGACAAGTTGATGGCGAGATAGCGTTTGGTCTCCGGTGCGAAAGCCCGTTCCTGCTGCAGGCTGGATATGGCCTCGCCCACAACCCAGTCGCCAACGGAGCCCATGAGTCCTGTTTCTTCAGCCACAGCAATGAAGTCTGTTGGCTGCATCAGCCCCTCTTCCGGGCATTGCAGGCGCAGCAGGGCTTCTGCTCCCACAACCCGCAGGCTGTTGAGGTCAATTACCGGCTGGAAAAACAACCGCAATTGGTTGCTACGCAGGGCTTCGCGGATCTGGTCGGTCACCCTCGCCCGCGTCAGCGCCTTGTCGCCAAGATCGCTGGAATAGACCGATATCCGGTTCTTGCCCTGCTGCTTTGATTTATACATCGCAAGGTCCGCCAGGCGCAGCAATTCTTCCGCGCTGCTGGAGTGCGTGCCCAGAAGGGCTATGCCGATGCTGCAGCCCACGTGCACCACAACGTCTCCCAAGTGGAAAGGGGCAACCAGAACACCGAGTTCGCGGCGCGCAATGGCAATGGCATCATCGTCCTGTTTAAGCCCCCTGAGCACAACGGCAAATTCGTCGCCTCCAAGGCGCGCGAGAAAATCCGCGGCGGTCAGGCAGCTGCGCAACCGCCTGCCAGCTTCGATCAGCAGGCTGTCTCCAGCCTCGTGGCCGTGTGTTTCGTTCACCCATTTGAAGTTATCAAGGTCGATATAAAGAATGGCGACTCTCTCCATAAACTTCTCGGAAGCGGGCTTCATTGCAGAAAGATATTCAAAAAGCCCCTGCCGGTTTGGCAGTCCAGTAAGAAAGTCTGTTATCACTTGAGTACGAAGTTTCTTTTGTGATTCCTTCAGGCTGCTAACGTCGTTGAGCACGCACAGAAAACCGGCATCCGCGCCGTTTTCAATTTTGTCAGCAACGGCGGAAAGCAGCACATCCATGCCGGTCCCGTCGCGGCGAAGCAATTGCAGAGGGACATCACGCAACTCGCGCCGCGCAGTCAGTTCCGCCAGCGGGAAGCTGGGGTCATGGCCGCCCGGCGAAGCACGCAGGAAACTTGAAATGGTCTTTCCCACAACTTGTTGCCGGTCATAGCCCGTCTGTTCGAGCCAATGTCCACTTACATTCAAAACCAGGCCGTTGGAGTCGATTGAAAACATGAGGGTTGGAGTCTCGTTGTAAAGCCGGTCGACGTGTTCAAGCGCCTCCCGATTGCGGCGCGCTTCCGCGGCGAGTTTCACCTGCATCTCGTTAAATGCGCCGATCACCTCGCCCATTTCGTCAGCAGACTGGTGTTTGATAAAAGCCACATCACCATTTGCACCGGCATTTCTTATGGCATCGAGCAACACCTTCATCGGTCGCTCGACAATCGAGCGGAAGCTGAACCAACTCGCCCCCATGGCAACAAACAAGCCGATCAGCATTGCAACAGCGCTGAACTGCTCTTTTCTTTTCTCCGACGTAGCAATTTCCGCTTCATCATATTGCACACGCAACTGCGAGCCTCGCAAATCGGAAAATGGAACGACAACAGTCTTCCTGTTGCCGGCTTGTTGGCAACCGGTTTGACGGGGCGCATGTGCCAGGACATGGCCGCTGCGGCCAACCAATTGCACGCAGTGTATGGCTGGATCAAACATAAGAAGATTGACGAGATTTGCGCTCATCTTGCCGTCACCTCGTTGGGTTTCCTCCTTGAGAACGGAGGCAATCCGGGCCGTAAACTTGCTTATGCGCTGGTTGATGCTGTCGCGTTCGGCTCGCAGAAAAACGTTCGACACCAAACCAAGCCCAAGCATTGAGGCCACGACAAATATCGGGATCAGGAAAAACAGGAACCTGCCAAACAGGCTTCCGGTTTTAGCCCGCTGATGCAATCCCAGGGATTGGAGGATAGCTACCGCCATGCACGGTCCGAATGATATGGAAAATCGGGGCAAATCTGCTGTGCCATGCCTGCGACATAAGTCATCCCGCTCTCCCTTTAGTAATAAGAGAACAAACTTAAATCCGGATTGTTAACCGCAACTAACCTGTGACGGTTAACGGACCAGTCTTGCAAAAGTGGTTAAGAAAAAAGTTTATGCCCCAGGGAGCGTACGATAAGCGCGCCGAAATCCTTGATTCAAATGGAATTTCGGCTACAAACTCGTTCAGTCAACAATGGTTATCCGCGTCGACTTTGCACCGTATTTCTGAACCAAATTGTATAACTGCGCGGCGTGGGCGGGAAGGAGCCGCACACAACCGTGCGAGGCGGGCCGCCCCAGCGACCTCACATAGTAGCTCCCATGAATGGCATAGCCGCCTTTGAAGAAGACGGAATTGGGCATGGGCGAATTATCATATTTCCGCGAATAATAAACCTTGGCCGTACGCTGCACGCGGAACGTGCCGCGCGGCGTATGATATCCTGGGCGCGCCGTTGAAACTTTCCATCTGCCGTGTGGCCAGCCATTGACCTTGACCGACATGGATTGCGACGAAATATCGATGACGACATTTACCGCCGGCCCGCTGGCCGCCCCCCATTTGGCTTCAACGGGGAAAGTAAAATACAGAGTGATTGCCATGACAAGGCTTGCGAAAGTCAGGAATCGAATCATCATGTTGTTGGCCCCTGATCATGTCCCCGCACAAAAGAAACACCAGATTTTGACAACGCGCAAGACGGCGTCCCTTCACGTGATGGTGATCTAATCGAAAAGAAACTCGCGGCCTACCTTTACCCGGCGCACCCCATTGTATGCAATGATGTCGGCGGTGGCGTAGGTTTCGGTGAGGGTTGCGGGCAGGAAGCTGCCGGTGCCCACCATGTGAAGCGGCGCTTTCGCGGCGCCCATGACCTGGCATTTCTGCGGATCAAACCCGGACGACGCAACGATCTGCGCCTGTTTATAGCCGGCATCGTCCAGCGCCCGGCGCACATGGATGATGGAAGCCACTGAAACCCCCTTGCCGAACAGAATCCGGCGCACCTTGTCGACAAGGATGTTGTTGGGATCAAGCTGGAAGGCCCTGCCCCCTAAAACCTGTTCCACGATGTTGTATTCACCCGCAACACTCAGCCAGTGGCCCACCGTGTCGACGGACTTTTCATAGTCCAGCCCTTCGGCAAACCGCCCGCCATGGGTATCAAGACGCACTCCAAAGACCTTGTCCTGCAGTTTTGCCTCTTCATAAAACCACTGGGCGCAGCGCAGGGAATCGGTGACTTCTTCGCCCGTGTAGTCAACAAGTGCGATCAGCGTTTTCGCTTCCGGAATGGTCTCGGCAAAAAGCTTCATCGCCTTGAGCACATCGCCCTGCGTGTAGCCCACAAGCGCGTGTGGCATGGTGCCCATGCCGGAAGCAGCGCCAAGCAAAGGCGCGGTCAAATCCTGTGACGAGCCCACAAAACCTTTCACATTGCTGTCCGCATGCTTGGCTGCGGCACTGCCAACCGCTGCACCGTAGGAGGCGAGAATGTTCATCTCCGCCCCGCTGCCATGGCGTGCATGCATGTCCATGAAGGCCGCATAGGGAATGGCCCGGCACATTTCATAGGCGTTGTTGGCGGAAACACAGGGAAAGCCGGTCTTCTGCAGCACCAGTGTTTCGACTTCCGAAAGCTTTGCCAAGGAGCCGGTGATTTCAAGCATCTTGCTTTCGGAGGGAACGATATCGCCTTCTTCGTAGAACCGCTTCACCCGCGCCGTTGGCACCAGCCTCTGCACCATGCGGATGGTGGGCTCAAGGGCCGCCACCACACGCCTGCGCATGAACACGGCAAAGGTCACATCCGTATCGCCGTGGGCCTCAACAATGCGAGACGTGTTCGTGAAATACTTATCTGTTTGGCTGCCGATGGGACCGGCCGCAAGGGCAATATCCACGAGCTTGTCGAGGATCACTTCGTAGCCCGGAATTAGGGACGTGCGCTTGTCCATCATGGCCCCATTGTCACAAGAAAGGCGGTGGACGTCAAACGCCCTTTATCGCCTTCATGAGGTTTTCGGCCCCCGCCTGCAGAAGGTCAACGTCAACGGCCCCTGCCATGAATGTGTAGCCCATCGCCGCATAGGTCTTGATGACATCGGCGGTGCCCGCAAAAGCCCCGGCAACCAGATTGTTTTTCTGAGTGGCGGCGGCAACACGCTTCATCGCGTCCAGCGTGTGCTTGGCCGTCTTGTCAATGCCGGCTCCCTTGGAAAGGGCAATGGACAAATCACTCGGCCCCACGAAAAGCCCGTCAAGGCCTGGCACCGACGCGATTTCTTCCACCGCATCAAGGGCGGCTTGGGTTTCGATCATTGCAAACACCTGGGTGATGGTGTTCGCGTTTCGCAAGTAGTCGGCGGGAGACAGGCCATGGGTTTGGAATGCCGTGTAGCCGCCCCAGCTCCGCCCACCCAGGGGCGGATATTTTGCCGCCTTCACCATGGCTTCGGCCTGCGCCCTGCTGTTCACCATGGGAACAATGACGGCGGCAGCGCCCGCATCAAGCGACTGGCCGATAAGCCCTGGCTCATTCCACAAGACGCGGACAATGGCGGGCCGTCCTGCATTGCTGATGGCGGCAATCATGTCCACGGCATCGGAAAAGCCGATCATGCCGTGCTGCAGGTCAAGGCACACGCCTTCAATCGGCAGCCGCGCCAATTGTCCCGCCAAGTGCGAACTCGGCATTGTCATCCATGAAAAGAGAAACGGCTCACTCCTGTCGGCGAGTCGTGCCTTCAGGTCAAAACTATGCGTAGCCAATTATCATCCCGCCTTTATCTGTTCGAGCGCAACGGCCAGCAGTTCATCCATGTGGCGGCGAATCTGATGGTCCGATTGTTCAACTTTTTTTGCGTCGAAATCTGTCCTGATCTTGCGGAACAAATCCTCGGAGCCAGCCTCTTCAAAATCGGCAACAACCATGGATTTGGCGTAGGCCTCAGCCTCAGTTCCGGAAAGGCCTAATTTTTCAGCAGCCCACAGGCCCAAAAGCTTCGCCCGCCGGGCGTTGGCCCTGAAAAGCACCTCTTCATCATGGGCGAATTTTGATTCGAAGCCCTTTTGGCGTTTATCCATGTTCATGTTGCTCTCCACATCAGCGTATTTCATTGAAATAGCTAGTCGCATGGCCCAAATCAACCACTCAAAGCCATTGTGCGCTGCAATAAGTTGAAGTAGAAGCCCGTGCAATTGGCGCTTCTCGTCGCCATATTGTCGAAACATGTGAACTATACGTACCGCCCGCTGGTTTTGTGCTAAAAGGGTGGATAAGGGTTTTGATGAGGATATTGCATATGACCAGCAGAAGAACCCGTATTTACGAAGGCAAAGCCAAGATTCTCTATGAGGGCCCCGAACCCGGTACGGTAATCGTGCATTTCAAGGATGATGCTACCGCCTTCAATGCACAGAAAAAGGCCGTGATCGAGGGCAAGGGTGTGCTCAATCAGCGCATTTCCGAATTTATCTTCACGAGACTCAATGACCTCGGCATTCCCACTCATTTCCTACGTTCCCTCAACCTGCGCGAGCAGCTCGTTCGCGAGGTGGAAATAATTCCCCTTGAAGTCGTGGTGCGCAATGTGGCCGCGGGCTCGCTGGCAACGCGCCTCGGTCTTGAGGAAGGTACCGCCCTTCCCCGCTCCATTATCGAGTTTTGCTACAAGAATGATGCCTTGGGTGATCCCATGGTATCGGAAGAACACATCACTTCCTTCGGCTGGGCCGCGCCCCAGGAAATTGACGACATTATGCACATGTCGATTCGCATCAATGATTTCCTCACCGGACTCTTCTTGGGAATCGGCATCAAGCTGATCGATTTCAAGATCGAGTTCGGCAGGCTCTACGAGAATGACATGATGCGCATCGTGCTGGCCGATGAGATCAGTCCCGATTCGTGCCGGCTTTGGGACACCAAGACCAACGACAAGATGGACAAGGACCGTTTCCGCCGCGACATGGGCGGCCTCGTTGAAGCCTATCAGGAAGTAGCCAAGCGTTTGGGCATCATTAGCGAAAATGAAAAACCAGAACGCGCTAAGCCCAAACTCGTGAAGAGCGATACCTGATGAAAGCCAAAATAAAAGTCACCCTGAAAAAAAGCGTGCTGGACCCGCAAGGCAAGGCCATCGAAGGTGCGCTGGGCCATCTCGGTTTTGCCGGAGTCGAGCATGTCCGCCAGGGCAAATACTTCGAAATCGACGTCGCCGAAACCGACAAGTCCAAGGCCATGACCGCAGTCAAGGCCATGTGCGAAAAACTGATCGCCAACACGGTGATCGAGAATTACGAGATAGAACTGGCATGAAATCGGCCGTCGTCGTTTTTCCCGGCATCAACCGCGAACGTGACATGATGCTGGCCCTTGAAAAAGTCACCGGGCGCAAGCCGCTCGCTGTCTGGCACACCGATCCAGAACTTCCTAAAGTCGATCTCGTCGTCGTTCCCGGTGGCTTTTCCTATGGCGACTATCTCCGTTGCGGCGCCATCGCCGCGCGCTCACCCATCATGGCAGACATTCAGGCCAAGGCTTTGAAAGGACTCAAGGTTCTGGGCGTTTGCAATGGCTTTCAGATAATTACCGAAGCAGGCCTCCTGCCCGGCGCCCTGGTGCGCAATGCTCATCTGCATTTTGTCTGCCGTGAAGTGAAGCTGGCCGTCGAAAACAATTCCACCTTCTTCACCAATCGCATGACAAAAGGCGCCGTCGTCTCCTGCCATGTGGCCCACGGCGAGGGCAATTACATCTGCGACGAAGAAACCTTGAACGCTCTGGAAAGCGAAGGCCGCGTCGTCTTCCGCTACGCGCAAGGCACCAATCCCAATGGCGCCATGAACGACATTGCCGGCATCGTGAACAAGGCGGGCAATGTCATCGGCATGATGCCCCATCCGGAAAACATGATCGAGCCCCTCCACGGCAAAACCGACTGCCGCCCGCTGTTTGAAAGCCTTCTGGCCGCCTGAAATTCCCCGTGATAGGTTCCTGCCTGCGCGGAGGAACATCATGTCGGATTATTATGATCTCGGCCCCTATACACGCCCTGTCACCACCACTTCAAAAGATGCCCAGCTTTGGTTCGATCGCGGCCTGATCTGGTGCTACGGCTACAACCATGACGAAGCCGTGCGCTGTTTCAAGAAGGCCGCTAAACATGATCCGGACTGCGCCATGGCCCAGTGGGGCATCGCCTATGCGGCAGGACCCAACTACAACAAGCAATGGGTAGCCTTCGATCCGGTTGACCTCAAAAAATCCCTCAATCTTGCCTGCTCCGCCACTAAGCAGGCATTGAACCTCCTCGGCCAGGCAAGCCCGGTTGAGCAGGCCCTGATACGTCCCCTTGCGAAACGCTATCCATTGAATGAACCGGGCAATGTCACGCCAATCTGGAACGACGACTACGCCGCCGCCATGCGCGAGGTTTACCGCGCCCACAAGGACGATCTTGATGTAACAGCCCTCTTCGCCGAGGCAATCATGAACCGAACCCCGTGGCACCTCTGGGACATCAAGACCGGAAGACCGGCCGAGGGAGCCGATACGGCTGAAGCCATTGCCGTTCTGGAGCGCGCCATGGCGGCTCTGCAGGGCATGCGCCATCCCGGCATTCTCCACATGTATCTTCACCTCATGGAAATGTCACCCACTCCGGAGCGCGCCCTGCGCGCCGGCGACGCGCTATGCAGTCTTGTGCCCGATGCGGGCCATCTCATTCACATGCCAACCCACATCGATGTCCTCTGCGGCAACTACAAGGATGTGATCGACCGCAACCAACTCGCCACCATCGCCGACCAGAAATACCTTGCCCGCGAAGGCGCCATCAATTTCTATTCCCTCTACCGCTGCCATAATTATCATTTCAAGACCTATGGCGCCATGTTCGTTGGACATTACGGCCCGGCCCTCGAGGCGGCGGAGGAAATGGCCTCCGCCATTTCAGAAGATTTGCTGCGCGTGGAGTCGCCCCCCATGGCTGATTGGCTGGAAGCCTTTGTCTCGATAAAACTCCACGTCTACATACGCTTTGGAAAGTGGCCAGAAATCATCGCCGCACCGCTTCCTTCCGACCAGAAACTCTATTGCGTGACCACCGCCATGCTGCACTATGCCAAGGCCGTGGCTTACGCTGCCAGCTTCAATGTACCGGCGGCGGAAAAGGAAGCCCTCCTGTTTGGGGAAACCCTGGCCCGTGTGCCGGAATCCCGCTGCCTGTTCAACAACACCAGCCTCGATATTTTAGCCGTCGCCGCCGAGATGATGAAAGGCGAAATCGAATACCGGAAATTCAATTTCGAAAAGGCCTTTGCCCATCTTCACAGGTCGGTCGATCTCTATGACACCATGCGTTACGATGAACCCTGGGGCTTCATGCAGCCCACCCGTCATGCCCTCGGGGCGCTGCTGCTCGAGCAAAACCGGGTTGAAGAGGCCGAAGCCATTTACCGCGCCGATCTCGGGATGGATGGCACGCTTGCCCGCGCCTGCCAGCACCCCGACAATATCTGGAGTCTCCACGGCTTCCATGAATGTCTCATGCGCTTGGGAAAACATGCCGAAGCCACCTTCATCAAGCAGCGCCTCGATCTGGCAACTGCGCGGGCGGATGTGCCGGTACGGTCTTCGTGCTTCTGCCGGGTGAATGCCGCATGACTCGCAGAAATTTGACTAAACTTTCGTCCATCCACGAAGCATTCATTCACCAATATCGCAGTTAACCGTAGATTAATGCCGCCGATTGTCGCTCTACTGTCAACGAAACAGCAGCCTTAATGAGATATGAGCGGGGTCCGCATGTTAAAATCACTCTTCGGGAAAAAGCAGCCAAGCCTTGAGCAGGAATTGGCCCTCAAGGAAGCCAACATGGCGCTCCGCGTGCGCATGGACCGGCTGGTCCGCGTGGAGGCCGCCGAGAGCTTCGGGCAGGCCAAGGTTACGGACCAGTTCGGTAACCGCATTTTTGAGGGTCAGGCCGCGGCCTGACCGGGGATTATCGTCCAAATGCCGTTGTGAATCCCTTTGCGGGCGGCTAAACCGCCCGCAACATGACAAAAGCCCCTACCCCCAAGATCACCCCCGACATCGTCAAGCAGCACGGCCTCAAGCCCGACGAATATGCGCGCTTCCTCAAGCTGCTGGGCCGCGAACCCACCATGACGGAACTGGGCATCTGCTCGGCCATGTGGAACGAGCACTGCTCCTACAAATCCTCCAAAAAATGGCTGAAGACGCTGCCTACCAAAGGCCCCCGCGTTATCCAGGGGCCCGGCGAAAATGCCGGCGTGGTGGATATTGGCGACGGCCAGGCCGTGGTCTTCAAAATGGAAAGCCATAACCACCCCTCCTATATCGAACCCTACCAGGGCTCAGCCACCGGCGTGGGCGGCATCCTGCGCGATGTCTTCACCATGGGGGCCCGCCCCATAGCCTCGCTCAATGCCCTGCGCTTTGGCGCGCCCGAACACCCCAAGACTCGTCATCTCGTGTCCGGCGTCGTCGCCGGGATCGGCGGTTACGGCAATTCCTTCGGCGTGCCGACTGTCGGCGGCGAGGTGAATTTCCATGCCCGTTACAACGGCAACATTTTGGTCAATGCCATGGCCGTGGGCCTGGCCGATGCCGACAAGATTTTCTATTCCAAGGCCAAGGGCGTTGGCCTCCCGGTGGTCTATCTCGGAGCCAAGACCGGCCGCGATGGCATCCATGGCGCCACCATGGCGTCTGCCGAGTTTGACGACAACGCCGAGGAAAAGCGCCCCACTGTTCAGGTGGGAGATCCCTTCACTGAAAAATGCCTACTCGAAGCCTGCCTGGAATTGATGGCCTCTGGTGCTGTCATCGCCATTCAGGACATGGGTGCCGCAGGACTCACCTCTTCAGCGGTTGAAATGGGCGCCAAGGGTGATCTCGGCATCGAGCTCAATCTGGACAAGGTGCCCTGCCGCGAAGACCACATGACCGCCTATGAAATGATGCTGTCGGAAAGCCAGGAGCGCATGCTCATGGTGCTGCGCCCGGAACTGGAAAAAAAGGCCGAAGCTATTTTTCATAAATGGGGCCTGGATTTCGCCATCGTCGGCAAAACAACTGATACGCTCCGCTTCATCATCAAGCACGAAGGCGAAGTGAAAGCCGATCTCCCCATCAAGCAGATGGGCGATGAAGCCCCCGAATATGACCGGCCATGGATCGAGCCCAAGAAGCTTGCGGTATTGAAGGATGTGCCCGCACCCAATGATTTAAAGGCCGCTATTCTCAAAATTATCGGTTCGCCCGACATGTGCTCAAGGCGCTGGGTCTGGGAACAGTATGATCACCTGATCGGCTCCAATTCCGCCCAAATTCCCGGCGGCGATGCGGGCGTGGTGCGCGTTGGCCCCAACAAGGCAATCGCTCTCACCACTGACGTGACACCACGCTATGTCGAGGCCGATCCCTTTGAAGGCAGCAAGCAGGCCGTGGCCGAAAGTTGGCGCAACCTCACTTGTGTAGGGGCGGACCCCATCGCCATCACCGACAACCTGAATTTCGGCAATCCCGAAAAGCCGGAGATCATGGGCCAGCTCGTCTTTGCCATCAAAGGCATCGATGCCGCCTGCCGCGCCCTGGATTACCCCGTCGTGTCCGGAAACGTCTCGCTTTACAACGAAGCCAATGGCCAGGCGATTCTGCCCACCCCAGCCATCGGTGGTGTGGGCCTCCTCACCGACCTCAGCAAGGTGACCACACTGGCCTTCACGGTTGACAGCGAAGCGATCCTCCTGCTCGGCGGCCACGGCTCCCATCTCGGCCAGTCAATCTACCTCCGGGAGGTCCTGGGCCGCGAAGAAGGCGCTCCCCCGCCCGTCGATCTGGCCAGGGAAAAGCTCCATGGAGACTTCGTGCGGAGCCTGATAAATCATGCTCAAGTCACTGGCGTACATGACATTTCCGACGGCGGCCTGGCTACAACAGTCATCGAAATGGCCCTCGCCTCAGGCCTTGGGGCCAAGCTGGACGCAATGAACTACGAAGCCCTCTTCGGCGAGGACCAGGCCCGCTATGTTTTCACTTGCAAATCAGCCGAAGCTGCCAAAATCATTACCCAAGCCCATATCAAAGGCATCGACGTCATCCAGATAGGAACCGTAACAACCGATGCTACATTGAATGTCCAGGGCCAAGCGACTATATCTCTGGCTGAGTTGAAAAGCGCCCATGAAGGCTGGTTCCCGGCCTATATGTCGGGCGAGTTCTGAGGAAATAGACCGATGGCCATGGCCGCCGCTGAAATTGAACGCTTCATCAAGGCAGCCCTGCCCGACGCCAGCGTCGAAATCCGCGACCTCGCAGGCGACGGCAACCATTATGCCGCCACCGTGATGTCAGCAGCCTTCAAGGGCAAGTCTCGCGTTCAGCAGCATCAAATGGTATACGCGTCCCTCAAAGGCCGCATGGGCGGCGAGTTGCATGCCTTGGCATTAACGACAAGCGTTTTGGAGAACTGACATGACCGACATTTCAAAATGGATCGACAATGAAGTTAAGAGCAACGACGTGGTGCTCTTCATGAAAGGCACGCCCGACATGCCCATGTGCGGCTTTTCAGGCAAGGCCACGCAAATTCTCAATCACATGGGCGTGCCCTTCAAGGGCATCAACGTTCTGGACAGCGATGAAGTCCGCCAGGGCATCAAGGAATACACCAACTGGCCCACCGTGCCGCAGCTCTACGTCAAAGGCGAATTCGTCGGTGGCAGCGACATCATGATGGAAATGTTCCAGTCTGGAGAATTGAAGCAGTTGATGGCCGAGAAAGCGGTTGCCTGAGCAACGGATGCAGTAACGGCAAGGGAGGGATGCAGCGTCATCAATTGACGCATGGCCCTTCCTCAAGCATCCTGTTCTCATGCTCACTCTCTTCTATGCCCACCACACCTGTTCACTCGCCTCCCACATTGCGCTGGAGGACTCAGGTGCTGCCTTTGAGGCCAAGCGCCTCAACTTTGCTGAAAACGAACAGCGCAGGCCCGAATATCTGAAGATCAATCCCAAAAGCCGTGTTCCTGCCCTTGTGACCGATCAGGGCATCCTCACCGAAACGCCCGCCATCCTGCTTTACATCGCGCAAAGCTTTCCAAAGGCAAATCTGGCACCCCTGAACGACCCGTTCCACCTTGGGCAAATTCAATCGTTCAACAGCTATCTCTGCTCGACCGTGCACGTTGCCCATGCCCACCGGGTTCGCGGTTACCGCTGGACCGATGACGAAGCGGCAATGGAAACGATGAAGAAGAAAGTCCCGCAAAACGTTGGTGAGTGTTTCGATCTCATCGAACGCGAGTACTTCAAGGGCCCCTGGGTCATGGGCGCGGATTACACCATTGCCGATCCCTATCTCTTCACCATCGCCAGATGGCTCGAAGCAGACAGCGTGGATCCCAAGCGCTTTCCCAAGGTGCTCGACCACCGCAACCGCATGGCTGAACGCCCCGCCGTGAAAAAAGTTCTGGCGCGTGAAACCGCTTAACAATTACCTGCCACTGCTGGCGCTCGGCTTCACGGTTCTGGTCTGGGGCGTGGCGCCGGCAATCATCCGGTCCTTCTCGCTTGCCGCGGGCGCTGCCGATGCGCTGGTGATACGCTCGGTCGCCACCGGCATCTGTTGCGTTGTCTTGCTGCCCTTCTTCGGCGGGTTCACTGTGGCGCGGCAGGACATCCCGCGCCTCTTCCTGATTTCACTGATCGGCATGTTCGGTTACTTTGCCGGATCCGTATTTGGCTTTTCCTATATAACTTCCGCCATTGGCGGCATCGTGATCTCAACCCAGCCGCTGCTGATCGCGCTGCTCGCCAGCGTTATTGGCGCCGAGCGCGTCACGGTGCCAACCATCATCGGACTCATCGTCTCCTTCATCGGCTCGCTTTATCTTTTCAGCGGCGACGCGCAGGGAAATCTCAGCCACGCCAGCATGATCACCGGAGGCCTGCTGATTTTCATGAGTGGGGCATTCTGGTCAATCTATGTGATCTATAGCAAGAGCCTCATCCAGACTTATGGTTCAGTGAAGCTCTCGCTGCTGTCGCTGGCGATTGCAACGCTCCCGGCGCTGGTTTTCATATCGCCAAGCACCTGGATGACCACAATCAATCTGAACCAGAACGCGGTCTTCTCGCTCCTTTACCTGACGTTTGTGGGCACGCTCGTAACTCTTGGCACATGGAATTATGCGGTAGGCCTGCTGCGCCCCACGGCGGTTGGCGCCTCGCTCTATCTCATTCCAGTTTTTGCAATTGCGGCCGGAACCCTGCTGCTCCACGAAACCGTTGCCGCTACCACGCTGATTGCCGGCACGATTATCCTGCTTGGCGTTGCCATCGCCCAGTTTGGCCCAGTTTTCATGAGATACCGCCCTCAAACATGAGCATGACCGAAAAACAAATTACCTGGTACTTCACACCCGCAGTGGTGATCGTCGCGGGCTGCCTTGTGGCCATCGTCAACTTCGGCGTGCGCTCCAGTTTCGGGCTTTTCACCGCGCGTATATCCGAGGCTCATTCCTGGCCCCGTGAAATCTTCTCATTCGGGCTAGCCCTGCAAAACCTTCTCTGGGGCATTGCCACGCCCATCTCCGGCGCCCTGGCGGACCGTTATGGCTCTGCCCTTGTGCTGATGGTAGGCGCAATTTTCTACGCGGTGGGAACCGTGGTAATGGCCGTGGCCGAAGCCCCACTCACGTCCACTTTGGCGCAGGCATCCTCATCGGCATCGGCGTGGCCATGTCCTCCTTCAGCATCGTCATGGCGGCCTTGGGCCGTATTGTGCCGCCGGAAAAACGCTCCTGGGCCTTTGGCATCGCAACCGCTTCTGGCTCCCTTGGCCAGTTCATTTTCGCGCCCTTGGGCGGCGCCCTGATTTCCGCCTATGGCTGGGAACACGCACTGTTCATCTTGGCCGCGTCCACTCTGCTCATTCTGGTCTTCGCCCTACCCCTCATGGTGCAGAACAGCTCAAGCACGAGGATGACCGCAGGCGAAGCCGATATCACCATGCGCCAGGCCATTGGCGGCGCTTTCGGCCATGGCTCACCTCTTGCTTGTGTCAGGTTTCTTCGTCTGCGGCTTTCAGCTTGCCTTCATTACCGTGCATCTGCCGCCCTACTTGGCCGAACACGGCATCAGCAAGGAATTCGCCGGCATCGCCATGGGCGCCATCGGCCTGTTCAATGTGGTGGGTTCCTATGTGTCGGGAATTATCGGCGGCAAATACCAAAAGAAAATTCCCCTGAGCCTTATCTATGTCCTGCGCTCAATTTCCGCTGCCGCTTTCATCCTGCTGCCCATCACCACGACCACCACGATCATCTTCACCGCCACCATGGGCTTCCTCTGGCTTTCAACCGTGCCGCTCACCATGGGCCTCGTCACCGTCATGTTCGGCACGCGCTATATGGCGACGCTTTATGGCTTTGTTTTTCTGAGCCACCAGATTGGCTCCTTCTTTGGCGTCTGGCTCGGCGGCAGGCTTTACGACCAGTTTGGCTCCTATGATCCCGTCTGGTGGATGGGGGTGGCCCTCGGGCTGTTTGCAGCTATCGTGCATCTTCCAATCAGGGAAATGCGCGCCGCCAAATTCGCCGCGGCCTGAGTCCCATGCGCTGGCCCGGCCACCGCCTCGCCGTCAGCCTGTTCCTTGGCGTGATCGTCGCGTGGATTGGCGTCATGGCGGTCCTCATGCGCCACGCCGCCCTGCCGCCGGAAGCCTCAGGCCCAATGCTCGCCGTGTTCGAGCCCGGGACGTCCTCCGACGAGATCTTTGCTAGGCTCACCATTGCCGGGGCAAGGCCCGTGCGCCAGACAGCGTTTCCATTTATCTGGGTGGTGGCCGGAGAAGAGTCAGGCATGGCCGGAAGGCTCGCCGCCCAGGGGGCCATCGGGGCCTACCGCGAATTGCCGCTCAATCCTTCGATTGCCGGCTGCTTTGCCTTGGCCGACGCGCAGATTACTGAATATACTGGCCTTTAGGGAGGCGTGAAACATGGACCTTCAAATTCGTGGGGTCGAGGCGGTCGAAGACTTGAAGGCCAATGTTGCCGTGCCATTCAACCAGGCCCACGCCATGCCCAAATCGGTCTATACTTCCGCGGCATTTGCTGCCGAGGAAATCGCCAAGATTTTCAGCAAGGAATGGTTTTGCGTAGGCCGCGCCAGCAGCCTTGCCAATCCCGGCGACTTTGTCACGCTCGAACTCGCCGGCCAGCCCATCATGGTGATCCGCGACCGGGATGGCACACTTCGCGCCCAGTCCAATGTCTGCCTGCACCGCATGTCCATTCTGCTCACCGGCAGCGGCAACACCAAGGGCATCGTCTGCCCCTATCACGGGTGGAGCTATAATACCGATGGCCATTTGCGCGCCGCTCCGGCCATGAAACTCAACGAGGGCTTTTGCAAGGAGGATTATCGCCTGCCGCAGATCCGCTGCGAGGAATGGCTGGGCTGGGTGCTGGTGACACTCAACCCCAATGCCACGCCGCCACGCGAAAAATTCAAGGATGTTGAAGGCCTGATTGCCGACTATGGCATGGAAACCTATGTCGAGAACTTCCACGAGCAGTTCACCTGGAACACGAACTGGAAGGTCCTGGCCGAGAATTTCATGGAGAGTTACCATCTTCCCGTCTGTCACGCCAAAACCATCGGCGGCCTTTCCAAGCTCGATGAGATGGTTTGCCCGCCGGGACAACCCACCTTCAATTATCACACCATCCTGAAAGACGACCGGTTGAAAATCGCGCTGGCCCACCCCGGCAACACACGTATACAAGGCGACCGCCGCCGGATGACTTATCTGCTGGCCATCTATCCCAGCCTGCTGATTACTTTGACGCCCGGTTACTTCTGGTATCTTTCGTTGCATCCCAAGGGTGCCGGGCAGGTTCTGGTGAATTTCGGCGGCGGCCTGTCGCCCGAGTTCGTCCATGACCCGGGGGCCCAGAACTATTTCGCCCAGCTCAAGACCCTGCTCGACGAGGTCAACATCGAAGACAAGGGCTGCACCGAAAGGGTCTACCGCGGGCTTTGCTCCGAGATGGCCAAGCCCGGCCACCTATCCCACTTGGAACGGCCGAACTACGACTTCGCAACCTATCTTGCGTCAATGCTGAAATAGAAACGGCGGGAAAATTCCCGCCGTTCTAAATTAAGCTGCGCAGAAGATCTAGCGCGAATAATATTCCACCACGAAGTGCGGTTCCATCTGAACTGGATAGGGCACATCGGCAAGAGCGGGCACACGCACCAGCTTCGCCGTCATCGCCTTGTGATCGACTTCCACATAATCCGGAACATCGCGTTCGGCCAATTGCACGGCCTCAAGGACGATCGGGAGCTCCTTGGACTTTGCCGTGAGCTCAAGGGCGTCACCGGCCTTGATGCGCATGGAAGCGATGGTCACGCGGCGGCCATTCACCTTCACATGGCCGTGGCTCACGAACTGGCGCGCGGCAAACATGGTTGGCACGAACTTGGCGCGGTAGATGATCGCATCGAGGCGGCGCTCCAGAAGGCCGATCAGGTTTTCCGAGGTGTCGCCCTTCATGCGCGAGGCCTCTTCGTAAACTTTCGAGAACTGGCGCTCGGAAATATTGGCGTAATAGCCCTTGAGCTTCTGCTTGGCCTTGAGCTGGATGCCGAAGTCCGACATCTTGCCCTTGCGGCGCTGGCCGTGCTGGCCGGGGCCATATTCACGCTTGTTCACCGGGCTCTTGGGGCGACCCCAGATGTTCTCGCCCATGCGGCGGTCGATTTTATGTTTAGCGGACTGACGCTTTGTCATTTACGGTTCTCCATAACCATTTAAGTTGGAACCCACCCTCCTCTTCCGGTCTCCCGGCCGACAGAACCTTTAAGGGCTCACGGGCAAGCAAAACGGGGCTTCTGGCCCCGTCAGTGGGCCGGTTGATAGCGGAAGGTGGTTGGCGTGTCAAATCGACGAGAAAAACCTATCAGAATCGAGGAAAGCGCTGCAAATCTCCTCGTGCCAGCCCAAATACCCAATTGTAATGCCAAGAGTTGATTCACACCCCAACTCACAGTCGTCATCCAGATTTGAGCTCGTTAGGACAAACCAAATCGCTCCAGCCAAAGTCTCCCGCGAATGCCACGTTGTCATAATAAACGGATCATCAGGTGACGGATCCGATCCTACTATTTCTTCGTCAAAAATATCATGCACCCGCTCACAATCAGGACCCCAAGCACAGATGTAAACGGCGCCGGCATTCAGAAGCTTACTTGCCAATTTTGCTATCTGTTTAACCTCAACACCCCGGGAATCCCAGGCCAGCAAACACGCAAAACTGGGACTGCCAAGTGAAAGTCTATCAGGGAAATCTTCCGGCGATTCCAGATAAAGGACGTACAAGTCTCGCTCCAAGACAAGGCCACGGCCCACCAGTTCGACATCTATGACTTCAATTTTTTCCCAATTCCGTTCCCCTCAAACCGGCAGATCCACGAATTCATGCCTCCGGAAACCCATGGCGCTGTAAGCTGCCAGCGATTCCGAGGCGCTGCCCCGGGCCGAGGTCAGAAGCACCGTATCCGGCTCGGGAACGCCCGATTGTGACCCTGCCAGTTTCAGGTCGGCTACAACATCACTTACCCGGCGGGCAATGGCAGGCGCCGGGTCGAGATAGTTAACCTCCCAAGGCGCGACCAGTTTCATCTCGTCGATCACCAGCGGGTAATGCGTGCAGGCCAGCACCACTACATCGGTTTTTTTACCGTCGCGCTGGCGGAAGACCGGTGCAATCTCATCGCGCAGTTCATCCAGATCAGGGGCATGGCCCTTGAGTTTCTGCTCCGCGATTTCAGCCAGGCGCCTGGCCCCATGCAGGATCACCTTGCAATGGAAGGCATAGGTGTGGATGAGCGTGTGGGTATACTCGCGGCTCACCGTGCCGGGCGTGGCCAGTACGCCGATGATGTTGGATTTGGTCTGTGCCGCCGCTGGCTTTATCGCCGGAACCGTACCCACAAAGGGAACCGAATATTTCTCCCGCAGCGCCGCCAATGCGAGGGTAGAAGCCGTATTGCAGGCAATCACCACGATATCGGGCTTGGCTTTCTCAATCAGCGCGCCCATGACATGAACAATACGGGCAACAAGCGCCTCTTCTTTCCAGGCGCCATAAGGAAAGCCAGCGTTGTCCGCCGCGTAAATCAATTCAGCGTTTGGCAACTGCGCCCGCACACAGGTGGCAACGGTCAATCCCCCCATGCCGGAATCAAACAGAAGAACGCGATGAACCGTCATTCCTTGAGCCCCTTGCCCCGCAAATGCGTGCGCGTGAGCGACGAAACCATGCCACGAAGCGAACGGATTTCCTGTTCGGTCAGTTCCGCCCGCACAAACATGTTGCGCAGATTCAGCCGCATGGTCGGCTTCTTCTTTTCGGTTTTGAAAAACCCGGACTCATCCAGTTCCCGCTCCAGATGATCAAAGAAACCGTAAAGCTCCTCCTTGGTGGCAAGGCGCGTATCCGGCGTTTGCAGGCCGGGGCCATCAAGCGCCGCAAGTTCCGGCGTTTGCTGCCCAAGGCTCGCCGCATGCTCCTTGAACCATTCATAGCCCATCAGCAAAACCGCCTGGGCGATATTGATGGAGGCAAAGGCCGGATTCACCGGTGCGGTCACGATCACATCGGCCAGTGAAACTTCCTCGTTGCTCAGGCCCCAGCGCTCCCGCCCGAAGAGAATGGCAACTTT
Organism: Hyphomicrobiales bacterium; assembly: GCA_038251095.1. Classification (GTDB taxonomy): domain Bacteria; phylum Pseudomonadota; class Alphaproteobacteria; order Rhizobiales; family Aestuariivirgaceae; genus Aestuariivirga. The sequence continues at coordinate 62,108 of JBBSBQ010000017.1, forward strand.
TTCGCCCCGCGCCACGCGCGCCCGCATGTCATGGCCTGCCTGCTCCGGGGTGATCACTTCCTTGATCATGTCACGCGGCCGCGCCGTGGTGGCGTAGACATAGTTCATATCGACAAGCGCCGAGGGCAAGTCGTCGAAGACCTTGGCCCCTTCCACAATCCAGTGGGCACCCGAAGAAGCCGTCACCGCCTTTTCGTTGGGCCAGCCGTCGCGCGGCGCCACAAGCCGAAGTTCATGCAGGCCAAAATTGGCCATGGCCCGCGCCGCAGTGCCGATATTTTCGCCAAGCTGCGGATGCGCCAGCACCACCAAGGGTGCCGGTCCCAGAACCTGATTCTGCGTTTTGTCGGTGCCAGCCATGTTCCCACGGGAAATAGCGAAGTTGAAAGCGGGATGCTAGCTTTTCCCGCTCAGCGTCCGGGCCATGCGCAAATCCGGGAACCAGCGCGACCAAAAAAATGCCACGGCCATGGTGCCCGCTCCACCGATAGCCACAGCGGCCACGGCCCCGATCCAGGCCGCCACGACCCCTGCCCGGAATTCGCCCAGTTCATTGGAAGCCCCGATAAACACCCGGTTGACGGCGTTGACCCGACCCCGCACCGCGTCCGGCGTCCACAATTGCATCAGGGTTTCGCGCACATAGACGCTGACCATATCGCAGGCCCCCATGACGGCGAGCGCAGCAATCGACAGCGGGACCGATTTTGAAAGCCCGAATACGATGGTGCAGAAGCCAAATCCGGCCACGAACAGAAACAGAATTACTCCGGCATTGTCCTTGATCGGGAATTTGGACAGCCAGATGGCTATGATGATCGCCCCAATGCCCGGCCCGGCCCGCAACAGGCCAAGCCCCCAGGGGCCAACTTCAAGAATATCGCGCGCATAGATGGGGAGCAGCGCCACGGCCCCTCCGAGCAGTACGGCGAACAGATCAAGCGAGATTGCCCCCAACACGACCTGCTCGGACTTGATGAATTTAAACCCCGCCATGAGGGTGGCGAGGTTGGTTTCCTGGGCGTGGTTCTCCTGTGACACCCACCCGATAAGCGCCACGCAGGCAATCGCCAACACCATCAGGCAAACGGCAATGCCATAGGCAAATTCCCCTGAAATGCCATAAAGCAACCCACCCGCAACCGGGCCTGTAATAGTCGTAACCTGCCAGGTCATGGAGTTGAGCGATATGCCATGGGCGAGCGCCGTTTTGGGCAACAGGTTGGGGGCAAGCGCATCGGCAGCCGGATTCATGAAGGCCCGGGCAACGCCGAAACCCACCAAAATGACGAAGATTGGCCACACCTGCCGGAAGCCCGAATACGTAAAAATCAGCAGGCCTGTTGCACACACCACCTCAATCAGCAGGCACAAGCCCAAGATCAAGCGGCGGTTGAACTTGTCGGCAATGAGCCCTGTGACCAGGACCAGAAGCAGCGCCGGCAGGAATTGTACCAGCCCGACAAAACCAAGATCCAACGGATTGCGGGTAAGGTCATAAACCTGCCAGCTCACCGCCACCGACATGATCTGCACGGCAAAACCGGCAGCGCCCAGGGCTGCCAGATAAAACACGTAAGGTCTGTGATGGAGCGCATTGGACGATGCCAAAGCCGGAGGATCAAATGCCGTCATGGGGAGACGGGTGCCACAACATCATGGTCAAGTCAAAGCGGGCCTTGGGCGCTCCTCGCCCGTGCCCAAAAAAACCGCGCGGACAAGATCTCGGTAGAGCATTACCTGTTCCGGTAGCAGATCCTTGTCCTTCAGCACACGCGAGAGAATAATGCCACCATCGACAAGTCCCGACATCATGTCGGCAAGCGTGTCAAAATCCACCGGAACTTTCGGTGGATAGCGTTGCGCAATCAACTCGAATCTCTCGTGGAACCGCTTGCGCCAAGCAAGAAGCGCCGTGGCGTTCAGTTCAACCACGTCACGGTTAAACAGCTGCTCTTGATAACACACCGCCGCCACAATGCATCCGGGATGGGCGCTAGGGAGGTCCGCCATCATCTCCGCAAACATTTTCAGCCCGACGAGGAATCCATGCAGCGGATCCTCATGAAGCTCTTGTGCGCGCAGAAAAAGTTCGTCAAACAAAACTTCCTCGTGGCTGATGTAACGTTCAAGCAATGCCTTGGCGAGATCGCTTTTGTCAGAAAAGTGATAGAAAAAACCACTTTTGGTAATGCCTACGGCCGTAATGATTTCTTCAATGGACGTAGCCGCGAAGCCCTTTGCGAGAATGGCTTCTTGTGCCACCTCAAGGATGCGTTCGCGCTTGCTGCCGCTACGATTTAAAACTGTCGTCGTCATCTACTGTACCGTGGGTGCACCTAAAGCCTGACAAAGTTAGCCACTGGTCCACAATGGAACCGGCGGGCATCACCTAACAGCATGATCTATATAGCAGTTTTTAATTTCTGAGAAGCCTTGACCATAAGCTTTGCAGATTTTACAGGCATTCTAGATCACCTTGCCGCCATGCAAAGCGCTTCCACCCACCGTAAATCACAGCAATGGAGAAAACCATGGCAAAGTATCGGGACGACCTGCCGCAGTTGAACGGCCACCTGTTTCTGACTGACGGGGGGATTGAAACAACAATCATTTATCATGACGGCATCGACCTTCCCTATTTCGCCGTGTTCGATCTTCTGAAAACAGAGAAGGGCGTCCAGACCTTGCGGGCCTATTACCGGAGTCACGCAGCAATCGCCCGCGCCAATGAACTGGGGTTTATCCTGGAATCACCCACCTGGCGGGCCAGCGCCGACTGGGGCAAAAAGCTTGGCTACACCCCATCCGCCCTGGATGATATCAATCGGCAGTCCATCGCCTTCCTTGAAACGCTCCGCAAGAAATTCGAGGCGGCCCAAAGCCCAATGCCGATCAGCGGTTGCATTGGCCCGCGCGGCGACGGCTACCACCCCGGCCACATCATGAGCGAAGCCGAAGCCGAGGATTACCACAGCGGCCAAGCGGAAGTTTTTGCAACAACGGCAGCCGATATGGTGACTGCCATCACCATAACCAACATCAATGAAGCAGTTGGCGTGACGCGCGCCGCCAAGGCTGCGGCCATGCCCGTGGCAATTTCCTTTACCGTGGAAACCGATGGCCGTCTGCCCTCCGGTGAGTTGCTCCCTGAAGCCATCGATTCCGTGGATGAAAGGACTGGAAGCGCGCCAGCCTATTATATGGTCAATTGCGCCCACCCCACCCATTTTGACAGCGCGCTGGTGAAAGCGGACTGGACCAAACGCATTCGCGGCATTCGCGCCAATGCTTCGAGATGCAGCCATGCCGAACTTGACAAGGCAACTGAGCTAGATGCTGGAAACCCGTTGGAATTTGGTCAGCAATACCGGGCAATTCGTAACCGACTGAGCCACATCAATGTGCTCGGGGGTTGCTGCGGAACCGACCACCGGCACGTCGAGCAAATTGCCATCGCTTGCCGCTAAGCGGCATTTAACACCAATGCAAGGGGGACTTATGGGCCCCTTTTTCTTCCAGTTTGCCCCCTCATCATGCGCCTGCTATAGCAACGCCGAATTCCAGCCAAAATGATGAGGTTTCCCAGATGAGCAAGATAAAAGTCGCCAATCCTGTGGTTGAGCTTGATGGCGACGAGATGACCCGCATCATCTGGGATCTGATCAAGAAAAAACTGATTCACCCCTATCTTGATATTGATTTGCACTATTATGACCTCTCCGTGGAAAACCGCGATGCCACCAATGACCAAGTCACGATTGACGCGGCAAATGCGATCAAGAAATACGGCGTCGGGGTGAAATGCGCCACCATCACTCCCGACGAGGCGCGGGTGAAGGAATTCAACTTGAAGCAGATGTGGAAATCGCCCAACGGAACTATCCGCAATATTCTGGGCGGCGTCATTTTCCGCGAACCTATCATCTGCAAGAACGTGCCGCGCCTTGTGCCCGGATGGACCAAACCCATCATCATCGGCCGCCATGCCTTCGGCGACCAGTACCGCGCCACCGATTTCACC